>NZ_JBFUPM010000059.1:0-3326 GCF_041355255.1 Paraburkholderia sp. RCC_158 | reverse complement strand
TTGGCCGGCAGTACACGGGGCGGTAAGGGCCGTGGGCCTGATGACGCTGCGCATAACGGGCTAGTGCTTCGTTGATCTCAGCATCTCGATCAGAGCGTCAGGCGGCCGGAAACGGCCTCGCCGAAGGGTCGGAATTCCGGTCGCGGCGAGCGCTTCCAGTTTCTCTGTCGGGTCTGCGCGTAGATAAATCTCCGTGCTCTGAACTCTGGCGTGACCGAGCCACAGAGCGACCCTGCGGACATCGTGTGTTGCCTGCAGGGTATGCATCGCGCAGGAATGCCGCAGCACATGTGGCGAGATGCGTTTCGCCGCAATCGTTGGCTGGAGGACTGCCGCAGCCTTCGCATGTTTGTCCAGGATGTATTCAAAGCCGGCGCGTGTCATGGCACCACCGCGTGCATTCAGAAACACTTCTGGATCGCTCGCCTGCTCTCGCACGGCAAGCCATGCACGTATTGCCGTAGCGGTTTGCTTCCACAACGGGAGCACGCGTTCACGCCTCCCTTTGCCATAGACGTGAACCGCAGCCTGCGGCGAAAGCTCCAACTGGTCGAGCCGCAACTGAACGAGCTCTGAAACTCGAAGGCCTGCCGCGAAGGCAAGATGCAACATTGCACGATCACGAATACCCATTGAAGTCGTCGAATCCGGGGCATCCAGGATCGACTGCATCTCCGGCATAGTCAGGTAGTCAACGAGCGCTTCGTCGGTTCTCTTCTGAGGGATTGCATGAATGCGCCTCGCCTGGTCAAGGCAGGAAACATCATGATATTCAAGATAGCGGAAAAACGATTTGATCGCGGCGAGACGTGCGTTCCTGGTCCTTGACGAGCATCGTCGCTCACTCTCCAGATGCTCCAGAAATGCGAGAATCAGTGGAGCGTCAACCTGATCAATCTCCAGTAAGGACGGCTGGGTATGCATACTCTTTGCCGCAAAACAGACCAGCAGCTGGAAGGCATATGCATACGCATCGCACGTGTTTGCGCTGGCTCCGCGCTCGCGCGGTAGATGCTCGCGCAGAAAGCATCCGAGATGGTGTGCAAGCTTGGTCACGGTCGATCTCCCGAGAACAGGACTTCGCCAGCGGCGGCAATCTGTGCCGTCAAGATCGGTGTGGCCTGTAGATACCAGTACGTGTCTGCCACGTGGGCATGGCCCAGGTATGTGCTGAGGGCAAGCACATGTCGTGCTATGGAGCGTCGGTCCCCGGTGCACTGTTCCAGCGATCGCACGGCAAATGTGTGGCGCAAATCGTGAATCCGCGGTCCTGGCTTGCCGGGACCTTCGCGTAGTCCGCTTGAACGGACAAGCTTTAGAAACACGGACATAACCGTGTCGTAGCAAAGGCGATGTCCATTAGCCGAGACAAAGACGTTCGGATCGCAGGCGCCGACTCGCGCGCGTCTCGCAAGATAGGCGTGTAATGCCAGATCAGTGGTCTCATGAAGCGGCACCAGCCGGTTCTTGCTGAACTTGGTCGCCCGGATGACGAGCCCATCGTCGGTAAAGTCGTCGATCGTCAGCGCGAGTGCCTCCGAGATTCTCAGTCCTGTTGCTGCGAGTAGCGCGAACAACGTGACGTACGTTGCCGGGCGCAATGATCTAGCAGGTTCAAGTTGTGCCGCTGCTGCCAGCAGTGTGGACAGATCGGAGCAGGAATATATGTGCTGGATACCCCGCTTGGGGGATTCACGGCCAAATACGTCACCTGGCGGGCATTCGTGGTTTGGATCCTCTGCCTGCATGGCCAATGCGAATCGTCGTACGGTGAGCAGGCGATTCCGACGTTGTGCGCCGGATGGAGCCTGTCCCGCCCAGTCGATAACGCTCTGCGTTCGAGTGAATCCGTCTTGGCGTGCATCGGCGAATGCCGCGAAGCTTCGCAGGAGCCCGCTTTGTGCGTGGAACTTGAAGCCCATAGCGTGATGCAGTTCGATATAACGGTTGATGGCGGGAGCTAGCATGACACACCCCCAGGCCACGGCTGTGCGATCCCGCGTAACTTCACCACGTCGACCTTCGCGTAGTGGGCGGTTGTCTGGGATGATCGATGCCGTAGGACCGTCCCGATAGCGTCCAGGGTAGCACCTCCCCGCAGCATTGATGTCGCGACAGAATGCCGAAGGAGATTTGCACCCTTCGATGGAGGTTTCCAAATACCGGCACGGCATAACGCAAACCCGACGATCGAACACACGGTCGCAGAGGTCGCGAATGGTCGCCATGGCGCATTCATGCACAGGAACACCTGACCGACAGGGGTCGAAGGCCGGACTCGCACAAGATACTCGAGCAATGCATCACCCGCATCTTGCGGTAACGGGAGCCGGACTTCCCGACGGCTTTTACCCCTGATCTGAATCTGCCCCGAGCGCCAGTCAATATCGTCAAGACGCAGATTGACGATGTCCCCTCCACGCAAACCGAGACGGGCCAGAAGAAGCAGAATTGCATGGTCTCGTACACCGGTATCTGTTTCGAGGTCGCATGAGTTGACGATACGTTCAATATCGTCTTCCACCAGATACCTGGGCAGCGCCGACAGCCGCCACTGTGCAACGGTCGGAACCGCGAGGTCCAGCCCTGGGCGGCATAGGTTAACCGACGCCAGAAACCGCAGATACATCCTTAAAGCCGAGATGACACACTTGGCATTTGGAATCTTGTTGCGCTTCACTTCCGCGGTGATGACATCGCGTACGATTGCAGCGTCCCATCGCGTCGTGTCGGTACGCAACGCCGGCAGCAGCTTGCTGATCAAACGGTTATGCCGGTCAATGGTCCGTGGGGACAGGCCACGATGATGGAGCAGCCAGCTACAGAATTCTCCGAGGGCAGCGGGCGGCTCGGGGCGAACGGGATCTTCGATCTGGTTGAGTATGCCTCGCTGCCGCAAATACCCGATGAATAGCGCAACACGTGCAACATACTTGCGAGAGACTGACCGATGTTGGCGTGCGCCCGGACACCGACATCGATGGGCAGCAAAAGCCTTAATGCATTGGTCATCGATCGCTTCAACAGCAATACGGTGGCGTTCAAGCCAGCCCCCGAAATGCGCGATCGATGCGGCGTATCCGGAAATAGTCAGTGGTGCATAGCCCTTGCATGCGAGTTCCGAAGCGAACTCATCAAGGTACGGCCCAAGTGCACCTGGAGTCAGAGCGTGCATTTGTGCCGCGTAAGAATTGTTCAGGGCAGCCATAGCAAAACCTCCTTCGACCGCCAGCATGGCGGTGTCCTCAGAAGGCTCCCGTTATGCAAAGTAATCAAGTTCCCTAAACAGCGATCTCCCCAGCTTGCTGGACAGAAATTCATCTCGC
>NZ_JBFUPM010000058.1:0-3490 GCF_041355255.1 Paraburkholderia sp. RCC_158 | reverse complement strand
GCCGGAATAATGCGCAGCTGCAAATTATGCGGAGTCCGTCACTTTATAAGAGTGCCAGGCGAGTCGCCGAAGCGATCCGCAAGGATTCGCGGTTCGGCGAACTACGCATAATTACAGCGACTCCAGGAACTGCAGGATACGGTCCGGTGGCCGATATCGACGATTCTTTACTTGCGGCGGTTGAATCCTGTTCAGTGCCCGCTCCTTCATTGTCAGGTCAGCTTCCATGTAGCCGTGCGTTGTCGAGGGGCTTTCGTGTCCCAGCCACAACGCGATGACTGACAGGTCGACGCCTGATTGAAGTAGATGCATGGCGGTCGCGTGTCGAACCAGGTGAGGAGATACACGTCGGTTGGCGAGCTGCGGACATTGGTCCTTCGCTCGCGTAACGGCAATTCTCAGGCGGTCGGCGACATTGGAGCGAGTCATCGCATTCCCAGATCGATTTGGAAAGAGCCTCTGACTGGATGCATCCTGGATCTGCGGCAACCACCCCCTGATGAGCCGGGCAGTAGATTGCCATAAAGGCACCGTCCGCTCCTTGCGTCCTTTGCCGAGAATATGAACACAGGGCGACGGCCCCAGGACGACATCACCGACGCGCAGTGCAAGAATCTCCGAGACCCGTGCTCCGGTGTTATACATGGTTGCCAGAAGGACCCTGTCGCGTTGGCCCGACCAGGTGTCTGGGTCGGGCGCCGTCAACAGGTACTGAATCTCATCGCGAGACAGGAATCCAACCATAGGTTTATCGCAACGCTTCATCGGCACCGAGAGTGCGCGCTGTATAACGGCCAGCGATGCGATGTCACGATGCGTAGCGTACTTCAGAAACGAACGCAACGCCGCGAGTCGAACGTTGCGGGTCCGCGTGCTGTTGTGCCGCTCAACCTCGAGATGTCGCAGAAAGGCCAGTATCAGCGACGCGTCCATGTCCGACAGCGTCAGGTCAGTTGGGCACCTACCAAGGCGATCCGATGCAAACTGAAGAAACAGGCGAAACGCATCGCGATAGCTCGCTATCGTCTCCGGGCTCACCGCGCGTTGCTGCATCAACCGGTCGACGAAGAAGTCCTGAAGAAGCGTCGCGAAGGAAGGAACCAGGCAGGCTTTAGTCATGGCGAACCCCTTCGGCAAAGCACGCAAATCTCTGACTTACGATTTCCATGAGATCGGGAACTGCAGTCAGATACCAGTAGGTATCGCTCGGCTTCACGTGTCCCAGATATGTTGACAGCGCCATCATCCGATTGTCGACGTTCTCGCCGTCCTGATACCACTTCAGGATTCGCCGGCACACAAACGTGTGGCGAAGATCATGAATTCGAGGCAACGCGTGGTCACCCCGGGAAGTCAACGCGAGTTGTTTGCGCAGACGACCAAACGCCCAGTGCACTGTTTGAGCCTGCAGCTTCCTGCCATCAAGATTCACAAAGAACGAATTGCAAGGCTCTGAAGCGACGATCAGTGCGCGGCGTTTAGCGTAACGCTTCATGGCCCGAGTTACGGTAGGATGCAACGGAATAAGACGCGCCTTGTTGAATTTCGTCTCGCGCACAATTAGCGTCCCATCAGCAAGATTCACGTCGTCTCGGCAGAGATTGATGGCCTCCGAGATACGCAAGCCAGTTGCCGCAATCAAACCAAACAACGCTTCATAGGTAAGCGGTCTGATGGAACCGGCGGGAAACATCGCCGCCGACGCTACGAGGAGTTCGTTGATTTCCTGCTCCGTGTAGATGTGAGGCGCCAAACGACGATGTGCCCGCCCGCACAGATCGCGTCGCGGAACAACGGTGTCAGGATAGAACTGCTTGAGATACTTCGCGAAGGGACGGACTATCTCAATTCGACGCGCCCAGGTAATGGCCCTTTCGCTCGGTGTCGAGTGTGCCCAGGCAAGCGCCAGACTTTCGGTGATCGGACCGCGATGGTTTGCCGTATCCGCGAAGCGGGCGAAGTTCATCAGCACCTGCCCCGAGATCGCAAGGTCGAAGCCGAGACAGCGTCGCTCTGCGAGATACGTTTCCACTAGCGATACCATTGTGTGTGCCGATTTGACGGGAATCTTCATGATTTGCTCCCCGGCCAGGGAAGCGCCACGGCCTCCAGGCTTCGCAGGTCGATCTTCGTGTAGATCGCGGTGGTGTCGATGCTCTGATGGCGTAATACGTCAGCCACTTCCTTCAACGACGAGCCGGAACGAAGCAGCCGTCGGGCAACGCTGTGCCTCAGAAGATGGGTTCCAGATCGGTCAGTCCACCCGCAACGAACATATGCGTCATGCACAGCCTTGTGGACGCGGCCCGTTCCTAATGGAAGGTCAGCAGGTGCGTAATGCCGCACAAAGACGGCGCGGGACGTCGTCGTTGCTCGTCGGCCTAACCGGATATAGTCCGCGAGCGCATGACCTGTCGGCTCCGGCAACGGAATGATGTAGCCCCGTCGCGATTTGGTGCGACGGATTTGCAGCGTGCCTTCGCGCCAGTTAAAGTCGTCGAGTTGGATTTGCACGACTTCCGCAGCCCGCAACCCAAGATCAGCCAGACAGCGCGCCATTGCGTAATCACGCAAGCTGGACGCAGTCGCGCGATCGAAGGAGTTCAGGAACTGCCCGATCGCTGCATCCGAAAGCGTTTCAGGCAGCGCCGCCAACCTCCATCCAGCCACGTTCGGTACTGCCGCGATCAGCTCTTCGACCTGGTCGTTATATTGCATGGTCCTGAATCGCAGATAACCGCGCAATGTCACGCCCGCTACGTGAGCGGCTCCAGCCTTGCACCCGTCAGGGTAGTGCGTAACGAAACGACGAATATCCCGAATCGTTAGCAGCTTCATGTTTATGTGTTTGCGACCAAAGCTCTGATGCAAGAAATCGCGAATGATTCGACCACGCTGATATCGCGTGCATTCGGCTAGGCCGCAAACGTCCTTGAGATGGTCAGTAAAGCGACACACCTCCTGTTGCACCGAGTCCGGTTCCGCCCGCAGAAACCGGGGGACAGCGCTCGCGCCCATGACGACCAGCAAATGCCGAAGTGCAGCATTCACGTCTGCCCGACCCCTCGGAATCGGATCGGGGCAGGTACATCGCCGCAAATGGTCGTTCACGAAGCTGCAGACAAGTCGATCTTCGACACTTGCTACGGCTATACGGTGCGTTGTAAGCCAATACGCAAAGTGCGCGACGCACCTCACGTAGATGTTGATGGTGCGAGCCGCGTAGCCGGTATCAACGAGATATTCGCAGTAGCGCTCTGCGAAAGGAGAAAGGACGCTGCGCCACAACCACGCCTGAGGCTGCGGTCGAAGAGGAACCAAGCCGATCATGATGATTCTCCTGAATGGGTAACAACCCAAACAGGAAAGCATCTTTTTTATGTGCAGTTTGCTGCAAGCCACAGATCCCTGCAAGGCGCGTCGCACTGGCGCTCGTGACGAGCCGTACGATGCAAACTCCGCATAATTTGCGGCTGCGCATTATTCCGGC
>NZ_JBFUPM010000057.1:0-3501 GCF_041355255.1 Paraburkholderia sp. RCC_158 | reverse complement strand
ACGTCGTTGCCGGCGTCGCGGATTCGCTTGAGCAGATCCATGCCGGACACGCGCGGCAGGCCGAGATCGAGTACGACCAGCGCGTAGCTCGTGGTGTCCAGCGCGAGACCTGCTTTATGGCCGTCGCGCGCCCAGTCGACCGTGAAACCCGCCTGACGCAGACCCGCTTCGACCCCGCAGCCGATCAGGTCGTCGTCTTCAACCAGTAGTACACGCATGGGACGCAAATTCCGTTGAGTGTTGTGATGATGAATGCAATGCATCGCGGAAAAAGCGGCGATGAAGTCCGCAGTTTAACCGCGCTGTTCATGGCGGGTTCTACTGCGGTCTGCTTAAGGTTTCCTTCAGCTTGAATCGCTACTATCGCCCATCAACAGCTTACTGTCTTGTGAGTGACAGGAGCGTGCGGCGTCGTGTCGAGTTGCGGGTTTGGTTCGACGCGGTTCCAGTACATCGATGGAATGCATGGCGACCGCGGTGACGGTTTTATCGGCTGCGACGATCGTGTCCTGAAGCAGGCGACGGTTCGCCGCAAGAAGCCGTGCATGCTTTTCATCGCGCTACGAGACAAAGCCATGAAGCCTGTCACCGCCGATATGTTGCGCGCGCACCTAATGGTCGCTTCGCTCACGGCTGTCGCCGCCGACCTGCTCGCGTGCGTGACGGTCTTCGTGGATCCCGGCGCCGAGCACCTGTTCGTGTCAGCGGCTTTCCGGCTCTCTTCTATCGCGGTGATGGCCGGCGGCGTCATGGTCGCGCGCCAGTTCGCGCAAGCCGCGTTCCGGGCCGCCGTCGCAGACCGCCATGCAAGCGTTGCGTCTGTCTGCAGCAGGCCGATCGATCTCGCGTCGGATTGCCCGCGGTTGTGGCTCGTCGTGCTGCATCTGCGTCTCACGGGGAAGCCGTTCGTCTTGAGCAAACGCTGACGGAGCGCGGCAATGGCATCGCATGCATTACCGGTATCCGAATGGCTTCTGCTTGCCGGCTGCGTCGGCGCGTCGCTGTATGCCGTGGTGGCTGCTCTCGCGCTGCCGTTCTTCGGGCTGCGCGGCAGCACGCGTTCGCTCCATCCGTTTTCGCCGGTGCGCGTGAGCGTGCTCAAGCCCTTGTGCGGTGTCGAGCCGCGCCTGTATGAAAACCTGCGAAGCTTCTGCGAGCAGCGCCTCGATCATTTCCAGCTGGTATTCGGCGTGGGTTCTGCCGACGATCCCGCGATTGCCGTGGTGCGCCGTTTGCAAGCCGCGTATCCGATGCTCGACATCGAACTCGTGATCGACGCGCGCGTGCATGGCAGCAATCTGAAAGTGAGTAATCTGATCAATATGGCCGAGCGCGCGCGGCATGACGTGATCGTGATTGCCGATAGCGATATCGCCGTCGAAGCCAATTATCTCTGCGCCGTCGCGGCGCCGCTGGCCGATCCTTCTGTCGGCGTTGTCACCTGTCTGTATGTCGCGCACGGCGTGAGCGGTTTCTGGTCGCGGGTGGGCGCGCTCTTCGTCAACGAATGGTTCGGACCTTCGGTGCGCGTCGCGCATATGGCCCGATCGCGCCGCTTCGGTTTCGGCGCCACGCTTGCTTTGCGGCGCGAGACGCTCGAACGCATCGGTGGCTTCGGGCGCCTGAAGAACTATCTCGCGGACGATTACTGGCTCGCCGAACACGTGCGCGCCCTCGGTTTGCGAACCGTGCTGTCGCGAATGATGGTCGCCACCGACGTCACCGAAACAACGTTTACCGCGCTCTGGCAACGCGAGACGCGCTGGTTGCGCACGATACGTTCGGTGAATCCGCTCGGCTTTGCGTTTCTCTTCATGACGTTTGCTACGCCGTGGCTCGTTGTCGGCGTCGGACTCACGGCTTGCCTTGTGGCAAGTCAGCAAGGTGCCCTGCATGGCTGGCCGGCGTATTTGACCGCGGTCAACATGGCCGCGGGCCTGGCCGCGCGCGTCGTGCTGCACGCGCGGGCAGTGCGTCAGCAACAGGCATTGCATCGCGGGTTGAGGGACGGGGCAGGGGACGCGTTGTCGGCCGCTTTATCGTCCGCATTCGGCCGTGCCTTCTGGCGCGATCTGCCGCTCGTGCCATTGCGCGATAGCTTGCTGTTCGTGCAGTGGATCGCCAGCGCCTTCGGGTCTCATGTCATGTGGCGAGGCGCCAGAGTGCCGGTTGGAAGTTCGAGTTCCGCGTCGCGCGGCGCGCAGTTGCCGTTGATGGATACCATCGAGGCGTCCGATGGCCGCTAAGCCGCGAGCACTCATCGTGACCGCCGACGACTTCGGCCTGCATCCGCGAGTGAACATGGCCGTCGAGCAGGCTCATGTCAGCGGCGTGCTCACGGCCGCAAGCCTGATGGTCGGTGCACCCGCCTCGAGCGACGCAATCGCGCGCGCCCGCGCGATGCCGCGCTTGCGAGTCGGCCTGCATCTGGTACTCGCCGACGGCGACCCCGTTATGCCGCGCGCGAGCATCGCCTCATTGCTCGACGAACATGGGCGCTTCGGCAGCAACATGGTGCGCGACGGGATACGCTTTTTCTTCCTGCCGCACGTGCGCAAACAGCTTGCCCGAGAAATTCGCGCGCAGTTCGAGGCATTCGCCGACAGCGGGCTCACGCTCGATCATGTCAACACGCACAAGCACTTTCATCTGCATCCGACGGTGCTCGATTTGATCCTCGAAACTGGGCGCGAATTCGGCATGAAGGCGATGCGCTTACCGTTCGAAGTCAATGCGCCATTGTGGTTGCGCCCCTGGATCGCGAGGGTGAGGGCGCGACTCGACGACGCCGGAATTCTCCATAACGATTATGTTGTCGGCGTGGCCGACAGCGGGCAAATGGATGAGCGTGCGTGGCTTGCGGCGCTTGCTGCTTTGCCGGATGGCGTGGGCGAGATCTATTGCCATCCTGCTGTTGCAGGGGAGAGCGCATTGACTTGCAGTATGCGCGCGTATCGGCATGCGGACGAATTGAAGGCGCTGCTCTCGACGGACGTCGCCCTCGCAATTCGACGTCTGGGCGCGAAGACCGGTGGATTCGCCGATGTGTTGAGCGGCCGCTAAGCACGATCGAATTCGCGCTTGCCGGCAAGCGGCAGTCACACCGGTTCTGTCGCAGTAACGCGTTCCGCTATGATGTGCGGAACGACATGGACCACTGAAAGCTCGATAAAGACGTTGAATCCGGCAATGGCCCGAGTGCTCAAACGCCTGCGTTATCCGTTCGACGTGATTCTGACCTGCGTGCGCTGGTATGTGGCCTATCCGCTGAGCCTGCGGCACCTCGAAGACATGACGGCCGAGCGCGGCGTTGCGGTCGATCATTCGACTGTGCACCGCTGTGCCGTCAAGCTGCTACCGGTGCTGCAGAAAGCGTTTCGCCTGCGCAAGGCGGCCAGTTGGCAAGAGCTGGCGCATGGACGAGAGTGTGTCACGAACACAAGCGAAAGCTTGTGGTGCTGTACTGAAGATGGGAGTAGGCCTCCCGAAGCCGGCTTGCAG
>NZ_JBFUPM010000056.1:0-7432 GCF_041355255.1 Paraburkholderia sp. RCC_158 | reverse complement strand
CAAACGCGACCACCGACAGGAGCAAAAAGCCGCCTAAATTTAATCGTTGAGGCGACATCTAGCTTGAAATTTACCGCCACCCGGGCTTGCGGCGGAGCATCACACGCGGACTCCGCGCGATGATCAGACGGCGAAGTGCAATCGAGCCAGCCATCGGCCACATGAAGACAGACGGAAAACTCGACAGGAACTGGCTCAAAGGCGCGCTCGGCGATGCGATGAACGCGGTGCTGTGCGGCGCCGGCCACAACCTGCGGATGATCCTCCGGAAGCTGCGGCTTCTTTGTGTCTTCGTTCTCGCTGCCTTGTTCAATCGCAGCGTTGCCGCGGTTCCATCGCCGTAACGCCGGTGGTCGGCAAAACGAATTGTTCAGGACGGACTGCGTACCATCGCAGCCGATCCGAACCATCTGGGCGCGCAGATTGGCGCGACGCTGGTGCTCCATACGTGGGGCTCGGCACTCACACACCATCCCCACGTCCACGGCATCGTCCCCGGTGGTGGCCTGTCACCCGACGGTGAGCGGTGGGTCGCCTGCCAGCCCGGTTTCTTCCTGCCCGTGCGCGTGGCTCTCACGGCTGTTCCGGCGCCGTTTCCTGGAAGAACTCGCAGCAGTGCATCGTCATGGCGAGTTGCGGTTCTTCGGCGAGTACGCCGCGCTCGCCGATCCTGCCGTCTTCGCCCAGTGGCTCGCGCCGCTACGCGCATGTGAATGGGTCGTGTATGCGAAGCGCCCGTTCGCCGGACCCGAGGCCGTGCTCGCCTACCTGTCACGCTACACGCATCGCGTGGCCATCTCCAACCAGCGGCTCGTTGCGCTCGATGAACGCGGCGTGACGTTCCGCTGGAAGGACTGTCGCGCGAAGGGGCGCACCCGCTACAAGACCATGACCCTGGGCGCGCACGAGTTCATGCGCCGCTTCCTGCTGCACGTGCTGCCCGGCGGCTTCCACCGCATTCGCCACTATGGCCTGCTCGCCAATCCCGTGCGGCGGCAGAATCTCGCGAAGATACGCGAGCTGCTGCATGTCACGGCCCCCGGCGCGCAGGCCGCCGCTACCGATGACCCACCCGGCAATCTCCCGCCGCGCTTCATCTGCCGGCACTGTGGTGCGCCGATGATCGTCATCGAGGTCCTCCAGCGCAGCGCACCGATCCGCGCACCACCCGCACAGCGAGCCGCAGCATGAGCGCACGTGTTTCGAGACGTCCAGACCGACCGTCGGCTCTCCGGCAACGGGACCCGATAGCGGACGGTTGCGTCCTTCACATGCATCAGGCGGTTTCGCGCCCTGTGCACCGCCAGGAACGCCGGCCGGACCGCTTCGTCAACGTGCATCCCGTCGACATCCACCCGCTTCGCCTGACCTCACCATCAGCCCGACGTCGCATGCGACCGCTCCAATCCCCATAGCGATACAGGTTCCGGCCGCATCGGGACACTCCGCGGTTTCCTCCATCGGGGTTTGTACGACGCCTGCCCGCATGCTCCTGTGGCGTCCGCCTATGCGCACGGTCAAGGGCAGGCATCCTACAAACCTAAACAATCTCGGCCGACCGCATCAGGCAGAGGTCGGCCCAGCTACGGCCGGTGGCCCGTGCGCCGCCCGACATTTATATCTGCCGTGTCATCGACCGCTGCGGACGCTTACGATCCAATTTCTGTGTCGGTACTTTGTTTTATGTGCTCCGTAGCGAGCTTGCCGGCTTGCGAATCGTATCGACTCAACGATCTTGGTCATTGACGTCTTATGGTTGGTTCGAATCCGGAGTTAGCAACGCACTTCAGCAGCATGAGGTTGAAGGCAGAGAAATCCAGTTTGCTGCCGATGAGGACCAGGACTATGCGCATGGTGCGCAACGGGCACACACCCATTCCATAAAGCGGGCTTGACAGGAGCATTTCTATCGTCTAACACGCTACTTACAGAACGGTTCAGCCGTTGTCAGTAAATCCATAGCGAATGATGAGGCCCGGCAAGGGTTAGCGAAGCACTAGAAAATCGTTTGCTTGCACACTAGTTCAGCTCGGCGAACACGTGCCAAAATTTCGTTTCGCGCCCGCACTGGAGCGAAAACCGGATCGAAGAAGTCGATCGACCATATTTTTACCAGCACCCTCCACAATGCTAAGCAGTCCTTCTAACGTCTAGATCCTTTGTGTACATATCGAAGGGCCGGCACCGGATATCGAAAATTGTCTGTCGCGATCCAAAGCGTAAATTGATTGTCTTGAGGTGTCCGCGCACCCCTTGAATGGAGCGAATCATGTCTTGCTTCTTCGTTGGTATTCGGACCACCGTTGTGGCCGCGGCTCTAGGATTTATCGCAACACCCTTCTGTCTGGCGCAAGAGCAAAACCAGTGTATCGCGGCATGTTTTGATACGCAGCCAAATCAATGCATTGCGCCTCCGCCGCAGGCGGCTAGCGCGCCGCAGGCGGCTAGCGAGCCGACCGCTACCCAATGTCCGCAGCAGCCGCCGACGGACACAACTAAACGCCAGGATGCAATTCAATCCGCACGATACAACATCGGCGCCGCTGAGCTCGCGACCGCGGCGCCATTTTGTGTATACGCCGCCGCCCCTCCCGCGCAGGCTACGTGTGCAGTAATTCTGGGTGGTGCGTCGGGGCTATATTGGTTGATATCCGCATACTACGGGTATGAGGCCGTCGTCGATCCGTCCGACTTCAACTACACCACAATCCCGATACCTGTGCCCGCTCCCTTCGTTCGCGTCGTTTCAGCACTGCCGCCGAAGACGGCGGCCGCAATGAACGCGCTTCTAGCCAATGAGACGACAATGCTTGGGCTGCTGCAGGCTATGTATATGGCCACGAACCGGGCATCCACCGCTGAAGCCGCCGGCGACGTTATCTGGCCGCAGCGGCAACGTCAGGCGCATGCGGCATTTCAAATCAGGTTGGGCGGCCTGTTGCTGGAGGAAGTGAAACGACGGCAGGCGTTGACGGAGGCGTTTCATGCCGAAGGCCTGTCAGCGATTCGGGTCTCCCCGAAGCAGTTCAAGACGTTCCAATCGTCGATCGCCGGCGGCTGGCCGTCAGAGCAGAGGGCACAGTTGGCCAGTTTTGGTGCAGACGACGCGGCCATCGAGACTGCTCGGCAGCTTGCGCTAGCTCTTGACCCGAGGACGGTGGTCGGCCAGTTCCCGGATTTTCTGGTCACTCCGGACTCCCTGGCGCAACTGCGTACATCGAGTTCCGTTTTCAAGGGTATCCGGATCGAAATCGGCGGTCCGACGCACCGCGTTAATCCGCGCGATGGTCAGGTGCTCAAGGTGGAGGTCATTTCGACGCCGACCTTCGATGCCTCGACCATCGACCCGTTGAGCGTTCGCTTTGGACCCAACGCAGCCTCCGAAACCTTCGCGGCATCCTTCGAGCACGCCAATAAGCAAGGCTTGGTCAACCTCGTATTTTACTTCAGGAGCAATGAGACCGGCATTACGTGCGGCGACAGGTCGGCCGTCATCACCGGGAAGCTGGTGAGCGGGGACCGATTTGTGGGTCGAGGCGCTGTGAGAACCGTGGATTGCAACGATGACGATGATGGGGAGCACCACCATGGCGACCATCGGAATGCAGGGCACCATCGTTGGAACCTAGAGGATGAATAGTGTCTGTATCAAGCCGGCACGGTCCACTTGGGACGCTCCCGGCTTGCAACGCTTCATTAGCGATAGGATCGCCTGCTTGATTCGGCTGAGCAAAAAGGAAAATGTTTCTGATTCGAAAGCGAAAGCGAGGGACGCACTCAGTCATGCGCAGCGGCGCGTGATTAACGCTATGGACCCATGCTGCACAGCGGCGCTGGGCGCGCATGTCGAGCAGTGCGATGTCTGCGGCCTCTGCCATAAGCGGTACGCCATCCAAGGTCGCGGTCTGGGGTCGGTCGACCCACTCCCACTGTCGCGTCGATTTAAACACGGGCTTGAGGCGATGCGTTGATGCTTCAGGGACTGGTTGCAGACCTGCTGATTTACGGTTATTGCGTGCCTGCGCGTTGCTGACGCGTAGCCGGGACGCTCTGGGTTCAACCTCGTGTCAATGCAAAACGGGTCTATCACGTCGGCGTGCTAACGGCCTGTTGCTTGAACGCAGTCCTTTCCATGCTCGATGTACCCACCACGACGGCAGAGTCGCGAGGGATATCTGTCGCTCGATGACTTCGAGTCCCGCGCTGTTTCCGACCGCAACGACGCGATTGACGTGGGGATTGTCTGGGCACCCCATGTCACCCCTGATGGACGTTTCGATGCCGCACTGCAAGGCTACGAGGCTGCCCGGGCGCTGCGGCGCGACCCGCGTACCCATCGGATTGCAATCATTGCCCATACCCGCGTTCGACAAAATTCAGGTACGCCGGCATCTGACGGATAGCGAGTTCGATGATTACGTGCAGAAAGGCTGGCCACCCGGCCAGCTGGTCGCGCTGATCACAAAGCTTGACCGGTTATGGGGCGATCCGGCAGCCGTGCCGTACAGGCAAGCCAGCTTCTGGTGACATCTTCCGGCCCGTTTGCGGCCAGCTGCCACACAGGAAGTTCGGACGGTGATCCATCTTTCACCGTTTCTGCAGCGCTGTCTTGGAAACAGGCGCGGCGTTTGCTCGCATTGCTCATCCGGGAACATATGGCCAAAAAGACATGGATACGGCATCGAATGCGCGAGGTATCGCTGTGGTGGCGGCGTCGCTTGGCGGTCTGCAGGCACTCGGAGAAATCCTGTCCTTGTTGCCCACCGATCTGCCGCAAGCATCTTCGTTGTCGTGCATATTGGGGCGTGGCCCAACCGGCTTTCCGAAATTGTTCCGGCTGACTGCCTGCTGCCGGTCATGCATCCACGGGACGGCCAGCGCATCGCCCGGGCGACGGTCTATGTGGCGCCCCCTGACCGGCACATGCTGATGCGCCACGGCGTGATCGTTCTGTCGACCGGTCCCAAGGAAAACTTTGCGGCGCCCGGCCGCTGCCCCCCTATTCCGTTCCGCAGTCGTCGAGTATGGCCTCCGTGCGATCGACGTTATCCTGACTGGAAAACTTGACGATTTCTGGGCGAAGCCGAAGTTCAAATGTCCGCGCAACCTCGCGCAGCCTGCCGGCGTATGGCAGCTGGATACCGGCGACCAGGAAATCGGAGTCATCCGATCTGAGTACCGCCGGCTTGAGCGGCACATCCATCATCGCATGACCAAATTTCGTGACCGGTCGCGGTGATCATCTTCCTTCGCGCGTGGCGCCGTCCGAAGTTGCCGTTACGGCAATCGAATGAACGGGCTATTCAGCAACGGCGAGTCCTGGAAGCGCTCAGGCATTCGCTCTCGAAGGAATTGCTGAATCCGGCTCGACGTTCGAGAGACTTTGAGTTCGGTGATCATCGACAAGGTTGCGCCAGCTGACAGCGTCACGCTCTGGTTGGTCAGCGGATTGAAGCCTGCAAACGAAACGACGGGAAGGATCGTGACCTGACCGAACGGGGGCGGAGTCTCGGTGATTGAGCCATTGACGATATAGGCCACTGTTGTGCCAACGACGTCGAGCCCGCTGTAATCCGGGACTTCAAGATTGGACTGAGTTGGCTTGAATCCGAGACCGGTCAACAAAAGCGACACGGCAGCGCCGCTTTTGTTCTGAATGTCGACCTTCTCCGAAATGCGGGAATTGAGCGTTCCAGCGGTATCGCCATCGACTGTGTAGACGATTCCGCCAAGCACGGTGCCCGTCCCCGCACCCGTGGCGTAGCCCAGAAGCGGACCCTGCGCATGTATCTGATTGGTGCTGACGTGTGCATCCGAATGTATGTGTCCAATGTCGAGGAATGTCGAAGGGCCAGACGGATAGATCAATATTCGCCGCCCGTCCACAGTCCATTCGAGCGTTCTGACAAGCTGCACCGGATCGCCCGGCGTGTTGAGGTTGTATATCGGATCGTCCCGGGTGACTTTCAGGGTGGAGTTGTTGTTCGAAATGGTCACTTGATCGGCCAGAGTGAGGCCGGGAATAGCCAAGAGACCTAATAGATACAGTATCGCTCGCATTTCAGCCTCCGTCGATGTCCACGGCTGTCGCAGGAAAGAGTAGAGCTGCTCTTCTGGGTGAAGCCAACGCCTCGTGTGGGATCGCCTTAATTCGAGCGCGCGCACGAGATCGAGGATAGGTTTGAGGAGGCTGTTAGAGCCTTACTATTCTGTTCAGAAACTCCTTCGGATCGCTGCGCTTAGCGGCGTGGTCGCTAACGAAACGGTAGTACATCGATCATAAATTACAAGAAAGCAGCGCTGCCTTCCGATCGCGTTATCGCTAAAGCACGAACGTTCAACACCGCACCGCCATTACGATCACCACACGCTGTTTCGCCGACCAGCCTTTTCGGCAAGACGTTCGTTACGTTGAGTTCGGGCGTCCCGCCGACACAGGCGGTGGGAAGGGTGGTGGACTCATTCCGTAGGATAACCATTGCCTTCTCGGCAAAGTCTGACATCCCGTTTGAAAGGTAAGCGCGCAATTCAGCACACCGCAGTGATCGGCGAATCTGCACGAATGCAATAGTTACGGATCAGGCTGGGTGACGTGCTGCAGGCGCGAGCTTCGCGAAGTTGAATGGCAGCAGATCGGTGACATCGACGTCCGGGGAGCGCTGCGGCAGTTCGGTGAGTACGTGCAGGAGATAGGCATACGGCTCGACGTTGCAAGCGCGGCACGTGAGCATCAGACTGTAGACCATTGCACTGGCTTTCGCGCCAGCGACAGTGTCGCTGAACATCCAGGCGTTTCTGCCTGTGCAGAATGGACGGATGTCCCGTTCGATGACGTTATTGTCAACCGGGGCTCGCCCGTCGTTCACATAGCGGCTCAGGTATTCCCACTGATTGCGGGTGTACGAGATCGCGCGGCCCAGCAGGCTCTCGGGTAGCACATGAGGCGCCTGTTCATCGAGCCACGTTCGCAAGGCATCAAGCAGTGGCACGCTGTGCTGCTGGCGCAACCGGTATGTGTGCTCGACACGCGTTTCGCCTTGCGGCGGATCGGCTTTGGCCAGCGTCTCGACCTGATACAGCGCCTTGAAGTATTCCAGTGCCTGCGCTGCGCGCCCGGGTTTCTTCATGCCCTTGAGGGCGTCCACAAAGGCGCGCCGCGCGTGCGCGAGACAGCCGAAGTGCGTTGGGCCTTCGATCGTGCGCCAGGCGGCATACCCGTCAGTCATCAGCAGTCCCTGATAGCCATCAAGGAACGCCCGGGGATACTGCTGTCCCCGACCAGGCTGGTAGTCAAATAGTACGACTGGCTCCGTGCAGTCTTCGGCACTACGGTAAGTCCACATGTACGACGTGCTCTGCGCCGCGCGACCGGGCTCCTTGAGCACCTGCACCGTCGTTTCGTCACCGTGGATGAGCGCCTGCGCCAGCAGCG
>NZ_JBFUPM010000055.1:0-7647 GCF_041355255.1 Paraburkholderia sp. RCC_158 | reverse complement strand
GTTTGGCATTCAACCTGCACCTCTGAGTTCTTCAAATTAAGAAAATTCAGAGGCGACATCTAGTGTGACGCAGGGGGTCGACCCGCAGGTATCCGTCATGACGGACGACGTGATCGAAGGACGAATCTCCGAAAATAGCTTTCGGCGAGCTATTACCACCCTCGCTGGGGCACCTGTTCTCGGGACCTTGTGTGCACAAATAATGCTCGTACCCGCCGCGCTAATGATCGTGCACGTCGCCGAACTGATTTGAAGCGGAGGGTGCCCCTTGGGATGCTGGGGTGGACCGCTCACGGGGATGGTCAGGCCGATCCCAACTTGTTAGCGCGACCATCCGTCAGGCGCGGTCCGGCCAAAAGCCGTCATTCAGTATGAGGAAATCGTTAGTCATAGGGCGTCCGGTGCATGTCGGATAACTGCCGTTCAAGACCGGAAAACTTGCTATAGAAGTTCGCAGGCCACACGACCATGAGAGAATTCTTGCTCTTGCACCTGTTCTCATCCTCGTCGCCTCATGAAGATCCTCGAATACACAGGCCTCGACACCTCACGCGTTAGGGCCAGCTACGACAAGGTGTCCGCGGCCATCGCTCGCCACGACTTCCGTGCTGCCCAAGTCAAGAAGCTCGCCAATCTGAGCCACGGCAAGTTCTACCGGGCGAAGCTGGATGACGCCGACCGGCTGTTGTTCTCGCTGGTGCGCCACGGGGATGAAGTCTGCGCACTGATGCTGGAAGTGATCGCCAATCACGCCTACGATAAGTCACGCTTCTTGCGCGGCGCGGCGATTGACGAGAGCAAAATTCCAGACATCAGCGCTGATGACGCCATCAGGGAGGCGCAAGCTCTGCGCTACCTTCATCCCGAGCGTACCGGCATTCACCTGCTCGACAAACCGATCTCGTTTGATGACACGCAGGAGACCATTTACCGACAGCCACCTCCCTTGGTTGTCATCGGCAGCGCTGGCAGCGGCAAGACCGCATTGACGCTTGAAAAGCTCAAGCATGCCGAAGGTGAGGTCCTCTACGTCACTCACTCCGCCTTCTTGGCGCAGAGCGCCCGCGACCTTTATTACGCGAACGGTTTCGAGCATAGCGGTCAGGATGCCGTATTTCTGTCCTACCGGGAGTTTGTCGAGTCGATCCGCGTTCCGGCAGGACGCGAGGCTAGCTGGCGCGACTTTGCGGGCTGGTACTCCCGTATACGGCAGAACTTCATGGATGTCGAAGCCCACCAGGCTTTCGAGGAGATTCGCGGCGTGATTGCTGCCGGGTCGGGCGGTGTCCTGTCGCGCGACGATTATCAAGCACTGGGGGTGCGTCAATCGATCTTTCCCGTAGAACGGCGCGACCAACTCTACAATCTGTTTGAGAAGTATCGCGCCTGGCTGGCCGAGGCAAAGCTGTACGACCTGAATCTTGTCGCCCACGACTGGCAAGCGCTGGCTGCGCCGCGCTACGACTTCGTGGTTATTGACGAGGTTCAGGACATCACCACCGTGCAACTCGCGCTCGTGCTGAAAACCCTGAAGAAGCCTGGCCATTTCATGCTCTGCGGGGATTCCAACCAGATTGTCCATCCCAATTTCTTTTCCTGGAGCCAGGTCAAGAGCCTGTTCTGGAAGGACCCGAAACTGGCCGAACGACAGGAATTGCGCGTGCTAGAGGCCAACTTTCGCAACGGCCTGGAGGCCACTCGCGTCGCCAATCAGTTGCTCAAGATCAAGCAGCGGCGCTTCGGCTCCATCGACCGCGAGAGCAACTTCCTGGTCCAGGCCGTCGGCGGCGACACCGGCCAGGTTAC
This sequence comes from Paraburkholderia sp. RCC_158, assembly GCF_041355255.1. Lineage (NCBI taxonomy): Bacteria > Pseudomonadati > Pseudomonadota > Betaproteobacteria > Burkholderiales > Burkholderiaceae > Paraburkholderia > Paraburkholderia sp. RCC_158. Next base: position 5,841 of record NZ_JBFUPM010000055.1, on the reverse strand, counting down.
GCTGATACCCGACAAGGACGCCACCAGGCGCGAACTGGACCAGAAGATTCGCCAATCCACCCAGTTCGCCGTCCTGGTAATGCGCGATGAGGACAAGGCCGACGCCCGCAAGCACTTTGCCACGCCGCTGTTGTTCTCGATCCACGAAGCCAAGGGTCTCGAATACGAGAATATCGTGCTCTACCGCTTCATCTCGGATCACCGCGGCGAGTTCAACGATATCGTCGAGGGCGTCGCCAAGGCCGATCTGGCGGTCGAGACACTGGATTACAAACGCGCCAAAGACAAGAGTGACAAGTCGCTCGAAGTCTATAAGTTCTTCGTCAATGCCCTGTATGTAGCGCTGACGCGCGCCATCAAGAACATCTACATGATCGAGTCGGACACAGGGCATGAGTTGTTCGGGTTGCTGGATCTCGGCGTCGGCCAGACCAAGATCGAAGCCAAACAATCCACGCTCGAAGACTGGCAGAAAGAAGCACGCAAACTCGAACTTCAGGGCAAGCAGGAGCAGGCGGAGGCCATCCGCCGCACCATCCTGAAGCAGGTTCCGGTGCCCTGGCCGGTGTTCGATGAGGCCAAGGTCAAGGAACTTCTGATCAAGGTCTTCCGCGAGCAGTCTTCGGGCAGCAAGGGCAAGCAGCAACTCTTTGACTATGCCACCTGTTTCGACGAACCGCAGCTCGCCGAGTGGCTGGCAGTTGAGGCGAAATTCGAGCAGGCACGGACCTTTGATCAGCAGCGCGCGGTGTTCGCCCGCAAGAGCTACGTCCCTTACTTCGCCAACCACTTCAAGGACATCCTCAGGCAGTGTGACCAGCATGGCGTCGATCATCGCCTGCCAATGAACCAGACGCCACTGATGGCCGCAGCTGCTGCAGGAAATGTGGCGCTGGTGGAAGCCCTGCTGGAGCGCGGTGCCGACCGCGATGCCGTCGATCACTATGGTCACAATGCACTGCACTGGGCTTTGCGTCAGGCATTTGGCGATGCAAAGTTCGCTGCTGGCCCGCTGGCGGCAATCTATGAATGCCTGGCCCCACCCTGCATTGATGTCAGAGCGGGTGATCGCCTGGTCCGCATCGACCGGCATCTTTCTGAATACTTTCTGTTCCACACCCTGTGGGTAATGTTCAAAGCCCGATTCAGCAAGATACGACGCAATGCAGACAGCGCGTTCCAGACCCAAATCATCCTCGATGCCTGGCAACACTTACCCGCTAACGTAGTGCGACCGGAGCGCAACAAGCGCCAGCATCTTTCTGGCGTGCTGGCGAGGAACGAAATCGACAGAGACTATGCCTACAATAGATCCCTGTTTCTGCGTGTATCCACCGGACGGTACCAGTTCAATCCCAAACTCGCTGTGCGTCGCCGCCAGGGCGAAGAAGTAAACTGGATCCCGATCTACACGGCACTCAATCTCCCGTTGATTAGCGAGTTTGCCTACAACGACGGCTGGATCAGCACCTGGGACAATATTGACAAGCTTGTGATCCTTGCCGGACTACCTGAACGAACCACACCTATCGCGGCTGAACGCTTCACCGAGCGGCAAGCGGCCAAAATGAGGGAGTTGGACGAACGCAGAGCCAATCAACTTGCTGCCAAAGCACGCATTCGTGCAGCCGCCGAAGCCACCCAAAACAGAGCAGCACCATGGGGAACAAAGGAAGCCAAAAGGCTTGAAATCGAGCGTGTGAGACAAGAAATCGAAAGACGGAAGAAGGATTGACGTGCCGATCCTCGTTGGCCGTATAAAGCGCTTCGCATAACGCCGATTAATCGCCGGCGGACTCGAAGAGTCGACGGCCGCTGTGCCTTGGAAGCGGTCACAGCGGCTGCGCTGTTCGGAGCGGCAGCAGTGGGTCGACAAGCCCCTGTTGATCAGCCTGTTTCCCGCGACTTCACGATCTTCGCGCGCTGCTTTTCGGCCAGTGTTTGAAGATCTGGCGCCGCCTTTTCCAACTTAAACTGCCGCCTAAACCGTTCCGGCAGCGGGTTGACCTTCGGTGTGGCGGGAATCGTCTGCCTCTCTGGACGCGGCGCTGAGATCAACTCCCGTGGCGTGCAGCTCAGCAGCGATCCCAATCGCGGCAGATCGTCGTGGTGAAGCAGCACGACGCCGAGCTTCGCCGCTGCTTCAACCGCCGAGCGAGTGAATTGAGTGTTCGTGACAACGGCTGCGTGCGTTGCGCCGTAGATTCCTTTTGCCGAGTAAGCTTCTTGGACAGCGCGATTACCGACCGGCTTCGAGTATTTTTTACATTGGATCGCCACGCGACGATGGCCCGACTTCGCCAACACGTCGAGCCCCTGATCGCCACTGGCCTTAGTCGTCTCGGTCTGCCAGCCACGAGCGCTCAACGACCGCGCGACTGCGTGTTCGTAGTCGACGCCTGTCATACTAGGTGTGACTGTGACGCTGCGCGAAATAGGGAGCGCCGGCGCGGGTGGCGCGGCATCGAGTGTTTTGACGGCCCAGCGCAGCAACAGGAAACAGATAACGATGGCCGGAGCGATGATAAGGATGGCCGGGTGAATAATCACGAGGCCGATGAGGCCGAGGAAACTCCACATGGCCGGCTCAGTGGATTCGAGCCATGGAATGCGAAAGATTCGACTTTTCCCGGCGCAGCCGAAGATGATGACATTGCTCCCTAAGCAACTCTTCCATTTTTATTCCGCGTTTTGTTGGCGCCCTATGGCGTCGTTATAAGTTACAGAATCTTAGCAGCGAAGCACTCGCGCGAAACGGGATGTCGCCCGTACTCGTTGACAATTACAAGTGTCAATGCGGCTCCCCGCAACGGCGATGTCTATCTGATTCCAACGTTCAGTCGACGGGACGCGCGTTGAGCTGGTGCTAACGGCCAGGAGCCGCCGGTCGAGGCGTCTATCCACTTTGCATGCCCGAGGTCTCGTCCGTCCCCGCGCAATGGCCGGTTTCCGGCGAGCAAATTGACAGCGGTATTGCCTCAAGCGGCCAGGAGCGGCCGTTCGGCGCAGCCTCATAGTTCGTCAGCAATCACCTGACGGAAGCGGACTAGATCGCGCATATTCTCCCCTTGTTTGGGCGTTGAGCGGGGACTTCAAGGACGCTGAGTACTGCAAGAAGATTACGCTGGCGCTGTGTCGGAAAATTTAATCGCCAACGCAGTGCTCCATACGTGATAGTCAGTAAATAGCTCGCGTACGCAATTCCAAAGATCGAATTAAACACCACGGTCGCTGACAATCCGTCTTCGCTCGACTCACCGTGTCCTAGATATGCGAACAGAGCGAAGGCCAATATGGCGAATGCGCCAAACATAGAGGCCTGTTTCCATCTGCTTTTTCCCCAAAAACGAGGGAGCCGCGGTAGGTAGTAAATCTGACTGTCCGGCATGGTCCCGTCGAGGGAGCCGGCCGCGAAGGCTACGAAGACACGCCGGTCGACAGGATTGCGAAAACCATAAACAAGATGTCGGCCAGACGACGCCTCTGACGCAATCGCCAAGCGTATGCTATCGCCCTCCGCGAGCGGCAACTCCATCTTACTGTAGTAGGGGATGCAATCTTTCGGCGTATATAGGACGACGAAGACGCCATTCACCTGAAATCGAAACGAACGCATTGTGCCGTGGTTAGAACTATTCCCGTTCCAATCGGTTGTCACCGTAAACTGCGTGCACTCTAACTCGGCTACCTCGCCTTCTAGCTGGACGATCTGCGCGTGCCGCAACCGATCCTTAACGTCGTCAGAGAGATTCTCCTGGACATCGTTTGGCGTACTGGTTGAGGAAGGATGATTTCGTGATTTGAGTCGGTGCGCCATTCGCTCAGGGGAAAAGGACGATTGACGAAGAATGCCACGGTCCAATGGGCCGAGGCAACCACGAACATCGTGGTTGGTTTGCCCCAATGCCAATGATCGACGCCGACCGGTTTATGCTTTTCGAATAGCGTTCAGGCGCGTGCTGCCGGTCGCGACCGTGCGAGATTCGAGCAGTCCACGTTTTTGCATGAGACAGTGATCGGCCAGAAGCCGACTTCGACAAACCCCGAGCGACTGGCCGTTCTCCCTGGACCTTGCGACACTCGAATCGCGCCAAGCCATGCACCGAAATCGAGATGCTCCATCCTGGACGCACTCAGCCCATCTTCAGGACCGGCTCGGCCCGAGCTAGTGGGCTTTCAAGAATCGGACAATCAGCCCGGCGATCTCTTGCGGTGCATCTTCGAAGCTGTAATGGCCGACTCCCGCGAGTCGATGAATCGGCGCCTTGGGAAAGATCTCGCTGAACAGCGGCAGAAAGTGTTGAGCCGCCAGCGTGCGATCGGCCTCTCCCCAGATGGCAAGCGCTGGCTTTGAACGGACCGCGTCGAGTGCCGTCGCGTCAGGCACCTCGAAACGGTGTGCTCCGATCGCGAAGCCCTTCGCCCAGCCAATCGCGCCGGCGCAGTCGGTCGGCCCGGCGAAACGTGAGCCGTAGGCGTGCAGCCACGTATCGCTGATACGCGCGTGGTTCTCGAAGCCGTTGAGCTTCAAGGTACTCAAAATATTGAACCCCAGTTCGCCCAGCACGGATTCAAGACGGCCTTGCGAATCAGCGCGGAGGATCCACTGGAACCATGGTGAGACTGCGACATTCGCGTTCAGCCGGTCGAATAACGTGCTTTGACCGAACGGCGTCGGGCCGTTGGTGCTGATGATCCGGCGAATGCGGCCCGAATGCCGCGCGGCGAGTCCCATGCCAACTGGGCCGCCGAAGTCATGCATGACCAGAGTGATGTCGTTTAAATCCAGGGCAAGCACAAGCTTTTCAAGGTTGTCGATATGATCCTGTAGCCAGTAGGTCCGATTTTTCGGCGTCTCGCTCTTGCCGAACCCCATGTGGTCCGGCGCAATCACACGATAGTCGCCGGCGAGTGCATTGATCAGATCCCGGAACAGATATCCCCACGTCGGTTCGCCATGAAGGCACAGGACGACCTCGCCATCAGAGGGTCCTTCGTCGACGTAATGCATGCGAAAGCCCGCAACGTCGCTGAAGCATGGCGGGAACGGAAACGTGCCGTCAAATGTGTCAGTGGATGGTGTCATACGGAGTTCCTTGATGAATGGACCGGCGGGCACGCCAGCCGCTCAAAGAGGTTAAACTTTGACAGTGCCGTCAGAGTCAAGCCTATCTTTCGGGGGATGTCATGCGTATCGGAGAGCTGGCTCGCCGCACCGGCGTCAGTGAGCGGATGCTGCGGTATTACGAACACGAAGGTCTGCTCAATCCAAAGAGGACCGATTCGGGCTACCGCGATTACGGTTCCGACGAAGTGGTCGCCGCACAGCGCATCCGCATGCTCAGCGCAGCAGGATTGAAGATCAGCAGTATCCGGCTGTTGTTGCCTTGCGTACTCGGCGATAAACCTATGTTTCATCCATGCGCCGAAGCGCGCGCATTGTTACGCGGTGAAGTCGAAAAGCTCGACGTTCGGCTGCACGAACTCAGTGAGACGCGAGAAGTCGTTGTGAGACTGCTCAATGCGATCGACACCAACGAGCCATTGCCCCTCTGACCACTGCGTGCGTTTGAGCATTGACGCACTGCAACTGGGCGACGCCCATCAAGTTGACGCGTTGCGATAGCGGGCGAAGCGAATGCTCCGGACCACGCCTCAAGAAATATTCGCGCGAACGACCGCAATAAAACGTGCTTGTGGCGCTCGCAAACAAGCGTTCGATGGCAGACAAGGGTCGAACTGAGCCCGACGCCGCGCCGCCTATTGAAGTTGACCCGCGAAAACGGACGCCTATCCTTTTGAAGAAGGAGGTGCCGAAATGGGCAAGCATCGTACCCCGTA
>NZ_JBFUPM010000054.1:0-8066 GCF_041355255.1 Paraburkholderia sp. RCC_158 | reverse complement strand
TCCGCAAAATTAGGTTGCGGACGCAATCGTGACCCTCTTCAACATCAGAATCTAGGTGTGGAAAATTGCGCGCTTACGGTCCAACTGCAGTTCGATCATCCGCCAGCCCTGCAGGCCGGACTTCAGGTCAATGGGTTGCTCACGCAAATGTCCAGTCTCGACGCGCCCAGCGTCCACTACTGGCAAGCGCCGGGCTGTTGCGGCCATGTTCACACACGATGAAGCTGGCCTGCGCCTGATGCCAGCCCAGCAGAAGCGGCGGGCGCGCGGTACTGTGATGGCACGGGCTACGGCGCCTTGGACATAGGACACGGGTTTGCGGGTCTTGGGGCCACGCCTCCGTATGCGTAGCTGAGCCGGATCGCTTGAACGCGCCAAAGGCGAGACATCTTGATCAGGATCTTGAAAGGGCTGGGTCTCGAGCCTTAGTTAGCGCGGCGCGATAACCATACGCATGGGCATTTCGAACATTGGCGCGGCAGTTGAAGCAAGATGCGCGGGGAGGTGCGAAGGGACTTCACGTCGTGTGCCGTGCGCCCGCGTCCCCGCAGACCGCCTTTTTTCACTTTAGTCGGCTAAACCCATACAGTCATTCGGAAATCCGTCGGTGACCAACGAAGGGCCATAGCATTGGGACAGCTCAATGTAAAGGGCGAGATCTCGGTCAATGCGCGGATCAAAGCGAAGCTCCTAAGACAAGCATAGAAAGCTTGCGTGACTGCGTGGCGCAAAGATCAAGGTGTGCGTGCGCTATATGTCGCCGATTCGGCGCTGAGTCGCCGCTTCGACGGGGCGTTGGCCTGGACAGGCCGGAAGGCGCCCGACGCGAAAAATGAGACTCTTCTGCGGTGAAATTCATGTCCCGAGCGTGACCCTGCGCGGCGCGCGACCCGACGTTACACCGACGGGGGTAGCAGTGAGCTCAAAAAAAAGCGGGCAACATCCGAAGAGGTTGCACCGCAACGCGCCTCTCGCAGCAGCGTGAACCTAATCCAATATGGCGCATTCCTCCTAGAACGAGTGTTGAATCCCCGCATAAACGCCTGATTGACTATGACCCGGCAGCGGATTGTCGCTGGCCACGGAGGTGCCCGGGTTGTTCGCGTTCAAACCGAAATTGGCGGCTTTGCTATTTTGTACCGTCGCAACCTGCAGATCGAGCATTGTTCGTTTGGAAAGGTTGTATGAAGCTCCCAAGGTATAGATATTCGCGTTGCCCGATCCATTGTTTCCGTTCACGTGATAGACGGCGCCGATAACAGCAGCAGCGGGAGACGCCTGCCAAGTCAAGCCACCCCAAACTTGATCGAGCGTGGTCGGTTGGCCCGGGAGGACACCGATTGCTCCAGACGTCCTCAGCGCTTGATAAGCGGCCGATATCTTGAACTGTCCAAGGAAAACATTCGCGAGCGCTGAATACTCACGCGAGGCTTGGAATATGCCGCCTGCAGCGTTTGCAGCGTTGATTGAATCGGTAGGTGCTCCATACAATTTCCCGTTTGACGGGTTGCGGATTTCATCGTAGAGCGCCCGTACTTGGAAAAGCGCAGATGAGTAGGTTACCTGCGCGCCTGCGGCTCTCCCTTGTGCAGTAGTTCCATTCCCATTCCAGTTGGTGGCGTTTGACAAGGAGTACTGCCCGTAGAAGTCAAATCCCGCTAGCTTAGGTGACTGGTACGATATGTTATTGCTCGAGAAGGGCCAGTTTCGGCCGCGGAATAGAGAAGCGGAGGACCACGCTGTCTGCCCCATCGGATCAAAGTCCCAAAGATTGTTAGAGATGAATAATTCTCGGCCGAGAAGAACAGTGCCGTACCTGTCGTCCGCGAAACCGACGGTTGCCCATCGATTGAAGAGCCCCCCATTACTGGGACCGGCACCTGTCATAGTGTTAAACGAACCTTCCAACTGGAAAACCGCCTTCGTACCGTTTCCGAGATCCTCGACTCCTTTCATACCCCATAGACTTGTCCCCCAGTTTCCGCTCTCTGCCCTAAACCGGTGAGTGCTGGCCGTCGCCTGGCCCGCGGCATTTGGACTTGTCGGCACGCCAGACATATACTCAAGTCCCGCGTCGAGGCGTCCATATAAGGTGACGCTGCTTTGGGCATGCACATTGAGGCAGACGCCAAGAAGGGCTGCCATAAGAATACGCTTTTTCATTGTCTCCTCCAACGTAATAAAACGTTCACGGTTTTACTGCTTCTAAGTAATTCGCTACGGGAAGCGAACTCTTCCCTGCTTTGTCTCCACACCCCGTGTCTTTAGGAATACTTAAATACTGTGCGACGCCTGGCAGCGAGATTAACGAACTCTTGAATCTGATCACAAAGCTCCATGCTGCGAACACAATTGAACTAGGTGTTTTCCACACACTTAATCCATGCATTCAACAACTGGTGTAACTATGATTGACACAGGCTCGCCGAAGCGCGGCGAATAAATCTTGCGAAATTTCTCGATTAAGACAGCAGACGCGTCGTTACACGCATGACTTCGCATTGCTAAGTTTTAGGCTCCTTTTTAATTAGCTTTACCTGAACTAAAACATGCTGAGCGGCGTTCCACGACGGATCATCGCGCGGCAATGCGACTTGCGTGTTCGAGATCGCTTATCCTAATTTTCGTCGCCGATGTCTCCGTCGACGAGACAGTCTAGGAGCACACGTTGGCACGAGGTAGTCCACGCCGCAGTAAGCTGCCTTGCTCTGAACGCAAACAACGGCGCCCGAGCTTTCCGACAGATTACTGGCAGGCACTGTTAGAACGATGGCGAACAGCGCTCGCCTCCCTGACATGAAGAGGCGCGAGTTCGTCAGAACCGGTCGGCTTCCGCGTCACGGCGTTACTGCCTCTGTAGTCGTCAAAGCCCCCATCAGCGAATCCACTTACATGCCCCCAACTGGCAAGCATCGATTAAAGAGTCGTTTAGACGGACACGGAGTGGCTAGGGTAACGGGCCTTGTTCTTTTCCGACGCATGGGCATCCCTGCCCTACTGACCTATTATGGCCACCGCGAGTTACCTACCCTAACGAGCGAAGGGCTGCGCCGCGCCGCTCCCGATTCTGGGCACGCTCGATCATTGACCGCTCTCAATATGAACGACCAGAGTGGCAGGCTCGACTGAAAAGACTAATCTGCCCGCAGTCGTATCGTCCTAACCATTGCCGGCAATGCCCGCACCGCCGTTGCAACGAGAATCGCAGTCGCCTGAACGAGCAGTTGCAGCGCTGGGCCCGCTCCTAGGGCGAGCGCCAACTGACCGAGTTGCGCCATGAACACTGCAGCCGCCGCGCTCGCCATAACGCTGCCTCTACCACCGGCGAACGGTGTACCCCCTAGTACCACCGCTGCAATGGCAGGAAGCAAATACCCATTGCCCAGCGCCTGAGAGGCGCTTCCGACATATCCCGCCAGTAGCATGCCTGCGACCGAAAAACAGGCCGCCGAAGCGCAGTATGCGGCAATCTGGACCCGGATGACCCGTATGCCGGCCGCCTCGGCAGCTGCGGCGTTCACGCCTGCCGCTACAAACCGCCGACCGATGGTGGTCTTCCGCGTTACCGTCCAGCCGAGTGCTGTAATGGAAATTGCAAAGAGGGCGCAGGCAGGGATCCCAACAAGATTCGCGTGTGCAATAAACTGCATAGACGGCGCAACACTGATCGGGACATTTCCACTGAACGCGCGAACCGCGCCCGTAATCAAGGCATTGACCGCGAGTGTCGCGACAAGTGGCGTTATTGCAATCCTCGAAACGAGAAGTCCGTTCAGTGCACCGATAAGCCCACTGCAAAGAATCGCCACGAACGCCGCAGAAAACACCCAGCCGGACTCTCCACCCAACTTAGCCATTAATACTCCGCCAAGCGCCATCATGCCCGCGGCCGACATGTCTATCCCTCTTTGCTGAATTACCAGTGTTTGACCGGTTGCTACGATCGCAAGGATGGCTGCGAAGGAAAGCATTGCCAGAAGCGAGCTTTTGGAGACGGTGCCTGGCGCAACGACGGCGCTTGCGGCGAACAGGGCCACAAGCCCGATCCAGATCCACGACGAATCGTCAAATACGCGGAGCAAGTTCTTGCGGTCGTTACTGCCGCCAGCGTATGCCTTCCCGCTCAATGCGGCCCCGATGTTCCGATCCACATTTCTCATCGCGCCACCGCCATTTGCCTGCACTTGCTGTAGAAAGACACCGCGACCAGAATCATTCCGCCGAGCAGGTACGACTGCCAAGAGTCGGAGAGGTCCAGAAATGAGGTGACAACGTTCAGTTGCGTGATCAGTAGAGCACCGAGCAACGCTCCCACAAACGATCCCCGTCCGCCGAAAAGGCTAGCACCGCCAATCACTGCTGCGGCGACACTGCCGAGTGTATAGTCCACACCTGCGGAAGGATCTCCCGAACCGACCTGCGCCATCATCGGAACAGCGGCAACGGCAGCAAGCAATGAACACCCAACATACGCAGCAAACAGCGTTACGTGCAAGCGTATGCCAGACATTCGTGCGGCCTCAACGCGGGAGCCCACAGCACGGAACGCCACTCCCAACGACGTTTTGAACAAGGCGAACTCCAAGAACAAGCCTAACGCTACCGCGATCCCGGCAGTCGCCGGAAGAATACCGACCTGGGCCGAAATCGAATCCACAATCGAGTCCGAAATAAGCCCCCCTGGAGTCGGCCGCAGCAATAGCGATACCGCGCCAATGGCCATGTAAGTCACTAACGTAGCAACCATCGGGTGAAGTCGAAGTGGATCGACGAGAATCCAATTGACGATACCCACAAGGATGGCGACTGATACAACAATCAGCCAGCCCGCTGACTGATGTCCGATAGACGATCCGTCGTTAAGGAAGAACGACTGAATGACAACAATGAGCCCCATCAATGGGCCGACCGATAGGTCTATGCCCCCAACCAGCATAAGAGCCTGCTGACCGTACGCAACAATTGCTAAGGTAGCTGTGAGAGCCAGAATTCCACTCACGCTCCGTGCCGACATGTAAGTGTCGTTGATATGGGTCGTGTACATTCCCAACGCGCATATAACGACGGCGATGGTGACTATAGGCGCCCACCCTCCAGCAGCCCACTGAAAAGTCCCTGTCGCGCCAGTAGCGCTCCGTTTCCGCTCTGTTGTAGCCGTGAGCATCGCGGACGTGATGTTGTTCTCCAACACCTGAGCGTCCTTGAGTTCTTCAACGATTTGCCCCCGGGAAAAGATCAATACTCGGTCGCAAAGCCCGGCCAGTTCTGCCGCATCAGAAGAGACCACGACGACGGCTATGCCGGAAGCAGTTGCATCTCGCAGGACCTTGTAAATCTCAACCCGAGCTCCGATGTCAACGCCCTGCGTTGGCTCGTCAACGAGCAATATTTTCGGTTTGCTTGCGAGCACACTTGCAAGGACAAGCTTCTGCTGATTGCCGCCGGAGAGTTTTCGAATCGGGGTCTCGATAGATGATGTGTTGACAGCGAATTGCCCGACTGCCTGCAGCGAACGGTACCGTTCGCTTTTAGCCCCCACGAAACCTCGCAGGGCGTCAATGCTCAGACTCCGGACCGCAAAATTCTCCCGCACCGACAAATCAGCGAAGATTCCCTCTCGATGACGGTCGCCCGGTAGATACAGAATTCCCGCGCCGACTGAACTTCGTGAGTTCCTCAGCCTCGTTTTTTTTCCGAAAACCTCTACAGATCCCCGACTGCGCTCGAGTCCGGCTAACGCACGCATGAATTCTCGCTGCCCGTTCCCATCGATGCCTGCGAGACCGACTATTTCTCCGCTCTCGATGCAAAGCGAATCGCTTGAGAAACTAAGCCCACGGAACGAGGTAAGTTCGAGCGCTTTCACAGCGCTGAGTTGAGCGCGTTTTGGTGGAAACTCCCTGTCGAGCACGCCTCCCACAATAAGGTGCACAATATCGTGCTCAGTGAGATCGCTTACGTGGTAGGTTCCCTCGCACTTTCCATCGCGAAGCACGGTGACACGATCGGAAATTGCTCGCACTTCTCTTATACGATGCGATATATAGACGACGGCGCACCCGTCATCGACAGCTTTCCGTATGCGGTCGAAAAGCCTTTCTACGTCCGCTGTCATCAAGTGCTCTGTCGGCTCGTCAAGCACAAGGACCTTTGGCTTCGTCGCAAGTGCTTTTACAATCTCCACGATGAACCGCTCGGCGGAGCCAAGACTGCTGATCCGGTCCGACGCTCGGATGGTTAGATCGTCGCTCCACTGCGCGAGAAGAGTTTCGGCCCAAGGCGCGATTGCGAGCAGCGAAGGGCGGAGCGGCTTGGGCACACCAACATATAAATTCTCAGCAACGGTAAGGTCTGGCATCAGAGCGGGTTCCTGCCTGACGATGGCTAGGCCGAGCTCCCGGGCTTGTTCGGTGTTTCCTGCAGTCTCACGACCGACGATTTCAACACGTCCGAGTTCAGGAATAAGAGCCCCAGATGCGACACCCATCAACGTCGACTTTCCAGCGCCGTTTCCGCCTACTAGGCCATGAACTTCGCCTGCCAATACGTCAAACCCGACGGAATCGAGCGCCTTCACACCATCGAAGACTTTCGTAACTGCCTGAATACTTAGTGCAACGTTGCTGCTTCGTTCCATGCCCGCCTCCGGATCCCAAGACCTCTTTGATCGCATTCCTTCAAAATTCCGCACAACTAGCCGCCCACCTGGGTTACCGGGTAAATCTAAGGGTTCATCGTGCGCTCATGTTAGTTGCCGACTCCTGCCTGAGAATATAAAGCGGCCTGCCCGGAGAGTCGCGACCGGGCACGCCATAAAAAGTGGACTTCTCACGCCAAGGTACTGAATATCTCGCTCCGGTCGCTGCACCCCGACCGAATAGGCCATACATGCGTATTTCGGATGAAGGTGACCGGCCGTTACGGGTTTGCACGCATTGAAGGCAGCGCGGTTCCAGATATAAGTTTGGTAGGTTAGCAAGTCACGACCGTAGCTTGCCGCTTAATGTCAGTAATCGACGCTATGATCGTAGAATTCGACAGTTCAGTCGTGCAGACGTCTCAACGCCTCGATCGGTACCTTGACCTTATTTGCCATCTTTATCCCTACGTCGACTGTGCTCATGTCGAGAAGCAAGGCGACACATTCCATGCGAGCATCTCTTACAGCGTGTTCGGTCAACTTGGCGTCGGGAGCATAGCTGCGCCAGGCCTTCACTACGTCAGGACCACTAGCGCTATAGGCCGAGACAACGGTGACGAGTTCGTAGCGTGCTTGCTCAACAAGGGCTCCGCAATTGTCGAACAGAATGGCCGACAGACGAAACAAGGCCCTGGCGACATTGTCATTTGTGACACGGCCCGCTCATACAAGTACATCTTCTCTTCCGATTATCAGCTTGTGTGTCTGCGGATACCGCGCACACAGATGCTTTGCAGACTTGCCGATGCAGAGCGTTTAACAGCCTTGACGCTTAACGGTGCGTCACCGATGGGTGTGTTCGCTGCCTCTGTCGTGCGTGGAGCAGCGGGAGTGAACCCCACGCTAGAGTTGAGCGCTGCTTCCAAGCTGGCTTCTTCAGTCATAGACATCATCGCCGCTTCCATTGAGACCGAACTCGGAGGATTGAAAGCACCCCGCGACCGGCACGTTGAGCTATGGGAACGTGCAAAAGATCACATTGACGCCAACCTATCCGATCCGGAGTTCAATGTCGATTGCATTTGTGACGCGATTGGAGTGTCGCGGCGAACTCTGAACAGGGTCTTCGCAATTCACGGAACGACTGCTGTTCGTTGTTTATGGCAAAAGCGTCTAGACGCGAGCCACGCATTTTTGGCGGAAGGACGTGCAAAGCATATAGCAGACGTCGCAGCTGCCTGCGGCTTCAGCGATTTCTCGCATTTCAGCAGGGCTTTTAAGAAGAGCTACGGCTTTGCACCGTACCAACTCTTAAAACAGAAATCCACCTAGCAGCCCAGCGCAACTACTAAGAAACCCTAACAAAATGAGTCGAAGGGGCTGTTAACCCGAATCATGCTCTGTTAACCTCTTCATTGTTTCGTTG
>NZ_JBFUPM010000053.1:0-8687 GCF_041355255.1 Paraburkholderia sp. RCC_158 | reverse complement strand
ACACCGGCCGAAGCTCTGGACGAGTATCTAAAATCTGTTCAACAATCCAGTGTTGCGACGACCGGTTGAATCCGCCCTGGGACCCCTGGTCGGAGTGCAGGATCACACCTTCATGACGCCGTTGGGTCAACGCCATGTCCAGTGCCCGCAGCATCAGTTCGGTGTACAGATGGTTTGACATTGCCCAGCCGACGACGCGCCGGCTAAACACATCAAGCACCACCGCCAGATACAGGAACCCTTCACCGGTGGGCAGGTATGTGGCATCTGCCACCCACAGTACATCGCGGGCATCGGCGCTAAAGTGGCGACGCACCAGGTCGGGGGCACGGCGGGCCCCTGCGCGTTGCCGCGTGGTGTGGGGCCAGCGCCGCCGGCTTGCACCGCGCAGCCCCGCCAGGCGCATCAGGCGCGCTACGCGCTTGCGTGCGACATGCACGCCCTCACGCGCGAGCTGCGCATGAATACGAGGCGCACCGTATGTGCCGCGCGAGCTCGCATGTAGAGTGCGGATGCGCCCCAGCAACTGCGCGTCACTGCATGCATGCGCCGATGGCTCTCTTGCCAGCCACCCGTAATAGCCGCTTGTGGAGACCCTGAGCAGCCGCGCCATCGTGGCAATGGGCCAGCGGGCCCGGTTCGCTCTCATGAATCCGTATCCTTCGGCGATACGGCTCCCGTCTCCCGGGCAAACCAGGCCGCTGCGTGAGAGAGGATGTCTCTTTCCATCTTCAGTTGCCGATTCTCACGACGCAGCCGAGAAAGCTCCTGCCGCTCGGCGGTGGTCAGCCCGTCGTGGCGTGTGCCCGCGTCACGCCCGGCCTGCGCCACCCAGTTATAGATGGTCTGCGCGGTCGGCTCGAACTCCTTTTCCAGTTCCTCCGGCGTGCGCCCGGCCTTCACCAGCTCAACCATTTGCGCCCGGAATTCCGCCGGGTACGGCGTACGATGCTTGCCCATTTCGGCACCTCCTCATCAAAAGGATAGGCGTCCGTTTTTGCGGGTCAATCTCAGGGTCAGACCGTCGTAGGCGCCGCCACGCTTCACGTCGCTGGACAGATTGTTCAGATACTCGCTGGTTTCCTGCAGGCTCAAGGTGACGCCATAGTTGCCGAGCCACGGACGCAAGCCGCCCATGTCGCCGAACAGGTTCGAACGGTCCCACAATCCGGTCGGCGCCAGCGGCGCCTGGTCCGCTTTCGCCGCCGGATTGTCCACCCCTGACAGGGTCGACGGAGCTTCGGTCTGGGCCGGCGCTCCCTCGCTGGCCGCCTGAGGGAAAGCGGGTGGCACCACGCCGAGGGACAGCAGGAAGCTAAGGCTGATCGGACCGCCGGACATCAGCAGTTTAGTCTTCAGGTTTTTATTCATGATGAGTGCAGGCAAAGTTATCTGGCGGATGAATCCGTTCGTTTGTGGATATGGCACGCTAAGTGTGGCGGGACCGTGAATCAGGTCCCCGTTCAGGAAAACCACCCAGCCGTAAGGCAGGGTCCAGTTCGTTACCGACGGACGAGGTGGACAACATTGCGACCAGAGCAATTGCGGCGACCTTCATCGCGAGAATCGCGTAGCCGGTTGACGTTAAGGGCGACCCACATAGGCAACGCGAAAGGCTTGGCGCGCGGCCATGTTTCGGGCGCCGCGCAACTGGTTGCCTGCGAACCTGAGAGCGCCACGGTCTTGCGGGAGGCCGCCGGCATGTGCAACTGTCGCGCGGTCGGGAGACGGTGCGACAAGGAAACGTGCGCGGGCTGCATACGCGGCCACTCGCACGCCGCAGTTCGCGCGGACGTGAGACGGCAGCGCCCGGGCAACAAGGGACATCGGACGCGGCGCATGCACCGAGCCACTGAAAGACCTAACAAATGATTTGACGAACCTAAGCCCACTCCCGTCCACCCCGACAAAGTCAGGCGACGTAAAGACGTGATTGTGTCTCGCAAGTGAACTTGCGAAAGACGGTCAAACAGAGGGAGCGTGCTGCTGACAGACAGCAGAAAGCCAGTCAGTGATGAAGCGCGCTAACCCGACCAGAGCGGGTTAGCGGCGAAGGAGTTTCCCCGCCGCGGCTATCCCGCGGTTACTTCGCCGGCACTGGCCGGCATCGGTCTTCCACTACTAGAAGATGTGTCCACGAGGGACTCCTTTTGATGAGACGGGCGAATTCTATTCGGCTCGCGTGTCAAAGGGCAAGTAAAAAAAACACAAGGAACATCGCACTCCGAATCTCAAGCCTGGTTCAGCGGAAAACGATTCTGCTTCACATCGCAGCAGCGTCCACAGCCTTTCATTTACCTCTCCTAGCTGTCATTTCGAAAGACTGATCGGTGCGGGGAAATCATATTGGCTCTGCTTAGTGAATCCTGTTGACTTTGGATTAAAGAGCCACCTAAAATTTGCGCGTCTTCACAAAAGGGGCTGATGCCTTGGACACCTGCAGTAGTCGACCTTCGAATAGTTTCGCTGCCTGACCGGCAGGACGTCCGCGCTTTCTTCACCCAGCCGCCGTCTTGCCTTAAGGCAGACGGTGCGCGCCGTAGTAACCCTCTCCGTGCACCTTTCTTAGCGCCATATGGCCGCAGCGTTTGCGTGTCCGTATGGCATCGCGTCGCGAGCGTCAACTCGCGGCTGCGTCCGTTCGCGCCTTGTCGATATTCGATGGCGCAGTCGGACGCATGGATAAGCACGCGCGTTGCGAACATGCAGCAAAAACGCATGCGAGAACGCCGATAAGGAGCCGCCACGCCGGACAGTGACAGTTATGCCGTATGCCACTCACCTCTACCTTTGCCCGAGGAAAGCGAGTGGACGCTCGTCGACGCGCGCATAGTGCGCCCGACCTCCGTGTCTGCTGGCTTTCCGCCGGCTGCGTTAAGCCAAACACTCTGAGAAATAACATGCACTTCGGTCTCCTACTGTCGCAACTACCGCACGTCCACGAATCACGCGACCACTACGACTCCATGCTGGCCCTGCACGGCCCAGAGCCGCACATGTTCGCTGCGTTCTGGCAACGCCTTGCAACGCTCTTTTCGTAATCTCCCGCGCCTTTTCCCGCCATACGCAGGCGACGCCGTCGTTCGACAGTAGACGCCCTTATGTATGCGTGAGGTGCGCAATGTCCTTTCAATAGCCAAAATCAGGGAAGAAAGAAAAATGGCCACTCCAACTAACGTCACACCGCCACGCAGCGCCGTGCTTGACTGTGCGCACGTCGGAGACATCAGGGGCGCACTTGGCACCATCGCCCATCACGACACCGCGCCCCGCACCAACTGGTGGGCGCGCTTCCGCACGCTGCTGGCCATCCTCGGCCCCGGTCTCATTGTGATGGTTGGCGACAACGACGCCGGTGCCTTTGGTACCTACACGCAGGCCGGGCAGAACTATGGGACCACCTTGCTGTGGACCATGCTGCTGCTCGTGCCCGTGCTCTTCGTCAACCAGGAAATGGTGCTGCGCCTCGGCGCCGTCACAGGTGTCGGCCACGCGCGGCTCATCTTCGAACGCTTCGGCAAATTCTGGGGTGCGTTCAGTATTGTCGACCTGTTCGTTCTTAACGCGCTGACCATCGTGACCGAGTTCATCGGTATCACATTCGTGCTCGACTTCTTCGGCATCTCGAAGATTCTGGGGGTCTGCATCGCTGCGGCGCTGACGATGGCCGCGGTCAGTACCGGCAATTTCCGCCGCTTTGAACGCTTTGCTGTCGTCCTGTGCCTCGTGAGCCTGTTGCTGGTGCCCGTGCTGGTGTCGATTCATCCGCCGGCTGGCCAAATGGCGCACGACTTGTTCATTCCGAACTGGCCCGCCCACTCGAAACTGAGCGATGTGATGCTGCTCGTCATCGGCATCGTCGGCACGACGGTTGCGCCGTGGCAACTGTTCTTCCAGCAGAGCTACGTAATCGATAAACGCATCACGCCGCGCTTCATGAAGTACGGAAAAGTCGACCTGTGGATTGGAATTGTGTTCGTTCTGATTGGCGCAGTCACGATGATTTCATTCTGCGCTGCAATGTACGCCGGCAAAGCTGAGTTCGGCAATTTCACCGATGCCGGCGGCGTGATCCGAGGCCTGGAAAAATATGCGGGTCGCACGTCGGCTACCCTTTTCGCCGTGGCACTTCTTGACGCCTGCGTCATCGGCGCGGCGGCGGTATCGCTGTCGACCGCTTACGCCATTGGCGATGTGTTCAAGATTCGTCATTCGCTGCATCGTTCTGTGTCGGATGCCAAGGGCTTCTATCTCGTCTACTTCGGCATTGTCGCCGCCGCTGCAGCGCTGGTGCTGATTCCTGGCAGCCCGCTCGGTCTCCTGACTGAAGCCGTGCAAACACTCGCGGGCGTGCTGCTCCCAAGCGCCACCGTGTTCCTGCTGCTGTTGTGCAACGACCGCGCCGTGCTTGGTCCGTGGGTCAACTCGAAGAGCCTCAACCTGTTTACGGGTGCGGTTATCTGGGTGCTGGTGATGCTGTCCATCATCCTGACCGCGTCTGTCGTATACCCGGACATCACGGGCAAAACGATTCTGGCAACGCTCGCTGGCGGAACACTGCTTGCCATCTTCGGTTATGCAGCGACGGTCGGCATTCGCAGGATTCGTCGCGAAACGGCGGACGGCGCGGTACAGGTGTATCCGGAAGGTGCACGCGATAGGTGGCGCATGCCGCCGCTGGATGAACTGCCACCGCCGAACCTCACGCTGAGCAAGCGTGTCTGGATGGGCGTGCTGCGCGGCTATCTGCTGCTCGCCGTCGGCCTGGTTGTCATGAAGGTCGTGCAGATGACGCTCCTGGGATAAAACAGACACCGGCACTGTGGCTTGCCCAGCCAACCGATGCCCTGTCGCCACGGATGAGTTGATGGAAGTGGCTCTGCAGCGCTGAACTCTTTTCTTTGGTAACTAAGCTCAACAGCAAATGGCCCAGAAGATGAAGAAGCACCTCCTCGTAGCATCGCTGATGGCCGTCATGCGTCCAACGTATTAAATCCGTCAACGTTGCGACAGTAAAACTGTCAACTCGTGGCCTGGACGAACTTGGATGCCGGCTCAGCCTTGCACGACGACGATTAGCGCGAGCGGGATACCTTGCCCTCCCGTGACGAGGTGATGTTTTGAACCAGGTCGAGCGCGATCGGTGGGATTAGGTCCTGTTTTTGACCCGATCCCACAGCGGGAATGGACGAAGATTCGACGATGACGCGTGACCAGTGGATGCCATGGGCCGCACGCAGCCTGCCTGGCAGTACTTCGTGCAACCGGTCCGAGACTCCGGCTTGCTGCCAGTCGCGCAGCCGGCGCCAGCGGCTCATGCCTGAGCCGCCCAGGTTTGGGCGGTGGCAGCAACGGCTGGATCGGTCTCCACAACTCGTCATCGAATACTGGTTCGCAGCTCCTCGACCGTGGCGGTATCGGGCGAACTCGCGGACGATCCGCAGATAGTTGGCTTGCGCCTTCGGGAAAAGCTGGCGCATACGCACGTCGTCGATCATGCGCTGACGCAACGGGATGACGGTCGGTTCGGAGGAGGTCATGATGCAGCTCCTGTTGAAGAACGAGGCGAACTGCCTCATTCGCAACATAAACCGCCCGACAGGCCGCTCCCGGACCTCCAGCGTCGGGTCGCAGCCCCTGCCGCGCGAGCGGTTTCGTTCGACGGCAATCAGGCGACGGTCGCGCTCTGTCGCCGAACGGCGGCTCAGGGATGCAATGCGGCGCTCAAGCGCTAGGGTTCGCCTATGCCGCTCCAGCTGTCGGAAGACACATCTCAGCGGCGGTGGAGGGTCGAAGTGGCGCACCCTTTGGTCAGGATGCGAGCCACCTCTGCGCCAAACCGTCGCGCCGGACAGACTGAACACATTTTCCGGATTGGAGCCGGTTCTCCGTAACGGTACTCGAGTGTTAGCCCAACGTCCTTCCGGGCGTTCATTGTCGGCGATCGGCCGACAATGTGCAAAAATTTGCTGCTGATGTAACCTTTTCTTGCTCTGGAGAAGCTCCACCTCAATGCATTGGACCGCCACGCGGCGCACACGCGTCATAACAACGCAGAGGAACTCACCATGAAGTCGCCTCGAATCGGCTCCTTCCCCGAGCTTGCGGCATATCTTGAGGGAAAAACGGGACTTATCACACGCCGCTGGCTTCGTGCAGTGAGATCGGACCCGGCGATTGAACCAGCCGGCAGGCTAACGACGGGCCAACTGGTCGATCATCTTCCGTCGATTTTTGACGAAATCTGTTTCGTTTTGCGCACCGATCAGATGACGCTTGCCCGGTTGCACAGCGACGCCAGAAAACATGGTCGCGACCGCTGGATGCGTGGCTACCAGCTTGATGAGCTATTTCGCGAGTTAAACCAGTTACAGCGCTGCGTGCAGCAGGCGACACGCGAATTTTTCGCGACGACATCGGTTTCACGTAGCGCCCAGGCTGCGGCACATCAACTCATCGAGGATTTGTTCAGCGCAACCATCGACGCTGCGATCAGGCAACTGGTCGACGAACAGGACAACCGCATCTCCGCGACCATTGCAGAGCGCGACGGGGCTCTGGCGGCACAGCAAAAGAGTGAGGAACGGCTCCGCATGGCAGCATCGGCAGCCGGGCTGGGAATTTTCGAATGGGATGTTCCAACGCGGATGGGATTCTGGGAAAACAAACGGATGTATGAGATCACTGGCCAACCCGAGTTCCGGGGACCGCTGTCATGCAAGGCGTTTGTTCGCGAACTTGTTCATCCGGAGGACGCCGAAGCGCTCATCACGCACTACACGAAAACCATGGAACATGGGGGCGACTTCCATTCCGTTTTTCGAATCTTGCGTATCGACGACCGTGCGCCACGCGTGGTCGAGATGCATGGCCGCTTCCGTACAGCAGCGAATGGCGCGATCCAGTCTTTCATTGGCACGTTAACCGACATCACACAACGCACGCTCGCCGAAGAGGCACTTCGCGAGACGGATCGTCGCAAAGACGCGTTTCTGGCAACGTTGGCCCACGAACTTCGAAACCCACTCGCGCCGATCCGCAATGCGGCGCAGATTCTCGGGCAGATCCGCACCGACATGCCGCCCGAAGTCGAATGGGCGCGTATGACGGTTGAGCGCCAATGCTCGCACCTGACCCGCCTGATCGACGATCTGATGGACGTGTCACGCATCAGTAGCGGAAAGATCCGTTTGCAGCATGAAGTGTTCGACATCCGGGAGGCCGTCCAAACCGCTGTCGAAATCAACCTGCCGATCGCGAACGAGCATCGGGACCGTATTCATGCCAACTTGCCCGGCGAGCCTGTCCTTGTAGACGGTGACCGAACGAGGCTGACCCAAATCGTTTCGAATCTGCTCGACAATGCAATCAAATATTCGGACGGCGGCGCCAAGATAATCATCGAAGCCGCGGTTCATGGTGATGAGATTGAAATCGTCGTGAGTGACACGGGAATTGGTATACCTGCGTCGCAACTCGTCCACATGTTCGAGCCATACGTTCAGCTTGCCCCGCCAGACGGGCGGTGGCGCCCGGGTCTCGGGATCGGGCTGTCTGTCGTGCGGAACCTGGTCGATATGCATGGTGGCCGCGTCACGGCTGCGAGTGACGGGGTGGGAAAGGGATCGCGATTCACGGTCAGGTTGCCGACAACGCAGGCAAGAGCCACCGGGACTACGGACGCGACCGAACGGGTGAGACAGCTCACGAGACGGTTACGCGTACTTATTGTTGATGATAATCGTGACGCGGCCGAATCGCTGGGGATGCTCCTGCACGACCATGAGGTTCAGTGTGCCGCCGATGGCGAAACGGCGCTTACCACCGCACAAGGATTTCTTCCCGACATCGTCGTCCTCGACATTGGCTTACCGGGGATGAGCGGACACGAACTGGCGAGGCGACTCCGGGGGCTGCCAGAAACCGCACATGCGGTTTTGGTTGCACTCAGCGGATTCGGGGCGCCGGAAGACCGCGCGCGCTCACGCGAAGCCGGTTGCGAGCGGCACCTTGTCAAGCCGGTCAATCCCGAGACGTTGATCGATTTCGTGCGCGATATCGCGGCAAGGCTCACAAGTTGACAGCCGGAGTTTGCCGCTCGTGGCAGCGGAGTGTTTTCGGGCTTCCCGGTTTTCGGCGCGCCACTGTCAGCGTACGGCCTTGAGCCGAAGAGAACTCGAGCGAAGATTGAATGACTGATGATGCCGCCAGAGGAGACGTCCGACGGCCACGACCGTACGACCGAGAAGGGTCGGGAGTACGCACTGCCGACTGGCCGCTTTGGGGCTGCGGAATTCCAGTGACCGCTTCGGAGCGATGAGTTCGGGGAGCGGACTGACGCAGCCCGACCCTTCAGGGAGCCTCAGATTAAGGAGGTGGATGTCCGATCTGTAGTCCTTACCGGCCTGTCGCTCGTACAACGCTCGACAATGAATCACCCATCTTTCCAACTTTGCCGAGGCAGCCTCCCGCAGCGCGCGCACATGTTATTCGCCTAGATAAGCCGCCCGCACCTTCGGATCGTCCAGCATCTGCTCGGCATCCCCCGACATCGTGACGAGACCCGAGTCCATCACATAGCCGCGGTTCGCCGCCTGCAACGCGAGACGCGCGTTCTGCTCGACCAGCAGCACGGTCATGCCTTCACCCGAAATCGCGCGCACCACTTCGAAGATCTTCTCGACCAT
>NZ_JBFUPM010000052.1:0-9031 GCF_041355255.1 Paraburkholderia sp. RCC_158 | reverse complement strand
CGGTCTGCTCAGATCGGACCGCAAGGTGGAGGAGTTTGAAGTGACCACACCCGGAGGAGTTTAGGTGACCGCCGGGGATCCAGACTGAACACACAGCCGGACAGGTTGATCGATAACGAAATCCAGCGCGGCAAGAGTCGCGCAAGGCAAGGCAAACGATGCCGCGCTGAAGGCCGGTGAGGGTCGATATTCCCCGATCTGATCGCGATTTCGGCTGATGTTGGCGGAAGGGTCAATGCCGAATATTGTTCCAAAGGGCCATGATCATGCGAGACCGGTTCGTTAGTTCGTTGCTACGGGTGGTCCTTTCGGGCGCCGCGCAGTTGTCGCAGGCGCAGGATTCGACTCTACCGCAAACAGCTGCGCAGCAAGCCGCAGCATTGAAGCAGATAGCGGACGCTGCCGGGCAGATCTGTCAGCAGGCACCCCTTGAAGAGAAGAATAATCAGGTTACCTTGTCGGCTAATGCGGATGCTAAAGTCACTGGCCTGCTCAAAAAGGTGCTGGGCGTGGATGCCGGCGTAGCAGCCAGTTCTACGAAGGTGGCTCCAGCGGAGTTCTGCAGACGGATCTAGCGGCCGCTATCAAAAACGGCAATGACTGCAAGGCAAGTGTTCTGACCACGTTAGTGCCGGTGATGTTACCCAGCTTTCGGAAACCGCTGGAGGGAGCTCCCCCTGCGGGCGCTTTCGCTTCAATATCAGAAATAACGACCGCAAACGGGTCGTTCAAGAGGCAGGGCGACAAGTGGATTGAATACCCTCCCTATGCGCCGGGTTCGTACTTCACATTCAATGAGGTCAGCCGGGATCCGAATCAGATTATCCTGTCTGATCCATCACGACAGAAGCCGGGCGATGTGAATAACCCGATGCTGGTACGCCTTCCAACACATGGCGGCGCAGTGCAATGGTCTTACACGAATCCCGTGGTGTGGATGGATTTCACGTTCGCCCAGCCTGCACTGAATTGACCTGGCACGCGCTGGGCCGATCCGCCTCAGTCGAGCGGAGACCGACGTTCACTCCGGATAAAGAAAAGCGGCGCCAATCTGGCTGCCGTCCAGAGCATCAACGCTGAACGGGAAACGCCTGTGAAGGTCCGACAGGTCAAGTACCTCAACGACATTGTCGAACAGGACCATCGCGCCATCAAGCGCGTCATCAACCCCATGATGGGCTTCTGTTTCAGCCCGGCTTTGTATGGCATGATCTGGACTGGCTTTATGATGGTGTGCTTCTGCACAATCCGCCCGAACTTCGCAATACCCCCCATCCGAACAAAGCCGCGGCGAGAGGTATCCCTTCGGCGGCGAGCTCGAAGGCGCGCAGCGCCAGCGATGCATGACGGCCGCGCGAGGAAATCGAACCGATTCTTCAAGCCATGTACGCCGTTGAAGTCCAGGCGACGTCCGTTGCGAACGAACGACTAAGGAGCGCCAGCATGTTCGGAATTTCCGTGGTGAATCGTTCGGGTTCCATCCCGGAGCGGGAGATGACTCGCGTTGTGCGTGCGATCAACCGGCAGGTCAACGAGGACTTCGAGCCGTACTGGGCATTTGGCGGTCGTCTGCGTGTCGAGGGAGCCACCGGTCCGGCTGCGGCCGTGGAGCAACTGGCCGAACTGCGCGGGGACGCAATCATCTATGTGCTCGAGTCGGTGACGGCGAACGATGCGCTCGGCTACCACGCGCGCAATCTCGCAGGCATCCCGTATGGGCTGGTGGTGCTCGAGTTGTGCAAGGCAGTCGGCGACGACTGGTCGGTGGTCCTCTCGCACGAGGCGCTCGAACTGATCGGAGATCCGCAGTGCAACCTGCTCGTGCAAGGACCGCATCCCGAACTGCGCGACCGGATCGCCTATCACTATTTCGAAATGTGCGACGCAGTGCAGGGGCAAAGCTACGAAATAGACGGTGTGCAGGTATCCAACTTCGTCTTGCCAGCGTACTTCACGCCAGGTGAGCAAGTCGGTGCCCGCAACGACTTCTGCGATACGACGCTTCGATCGTTTGGCGTGAATCCGGGCGGCTATATCGGCTTTTTCGATCCGCACGAAGGAACGAACACGCAGTTTTTCGGCAACGACAGCGACGCTCTTCGACGCTTCGATCTGAAAGCGGCGACGATAAAAGGCCGCCTGTTGCGGCGCTTCGGATCGCACAGCGCAGATACCGGCAGTGCAGTCACGTGATCGGCCTGATGCTCTAGACGCGCGGATCGTCCAGCATGCGGGGCGCCAGGGTCCGACGATGACCCGGTGGCATGACGCCCGGGGCGAGCTGAGCCTTCGTGATCGATGGCTTGCGAAAACGCGCGAGCATCGCATTGTTTTGGGCGAGCCGCCAATCGAGTTCGTCGGCCGTGACGCAGTAGAGCATCTCCGTTGAATAGAGGTCGGTGCCATTGTGGTCGAGGCTTGTCGATGTTTCGAATTCCCGGATCGGCAACAACTGGATGCGTTACAGCCGAGCTCGGCCAGATAGTCGAGCCTCGCGGCAACATCGAGGAGCGTGCCCGCGCGGGTCGTGCGCATGTCGGCGCCAGCGGCGTCCTTCGCCCACCAGGTACCGACGTGGAGTTGATAGATCACGAGGTCGTTATAGGGCGGCGGCCGCCATGCATCCTCATGCCACGGGTAGGTAGCAAGATCCCTGACGAGGCAATACGAATCCGGATAGGGCGGAAGGTCGCTGAACTCGCGCGCGAGCGGGTCGCGCTACCGTCGCCCGCGACGAAAACCAGGTAAGGGTCGCAGTCCGTCACGCCTTGCAGCAGGCCAGCCCAGGTGCCGTCCCCCAGCGCCTCCAGCGCATCGCCGCTTCCGGGCTGCCATCCGGAGTTCTTCACCGCCACCCCCAGTGCGTCGCCGGCGAGACTGCGACCGAGTGGGCACTCGGAGCCCACGTGCGAAACGCGGTGCCGTCCGCTGTCAGCGTTGCGCCCATCGGGCTTGCGCGATTGACTCGGCCTTTGATGACGGTGATGTTGTCCTCCAGGAAATGCTGGCGAAGGTGGCGGGATAGTCGAGTGCCGGAGCACGGACAGACCAGATCTGCTTTCCATACGCACGTCGATGCGTTGATCGACGATCGCAGCGTTAGCCGTTCACAAAAGGCTGCTCTCCTTTAGGACTGGATGGCGCGCCGGAGCCGGCATGCGCATTGACGACGATGTCGAGCCTGAAGATGCGCGCCGCTTGCGACAAGTCGCCGACGAATACTTCGATCGACGCTTGCCCGGCGCGGCACGCCAAAAACATTACTGTGTTCGGCAGGCCCTCAGGTGACAGCACTTCACCGCTGCCTGTCGCGATACCAGGAAGAAACGGGCCCAAAAGCTCAAGCGTGTTTGCACTCGTGCAAACACGCCCGCCAATCGCCGAAAAGGTCAGCACATCTCCCACGTCGATCGTCAGCTTCTCAGGAAACGATTCTCCCAATGTCACTTCGATCAGCCGGGCCATTGCCGCTTACGCCCTCGCGCTTGTCCGACACTCGGGCCATCACGCCTCATCACAGCGATACCTCGACATCTTCTGAAGCGTCCCATTCGTCCAGTTCAGTCGCAGCATGAGGTGTATCACGCACTCCGAGTTCGGTATCGGCCGCGGTTTTCGGATAGATCCGCGCGGCAAAACCGTAGTCGGTCTGATTGATGTCGATGCCGCCGAGGATAGGTTTTCCGTCACGGGTGATCGTCCCCGGGAGCTGGTAGCACATGATCGATGTCTGATCGGGTGCAGTGCCCATCAGCGTCCTCTCATCGAGCGATGTAAGCACCTGCTGGTCCACAGTGGTCTTGTCCCACCGGTACGTGTTCCAGAAATAGTCATATGCCTTTTGCGGATCGATGTGCTCGACGAGTGCCTTTCGCATATGCTCGTGCGGAAATCCCAGCGTGTGCCCGGTCTCATGTCGGACGACGCGCAGATATTCCCCTTGCGGGGTGTTCATGGAAAAGTCCTGGAGATTCATGGTCGGCCGGTTCTTCGGGATATGCAAGATATCGGTTCCCAAGTATGACCAATATCCGCCCTGACCGCGAGAAATCCGGACGTCGCCGACACCGCTCGTCTGGACGAACGAAATCGACGTCCTTGTCGCCCACGCGTTCATGTGACTCAAGATGCGGGTGCGCAGATCGGCGGGCGTGGTTTCCATGAAACTGACCGTCAACCGGCGCGGCGAAGGTCCCCAATACTTCGAGGTCATGACAGCGATGGCGAGCGGCTTAAGCGGGGCATTGGCGGGAAGGAATGCCAACGGCAAATAGGCTGGCGCATTGACCGGGTTCACCGTTCTCGCCGTCCGCGCGGCCTCTACGAGGAGCCGCTGCGGGAGTGATTTGAGCGTGCAGCCACAGTTGTCTTGTGATTCATATTGGGACGCCGAGGAATGACCATGCTCGTGCTCCGAGCCGTCGTTATTGCCATTGATTGCCGTATTCGCTGCGTCTGCAATCTTGCGAAGTGTGTCGAGAAGTTCTACGTCGTTTGCGCTCATAGCCTTGTCTCCATGAAATCAATTCGGCCCATGCCACGCCTGATCCCAGGCGCTGTCACGCACGGTCGTATGCGATTGCCGCCAGCGGGATCGTGAGCGTTGAACCATTCGTTGCTTGACGTTGCTGCTCGCGTGATGTCAATACATCGCGCCGGGCGTCGCTACGAAGTGAACTCTTGCTTGTTTTCAGGCCGAGGCTACGTTGCTCGGGAGCCAGTCGATGACGAGTCTTCGGTAGTCAGCAAGCGCATCATGTTGCGGATCGCCGATATCGATCCACCTCGTATAGCTTTCAAATTAGTTTCGTGAATTAAGAGTGTCAAGAAAGCAGGACGAAAGAATTGACCCGGGCTATATTTTGGCGGATTGGTCCGCGTTGTCGTATTAGAACCGGATGCCAGGCAATGGGTTACTAGTTTGATTATATTCATTTCCGCGAGTGCAAAGCAGTTGGCCAAGCCATGTCAGGGGCTTCTTTTTCCAGAGTTGACATGAGGAAGCAATGGAATGGGAACGCCCTGGCCGAAATCAGCGATCGGCAAAAGCAGTCGCTTATGCTGCCGCTCTGGACAAACCTTTTGGCGCCGCTCGTATGCGCCACCGATCGAAACGATGAGCGAGCCTAATCAGAAGGCATCCGAAGCACATTCGACACGCCGTTGAATTTGTCCGATGCTTCCTCGATTCATACCGAGGCGCGTCTGAACGCACATCTACAATTCATTTGACTGTGAGCGTTGCATCAGACGCCGCATGACGCATCTTTAGAACAACTCCTCAATGCCGGCAAGGTGACCCGGTGCTGCGAAAAAACATCGCAACCGGCGATGTGCCGACCCTAGGAGGGTCCTGACGTAAGCCATCTTCCCGCAAGCGAATCCGGACGGGCGCAACTACAGCATGCTGCATGAGTCGATGTGGCGCAAGAACCGCCGGCCGGCGCCGCAGGGGCACGCACAGCCAGAGTGCGTTGGCGTGGACCTCGACCGGAACTACGACTTCCTTTGGGACTTCACCAAATATTTCGATCCGAACTCTCCTGTTCAGAATCCCACGGATCCTTGCGACCACGATATCTATATTGGACCGCAAGCGTGTTCGGAACCCGAGACGAAGAATGCCGTATGGTTGTTCGACCAGTTTGCGCACCTTGACCGGCGTGCGCGAGCGGTTTGTAGGGCGATCTGAGAGGCCGATTTTCTGGAGGGGAAACTGAAAAAGCCCCGCGGCGACTTTTTCAACAGTATCACAGTACAACGGTCTTCTAATTAGTCAAAGTCAGACGGGTTGTTGGGGAGATTTGCTTCGCTAGTGAGCGCTCACGATTCGTGACTATGCGTGTGGGTAGCAAACCCGCATTGCGATCAGTACGACCACGACAAGTGACGTTCACGCAAATCTTGTCTGCAGCGTCGCGGGACGCGCCCGATGCTCAGGTAAGCGTCAGGGCGGCGATACGTTCAGTGCCGTGCGACTCACGAGGTCAAAAGAGGATGTGTCGCCCCGCGCAGCATCGTCCAGGCTCCGCTCGAACCGAATTCACAGCCGACAAAACTCGCCGGGTTGCCCCTCTGTGCCCTAGTGAGTCCGTTCGTCGCTGGCAACCCACCCGAACCGACCGTGACAGTCGGATTTCGATCGCTGAACTGACGCGTGCGTTAACACAACGGCGAAATCAGGAGGTCGTGCAATGCCACCCCAAAGGCCGACGCCACCGCGTGATGCTGGTCGAAGAGCTTTGAACCAGCACTCTCACTTGGCCGCAATACAAAACGCCAGCAGTCCCGAAGTGACCTCATCAATGATCTGCTTCATCTCAGAATACACGGGATGAAACGGCGTCGAATTATGTTTGCTCCCCCACTCGATCGTATAAGAGAACACTTTCGCCTTCTTTGCATCAATGATGTGGCGGCTGTACGCGTAGTCGTCAGAGGTGCCTGCCGTCGGATAGAGGCTCATCGACTGCTCGGTCTTGTACACGCGTCCGCGCGACGCCCTGATCGCATCGCGCATCTCGTTGGCAAGTTCGACGGCGATTTTCTTGTCCCCCGCTTCGATGTACTCACGATACGCTCGGTCGCTTGCGATACCGCGTTTGCCATCGTAGGCCGGGTTCTGGAAGTTCATGTCGGGATGACTGCTCTGGTCCTCGTCATCACCCCAGTTGTACAGGATGTCTTCCGAAAAGCTATGCAGATCGACGAAATACTGAATGTGCGGATACGTATCGAACATCCACACAGCGTTTTTCGTCTCCGGCTCCGACTCAGCCGACGGTCCAATATAAACCTGATAGTCGCAAGGATCAGTGGAATTCTGAATGGGACACTGTGGATCGAAGTACTGCGGGAAATTCCACAGGAAATTGTAGTTGCGGTTGATATCCACGCCGCAACATTGCGGCTTCGTATGCCCTGTAGGCGCGGGCCGCCGGTTCTTGCGCCACATCGACTCCGCAGTCATGCTGTAATTACGTCCATCAGGATTCGCTTGTGGAAACACAAAAACGTCTTTCGTTTCGATAACGTTCCTGATATCCATCGCGTCGAATGTGCGGGTACCGATCGTGATCGGCGTATTCGTTCGATACGCATTCGAAAGCAGTTGTACGAAATGAATCAGGATGTCTGGGCTTCCCCATTCGCGTGCGTGCACACCGCCCAGAAAATAGATGCCGGGACGCTTCGCGCCGCTGCCTTCTGCGATCTTCAGCGCGTGACAGGTGCGCTTTTCCCAGGTCGGATGAGGCAGCTTGATCAGTTGCGTGAAGCTGTCGTTGGGCGCAGCGCTCTCGGCGGCGAGCGCGGCTTCTACCTGTTCGACATCGAGATACGCCGTGGCCGCAGCCACCGACAATGCATTGGTCGTGAGCGGCGCCGCCTTCCGTGCGAGTACCTCCGATTGCCGCACCTTACCTTGAGCGTCCGCGTCCTCCAACTGCTCGACCTTATAGCCCGCCGCCGTGAGCGTCGTGATTTGCTCATCTGTTACGTGCGCGTCGACACAGTAGCCGTCGGAAACCTTTTCGATCGTATGGCGCGCGACCGTGATCTTGTACTTCGTTACCAGATCTGCCAAGGCCGCGAAATCGTTTCCTGTGATGCGAGCGTGATAGCGGGACATGTCGATTCTCCTTTGACGCATGGCCGGTCCTTCGTACTAAGAACGGCGAGCGAGTCGATTATTTCAATAAGTACTTGCCTGTAGCAAGGCCGGGCGGCGTGCAATGTTTCTCACCTATTTTTTTTCTTGCTATGAAGTACTGAGTCGAACCTGAACAATTCGTTGAGTCTTATATGGCGGGGCTTTGGAGCCGAAATGGTGTTGTGGGAATTGCAGAAACCTGGCAAATTGCTGCATGAATCCTGCAAATCCTGACGAGGTGCAGATGGGTCCGAAGACGCCCGTGACCGAGGGAGATTTCTTTCGCCAACCGCTGCGCGAACAGATCAAGCTGAAGCATCCCTTGGTAGCTCTGACCGATTTGATTGACTGGGAGCGGCTGGGCGCATCGATGAGCGAAAGCTTCGTGTCGGGCAAAGGTCGTCCGGCGAGCTCGCCATGCCTGATCGCGGGTCTGCTGTATTTGCAGCACACGTTCGATCTGTCCGACGAAGAGGTCGTCTGGCAATGGGTGGAGAACCCATACTGGCAGGTGTTCACCGGTGAGACCTATTTGCAGACCGAACCGCCGATCGACCCGTCGAGCCTGACGCGTTGGCGCAAGCGCCTGGGCGAAGCCGGCATTGAAGAGTTACTGGCCGAGACGGTCGAAGCAGCAAAGCGTGCTGGCGTTATCAAGGCTTCGAGCGTGAAGCGCGTGATTGTCGATACGACAGTCATGGAGAAGGCGATCGCCCATCCAACCGATTCACGATTGCTCGAGCGGTGTCGCGAACATCTGGTGAAGGCCGCGGCACGGCACGGCCTGAAACTGCGGCAGAACTACAACCGCGAGGCGCCGCGTCTGGGGCTGCAGATCGGCCGCTACGCTCACGCGAAGCAGTACAAACGCATGAGGAAAGCGTTACGCACGTTACGCTCGCGCGTTGGACGGGTGATGCGTGATGTGGAGCGACAGGTTGCCCAGGTGGCAGGCTCGGGCCGTGCGGCACTCCTGGAGCTGATTGGCCGCACCAAGCGCATCCTGACGCAGAAGCCGAAAGACAAGAACAAGCTTTATGCGCTACACGCGCCTGAAGTCGAATGCCTGGCCAAAGGAAAGGCCCGCAAGCCGTACGAATTCGGAGTGAAGGTGTCGATCACGACGACTCACAAGGAACGACTGGTGCTTGGCATGCGCTCGACGCCGGGCAATCCGTACGACGGTCATACGTTGGCTGAGGCGCTGGAACAGGCGGCAATCCTGTGCGACGCCAAGCCGGAAGTCGCCATCGTCGGCCGTGGATACAAGGGTGTCACGCTCGACGGCGTGAAGATCTACCACCCCCCCTGCGTCACACTAGATGTCGCCTCTGAATTTTCTTAATTTGAAGAACTCAGAGGTGCAGGTTGAATGCCAAA
>NZ_JBFUPM010000051.1:0-10885 GCF_041355255.1 Paraburkholderia sp. RCC_158 | reverse complement strand
TAGTCAAAAACACAGTCGTATGCCTACCCGCTATTTTAAGTGGGAGACCGTGTCCGGTGATTCAAGGGGCTACTCCAGCATTTGCCAGTACACAGCGCGCGCCGTGAGTTAAGAGCGTACGCAGGTAGGTGTCACCCCTCTTGCTGATTCCAAACAGGCTTACTCTCCCGCCCGAGCCATGTTGTCGTGGAACGAGACCTATAAATGCGGCGAATTCTCGCCCTGATCTGAATGCCTTCGGATCTGCCATCGTGGCGACTGCTGCGGTCGCCGTAAGCAGGCCCACGCCGGGGATTTCCGCTATCGCTGAACAATCTCGATCCTGCTTAAGCCAGATGCGAAGCCGTTGCTCGATCCTGGCGATTTGCTCGTCCATCCTTGCTACTTCGTTCCATCTGTCGCGCAACGTATCGATCAGCATGGCTGGCAGACGCTCCGCGAGCCTGTGCAAGGCGCCTGGCATTTCTCTTTCCAGAACCGCGCGGCTTCTGCCCATAACCTCCCCGTATTCGGTCATGAGGCCGCGCAGCGCATTTATCTGCATCGTCCGCATCTTTACTAGTTGTTCGCGCATCCTGTGCATGGCAAGCACCGCCTGCTGAGCCTCGGTTTTCACTGCAACAGCCTTGCCCGGCTGTTGGACAGCCAGCCAAATTGCTCGTGCATCCGCCGCGTCGCTCTTGTTGCCAATGTTGAATGCCTTCACGAATCTTGACGAGAGCAGCCTGACCCGATGTCCCAGCTTTGTCAGTTCGCGCGCCCAATGTTGTGCGCCGCCACATGCTTCCATTCCAATAAGACAAGGGCCGCGATTTGAGAAGTATTGAAGGAAGCCGGCGCGCTTGATGGCCTACTGTTAGACACAAGACTATCCGTTATTTTAAGAGGGTCCTTGTGTCCTCAGATACGTGGGGCTGCTCCAGCTACGCGATGAGCGAGCGCATGACAAAACAGCTGGTAATGCGGGCGCTGTTTCGGGCTGTCGCGTCACACCGACCACCGGCCGGTCTGATACAGCACACGGATCGCGGCAGTCAATACTGCGCTCACGCCTATCAGAAGCTCCTCAAACAGTTCGGCATGCAGGCATCAATGAGCAGACGTGGAAATTGCTTCGACAACGCACCCATCGAATCATTCTGGGGCTCGCTGAAAAATGAACTCGTCTATCATCGCAAGTTCGTGACCCGCAATCAGGCTCAGAAAGAAATCACGGAATACATCGAAATCTTTTATAACCGGCAGCGCACACAGGAGCGTTTGGACTATCTGTCGCCGGCCGCTTTCACGCAGCGATTCCATTTGAGTAAAATCGCTGCTTAACCCGTTGGCGTCCACGGATTCCGACCGACCTCAGAACTGGCAGCAAGGCGGCGTGCAGGCGCCGCCCAACGGTCGCCTTCTGACCGTCGTGCATCGGCCGTTGACCGAGGCGGGAATGCCGCCGCAGGTGATGCAGCCCATGCGGCAGGCATATCCTGGCCCGTCGCATCCCGGCCAATCTTATCCGGGACAGCCATATCCCGGACAGTTTGGCGGGTATGGTTAGGGCACTGAGAGTAACTGAGGGCCAACTCACCGGTGAAGTCTCAACGCCCTCTTGCAGCGCTCATCGGCAGGTATCCGGGCGCGGCTTTGCGCCGCGCTCTTCCACCGGCACCTTGCAGTTATTGACTCGCTGCTCGTCGCTGCCCTTGTCGCCCAGCCGCTCCTTCAGCGTTTTTGGATCTGCCTTGTCGGGCACACGCCCTGTAGCAGATGGATTCGATGCTGCCGTATCGGCCGCTGTGTTGGCGAGTTCCCTCACCGGCGCGGCGGCAAAGGCGAACGCTAGGGCAATACCCGGAATCGCACGCGTCATTTACGTCCCCCCTCGAATCTGCTGACTGACCTGCATTGTCGAGCCTATGGTGCGCCCCGTCCTCCTCTTTCTGGCGCTCAAATCGCAGCGAGAACGGTTAGTTGACTTTGTTTGGCCTCTGGAACAAACCGGTTCAAGCCCAATTGCACATGATCGTCGCGACTGGGATGCAACAAGCTGTGCGGCCGCACTGTCACCCACCGGATCTTGGCGTAACAGTTCTTGCTATCTATCGATATCGGGAACCTTGAATACCGACACCACCTCGCGCAAAGAGCGCGACTGAGCCGCCATTGATTGAGCCGCCGCCGAAACCTGTTCCACCAACGCCGCATTGCGCTGCGTCACCTCGTCCATTTGCGAGATGGCAACGGTCGCCTGCGCAATTCCCGAATGCTGTTCCTCAGATGCGGCGCTAATCTTTTTCATCAATTCGGCAACCCGTTGTACGGATTCGAGAATCTCACGCATTGTGAGTCCAGTATCTTCGACCAAGGCGCTGCCATCGCTCACCGTTGCGACGGCCTGAGTTATCAGGTCCTTGACCTCCTTGGCAGCCGCAGCGCTTCGTTGCGCTAGCGTGCGCACCTCGCTGGCCACCACAGCAAACCCTCTTCCCTGCTCACCAGCGCGCGCGGCCTCGACTGCAGCGTTAAGCGCAAGAATGTTGGTCTGGAAGGCGATGCCTTCGATCACCGAAATTATCTGCGTCACTTTGCCGGAACTGGTCGATATGTCGCTCATGGTCTGGACAACCCTGCCTACGATCACCTCGCCGCGGCTCGCGGTCTGGCAAGCCTGCGAAGCCAGCGAATCGCCTTTTCCTGCATCGTCTGCATTTCGCCGCACGGTCGCCGCCAGCTGCTCCATACTGGCAGCCGTTTGTTGCAAGGAGGCCGCCTGCTCTTCGGTACGCTGGCTCAGGTCCGCATTTCCCGTCGCGATCTCCGCAGAACTGATTGCAATGCTCCCGCTGCCAGCAAAGACGCGTGATACCGTCTCGCGAAGGCCCCCGTTCATGCGCCCAAGCGACGCGAGCAGCAGGCTGATCTCATCTTGACCTTCCGCTTGTATCGTTGATGTTAGGTCGCCTTTTGCGACCCGTTCGGCTAATTGCACGGACTGCTGCAGCGGAACAGTAATAGACCGGGTGATGAGGAAGGCGATCAAGATACCCCCGATTAATGCAGCGATCATGAGGACAAGCGTCCATAAGCGCGCGCTAACGAACGCCGCATTCGCACCCTCGACTTCCCGCATAGACCCCTCATGATTAAGCTTAATGTCCGCGTCTATGAACGACAGAGTAGTCGCAAAGCGCGAAACTCCTTCGCTGGCGGCAAGCTGACGGGCGCTGGACAAATTGGCGTCTGCCGACCCCATTAACCGTTCAATCTGGTCGCTCGTCTCAAGATAACGTGCCCACGACGATTCGATCCCTTCGTAAAGCCTTCTCTCGTCATCAGAGGATAGATAGTTTTTGTAGTTCTGCATTGCAGCCGCAAATCCGATCACTCCTGCCGCGCGACGTGCGTGCAACTCACTAATCCCTTTTTCATCTGCCGGAAGCAGTTCGCGCAGGGATATGCGACGCACGTCGTCGGCCCTGCGTCGGATTTCGCTCAACGCCTCAACACTAGGCAGCCAGTCTTCCGAGATGGCGCGCGTCCCGGCGTAGATTCGGGACGATTGCACCAAGCCAATGCAACCGACAGCCGTCAATAGCAGCAGTACGATTGCAAAGCCGACACCGAGGCGTCGTCCAATCTTCATATTCTTGATAAACGCCATCTTGTAAAACCTCGAGTTGAACCCATCGTGACCTCGATCTAAGGATGGGTCTTCGATTGCTGTTGAGCTAACGCGGCTTCGGCAGCCGCTCGGCTGATACCAAGCAGTTATCTGAAACCGCCGCCTGCCCCGTTCCATGGTCAGCGATCGAGCTCAGAACTGTTCTTGGAAACGCAGCTTTTCGGGCGTTCTCATCAACGGATTGCGCCGCTTGTGCTGCATATAACGCTCACATCCTGCTTGCCCTCTCGGCGGATAATCTGCCGACGACATACGGATTGTGCAACGGACAATGCGTGTATATGCTCGCATTGTATCGTTAACTCGCCCACGTCGGAGCCAGTTTCCAGCGTGCGACCTTCCATTGCGGTGCGGGCAAACAATGGTCGGCGACCCGTGAAGAGCTCTGCGACGACTGCGGCCGGTATGGGCTATAAGGGATCGCGCTACGACGCGCGGTCGCGTCCGCATATCAGCTGGGGCGCACGCGCGGTAGCTGACACTTTAGGACGTTTATTGCGCCCCGCCGGTGAACTCTCGGCCAGCAATACTTTTTTGACACAGCCCGATGAAGGCCGGCGCATAATCCACCAAATTACTCGCCCGCAGCGGTATGGCCGCGCATCGCTATCTGTTCGCGCCAACATTCCGGTCGCCTTTCGACGTTGCAACGCAAGCTCTAAGGCATGGCCTAAGCAATCACGCCGCATGGTAATGCGCCGGCTAGGCAAGGTGCGGCTGCCCGGCATCCGGGTCGCTAACGCCCTGTATTTTCGCGCTACTATAGCGGCCGCAACACAACAAACTGGCGCCCCAATGAAGGCGGCTCAGAGCACATGGATATGTCAATATGCCCACAGGTCCGCTGGCACTATGTCTTTAATAAGAGGAAAGAGCAGGTCACGGAACATCTCGACAGCGGGCAGCGGACGGTAAGCGATTGTCCGCTCAGCAAGTAAGCCTGCCGCGTCGTCAACTAATATCTCGATGCTTTCAAGTAAGTGCCCCTGAATGGAGCCTTGCCATCTCAGAACCGTCGTGACTGCGTCAATGCGGTACTCCGAGACATACTGTCCGCCAATGCCCCGCGCGAGCGCTGACGCTGCGAGTACGGCCGAAACTATTTCTGCGCCCACTAACGGCCGGGTTAGCACCGGGGAATTGAAGACTATATTTTCGGCAAGTATGGCCCTTATATCGTGCGGGCTATGTACCCCGGATTCTCTGAGCGCTCGCAGTGCATGCATTTTTGGTCTCCTCACGGTTTATCTCAAGGCGCCCCTATTTCAACGCAATCCTCAGATCACACACGCCACGAAGATCGCCGCAAGCGCGCTTGCCGTCAATACGTTCCGTTACCTATATGTAAGATCCGAGGGAGCCTCTTATGCAACATCCGAAGGAAGGGGGCGCGTAGGATTCGTCGGACGTCGCAACGTGAGCGACGCTTTGATTTATGGTCCGTTGCAGTTGCAATAAGGCGCCCGCCCGATCGGAAGTGCGCGGAGCGCGCCTGCGAAACGGTGATGCGAGCTTAGCCACGCCCTCTTGGACGCTCCAGCCCCCCCGGGGAGCTACCCGCCGGCGCGCAGCACCAGTGCGAGCGTCGCGCCGATCTCACAACGACGGCCGGTGCGGGACCGGGCAATCGGATAACCACTCTGCGTCGGTACCGCCATCCGGTACGGCCCTCATTTTCGCGGCTCGCGCCGTTGCAAGCTCATTGAGAATGGAAAGCGTTCTCCGCAGACAACTCTCGGCCCACGCTTACAAGCCGCTTCAGAGCAAATCGCAACTCTTTGGCTTCACGCTTACCCACCTTTCGCTCAAAACGTTGGTGCACTTGCTCCCACAACGGCAGGGCACTGGCAAGGGCCTTTGCCCCAGCGGGCGTCACGGTAACCAGCCTTTCGCGCCTGTCTTCCCCGACGTCAACTTGCACGAGGCCTTCGCGCTCGAGTGGCCGCAAGTTTCTTCCAAGAGTGGTTCGGTCCATCGCCATCAGGTCGGCCAGCTCGCTTAGCGAAATGACACCTACTGCTGACGCTCGCGCGAGCATGGAGAATTGCGTCATACGCAAGCCGCTTGGCCTGAGCACCTCGTCATATGCCTGCGTCAGCGCACGCGTTGCACTGCGCAGAAACGAACAGTTACATTGAAGCAATTCCATCGAACGTCTCCGGGGGTTGTGGCAACTGAGAACAGTATACGCGCATATGCATCCAGTTCGCACGCCCCCGAAAGGACCGGCACTTACGCGAACTCGCCACCATGCAGCACTCCGTATCTCCCCCAAGAGGCCCGAGCGACTCAATCAGATGACATCGCTTTCATGACAACGACATCGTCAATCCCTTCCGCGTTAAACGATGAGATCGGAAGCGAAGGCAATTGCCAACTGCCCACCACCGACCGCCATCCTCGCAACCGAACCGATAACCGAGATCGGCAACTGGTCGAGCGGTCGACAGTACGAAAAACAGCGACGAAATCTACTGCAAGCTAGAGGCCTCCCGCGTCGGCGATGAACACCTCCGCACCATCCGAAAACCGCCTTCAGTTGCCTGCACCTTCCACAACGCTGCGATGCCCACCGGATTATGGGGAGCGAGTTCAATGGCAATGACGGCGACGTCACCTCTTTCTGAACAAGATCAGCTTTTCTGAAAGGCAGTTATCCCATAACCTCGGTACCTGACGTGCAGTCAGGGGCCGAGGCACTGATATGGATCTCTACTTCACCGCCCTTTCGGCGCCAAACCGCAGAGCCAGTACCGTTGCGCGTCTTCAGATGCTGTCGCAGATCCTTTCGGGAGGATACGGTTAAGCACTTTAGCGCGAGCCCGTGTCCGGGATCAATATCTTCAAACTAACTAAATCTTCAGTTCACCGGCCGGCAGGCGGTCAAGCTCCTATTTCCAACCCACATCGGATACGTTCTACCTCGCTGAGTCTTAACATTTCGTGTCGATCCGTTATTGCCTTCGCTCAACGACGTCCACGTTCATCCGTAGTTGACCCCGTTGACAATGCGCGCATATACACGCACCATCGCAGTCAAAGCGTTTTGCGTTATCTAGCAGATATACCTCAGCGCGCTTCCGACTCTTCATTCGCCGCACGGCCGAGCGCCTATTTGACGACGACTACATCTGTTCAGTACTCGCGCAGGGCGGCACCAAATGCGTGCCGCGACTCAACCGCCCCTTACGGGCGGAAACCTCCATGTCGGGCTGGAAGACAGCCTGTATAGAGAGAGGACGCTTGGCAAGAAACAATGCAGACCAAATCCGAAAAGTCCGGTGACTTGTCAGCGAATTGTTGCTCGAAGTGGCGACGCTGGAGGAAGCCAGAACGATGCTCCGCTACAAGGCGCAGGCAACGTTAGCTTCTAAGTCCAGTAGCTCCACAACTATGCTCCTGGCGAGGGCCGAGGTGGATGCTTCTTTGGCAATCCCGGAAGGTCAGCTTCAGATGGTGCAGCGAACGCACACTGCGTGTCGTGACCGTGATGATGTTCTCGGCTGCTATCTCGGAACAGGTGTACGCGATTCACGCAATATATCGGTAACTCCTAAAGACGACATCAAATTTATTGGACCGTGACTATGTCGACGATAATCAGGAGGTGCGCTTCAATAGGGCGCTGGACCTTTAGAAGCCGCGCCAGGAATTTCGCCAATCTGCCTCCCAAACCGACTTCAGGGCCAGCGAGTTCGCCAATCGGAAATTGGCATTTCGACGATGTCTGTACCCGCCTCTTTGATGTCTTCTGCGAACGCCGAAGGATTGTCCACCTTGCTTATCTATTGCGCGCCTGGCCGCTGACGTCGGAGAGCGGATCCTCAATCAGTCGGCTACTGTCGGCGCTGCATGAACTGCTTCGGGGACACGCGGAGAGCATGGAGTCGGATGAGACGGCCCTGCTCGTCCTCGCTATTACGCTCGCCGAGCACAGCGGACTGCCATCGGATGCTTTATCAGCAGTAGGCATCCGCTAGGCGTCGGCGCAGTTGTGTTCCCGGGCGTGGAGCGTTCAAGACTGCCCCGCATAAAAACGATCACGCCCCTGAGCTTTCGTCTTCAGACCACTCCGGGCTGTACCCACCTAGTGTCGGGTGGTACATTTCATCGCCGGCATGCTGAGTGAACTCAACGTTTAGACGGTCCTCGTGAAGCCCAAGAATTTCGATACAGTGCCGACAGAGCGATTTCGCGACTTCAAGCCGTAGCTCACCGGAGCGGCCCCTTCGGATGTCGCACATTAGAACTGCGACAGGTTGTGGGCGGCCGTCAATCATTCGCCAAACACCACCGTCTCCGCACTCCCTCACCGCCACACTAATGCGGCGGATGTCGACGCTCATCATCCTTGCATAGGTTTCGCAAAGAAACTGCGCAAGCCGGGCCTTAGCCTCTGACGGGTACTGACCGTTTACATCGAGCTGCAAATATGGCATCCGCTTACTTCCTATAAATTAGGGCTGGAGAAAAAGGGGAAAACGAAAAGGTGAATCACGCACATCCCGAGCGTCCCCAAACTGTTCGCTTATCTCAATGTTTACTTCAGCTTGCAGCGCCCGCAATGATCGATTCGATCGCGTTGGCTATCTTCAGCAGCTGCCAGTCGCCGTCCCTGTGTCCAGCAACCATCAGACCGACTGGAGCTTCGCCTGGGCGGTGCACAGGCAGCGAAATAGAACAGCAGTCGAGAAAATTGAACGGGCCGGTATTCCGTAGCAGTTTCGTCCGGACAGCATCTTCGGCAGCCATACATTCGTCGAACGTGGGGGCAATGATTGAGGTCGTCGGAAGCAACAACGCGTCAAACCCTGATGTAGCGGCGTCGAACTCTCGCATGAGGCGGCGACGATGTGAAAGCATCGACAGGTAATCGGCAGCCAGTATCTGTGCCCCACTTCTCACTCGGGCGCTAATGCGGGGATCGTAGTCGGCGCCACGCCGCTCGAGCAGTTCCCGATGCCATGCATATGCTTCCGCTAATTGGATCACGCGATTGCCATTAAGCGCATCCACTTCGCGGAGTGCTTTGAAAGAGACTAGGTCTATCCGCGCCCCGGCTTCCGAAATTAGCGCACAGGCGCGCTCAAACGCGCGACCAACCTCGATGTCCAAGTCGTCAAGCACTATTTCGCGAGGCACGCCGAAGGTCAATCCGCGGACACCAATCATGTCCAGAGGTACTGCGGCTTCGCCCGAAATGATTGCGTGAATCGCGGCGCAATCAGCCACCGATCGAGCAAGCGGTCCAATCGAATCAAGTGTCGGCGACAGCGGAACCGCTCCTGACAATGGCACCGCGCGCTGAGTAGGTTTGAAGCCGACAACGCCGCAAAGGGCTGCCGGCACACGAATAGAGCCAACAGTATCAGAGCCGATCGCGACGGCAACCATGCCGTCAGCCACCGAGACCGCCGCACCGGACGACGATCCTCCCGGGATGCGATCGCGGTCCCACGGGTTTCCTGGCGTGCCAAAATGAGAGTTGAGCCCGACCACCGAGAATGCAAAGGGTGTCATGTTGGTACGGCCAATGAGCACCGCCCCCGACGACCGTAGCCGAGATACAACAGGCGCATCGCACGCGGCTACCGGCATATCGTCGAGCGCGAGTGCGCCAGCTCTCGTTACTTCCCCTTTAACGTCTAGTAGATCTTTTATAGACACCGGTATGCCGGCGATTGGCGAGGCCCGGTAGCCCGACCGAAGTAGCGTGTCCTGGGCGGCGGCAACGTCTGTTGCTTGCTCACGCCACACCGTTGTAAAGGTGCGGATTCCCTCACCCATTGGATCGTCGATCCGAGCAATGCACAGTTCGACTTGTTCCGAGCTGCTTGCCTGCCCGGCTTCCATCGCAGCGGATTGCGCCAGTACCGTTGCATATTGACCGTCGTCGTGCGCCCCGCCGGACGCGCTGATTTTAAATTGATGTTTCGTCATGAGGTTCTGTTACCGTTGTCCGGAATTTCCGCCCGGCGTGCGTCAGGCGACACATGAGCGAGCCTAGGTTTGACGAACACACCTGGCACTACGGATAACATCGCCATCATTCCGACAAGCGAGACTAATCCGGCGGCAAAAAACATTGCGTTGTAGCCACTAACCTTGACCAGGTATCCAGTGAGCGTCGGTGCCGCTACAGACGAGATGTTCGCAATAAAGTGCGTCATACCACTGAACGTACCGATGCGGGCACGCGGGGCCGTATCCAGCACGACCACCCAATACACCGCATTTGGCAAGGTGTTCAGTGCGTTGGCGACTGTCATCAGCGCGAGAACCCCTGCCGCAGATCCCGCCTTCGGCATCAGCAAAAAGCACATGCCAGCAAGCAACAGGCAGGCGGCTGCGAACTTGCTGCGTGCAATCCGCAAGTCACCCGTCTTTGTCAATATCAAATCCGAGAGTCGGCCGCCGATCAAGACCGCAAGACACGAGCCGAGCCATGGGATGACGCCGACGTACGAAAGAGATGAAAGGCTATAGTGGAATTGGTTCTGAAGGTACTTTGGCGTCCATGTAAGCAGCAGAAACGTCACGTAAAGGAACGCAAAGTAGCCGATAGCGTTACATACCAATGTGCGACTTGAGAAAAACGAGAGCGAGCCCGGGATTTCTTCGTTTGAGTCCGGGGGGGGCGCTGTTGGCGAGCCTGTTGGTGCATCAAGTCGAATCTTCTGGAGTTCGGCGGCATTGACCCGGTGACTCTGTTCTGGACTATCAGTAAACACCCACGCGAATACCGCGATCAGCAAAAGGCTGCCAGCGCCAAGTATTGCGAATGTCATCCGCCAGTTGCCAGTAGCGGTAAGCAGTCCGACAGTGATGGGTGCCGCAAGCATTGCGCCAAACGGTGTACTTGCGAGTGCAAAAGAAGAAAGCATTGCACGTTCGCTCGGCGCCGCCCATCTCACAATTGTCTTGTTAATGCTTGAGAAGGCGGGGCCCTCACTAAAACCGAAGATGCTCCGCATCACTGCAAACCCGGCAAGAGCGCTGCCTCCAAAGAGGGTCAACCCGAGCTCTCCTGCAATGGCGGTGCCGCCCTCAAATATCGACCAGGCGACTCCTGCAACAATCCAGACCTTCCGGGCGCCCCATCGGTCCAGCAAAAGACCACCGATTAGAGCTCCGACCCCGGCGGTCACCTAAACTCCTCCGGGTGTGGTCACTTCAAACTCCTCCACCTTGCGGTCCGATCTGAGCAGACCG
>NZ_JBFUPM010000050.1:0-12235 GCF_041355255.1 Paraburkholderia sp. RCC_158 | reverse complement strand
GTTTGGCATTCAACCTGCACCTCTGAGTTCTTCAAATTAAGAAAATTCAGAGGCGACATCTAGTGTGACGCAGGGGGGTATGGCCCGCCGCACCCAGGTGATGGGGGCAGACTTCGTCGAGCGTGCCATGTCGTCTGCTGACGCGTTTTCCCGCCCTTTGCAGGAATGGCTCAATGAGCATGCGTGGGGCACGACCTGGTTACGGGACGGGCTTGATCTCAAGACTCGGAGCCTCTGCACATGCGCAATGCTTGCCGCTCTCGGCAAAGGCGCCGAACTGAAAAGCCATATACGTGGCGCCATTAACAATGGTGCGACTACAACTGAAATCCGGGAGGTCTTGCTTCACAGTGCAATATATGCTGGGGCGCCTGCAGCTGTCGAAGCGTTTCGAAACGCTGCCGAGGTACTGCGGGAGTTGGGTGCGAGCATCCCCGAATAGCCGAACTCAGCGAAATGGATCCCGCAACAACACGCCTCAACGAAGCGTCGTGTCTCAAACACATCAGTATCAAGACAGATCGCGAACTTGTACCGCGCCCACCAGTGCCCGAGCCCCACTCTCATCGACGCATTCACCTGGCGAGGCATCGCGACAGTAACGCTGACCAACTCCAAACGGTGTCCAACGCTCCCCTGCCGGTTTCGCTCCGGACTTTAAGGCAACAGACGTATCGGCACGATCTACTATTGCTCTCACTACTACGCGGCAAGTAGGTTTGAAGCCGTCCACATTCGGGAAGCTCACACATCAGTGGATACCGTAGCGCTCTGCAACGTCGCCGTCGGTTCGTGCTTACGTCGCTGCCTCCAGCTTCGATGACGTAAGTCGGACGCCGATCCGCAGTCGATGAGGCCAATGAGCCACTTTAACCAACGAGTGTCTCGTTCTCCCCAGACAGCTCCCTGCCTACATTCACAATCCTCTTTAGCGTGTGCCGCAGTTCCTTAGATTCGCGTTTTCCCAACTTCTGCTCAAACCGCAGATGCACGCTCTCCCACAGGGGCAATGCACGAGCCAAGAGCTTCCGGCCCTCCGGAGTGACGCTCGCAAGTCTCTCGCGCTTGTCTTCTCCGACGTTGATCTGTACCAGGCCCTCCCTTTCTAGGGGTTGCAGATTGCGGCCCAGGGTTGTGCGATCCATTGCCATCAAATCTGCCAACTCACTCAACGACACTTCCCCCACTGCCGACGCACGCGCAAGCATGGAAAATTGAGTAATACGTAATCCGCTTGGTCTGAGCACTTCGTCGTACGCTTGCGAAAGGGCACGGGTCGCACTGCGCAAAAACGAACAGTTACATTGCAGCAATTCCATCGGAGCCTCCCAGGGACGATCCATGTAAAATCTAGTATAAGCGCATATACATCTTTTTATCGACGGTGCGAAACGACAGCGCAAAACTGCGAATCTCTGCCAGACGGCGCAGAGATCCTTCTTCTGACCAGCGACTACTGAACAGCCGGGTCTTTCGTCATGACGTTCCGGCTAGTCAGCTCAGCAATCTGTTCCGGGTTATAGCCCAACTCGCGAAGCACTTCGCAGTTATGTTCTCCACGGAAGGCGGGAATTCCGGGATGCTCGAGCTCATTGGCCGAAAATCGCCACGGCTTCCCTGGCACACGTGCTGTGCCCCCCGCGCGGTCATCGATAGCCTCGGTCGCACCCCACCATTGTGCCCACTCCGATTCGGCGAAGTCCTTGATGTCTCTAACCACGCCGAACGCCAGCTTGGCCTCGTCCAGTTGAGCGTCCAACGCCGCAAGGCTATCGAACGTAAGGATCCAGTCCTGTACGATTTGATGAAACTCGGCGAGATTTTTTTTGCGAAGTTCCGGCGTCCGAAAACGTGGATCGCGCGCAAGGTCCGCGCGTCGCATTGCGCCGATGTAGAGGGGGAACGACAGACTCGCAACGACGCTCGTCGCGATTGTGATCTTCTCGCCGGTGCTCGTTCGAAAGAATGGCGAGAACGACGGCCCCAGCGCCGGAGGTTCGGCCCCGAGATCAGCATCCGACAGGTCCACGTGCACACGTTCATTAATGGCCAGCATGGTGGCAGCCATTGCCACGTCGATATGCTGCCCCTCACCTGTCACGCTGCGGCGATACAAGGCTGCAAGCACCCCTATGGTAGCTTCGAGACCGGTGTAGATGTC
Source organism: Paraburkholderia sp. RCC_158 (assembly GCF_041355255.1). Classification (NCBI taxonomy): domain Bacteria; kingdom Pseudomonadati; phylum Pseudomonadota; class Betaproteobacteria; order Burkholderiales; family Burkholderiaceae; genus Paraburkholderia; species Paraburkholderia sp. RCC_158. The sequence continues at coordinate 10,074 of NZ_JBFUPM010000050.1, read as the reverse complement.
AGCGTGGGAATAGGGATCGTGTCGGTCTTGCGCGAGATCGTCTCCTAAATGGGAGAGGAAAGTGGACGTGAACCCCGACTCTGCATGCACAGTCGGCGCATAGGCAGCACGATGCGACAGCGGACCGCCTTGACCATATCCGCTGATCGAGACATAGATAAGTCTCGGGTTAATCTCGCGCACGGACTCGTAGTCAAGACCGAAGAAAGCGAGTGTCCCTGCTCTGAAGTTTTCAACCAGAATATCGGCTTCACTGATCAGCTTCTTCGCAATCTCCCGCGCTTCCGGGTAATTTAGGTCAAGGCTGACGTTGCGCTTTCCAGCATTTTGCTGAATATAGTAATACGAGATCGAATTGTATTGCGGCAACGCCGAACGCGAAATATCAGGTCGCGGCGGCTCGACCTTGATCACATCGGCACCGAGGTCATGCAACGTCTTCGCGCAGTGCGGTCCCGCAAGCACGCGCGAGAAGTCTATTACCTTGATGCCTGAAAGTGGCCCCTTGCTCATGTCATCCTCGTTTTCAGTTGCCTTCAAAGACCGCACTACCGGGTCCCGTCGTTGCAAATGCGTCAAGACCGCGCTGAAGGTCAGCGGTCCGGTAGATGGCATCAGCGATATCAGCCATTCCCTCGTCCGCTGCACGCATCCCATTGTTACTGTAGAGCGAAGCGAGCCGCTTGGTGGCGGCATGAGCGACGGTTGGACCAGCCGCGATCTCACGAGCGACCGACATCGTTACAGCTTCCAGTTCGGAGTCGGGAACGACACGATTGATCACGTTCCAGCGCTCGAGCGTCGCCGCGTCGTGCCTGCGAGCAAGGAAGACGATTTCTTTCGCCCTAGCCAGGCCGACCCGGTCGATAAGGCGCTGCACACCCCCCATGAGAGGGTGCAGCCCCAGCGTCGCTTCGACTAGGCCCATCTTTGCGGATGCTGCGGCGATAATCAGATCTGAAGCTAGAGCAATCTCAAATCCACCGCCAACGGCGATACCATGGACGGAGGCAATGATCGGGATCGGTAGCTCATCAAAGGTGCGAAGGACACCGACAAAGTCGACGTCGTTACGACGCGCGCCGGCGTTTTCGAAAAGCGACATCTCCGCTCCAGCCGAAAAATGTCGCAATCCGCTTTTGATGACGACCGCTCGCGCCTTCTCTGTTTCGGCACGCTTCAGGTTGTCGATCAACGCTTCTGACAGCGTTTTTCCCACAAGGTTATGGGGGGCGAACTGCATCGTGATGACGGCAACTTCGCCGTCTTTCGCGAATTGGATCGCTTCGGTATTAAGTGAAGTCATCTTGTTTCCTTTATAGATAACGTGTAGTTGAGCGAGGGGTTCCGGCGTCAGTGCTCGACCGCCTCCTCGGCACCGTAACCGCTAAGCATCCGCAACTGCTGCTCTTCGAAGCTGCTGGCAGACGTTCCTTGGGAAGTGATCAACGAAACAAGCCAACCAGCCACAAAGCCGCAAGGAATGCTGATGATTCCCGGATTGGCCAGGGAAATCAGTGGCGTAGTAGTTTTGAACACGAGGCCATGTGCGCCAATGACGGCCGGCCCCACAAGGACAAGTCCTATTGAAGAGAGAACACCAACAACGACGGCCGCGACGGCGCCAGCGTCAGTGAATCGGCGCCAGTAGAGTGTCATGAGGATGACGGGGAGATTTGCGCTGGCCGCAATGACAAAAGCGAGTCCCACAAGAAACGCGACGTTCAAGGACTTCACTGCCAGCGCGAGGCAGATTGCGGCCACCCCAAACGTCACGGTCGCAATCTTGGCCACACGAACCTGACGCTTGTCCTGCGCGTCGTTGCGGAAGACGAGCATCGCAAAAATGTCGTGGGCAATCGTCGATGCAGACGAAATCATGATGCCGGACACGACCGCGAGGATCGTCGCGAACGCGATCGCGGATACACAGGCAAGCAACATTTCTCCGCCGAACGATCCCACGCCACCGCCCAACGAGACAGCGAGCAGCGTTATTGCGCTATTACCTGCCTTGTTTGATTGGAGGATCGACTGCGGCCCGACGATTGCACATGCTGCAAAGCCCAAGAGACAGACCATGATTGCAAATGATGTCATTACAACGAGCGCGATCTTTGCCGAATGCCTTGCGTCGACCGCCGACGGTACGGTGTAGAAACGTGTCATGACGTGCGGGAGCCCAGCCGTTCCAAGAGCGAGAGCGATCGCGAGCGAAACAGTGTCCAAAGGGTTTTTAAGGTACGCCCCTGGAATCAGATAGTGATCCGGATGCAAAGAAGAGGCTTTAGCCTTCGTGAACATCGCCCCAACGTCAAACGAGAAATGTGCGAGCGCTAGCACGAGCAGAAAAGCTGCCGCAGACCATACGAGGATAGCTTTGACGATCTGAACATACGTCGCTCCGACCATCCCGCCGAACAGCACATAGGCGATCATGAGTACGCCGATCAGAATCACTGCCGCATCCGTGCCAATCGGCAGCAAGAGGCTTGCGAGCGCGCCAGCACCTACGAGTTGCGCAAGCAGATAGGCTAGGGCAATGAGCAGCGACGACGCGGCAGTTGCCCCCCGCACCGATGCCGACGGCAGACGAAGCGCAACAACGTCCGACAGAGTGTACTTGCCACAGTTGCGCACCGGCTCGGCGACAATCAGCATGATCATCAACCAACCGACGATAAATCCCACCTGATAAACGAGACCGTCAAACCCGAACAGCGCCACGAGCCCTGTTACCCCCAAGAACGAGGCGGCGGACATGAAGTCGCCAGAAATCGCAAGCCCGTTTTGCATTGGCGTGAGATTGCGCCCTGCAACAAAAAATCCAGCCGCTCCTTTTGACCGACGCGAAGCCCAACTCGTCAGCAACAGACTGAGCAGAATGAACGCGGCGAATGCGGCAATCCGGACGCCGCCGCCAGACATGAAATTAGACATGTTGGGCCTCACGAGTAGCTTGTTGCGCATGCAACTTCAAAGAGGCCGCGCATGCGTCGAACTTTGCGGCCGCCCACGTGCAATAGGCCCAGAATGCAGCCACCGTTACAAGCAGTTGCGCAGCCACTGCTGCCAGGCCGATGTTGATCTCACCACACAGCGACTGGCTCATCGCAGCGGGCGATGACAGGACTAAAATCAACAGGCCAAAGTAGATAGCGAGCGATCCCCCAAGCAGCGGCCAGACGAACCGGTTCCGGGTCTTGGCCAACCCCCACGTCTTCGCAACAAGCTCCCTCGACTCTTCGACCCCTCCTGCCGATTCCAGCCGGTCGAACTCAAGATTTCCAAACTCTGTCGGGTGCATCTCCGCCTCCTTGCCTCAATGTTTTCGTGACGCGCTGACTTCATTGCGCTGCGTCTCCCGTGTATGCGTTGTACTCGCGTAAACACCGTTGACAATGCGAGTATATACACGCAATATCGCGTCATCAAAGCAATTCGCATCGCTCGGTGTAAACACCAACAGGGACCTGCGCTGTCAGGTTGCAATCAATCAGGAGCCGCCATGAAGAAACAGCGTAAAGTCATTGTCACTTGTGCCGTGACAGGCGCGATTCACACCCCTACGCTTTCCGACTATCTGCCGTATAAGCCCGAGGACATCGCAGAGCAGGCGATTGCCGCGGCCCAAGCAGGTGCATCAATCCTTCATCTTCACGCACGCGACCCCGCGACGGGCGCTCCCACCGGCAACCCAAAGATCTTCTCGAAGTTTCTGCCAGTTATTAAGGAACGTACGAACGCCGTCATTAACCTGACAACGGGCGGTAGTCCCGAAATGACAGTTGAAGACCGGCTAGCGGCAGCGCTCACGTTTCATCCCGAGATGTGCTCGCTGAACATGGGCTCGATTAACTTCTCAATGCATCCGCTCGCGGGGAAAATTTCTGAATGGAAATTTCCATGGGAGAAGGAATATCTGCTTGCGAGCGAGGCATTCATCTTCCGCAACACGTTCCGGGACATTGCGAGGATCTATGAGTTGATGACCGACCATGGCACTCGCTTCGAACACGAATGCTATGACATCGGGCATCTATATAACCTCGCGTATTTCCTCGATAAAGGACTCGTCAAACCGCCCCTCTTTATTCAGAGTGTGTTCGGCATCTTGGGCGGAATTGGGCCTGAGGCGGACAACGTCGTATTCATGCGACGTACCGCGGACCGCCTTTTCGGCACTGATTACATCTGGTCCGTTCTTGCTGCGGGCCGCCACCAGATGCCGGTGGCAACGCAGTCGGCTCTTATGGGAGGAAACGTCCGCGTGGGTCTTGAAGACAGCCTGTATATCGAACGGGGCCAGCTTGCCAGAAGTAACGCGGATCAAGTTGCCAAGATAACGCGCATGCTCAACGAGTTCTCGCTGGAAGTCGCAACGCCGGACGAAGCGAGGGAGTTGCTGCACCTGAAGGGTGGAGACAACGTTAGCTTCTGAGCAAAGCATCGGCTGTCGCGTGAAAAAAATTAGGTACTTGAACCATCATCAGTAAGGAGATATTTATCATGAAGTCAACCGTCAACGTCGCACGCCGATTGGCCTCCGTTTGCCTGTCCGCATCCTTCTTCGCGAGCATCTCCGCGCACGCTGCAACTGTGGACGTTTCGGAAACGTCGATGGTTGTGCAACACGTGACTGTCTCTTCGAGCAAGCCATACCGGGCGGTGATCGGGGACATTGAGGGCAGTCTCGCAAAGCTCGATGACCGCTATCGGCAAATGGCAAAGGAGAGGCGTACAGATGAACTTCAGGCCGAGTTGCAAAAGGCAGCCGGAAAATACGGCCTGATGATCCATTACACAGGCTCCTTCACCAACTGGTTGGCTCTCAAGGGCGTTCAAAAACGTGGAACTGAGTACTTTACCGGCAACATTTTGACGGCCGTGGAGATGACAAGTCAGAACATGGGTGCCGGTCTATATGCACCATTGCGGATCATGGTCTATGAAAACTCTCAGGGGGGTACGACCATCGAGTACGACAAGCCGTCGAGTCTGCTGAGTCAGTACCATAGCGCCGCAATCGACGTACAGGGTCGGTCTCTCGACGAGCGCCTCGCGAAGTTTTGCAACGCGGTGCTTCAATAAACGGTTTATGACGCAGCTCTATCCGCCATCGGAGTGTGAAATGGCGGGTGTTATTCCTCGCGAGCGCGCGATTACCTTGCGCGAGCGCCAATGTCTTCACGAATGGTGATGAGATGCGAATTCTAGTGCTGGGAGCAGGCGCGCTGGGTGGATACTACGGTGCTCGACTTTTACAGGCAGGAGCCGATGTGGCCTTCCTCGTCAGGCCCAAACGCCAAGAGGTCCTACAGGCCAACGGAATTGTCGTGAAAAGTGCCTCCGGTGAGACCCTGTCAAACGTCAAAACCGTACTGGCAGAGGATGTGGACGCCCGGTATGACCTGGTGCTTCTCACTTGCAAGGCTTACGACATCAAGGCGGCTATTGCCTCCATTGCGCCCGCCCTCGCAGAAGACTCTGTCATCCTTCCCTTGCTTAACGGACTTGCGACTTACGACGCCCTCGATCGCCACTTCGGTCGTCACCGGGTGCTTGGCGGTATCGCCTACATCGCCACAAAATTGTTACCGAATGGTGATATCGCTCATCTGAGTCGTTTCGACAAGTTGATTATCGGGCCGCGCGATCCGGTCCAGACGGATGCTGCCCGGAAGATCTTCGAATGTTTTTCTCGGACCGCGGGTGATCGCACGCTGTCCGAACGGATTGAAGCTCAGCTTTGGGAAAAGTGGGTCATGGTTTGTGCAGGCGCCGCATCGACCTGTCTGATGCGCGCGACGATCGGCCAGATCATGCATACGGCCAAGGGCGAGCACCTGATTCGCGCGTTGATCAGCGAATGCCGGCAAGTTGCACAGAGATCGGGATTTGCGCTTGAGGATGCCGCTGTCCGCAGCTTGGAAAGTTCTCTGCTTGATCCCGACTCAGCGTGGGCGGCATCAATGATGCGAGATATTGACGTTGGGGCGCAGCAGATTGAGGCAGACGCCATCGTTGGTGACATGATCCAGCGCGCAAAGCAGCACTTGGTCGACACCCCTTATCTGGACGTCGCTTATTCGCACCTTCAGGCATACGAACTTCAGCGTACCGCATCGTGACCCGGCGCGACGATGCAGTCGGTTCCACGCCTCCAATAGGTTTGACGCACGCAAGGGCGTGCGTCGCTGTCAGCGCAGATATGCATCACACGGAGAAACGATATGTTCAAAGACATGGAAATTGTATTGACCGCACCGGTTCGTACGGCGATTGGTGCGTTCAACGGCTCTCTCAAGGGCGTACCTGCCACCGACCTGGGTGCCTCAGTGGTGAAGGAGGTCCTTCGTCGAACCGGTTTGCCCGCTTCGAAGGTGGACTCTGCCGTTCTCGGCAACGTGATTCAGGCGGGTAACGGCATGAATCCGGCGCGCCAGGCTTCAATTAAAGGCGGCCTTCCGGTGTCTTCTCCCGCCCTTACGGTCAACCGCGTATGCGGCTCTGGTGCGCAGGCCATCGTAACAGCCGCTCAGGAAGTGGCCCTTGGCACAGCCGCGGCTGTGATTGCCGGCGGGATGGAAAACATGGACAGAGCGCCCTATCTCTTCCCTGACGGCCGATGGGGCAGCCGCATGGGGAATACGTTGATCATTGATAGCATGCTGCGCGATGGCCTGAACGATGCGTTTTCAAACGAGCATTCCGGATGGCACACTGAAGATCTGGTCAAGGAATACTGTATCAGCCGGGAGGCGCAGGATCGTTGGGCAGAACGTTCGCAGACCCGCTTCTCGAATGCCCAAGCAGAAGGAAAATTCAAAAATGAGATCGTTTCCCTTGAGATATCCCTCGGGAAACGACTCGTGGAGTTTTCTGTCGACGAGCAGCCCCGCCCCGATTCGACGTTCGAGACCCTCTCGAAATTGCGGCCAGCCTTCAGGCCGGACGGCACAATTACTGCAGGCAACGCCCCCGGTCTGAACTCTGGAGCGTCGGGCATGCTCGTATCTACCCGGGCCTTCGCTGACAAGAACAATCTAGAGCCTGTGGCGAAGCTCGCTGCATTCGCAGTATCTGCGGTCGAGCCGGGCATCTTTGGTATCGCGCCTGCCCCCGCAGTCGAGCTGGTGCTTGAGCGTGCGGGATGGCGCCTGACGGATGTCGATCGAGTTGAAATCAATGAAGCTTTCGCCGCTGTTCCACTAGCCGTCATGAAACAGATCGGTCTGCCAGATGAAATAGTCAACGTGGAGGGTGGCGCGATCGCGCATGGTCACGCGATCGGCGCGACGGGTGCTGTGCTCACGACCCGCCTGCTTCACTCCTTAATGCGCGATGGCTTGAAGCGTGGCATCGTCACGCTGTGCATTGGGGGTGGTCAAGGTATTGCGCTTGCGGTCGAACTTCTTTGACCCCTTCATGAGCAGCAAAGGATCACTGACTCGTTGACTCAAACGACGCCGACGCGGGTGCAAGACGGTAGCCGCAGAGGCCCTGTCCAGAGCGTTCCGCGGTCTTCCTCTACGTTGGGGTTCATGTTTCCTGCGCTCGTCAGGATCGAGCCTTTCCGCCGCTGGGTGAGCGGGCGCTGGTCTCTCGAGGATCAAGCGCTCGAAGTCTTGATGTGGCAACAGCCGACAACTCATATGGACGGAATTCCCGTTTTCATCGATCAACGGTGCAATGAAGGGTGGGCGAACGGAGGGCTCGGTCGATCCCTGGCCCCTTGCATGCATAAGAATTCCCACTGGCCGCGACTCGCTGAACATTGAGCACAAGGGTCGCCTTTGGCGGTATGGGCAAATACGCCGAACACTGGCAACGCAAACAATGGATGACCGGTAAGGGCCGTTGATCGTTGAGCGTCGATCTGAGTCATCAGCATCCGCAGCGGCTCGAAGGCGTCTATAAGTCGAGATTCGAGGACTCATATGGATGAAAGATCACCTGCTCTCGGCGATTCCGCCAAACAAGACCCGCCGAACAGCGCTCGCCGCGCAGGACTGAGGCACTGGTTGTCGACGGGAAGTGCTCGAGTTCTGCTTTGCACATCTGGCGTATCTTTCATGATCATGCTGGATTCGAATATTGTCGCAGTATCACTACCGACGATAGCCAGAGATCTTAACGCTAGCTTTACAGACATCGAGTGGGTCGTCAGCGCATACATTTTACCGTTTGCGGCGTTCCTGATGCCTGCGGGAGCGCTCGCTGACCGATTCGGACGGCGCCGTTTGTTACTGACCGGCATGTTGCTGTTTACAGCTGCGTCCCTTGTTTGCGGCTTGGCGCCCAATTCAACTATTCTAAATGCCTCACGTGGGCTGCAAGGTGTTGGATCGGCGATCCAACTCAGTGCCGCTCTGGCGGTACTAGGTCATACTTTTCGCGGCGCCGAGAGGGCTCGAGCGATCGCATTTTGGGGAACGCTCGTCGGAGTAGCTGTAGCGATAGGCCCTCTAATTGGCGGCTTTATCACGTCTACCGTCGGCTGGCGATGGGCGTTCCTAGTCAACGTCCCTGTCGGGGCCGCGCTGATCGCCGTAGGATTCTCGTCAGTCGACGAATCAAACGACCCGCACTCGCGACAGTTGGATCTGGCCGGGATAGCGTTTCTCGGCGGCGGTCTCTTCTATTTGGTTTGGGGGCTGATAAACGCCAACGTTGACGGCTGGCCCAGCAGTCCAACTCTCGGCAAGCTGTCCGTCGCGACGGCACTGCTGTTTTGTTTCGTGGTCGCAGAACTGGTTCAAAAGCGCCCCATGGTTGATTTTTCGCTGTTTCGCAGGCGGACGTTTTTGGGCAGCAGTATTGCCATGCTTGGATTTGCATCAGCGGCCCAAGTTATGATGACGTATCTGCCTTTGTACCTGCAGAATAGCTTCGGCTTCAATCCGGCGATGGCTGGACTTGCCATGATGCCTTTCGCGCTCCCCTTGTTTTTTCTTCCCCGCGTCGGGGCGGTCCTCGCTCGCAGCATGTCAGGGCGAGCCATTCTCACGATCGGCCTATGCATTGTTGCTTGCGGCAACCTCAGTACTGCGCTGGTGGTACATTTTGGTGGTTCGCTGAAGTTGCTCTGGATTGGAATGTTGATCACTGGTTGCGGTGCAGGACTGCTCAATGGTGAAACAACGAAGGTTTCTATGACAGTGATCCCGCCCGAACGCGGTGGAATGGCATCTGGAATTGGTGCCACGTTGCGCTTCGTTGGACTCTTGCTCGGTATCACATTCCTTGGCGCGATCTTGGCCAGCGAGACAAAACGTCATTTCACACGGGCCGTAGCGAATGAAGGGCTCCCGCAACTCGATGCGAAGACCATCGAACTGGTTATCTCGCATATTGTCGCCGGGGACACCGGGGGAAGTATCGTCCCGGCTGTGACAGATCAAGTGATTTATGTGGCACGCAACAGCTTTGAGCTTGGCTTTTCCTCGGTGTTGTTCGCTGCAGCCGCTGTTGCTGCAGTCTGCGCAATGCTCACTTACTTACTTGTCGATGTCTGGGAAACCGCTCCCCAGCCTATGTGCTTACAAGGCGAATCCGCAACGGTTGTTGACTAAGCGCAATCAATTGCGCACTTTCGAATCACGTCCAATGAAGCGGCACCCAAATTGCGATTCCATGACCGAAGCGCGTGCTTCGTTGGCCATTCGATGATAATGGCGGTCAGCGCTGCGGTTTTACTTCGAGTCGACGTCGTTTGAGAGGACGATGTGATTGATGGCGGCCATGGCGAATTCCTACTCGGAAAGTCGCTTAGTCACGGCAGCTAGCGATGCGCCGACAGAACGTACGTGACTAGCCATGATGAGGGATGGCTGTATCTGGCCGGCCTCAAGGATCTGTTTAGCGGAGAGGTAGTCGGCTACTGGAGTTGGCCCTGTAACTGAGGACACGCGGACACCGTTAGATTGATGACTTCGCAGCACGCCTGAACTCGCGAGGCGAGCGATATTTCAGTGCTTTGTGTGGGTGGCGCTCATTGTAGTGTATATGAACGCCTCCCTTTGCGAGAGGCTTCGATTGGCATTCCAGAACAAGACGGGCTGCAGCTGTATA
>NZ_JBFUPM010000004.1:0-474065 GCF_041355255.1 Paraburkholderia sp. RCC_158 | reverse complement strand
TCGAAACAGCGCAACGCCCAACCTCGCCGAATCGGTCACGTTCCCGAAATCAGCGGTCACGTTCACCGAAATACGCACATGCAATGACCAGCCACCCCGACTGCGTCTCCACGCTCACGCCAGACTCTTGACTGCGCACTAGACGTGCGCCGCATTTGTTCACAGCGAAGCGCATGCAAAAGAGTCCCGCGTGCGCAGGCAAGGCTTAGTCGAACGTCTTGATATCAATATGTTTGTGAGCAAAGAGAAGTAGCTCCTTCGTGCGCAGGCGAGAGTTTTGCCACCCCTTTGATTGCAAGAACGGCGAACAGCGGCTGGTGCCTCGAGGCTCAAGCGGGGGGTGCTCAACGAAAGCCTGCGCGTCACAAACATTTGCACGGGGTGGGGTTGCCGGTGAACGAAAGCCTGCGCGTCAAAGACTCTTGCCTTGTGCCTGTACCCCGGCGGGATACGGTATGACGGGGTACGGAAAACGGGTTTTCCGGGGACTCGCGAATATTCCGAAGGCGAGCGGCGGTTTTGCGGCGCTGCCGCGCACTCCGCCTGCGCATACCGACACGCCGCAAATCCACAGCGAGCCCCGCTCTGCTGCAAACAAAAAACCCGCTCGGAGACGGGCTCTATTCTCAACGCGTAAGCGCGTCAGTGTGAAACTTGAGTCGTAGCCTAGAAGGCTTCTGCCGCCCTCGCAAGGTCATCCGAGAGTCGGCGCGCACCTTCCGGCGTGAGCGGCATGTACGCGGCTTCGGCCTAGAGAGACAAGCCGGAAGTGCGGCCGGCGTTGACGGTGAGCACATCGATGTGGGATTTTTTCATGAGAGGGGGCTCGTTGATGTTGTGGTTGGCCGGTCAGTCTTCGGACGGCGTCGTTGCACTTACTTCCCCGAGAGCGGCCTCCAGCGCGAATCGAACGGCGAGCGAACGGGACACGCCTGGACGCGGCTGAGCGGTCATCGCAGCTTCCCGAAGGTGTTCATTGAAACTCGCGCGGTCACCGCCGAGCCGAGCAAGAAAGGCGTGGTAGACAACGGCCGGAATGCTGACTGAAGTGCGGAGACCGCCGGACAAAATTACGGGCAAGTGCTTCGCGAGTTCGATGTTCGAAGTGGTGGACATATGGGCTTCCGAGTGTGTTGGTAGATATCAGGCGCGTGTGCGGTTCGAGTTCCGCATACGACATATAGCGACCGGTTTTAAGCCACGGGCTATGCTTTTCAGTCCTGATATCAATCGGCCTTCGGGCAAAATACAAGGCTTGCGAGGGGTCTAAATGGAAGCACGCAGGGGCGGCGCCCCGGAGTGTTCCGGGTCGATTCGGGAGAAGTGGCCCCCCCGGTGCAGAGGGCGGAGCGCGGGTCGCTCGGCGCATAGGAAGCGAGAGTGCTCTCGGAAGATATGCTCCGTTAGGGCAAGGCTTTGCGGGCAGTGCCTGTGCGTGCATACAGGCTGTTTTTGTGTACACCTATTCAGCTGCTTGAGCGAAACTTCCGATTTACTCCCGCATCGCCGCAGCGCGCTATGCACGGCGCTGGTCGCAGTAAACTTCTGCCTCCGCACGGTCGACGCCCAGCCTGCCGTCAGTCGACTTGATTGCTCGCAAGGTTCCTGCGGAAAGGAATTTGCAGACATACGGGCCCGACACGTTCAGGCGCTGCGCCAACTCGGCGACAGTCATCATCGTTCATGTCATCCTCTGCTGCGACCGCGGATGAGCCGACCGATTGCGAGCCCTACGACGGCTGCACTCACCGGTATCACCAAGAGCAAATAGTTTTCGCGCCACACCTGCAGCAAGTCGACGTGCATCGAGCCTTCTTGTTCCATTGCTACCAGCCGAGCAGGGTCCGCAGTCGCTTAGTAAGCCAGTCCATCTCGACCACCTCGACCCAACCTTTGCGTTCCAAGTCCCGGCGCACACGCTGCAGCATTTCCTCGTGCGAGTGCTGAGGGTGTTTTGCTGCGTCCTTGCGTGCGACAGCGACAAGCTGATGCGCGAGGTGTTCGCACACGTCCCATCGCTCGAATCGTTCTGTCGCGGTAAGACCGACGACAAATTTGCCGTCAATCATGCGGCCGGCCACCTTCGGATGCGTGCCTGATAGCGCTGCGGGCGTCGTGTCCCAAGGGAAGTCTTCTGGTGCGGTCACAATAGATGCTCCAATTTGCGGGCGAGGTGCCGCGTCATCCCTAACGCCGGTCTAGCTTTTTTCATACTTTATTGTTCGGCTTCCGACCTGAATTTTTCGGCTTATCCGGCGCGCTCCTGTGCTAACCGCCCCGTCCATTGGAATTTGCGTTGTAGTTCCAGCGTTGTACTCGCGTGCAAGTTGCCCCGGCGAGACATCGATGCCGAGTTTCCGGAAAGTTTCGGCGGCAATGCTTTCAAAGGTGGCCGCCGGCGTCAACTGCCCGGTGAACTTGTTGATACGCGTTTTTGCGTACACGCCCTTGCTAACACGCACAAGCCTCCCATTGCCGACCAGCTTTGCGAGCACACGACCGACCTGCGCGGCGCTGCCCATCGGTGCGACTTCTGACCGCAAAACGACGACACCTCTGCGCCGTCGAATTGAGCGCACGATTTTGTCTTCAATGCGCATCTGAGCCCTAACCGCAACGCAGGTGCTTCACCAGCACTTTGAGAACAATTGTCGCGTCGTCGTCGTCCCTGTCCACAGCCACCGGCCCTACGGCTACCGACTGTGCGTCGTCGCGGACAATGCTTGCGCGTGCCAGCCCATCCTGAAGCAGAACATCAAGCCGAGCTAGCGGCGTTGTCCTGCCGCGCTTTTTGCGGCCAATAAACACCGTCAGTGCAGCGCCTTTTGGCGCCGGTGTGGCGTATCGCTCTGTGCACGTTGCAAGCACTTGTTGAGTCTCTTCCAGCAGCGTAAAAGGGGGCCTGCCGCCGGGGGTGGCGGAGCCTTCAATATCGCACAGGCGCGTCAATGCCGTAGCGTCGCCGTTGTACTCGCCCGCGTGAAATGTGACGGTAAGCATTCCGTCTCCTCGGTTGTCCGCAACCGTCGCCCCTGTGTACCCTGGCGACACGAAAAGCAGCTGAGCCAACTCCGCGACCGACATCAGGGCAGGCATCAGCGCTGGCCGGTGAGGAAGTCCCGCCAGTCGTACGCCCATGCGCAGTCCCGCGGCTCCCGGTCGCTTTCAATGAACGGGCGACTGGAGTGGGCCATGTTGCGGCGAAAGAATGTTTGTGCTGGCTCAGGAATTTCACGCATCCGTATGTACTGCGTGCCGTCGCTATCGTGCACGGGCACTTCTGGTAGCACAGGCCGTGGCGGCAGCGTCTCCACACCGCCGTTAAGTCCGGCGGCAATGCAGCGTGCCACCAAATCCCAAACGCTCGCAGACCATCGAGGGTATTTGCGCACAAATGCAGTGTCGCCAACGCCACCAAGCAGTTCCTCTTCCAGCAACACTTCATAGTCCGCCAGCGCGCCATTCTCGATGCGGCTTATGTCCGCAGTTGCTAGCACGCGCCTTCCCGACTCCCTGCCGCTTGGCCACAATTCAACTGTCACTTTGAGCATTGTCTTTCCGTCCGGTTCTGTGAACACGCTCTGCGAGGGCGACCGCTTCTTCTGGCGACATGGGCAGTGGCCCCAGCGGTGATACATGCAGCACCCAGCCGGCCAGTTTGCTAACAAGCGATGCGTCCTTCCCGGGCAGATTCATCGCCGCCAATGCACGTGCGACAACGGTCTCTGCGAACTTCTCGCCGCTGTCTGCGGACAAGTCCTGGGTGTCAACGAGTTGCAAACATGCGGTGTACAAAGCGTCGAAAGCTGCGCGAACGCGTGTGGACGCAGTAAGCGAATGGTCGCTGGCGTCCCGCATGAAAGCGTCGTACATGGCTTGCCTACTAATTCGCGTTAAAGGATGAATACGTTTGCCACCAGTCGCGGCCATGCCTTTCTCAGCCTTGAGGGCACGATAAAGGGGGCGTCGGGCAACGCACCTTCTTCGACTTCGGCTTGCGTGGGGTCACAGTGGTGCCATAGGTCGCGCTCCAGCAGAACGTGCTCGTAGAGCAGCGCCCAGCGGTCACGAAGCACCTCCGGTGAACAACTGGCCACCTGTGCGAAGAGGTCGGCGGACTGCACCGACCATGGTGCGGCGCCTTCCGGGTGGTCATCTGCGATAAAACTCGCTACTGCACGGTCCAGCCATTCGCGCAAACTCACTTCGAGCTTCTGGGCTGAAACGACTGCGGCCGCCATCATGCAGGGCGACATGTGCAGCAACGTTCGGATTCCTTGGGTACGTGTGTCTAAAACATCGGAATTCATTACGACCTCCTTGTTGCGTCGACACATCATCAGATAACGCTTCTAAAAGCGCACGAAAAATCGGTTACGAAATTGGTGACTACACGTCTTGTCACGGCCGCTGTTTGGTCGATTAACGACGAGGTCATCAAGATGAGAGGAAGAAAAGGCATCACGGCGGCAGACGTTGTTCGGGCGTGCGTCGCTCTGCAAAAACAAAGGCGAAGCTTGGGTCCGAGGAACATTCGCCTCGAATTGGGAAGAGGTAGCTACGGAACTATTGTTAGGCTCCTAAGGACCTTAGCCCTACGCCAGCAGGGGGACCTTTGATGCCAATCGGAAGACTGCTTTGCATCCCCACGTACTGGGTCGACGCACCGACGCGTCTAATTGAGGAAATACAATGAAGCCGTACATCGCGGAGGGGGTTCTTATCAGCGCAGGACGAGTGATGAGCCCCGAAGAGGTAGGCGAAAACCTGTCGTCGCGTCCAACACTCCGGAGCCGGGTGGGTGGTTGGTATCTCTGTGGCGATATCCATCGCGAGATGTACGATAAGCTGGTCGATACCAACGGCGCATGTCAGATGAGCTTGGGCATGGTCGCGACTGGCAGTGGTGGAACGTACGCAATTTTCGGCGTTGACGCGACGGTCTTCCGACACTTGTTCATCTTGCCCCTGTACGAACCGTCGGTCATAAGGCTGCTTGAATCTCTGCGTAGTCAGCCGATTCAGGTCTCCCTTGGGCGACAAGACGAAGATGCCGCGGTATTGCTAGGGGCGATGGTTCCGTGGGAAGCAGTGTCAGAGGTGCTTCGGCACCGTCAGCAGGGTCATGAACTTGCTGTGAAGGATATCTTCGCTGGAGGCAAATACGTTCTCGAACGAGTAAGGGCAATCGAGGTCAAAAAGCCGCTTGATGGCAGGTCATCTCCCGAACGGGCGAGCGTGACGTTTGTGATGCCTGAGGTCGCCTTGGCGTCCCGCGAGCAAATGGCCAGCGCGAATGTTGGTCGAAACGCCGTTCACTGAGCGCAGGCGCTCACTGTATTAGGGAAGACTGATTGATTTGGGGTTCGCACATGCGAACCCCTTCTTTTCCCGGTCGGCTTCTCAGTCGTGCCCGGTGTGCCCAAGACTAAGTTCGGATATCGACGAGCCAGTTGCATGGCCGTCTCGCGGCTACCTAGGTCAGTCGCACTGTCGGAGTTCGGACGGAAATGTTCGACCTCATCAGCAGTCGTCGAGACGTCCATATCCCTCGAAGCAGCAACTGAGTTCACTAGGCCGCGCTGTCAAGGTCAATCCCGACAACCTACAATCTGGACTGTCCCCGAAAGTACTGTACTTTTTTCATTTAGAGGCGTTAACAGAATGACTTTCGCAGATGTCGCCAGCATATGATGCAGCAAGGCGATTTTCATGAAGGCTTCGTGGATGAAAGCGAGGCGCTCGAAGCGAATACGCAGTCGGCGAAAGTTGTGAAGCCACGAAATGGTCCGCTCCACGACCCACCGTGTTTTGCCTAGAACGCTACCATGAGGCTGACCGCGCCGAGCGATTTCGGTTGCAATGCCGGCTGCGTGTAATGGACGTCGATATTTGTCGTGGTCGTAGCCTCTGTCGCCCTGAACGACCAGAGGCTTCGATAGCGGTCTGCCACGCTTGCCGCTTACGGGCGGGATAGCCTCGACCAGAGCATGGAGTTGAGTGACGTCATTGCGGTTGGCGCCGGTGAGTATTACCGCGAGCGGGATGCCCTGCGCCTCGGTGATGAGATGGCGCTTTGAACCGGGTCGCGCGCGGCCTGTGGGATTCGGTCCTGTTTTTGACCTGAGCCCACAGCGCAGATAGAAGAGGAATCGACGATGACGCGGGACCAGTCGATTTGTTTCGACGACGAAAAGGATATGGCCAAGCCGATACTCGACGATGAACTGTGGGCGGGTTCATCGAGTGTAAACAGCCCCTTCGCTCATTTTGTTAAAGGTTCTTAGTGCAGTAGAGGGAGTGCCTTATGTGACAAATCTTTGCGGGCGGTGCCTGTGCATGCATACAGGCCGGTTTGCGTACAGCCATTCCGCTGCTGAGCGAAATTCCATTTACTCCCGCATCGCTGAGCGCGCTCTCCACGGTGCCGCTCGCAGTAAACTTCTGCCTCCGCTCGGTCGACGCCCAGCCAGCCGTCAGTCGACTTGATTGCTCACCGAGCGCGGAAATTGACCCGCGCCGTCCGTTGTGGGAGCGCGTGTCGGAGGCCCTTCACGCCCATGGATATCAATGGCCGCTCGGCCCTTATACGGACGTCCGACAATTCACCCTTTTTGTTGAGCGACAAACAGCTGGGGACGCTGCGACGACGCCAGAGGCCTGCATACAAATCGTAGTGGACCGCGAAGATATTCATATCCGCATCGTTGCTGCGCCCGGTGCGACGCTTAATTCACAGACGTTACCGGCCTTGAGAAAGACGAATCTTATTAACCTTGCTAAGCGAGTCATCGCCCACCTGAGATGAGCCAACATGTACCTGACGACTTTCCCCGACGTGACGCCAGCGTCGCTGTCCGGAGCGCAGCCAAAACTGGCCGGGCGCCTCATTAACGGCAAGCTTGTCGTTGGGCAGACGGACGACGAGCGTTACCAACGATGGGAGGTATGTGAAGACCTCGCGCAGCAACTGGTCTCGAAGGCTCGAAAGGACGCAGCAAAGTATCCGCAGCATTCGCGGGAGGTCACTTTGCAACGCATGAGGCGTGCAATCGAGGCCAAAGGGTGGGTAAGCGTTGTGGAAGCGGACTGGCTTGTCGAACGGCTGCGGACATTGTTGGGCTGGTAGCAACTTACGGCGCAACGGCTCGAATGCGTATTGAATCTTCTGAAGACACTGCCGCAGAGTTCAAAGGCGTCGACCACGCCGACGTGCTCAATGTTTCCAAGGGAGCATATATGGACGAAACGATGACCGGACCCGAAGTTGCGGCGATGCTAAATGTGACGCCGAAGTATGTCGTGAACCTAATCCGTGACGGAAAATTAGCCGCGAGCGCAAACGAGGATGGCACATACGCCGTCGCAAGCACAGATGCGGAGGCCTACCGCTTGAGTGCAAAACGGCGCGGCCGCAAGGCGCTGGAAGAACTTGCACGCGTGTCGCAGGAAGCTGGAATCTACGGCAAACAAAAGTGACGGAGCAGCGGAATGCTGACAGGAAAAGCCACTACATCCCGAGATGCAGATATGAAGCGAAGTTCTGTGCCGCGAGCCCGCTGCTTGGCTAGCGCTAGATGATGACTATCTTCACTCCCCGCTTGATGCCGCGAAAACCTGGTGTGCAGGACCTACCTCCTCGGTGTGAGCAAGCCCGCGGTGCCGGGGGAGCTCAAGTCAAAACTGGAGCTGATATGCGATACGACCATCTCATTGCCGATGCACGCGATACCGGCCTGACCGAGTCCACGCGCGTACGTGCCGCGTTTGATGCCATTTATTGCTGCTCTCCGCAGCTAGAATCGTTGGTGCAGTCGTTGGCGATGCGAGGGCTGAACACAGACGATGCTTCGCTTGTGAGCCGGTTAGCCGACTGGGTCTTGCACGTCGCGCCGCTCGGGCCGCTGCCCATGTCGCCAAGCGAGGCAGTGGCGCTCGCGGAGCGCGTTCACAAAGTCACTGCAGGCAAGTAATGCTTTCTAGAGAGGACATAAGTGACCACTGGCTGCTCGTTCAGTTGCCAGTTTTTAACGGAGTCCAGGCATGACCATCGATGAAATCGCGAAGCCATGCTCATTCCGGCGTCGGTTCAACCTCAAGTCCTGCCCAACTGACGCTCGACACGCTTTTTTCCATGCTCAGCCGACTGGCAATCTGTTCGAGTTTGGGCTGGTCCTTCGGATGGACCTTCAATGTCGCCGTAACCTCAATACGATGCGGGTCATTCTCGTAGTCTCGGCTCGTCAGGCTCTGGAAGGACAGTGGCGCGGAAGACATTGAGTTCGACAGGGCCGCCCGGATATGAACTTCGTCGGCTTCGCGACAGACCACCGTAATGGTGTATTGCCGCACCAGGTCGGCGGCCGAGACCGGAGCCGTGTTGATGGCTCGGCTGACTTCGCGCAGGACGGTGTTGGTAAGCAGCACTACGCCGGTGCCGGCTAACGCTGGCCCAAAATGTCCTGAACCGCACAGGACGCGGACGGCAGCGGAACACCAGAGCGTGGCGGCCGTGTTGATACCTTGTATCGAGCCATTGTCACGCATGATGACGCCGCCTCCTAGGAAGCCAACGCCCGAGACGACATAAGCGGCAATCTGTGTCAGTCCCGTGGTTCCATTTCCGGTCAGTGCCCCGAGCGTAACGAAGAGGCAGGACCCACTAGCCACAAGCGTGATGGTCCGCAGACCGGCAGTGCGCTGGCGCATCTGGCGCTCTAGGCCGATGACCACGCCACACGCAAAGGCGGCAAGCAGCCGCAGGGTAAAATCGAGAGTCATGTTTGCTGGTTCGAGTTGTGCCGGCGGCGGCACGCGTGGTTCGGAAACGGGCTGAGCATCGCATGCCCACAAGACTGGATAAAGTCAGGCTTAATCTCACGAGCCGTCCTGCGTGAGTCGTCCCTGCCAGTCTGATGGTCTGGTGGCAGACGCGGTTTCTCTTACAACAGGGAACGAACGCGGCCGCGAACTCACGCGCGCAGCGGGGTGCCGAGCGGACGCGCGTAATCGCCGCGACTGAATGGCGCTAGTCTAGGTACACGGGATGGATAATTGCGGCGCACCGTTTGCCTGCTGGCAAGACGGCGGCTAAGAAATGAGAGCGCGGGCGTCCTGCCGGTCAGGCAGCGAAACTGTTCGAAAGTCGACTACTACAGAATTCCAAGGCGTCGGCCCCTTTTGTGAAGACGCGCGAATTTTATGTGTTGCTTTAAACCGAAGTCAACATGATTTGCTAAGCAGAGCGAATATCATTGCTTGGCCTAACTCTTTCAACGAGCAAGGAAAGAAAGGCGGAAGAAAGACAAGTGGATGACTCAGAAAAAGAACTTATGCGCCAGGTCCGCCAAACCAATCACGATTTCAAGGGCAATAAGCCCTATGACATACCATTCGAGGCGGTGAACATGCTTGGTTTCCGCGATTTCTGCCAGGGTTTGCGCAGTTCCAGAAATGAGCTGCAGCTTGCGTTCAAGCGCGGCTTGTCGCTCGTGCAGTTCGTATTCGTCCTCCAATAGTGCATAGAGGCCGCCGAGCTCCGGGTGTTCCCAAAGAGTCTCCGGCTTGTCACCGATTTCAGCCCGGCCGACCATGCGGTGTTCGATTAGGAGCATCCCGCCAATTTTTGAGAGTAGCGTTTTGGCGTCCGCGCTCACCTTTCCTGTTCTTGCCAGTTCCGATGCCAACGGAATGATGCTATCGAACTCGCTCGCGGTCTTGTCTTCGTACATCGACAGCACAAGGCTTTTACTGAGGCTGTCCGCTATCACCTGAGCCTTTTCCAACGTCAGCGCGTCGAGCCAGACTGCACCGCCTTGCACACCAACGTTCGTCTTGCCGCTCTGGATGGCGATTTCTTCGAGCTGAGGTCGCCCGTAGGCGTTGTACAGCAACTGAGCTAACGAGGAGAGAAACCGTTGTTCATCACCAAGCGACACACCAAAAAGCACGACGACGCCGTACCTGAAAAGAACGGCGATGCCGTCAGTGCCCCCTACCGTTACGGTCAGAGGCGTGGTGGCGAGTGAATCCGTGATTTTGAAGTTCTTGAGGTCAATCCGGTCGGCGATGAGATGTGCACGAGCCTGTACCTGCGGAAGCGAACTGATGGCAAGATTCGACATTTGGTACGCACTTCAATTCGTTGAAGTCATCGAAAGTATAGGTATGAACCCAATGCTGCGGTATGCGTTTGACCTACCGCAGTCCCGGACGTCGGAAGGCTCAGTCAGCAATGGGGAACACGCAGGCGTTGGGTTGCCATTGGGGCACAGGTACCGTAGCGAGCTCGGACCGCGTTACGTCGGAGATGCCATCAAAAAGCCCGCATGAAAGCGGGCTTCTGTAAGCAGCGACGTAGTCGTTAAACTGCCGCATCCTTCAGCTTTTTGAGCGGGCGCACTTTCAAACGCACTGTCGCCGGCTTTGCATCAAACCAGCGGTCTTCACCCGTGAATGGGTCCTTGCCAAAGCGCCTCTTCTTTGCTGGCACTTGCTGGACACCGATTTTAAGAAGGCCCGACAGCGTAAACTCACCGGCGCCCTTCTTGTGAACAGCGCCGAGAATAGTGTCTTCCAGTGCTGCCAGGACGGCCTTTGCCTGCTTCGGCTCGACGCCTGCTTGCGTAGCGACGTGGGTCGCTAGCGACGCCTTCGTGAACGTGTCCTTCAGCGGCTTCAGGCTGCTGTTCGCGGCAGCAGCTTTCTTTGTCGGCGCAGTAGCCTTCTTCGCTGCGGTCTTCGCCGCAGCGTTTTTGGCTGCAGGTTTTGCGGTCTTTGTTGCCATGTGGTTTCCTTTTCTTGGATGGTTAGCCGCTTAAGACGAAACACCTCGAGGCGAAGCGCTCGACACATGCGTCGACTTAAGCTGGCGGCAAGCGTATCAACGGTTCGCAGTCAACGCAAGCGGAAAAGTCCTTAAAACAAGGGCTTTTTTCTTCGCGCGCAATCACTGTCCGATGAAAACACGACGTCCGTTGACTCCAGCACGCACGGTGCTGCATAGACGTTCTACAACCAGGACGCTTTGGCTGTCAGGCTAGAATGGTCAGTAGCACAGGTCGATAGAGGCGCACGATGCCCAACACTTCTCCGCTTCACGATGTCCTTACCCTCGAAGAAATCCAGTCGCTCGTGGACACGAAAACGTTCGCTCGCGGCAAGGCGTACTTCCACGAGGGCGCCGTATCGCGCCTCGAGGAGCGAGATGGCGTCCTTCGAGCCAATGTCCGTGGCACGCATCGGTACAGCGTTGAGCTTGCCGTAGGTGACGACGGCGAGCTGACGTACGAATGCGACTGCCCGGTCGGCGCGGACGGCATGTTCTGCAAGCATGCCGTCGCAGTCGCACTTTCATGGCTGGAGAACACGGGTGAGGAAGTGTTCCACGCCAACGACGTCGAGCCTGCGAAACCCCGCAAGAAGCGCAAGACGTACGAGGAGCAGATTCAGGAATACGTTGCGACGCTGAACGAAGGCTCCTTGCGCGAACTCCTGCTGGAAGCAGTCGAGCGCGACATGGCGCTACGCGACAGACTGCTCTTTGCTGCGCGCGCCGCGGCGGCCAGCGACCTGCCGAGCATGAAGACAGCGGTCCGTCAGGCGACGCGCGTTTCGCGGCCTCTCGACTGGCGAGAGGCCGGCGCATATGGCGATGGCCTGATGTCGCTCGCGGACATGCTGCGGCAGCGGCTCGGCGGTCCTCAGGCTGCCGAGGTGGTCGACCTCGCAGAGTTGGCGATTTCCGGCGCGGAGAAGAGTCTTGAACAGATAGACGATTCTGGCGGCGATGTGATGCCAGGGATTCTTGAGCTAGCGGCCGTACACCTCGAAGCGTGTCGGCAAACCCGGCCAGACCCAACGAAGCTCGCCGAGCGCCTCTTTCACTTCCAGACCGAAGGAGTATGGGACACGTTCTACGACGTATTGCCAGCTTATGTCGAACCGTTAGGCGATACCGGACTGCGGAGGTACCGCGAACTCGTTGAGAGGGGGTGGGGCGCGCTGCCGCCACTGGCTCCGAGCAAAGAATTCCGTAGCTCGTTCGACCCGCTGCGGATGCGACTGGAGCGGGCGATGGAGAGGCTCGCGGAAAATGACGGTGATGTCGATGCACTGAATGTCATTCGGTCGAAGGACCTGTCGAGTCCCTACCGCTTTTTGCTGGTCGCAGAGCTTTGTGCAAAGTACGGGCGTTATGACGATGGTCTTGCGTGGGCCGAGCGCGGTGTCAAGGAATCCGGACAGAACCTGGACCAGCGTCTGCTTGATTTCTGCATTCAAGAGTACCTGCGTCGCAATGAATACGCGAAAGCTGATGCATTCGCGTGGCAACGCTTCGAGATGCGCCCCGTTGCGGAAGCGTTTGCGGCGCTAATGGATGTCGCCAGGACCACGGTCCGGCTTGAGGCGACGCGTGAGCGCGCGCTCAATCATCTATGGAGTCTCGTTCGCGCTGAAGAGGCGCCGACCAAAGCAAAGCGCAGCCACTGGCAAACGCCGAGCCGCACCGAACTGGTCAAGGTCTTTCTTGCCGAGCGCGACAGCGAGACCGCGTGGGAGGCGTTTTGCGGAGGTCCAGTGGCGGTAAACATGTGGGCAACGATGGCGGCCGTGCGCGGTAAGACCCATCCGCGCGACGCCATTGCGCTGTATCACCGCCTGCTGCCAATCGCAGCGGAGAGCGGAACACGAAACGCCCGATATGACGAAGCGTTCGGCATCGTGCGCACCATCGGGAAGTTGCGGGCCGAGCTGAACGAGCAGATTGTGTTTGCCGATGAACTCGAGACCGTTCGGCAGACATATCGCGCCAAGCGCAACTTCATGAAGCTGCTGGGAACACTGGGTTAGCCGTCGCTGTCGACTTATGCCGCCTGCAGACATCTGTGCAATATTATCGCGACCAGTGGAATCCGCCTAGTTGACGGTCATCGTGTCGGTGAAAAGCCGCACCGGAATAATGGCAGTCGGTTGGACATTGTCGAGGTGCACTACGTCCTGCGGAATCCCGCGAACTCGACGCGCGAATGTCACCCATTCAGGCCAGTTGTCGTCAGGTGGTTGCTTGCAAGGTACCGCGAGCTGATTCATCCAACAGCCTTCCGGCGGCCGGTTATTTGTTTCTGCAGCATCGTGCCACGACAGCCGGGTGCGGCGCAGTGACACCGGAAGCGCTCCCGGATTCGGCGGTATGTCGGGCTTCGACGAACAGCGCGTAGTCGATGGTCAGCTCTTCACCCGGCGATATATCCCGCAGCGCGCGGAAAAACACTCGCCTGTCCAGGATTTCGGCTTCGCAATTCGGCACGCATCCATGATTGAGCCACCGTGCGTTATTGCCGCCTTCGCCGCCGTCGATGACGGTGCCATCGCCCAAATCGAAGTAAAACGTATGGTCTGATTCTGAGGTGTCGCGGGCACACCGGCGCAGCACTTCACGCCAACTGACACGCGCGCCTTTGTATTCGCAGATGAGTTCTCCAGTGGCGAGGGCGCGGTTGGCGAACAGCCCGCGTCCATGCACCGGCGAACGTCGGGTGACAAAACGGGGGCGGGAATTTTGGACAGTCTGGTTCATCTCATCAGCGCCGTGCGGAATGAGCGGATTTCCTCGTGCTGTGCCCGATGATGGGGAAGACACTAGACGCTGTCAACCGGCGCCAATCTTCCGCTCCCGCCACTGCGACGCGGTCAGCCCGACGGTTCCTGGCCTTCGAAAACGCGGGCGCGAGCAAACGTCGGGGCCGTTCGCTATCTATCCCTTTGCTCTTTCATTTTAACGCTCTGTAGAGTGACGTACGGCGCAGACGTAGCCGTAGCGCAGGACAAAGGCGCAAGATTGCGACGTACGGCGTTTCGTCTGTTGCAAGGAGGCGGCTAATGTATTCAGACACTAAAGAATGGACGCGAATACGCGCGCGTGTCCTCATCAAGAGTGAATCTGTTCGGCACGTCGCCAATGCCGAAGCCATAAGCCGGAACACTGTTCGCAAGATGGTTCGTCTGAATTTCCTCCGGGCTACCATCGGAAGTGCGTCAACGAACGACAGCCTGTCATCGACCAGCCAATTACCGCTCCGTGGACCTGCGTTCAACGCGTCGTACGTTCGCTCACCGAACGCCAGGCAGCGCGGTTTTTGCGCGACCTGTTTGCGGCGGATGTCAATGCCGGGTTCGAGGAAGCAGCCACGCGCCGACTGCGCACGTGGGGTATCGAATTTCCGGCGACAGTTTCCGAGGCGCGAAGGCGGCAGCGATGGCAGAACTGGATGTACCGGGTCGAGCAGGGTGTCGTCTATGCGCCCGAAGGCGGGGACGGCGTGCGACAGGACAAACTGATGCAGATGCTGTTGCCAGTGCGAAAAAGCCAGCGCCATAAGTCGCTTACCGCGCTCGCGTATGAAGCCGGCTTTTCTGGGCGTCAAATCGCAACGCATCTGGCCATCAGCCGCGGGGCTGTTCGCACTTACCTACGTGCGTACAAAGCTGGCGGATGTGAATCGCTGTTCGCGAAAGCGAGTCGGTCCCGCATTGACGATAGCGAGGCGCTGCAGAGCGCAGTCTTCACGCTTCTGCACGAGCCGCCCTCTGCTTCGGACATTAACCGAACCACATGGAAGATGGACGACCTGCGCCGCGTTCTGGCAGAGCGAGGCCATCATGCTGGTAAGGATGCCATCCGCTCTATAATGCGGCGCGCTGGCTATCGCTGGAAATCCGCCAAGGTCATTCTCACGAGTACCGACTCGAAGTACCAGGAAAAGCTGGACCACATCCGGTCGACGCTAGCGAATCTCCAGCCCGACGAACGGTTCTTCTCCATCGACGAATTCGGGCCGTTCTCCGTCACTATGAAGCGGGGGCGCGCACTAACTGCTCCTGATGTTCAGCCGAGCGTTCCACAATGGCAGATATCGAAGGGTTGTCTGATTTGTACGGCCGCGCTTGAACTTTCGTCCAACCAGGTGACGCATTTCTATTCCACGGCCAAGAACACTGACGAGATGGTTCGCATAGCAACTGTTCTGCTCGAACAGTACGGTGATATGCGCAAGCTGTATCTGTCGTGGGACGCGGCATCATGGCACCTTTCGAAGAAACTGTCGGCATTCATCGCTGACCACAATGAGTCTGCGCAACTGCGTCATCAGCCGATTCTTGAACTCGCACCTTTGCCTGCGAGTGCCCAATTTCTGAACGTCATCGAGTCAGTCTTCAGTGGGATGGGCGCGCGCCATCATCCACAACAGTGACTATGCGTCCACCGATGCTGCGAAGGCGGCTATTGACCGTTATTTCTCAGAGCGCAACCGGTACTTCGCGGAACATCCGAAACGTGCGGGCAAGGCAATCTGGCGAATGGAACGGACGACGAGCGAGTTCTCTGCTGCCAACAATTGCAAGGACCCCGCATATAGATGATTGCCGAAGACAGGACGCGTTGGCCGTGC
The DNA here is from genome assembly GCF_041355255.1 of Paraburkholderia sp. RCC_158. NCBI lineage: Bacteria > Pseudomonadati > Pseudomonadota > Betaproteobacteria > Burkholderiales > Burkholderiaceae > Paraburkholderia > Paraburkholderia sp. RCC_158. Next base: position 458,613 of record NZ_JBFUPM010000004.1, on the reverse strand, counting down.
GTCGCTCTACAAATACAAGGGAAGCGCTGCACGCGCGGCAATGCAAGCCCGGTGCTTGAGAACGGCGACCGTCAATGGTCTGGCTCTTCGTGCAAGATGGTCGTGCGCCAAGTGGCCCGTCTACAATGTCACATCGATGTGTCGGAGGTACGTCTCCGCGATGAGCAACCCACTTAATCTGGACCTGCGCGCTCGCGCCGAATTGCTCGCCTACCTCGTCGCATCGCACCTACTTGCGCGGCACATGACGGGCGAGTGGCTGTCCGTCGAGCATGTGGTTGAGTCGACGATGCTTTGGCTCAGTGCAAATGGCGGAGGAGCTGACGTCATGCAGCGGGTGATGCTTTCTGCCCGCGCTCACAATATCGCCCGACACCTGGAAAGGACGCTAGGCTCCGCCGTGACGCTCAAATCGGTGAAGGCGCTGTTCTGCGAAAACCTGCGCCTCGATTTCCGGTCACCCGTTGCACGACAAATCTATCAGCACTGCCTCACACATCTGTTCGACGCTGGATGCTGGTGAACGCGCGTTTAAGCCAGGTTCACGCGACGCTTTCTGCATTTTTTGCCTTTGGGGGGCGACCATGCACGAGGGAACCTCGTAGGCGAGCTTCCTGCGCTGTGCTATCGCGAAGTCCGGGGCATTGGCGAGCCGAAGTGCAAAGAGATGGCGCCCACCTAAAGCCAAGGCGCCCGAAAAAGGTTAAAACCTCATTCGCTAGATATGTCTTTACTCATTCGTATCATCGAAGAGTCTCTTCGGACATTCAAGCCATTCTATGGACGGGACTCTTTTTGGGTCAGGCAATCGCATCCTGCGGATGCTCAAAGGAAGCCTCATGCCCAGCGAGAAACTAGCTCGACCCTCGCACGGTACAACGCATTACGGAGCGCAGAGCAGGCGGCGACTCTAGGTGTGCGCATCGACCCATGCGAGGGCCCAGTCCAGGCCTGCTAGCTCGGCTTCCTCTTCACTTCCAAAGTGACCAAGGACACCCGAAGCATGGATTAACTTACCGCCAAGCGTGATGGTTCCGCTCGCTGCATAGCGCTCCGGCTGCAGGATGCCCTCCTGCTCTGGGATGGCGTGCCCCCAGACATCGTAGCCGTGGTAGCTTTGCGACTGCATCAGCGGATAACCTGTACGGATGCCGCGTGGCCTGTCACGCGAAGCACGTTGCCTTCCGGCGTGGTTTGCCGCGGAATCCCAGACATGTCCGGTTCGTCCTTCAGCAAGGTCTTCTGCGTGTTGCCCTGCTTCGCCACGAGCCGTGGAGCAGTTGCTAACGCGCGCGGCGAATGGAGCTTCTTCGCGTGCAAGGCCACGTGACGTCGTACTGCGAGCCTGTGTGGAGTACCGGCCCTATGCGGGGCAGTCGCGCGCGCCTCCGGCGGATTCCACACTTCCAAATATGTGCCGGCCCCGAAAGCCGCCGGCGCCAATGCCGCGGTCAGTAACGCAAGTCCAAGTTTTCTCACGATTTGCCCTTTCCTGCTTCTCGCTGCTGCCACTGTTTGCGAGCCATCGCCTGATTCATGCACCCTCCGTCACAGCCGGCGCAACAGTGGCGGTCCCGAATGGCTCCCGGTGACGAGCCATGCATTTGAAGTCAGCGAGCTCGCTGTGCCAACGGTATGGCCATTTTCGCATACGTGGGACCTTGGGTCTCCAGCCTTACCGCGGCGGATGGCTTCGTCGCTTTGCCGCGCGCCAAGGGCCGCTTTCAAGTCGACGACGAACGCGGCAATGTCGGGCCTCGATGGCTGACGACTTGCGCTGGGACTTCGGCTTCTCCCGGTGTGCATTGATGCGTACTGCGGTCACCGCGCGCTGGCCCTTTGCGCCGTATCCCTTCGGTAGTTGACCGCGTGAGCGGTGGCCCGGACAATACCCCACCCCCCTATGGTAACGTGGACGCTAATATACCCGGTGGGGGTACGGAGAGAGCGCAATGAGTCACACGGTTCAGGAAAAACAGAAGCTTCTCAACAGGGTTCGCCGTATCAAGGGGCAGGTTGAAGCCATCGAGCGGGCTCTCGAGGAAGAACACGGCTGCTCGGATGTCCTGCAGCGGATTACGAGTTGTCGCGGAGCAATGAATGGCCTGCTTGCCGTCGTGCTGGAGGACCACATCAGGAACCATCTTGTCGATGTGAATGACGGCGAGGACCACGGTGGCAGCGCGACCGAACAGCTCATCGAAGTCGTTCACAGCTATTTCAAGTAAGCAGAGTCAGAAAATGAGTGATTTCAAAGACGCCGCGTTCGGCGCGGGACATGACCACATCTTTCTGGGGGCCGGTCATGAAAAAAACGAGCGCAGAACGTGGGCCGTGATTGCGCTGTGCAGCGCGATGATGCTGGTCGAAATTATCGGCGGCAGCATGTTTGGGTCGCTTGCGCTCGTCGCTGACGGCTTGCACATGTCGACGCACGCAGGCGCGATGCTGATTGCCGCGCTTGCCTACACCTATGCACGTAGGCATGCCACCGATTCCCGCTTCGTGTTCGGCACCGGCAAGCTCGGCGACCTCGCTGGCTTTACGAGTGCCATCGTGCTTGCAATGATTGCGCTGTTGATTGGCTACGAGGCGGTCTCGCGTTTCCTGTCGCCGGTACCCATTCACTTCGGCGAAGCGATTCCTATCGCGGTGGTGGGCCTGCTGGTTAACCTGGCAAGCGTATGGCTGCTGAGCGGCGGTGACCACGGCCATAGCCATGGGCATAGCCACGGACACGGCCATGGTCACGACGACCATGCTCATGAAGACGCGGTGCAGAAGATTTTCGCGCCGTCGGGTGTGTTTGCGGTTTCCGTCTTCGAGGATGGCGTGCCGCCCGTTTTCCGGATTACGCCGGCGACGGAGGGTTCGCGACTGGACGCTTCAGCGGTGTCCGTTACGACGGTGCGACCCGATGGGACGCAACAGGTATTCACGCTGGCGGACCGTGGCGGCTATCTGGAATCGAAGGAAGACATTCCTGAGCCGCATGCCTTCAAGGCAATCGTGCAGTTGCCGGACGGGGAGCACGACGTCGAATTCGAAGAACATGAGCACGGCCACGACGTGCATGAGGCAACGACCCGGGACCATAACATCCGGTCGGCCTATGTTCATGTGATGGCTGATGCGGCGGTCTCCGTTCTGGCTATCATTGGCCTCATACTGGCACGCACATTTGGCTGGCTATGGATGGACCCGCTAGCTGGGGTCATCGGCGCGCTGGTGATTGCAAACTGGTCGTACGGCCTGATGCGAGACACAGGCGCCATCCTGCTCGACATGAACTCTGACCAACGTATGACCGAGAACGTGCGTCACGCTATCGAGGACCGTGGCGACAAGGTGGTCGACCTGCATGTATGGCGGGTGGGTCCGGGTCACATGAGTGCCGTGGTGTCAGTAGCAACAGGCGAACCCCATCGGAATTCGCGCTTCTACCATACCGTGCTCGAGCGCTTCAAAGGGCTGTCCCATGTCACTGTTGAAGTGCAATCTTCACACGCGGCGGCCTGACCCATGGCAGTAAACTCGCCGTACGTCGACGCATGTGCTTTCGACAGCAACACCAAATTGTGCGTCGGTTGTTTTCGCACGCTCTATGAAATTCGTGCGTGGAAGAGGATGACCGACCACCGGCGCCATCAAGTCATTAACGACCGGGCGCGACGACAGGCCAAGCTGCACCTCGAATCGCCGGCGTTGTTAACCGAGCAACCGCAACGCCGGACACCTGAATCGACAAGGAGTGCCGTCACAGCTTCATTCTCGTGACTGGCTTCAATCCCCTGCGCGACAGAACGGCACCGGCTCATTGGGAAATATGGGTTCCATGCAGACTGAACAACGGGTCAGCGTTCTAAGGCAAATTCCGCGAAGCGTCTGGGTACTTGGCTGTGTCAGCCTGTTCATGGATGTCTCGTCCGAAATCATCCACAGTCTGTTGCCGATGTTCTTGATGGCAAGTCTCGGTGCCAGCGCAACGACGATTGGCCTCATCGAAGGCATCGCTGAGGCAACAGCGCCTATCGTCAAAATGTTCTCAGGGACCCTCAGCGACTATCTCGGCAATCGGAAGTGGCTCGCGGTTGCTGGATACGGGCTGGGTGCGCTAAGTAAACCGCTTTTCGCTTTGGCGCCGACCATCGGAATCGTGGTGACCGCGCGCATTGTGGACCGGGTCGGCAAAGGCATCCGAGGCGCGCCGCGCGATGCGCTCGTGGCCGATGTCACGCCATTGCATCTGCGTGGTGCGGCATTCGGGCTTCGTCAGTCTCTGGACACCGTCGGCGCGTTCCTTGGGCCACTGCTGGCCGTTATCATCATGCTGGTGTGGGCAGATAACTTCCGGCTCGCTTTCTGGCTTGCCGTCATTCCTGGACTGCTGGCCGTCGCCCTCTTGACCTTTGGCATCGAAGAGCCAGTGCGGGAGCCGGGCGCAAAACGGGTCAATCCGATTCGCTGGGACAGCATCAGGCAGCTCGGCACCAGCTACTGGTGGGTGGTCGTCGTGGGTGCCGTATTCGCGCTGGCTCGGTTCAGTGAAGCTTTCCTCGTATTGCGTGCCATGGGAAGTGGCGTACCGATTGCGCTTGTTCCGCTCGTGATGGTCGCGATGAACGTCGTTTATGCGCTCTCGGCGTATCCGTTCGGGAAACTTGCCGACACGATGAGCCACACAAGGTTGCTGGTCGCGGGCCTCGCTATTTTGATTGCATCGGATGTGGCGCTCGCACATGGCACGCACTGGAGCGTTGTGCTCGCGGGGGTGGCGCTATGGGGTCTGCACATGGGGATGACCCAGGGGTTGCTCGCCACGATGGTCTCTCACACCGCACCTGCGCAACTGCGCGGAACCGCGTTCGGGTTCTTTAACCTGCTCAGCGGCGTCGTTACGCTTGTGTCCAGCGTTATTGCGGGCGCCCTATGGGACGGCCTCGGTGCAGCCGCCACGTTCTATGCGGGAGTAGGTTTCTGCGTCCTGGCCATCGCGTTGCTTTTGTTCAGACGGACGCCTCAGCCCGCCGTGGGTCGCTGAACGCTCATGTCTGTATGGAACAACGACCCCGCGCATAAACGCAGCTCAGCGAGAAGTTGCGGTAAGCCTGATGCAGTTCTCCCCTGACGCTGCACTGCTTGATGAAGCCCTCACTTCAAACCCCGGTGGCATCTTCACGGAAGAACCAGATTTCCCGGCATACACCTTCCCATTGCAGGAAGGTCAACGGGCAATCATTCATTTTGTTGAGTGTTGTCTGCATGCGGCGGCCGCCGCAGACAACAGATTCCATGGAACATGGACAAAATGCCTCCGCTATAATCCCAGCCATGAAATTTCTCCGGACATTGCTCCTCCTGTTGCTCTGCGCTGCGCTTCCCGTCAGTGGGCTGGCGGCCAGCGGCTTGACTGGAGAATGTCCGATGCAGATGAGCATGGGCGCCGATGATGGTAGTGCAATGTCTTCGGACATGCCTGGCTGCGAAACGATGAAATCCTCGCAACCGGGAAAGGCCAAAGGCTTCTCCTGCAAGGCAACGGCGCAATGCCAGCTTGGTAGTCTGTATCATCCGGTCTCCGTGGCTGAAGTAACCCGTCCCGCCGGGCTGTCCAGCCCCGTCGTATTCCACTACGCACTGTCGCTTACCGTCCGTGAACCGGCCGGACTCTGGCGACCTCCTCGCGCCATCTAATCCCTTTGTGACAGGTTCGCCGCGTTTGCGGCGAGGTCGTCCTGCGTCCAGGACGTGGATTGCCCGTTAGGAGTCCGCCGTTGGGGTTAGAACATGCCTTTAACTATTGGCACGCCGTCATGCCGGCGTGCACCACTGCGCGCGCGTTCACTTTTTGCCGCGCTGATTCTCGCAAGCGTCGCCGCGCACGCTCAGGAGACACCCGTCACGCTTGATGCGGCGCTCCAGTCCGCAACGGACCGCTCTGCCGCCATGGGGGCTGCGCAGGCCTCAGTCCGTGCCAGTTCAGAGTCGGCCGTCCGGGCCGGCCAGTTGCCAGACCCAATGCTGAAGGCTGGCGTGGACAACCTGCCGGTGAACGGACCGCAACGGTTCACCATCGGGCAGGACTTTATGACGATGCGCCGTATCGGCATCGAGCAGGAGTGGGTATCGGGTGACAAGCGCCGGCTCCGGTCCGCGTTGGCGAACGATGTAGTGGACCGGGAGCGAGCCGGCTACCTGGCCCAGCTTGCGAACACACGCCAGCAGACGGCCACGGCCTGGCTGAACGCGGTCTATGCGAAAAAAGCTGTCTCGCTACAGCAGGAGCTCGTTGGCCACATGACCCATGAGCTGGATGCGACAAGAGCCTCCTATCGCGGAGCAAAAGCGACTGCCGCCGATGTCACGCAGGCCCAGGCGATGCTCGCGCAGACCCAGGACCAGTTGCTCAAGGCGCGGCAGACGTTCCAGACCGCACTCATCGGCCTGTCGCGCTGGACGGCGACACCCGTCTCCGATGTGACCGGCGAGCCGCCGGCGCCACAGTCCTATGTCTCGTCCCTGCCGCCCGAGGAACTTCGTGACGTGCAGCCGGCGCTCATCGCAGCCTCACGGGATATTGCGGTAGCCGACGCTGACACCGCGGTTGCCAACAGCGACCGCAGTCCCAACTGGACGTGGGAGGTCTCGTACCAGCAGCGAGGCGGGGCGTACTCGAACATGGTGTCGGTCGGCGTCAGCATTCCGCTGCCTATCAACCGCAAAAATCGTCAGAACCGCGATGCTGCCGAAAAGGCGGAACTCGGCACCAAGGCACGTCTGATGTACGAGGACGCGCGGCGTCAGGTGGAGGCGGATATTCGCACGCAGGCGGCAACTCTCGCCAGCGGTCGCGACCGTATCGACAATCTGCGCAATTCCTTGCTGCCCGCTGCGGACCAGCGCGCTCTGCTTGCGACTGCAGCGTACAAAGCAGGCACTGGTTCGCTTGCGGACACCTTCGCTGCCAGGCGCGCGCAACTCGACGCCCAGCTTCAGGTGCTTGACCTGCAGCGAGACGTATCGCAGACCTGGGCCCAGCTGGAATACCAGGTCGTACCTGCCTCGATGTCCGTGAGTCAGTGATGGAGAACAACATGCATAAGAAACAACTGGCACGCGCGGCCCTTATGGTGTTTGCCGCAGCGGCATTGCTGGGTGCCGGCTATGTCGCCGGTACGCATCGTTCAACGATGGGCGGCGAGAGCGCTGTTGCGGCAGCACCCTCCAGCGACAGAACCGACCCGAAGACTGGCCGGAAGGTGCTGTACTGGCACGACCCGATGGTGCCGAACCAGCATTTCGACAAGCCGGGCAAGTCGCCTTTCATGAATATGCAGTTAGAGCCGGTCTACGCCGATGAAGGCGGCTCGAACGGCATCAAGATTGACGCAGGATTGCAGCAGAACCTGGGGATTCGATACGCGACGGTCCGTCGGCAGGACACTGTCGACGGTTTCGACGCGGTAGGGACGACGCAGTTCGACGAGTCGAAAGCCGATGTCGTCCAGTCGCGGGTGACTGGCTATATTGACCATCTTTACGCCAGCGCCCCAATGCAACGCGTAACAAAAGGCGCTCCGATTGCGTCCCTGTTCGTTCCAGACTGGCTTGCGCCGCAGGAAGAGTATCTGTCGCTGAAACGTGGCGGCATGGATGACGGCATGCTTGCGGCGTCACGTGCGCGCATGCGGGCGATGTCGATTCCGGACGGCGTGATTGCAAGTCTCGACCGCACCGGCAAGGCCCAGACGCACATCACGCTATCCGCACCGGAAACCGGTGTGCTCACCGAACTGAACGTGCGCGATGGCGCGATGGTGTCACCCGGGCAGACGCTTGCGAAGGTCTCCGGGCTCGACAGGCTGTGGCTCGTGGTCGAAGTGCCCGAAGCCTTGGCCCTCCAGGTTCAACCCGGCATGAGCGTAGACGCCGTGTTTGCCGGCGACCCGGCGCAGCATTTCACGGGACACATCCGCGAAATCCTGCCGGGCATCAGCACGAGCAGTCGCACGCTGCAGGCACGCCTCGAAATCGACAACGCGAACTTCAGGCTGACGCCGGGGATGTTGATGCGGGCTCGCATCGGCGCCGCCAAAAAGGTATCGCGTTTGCTGGTTCCCTCGGAAGCCGTCATCACGACGGGTAAGCGGTCGGTGGTCATCGTCAGGAATACCGACGGCAGGTTGCAACCTGTTTCGGTCACCGTAGGCAACGATGCCGGCGACGATACCCAGGTGAGCAGCGGCCTGACTGAAGGACAGCAGGTCGTCGCATCCGGCCAGTTCCTGATTGACTCGGAAGCGAGTCTGAAATCCGTTCTGCCGAAGCTCGAAGCGACCGCACCAACCAGTGCAAGTGCGCCTGCTCCTGCACCTGCTGCAGCAGCACCGCAGACATACGACACGACGGGCAAGGTCGAAAAGGTGACGGCGGCAGACATCACGTTTTCACATCAACCCGTTCCAGCGCTGGGCTGGGGCGCGATGACGATGTCGTTCGGCAAACCGTCGCCGGCGGCGTTTCCGGACGTGAAGCCTGGCCAGACCGTGCATTTTGTCTTCAGGCAATCGGACGACGGCTACCAGTTGACCAAAGTCGAACCGGTCGGAGGCGCCAAATGATTGCGCGCCTTATCAGATGGTCTATCCGCAACCGCTTCCTGGTTTTGCTCGCAACCGTGCTCGTTACGGCATGGGGCGTCTATTCGGTCACGCAAACACCGCTTGATGCATTGCCCGACCTGTCCGACACGCAGGTCATCATCAAGGCGTCGTACCCGGGCAAGGCGCCGCAGGTCATCGAGGACCAGGTGACCTATCCGCTCACCACCACGCTGCTTGGCGTGCCCGGTGCGAAAACCATCCGCGCATACTCCTCGTTCGGCGATGCGTTCGTCTACGTGCTGTTCGACGACAAGACCGACCAGTACTGGGCACGTTCGCGAGTGCTCGAGTACCTGAACCAGGTGCAGAGCCGCCTGCCGCAGGGCGCGACCGTTTCGCTTGGACCCGATGCAACCGGTGTGGGGTGGGTGTACGAATATGCCCTCGTCGACAAAACTGGGCAACACGACCTTGGACAACTTCGTGCATTGAACGACTGGTTCCTGAAGTTCGAACTTAAGTCAGTGCCCGACGTCTCAGAAGTCGCGAGCATCGGCGGCATGGTACGCCAGTATCAGGTTGTCCTCGACCCGGACAAGCTTCGTGCGTATGGCATCACCCAGGCGGCGGTGGCCGATGCGCTTGGCAAGGCGAATCAGGAATCGGGCGGGTCGGTCGTCGAGATGGCCGAGTCGGAGTACATGGTCCGGTCGTCCGGCTACCTGCGTGCGCTCGACGATTTCCGCAACGTCGTGTTACGCACGAACGATGCCGGTACACCGGTTCTGCTCGGTGATGTAGCCCGGATTCAAATCGGACCCGAGATGCGGCGCGGCATCGCTGAGCTGAACGGCCAGGGCGAGGTCGCGGGCGGTGTCATCGTCATGCGCTCCGGCAAGAATGCGCTGACGACCATTGACGCAGTAAAAGCGAAACTGGCGGACCTGAAGCGTTCACTGCCGGCTGGCGTGGAAGTCGTGACAACCTACGACCGCTCGCAGCTCATCGAGCGCGCCGTGGACAACCTCAAGGACAAGCTTATCGAGGAGTTCGTCATCGTTGGGCTCGTCTGTGCGGTGTTCCTGTTCCATCTTCGCAGCGCGTTCGTGGCGGTTCTGTCACTGCCGCTAGGCGTGCTGGCCGCCTTCATCGTCATGCGCTATCAAGGGGTGAACGCGAACCTGATGTCCTTGGGCGGCATCGCGATTGCCATCGGCGCGATGATTGACGCGGCCATCGTGATGATTGAGAACGCTCACAAACATCTCGAAGCGTACGACCACGAGCATCCGGGCGAACAAATCACGACGGCACAGCGCTGGGAACTCATCGCGACATCTGCTGCGGAGGTGGGACCGGCGCTGTTCTTCTCGCTTCTCATCATCACGCTGTCGTTTATCCCGGTGTTCTCGCTCGAGGGGCAGGAGGGGAAGCTGTTCTCTCCGTTGGCCTTCACCAAAACCTACACCATTGCTGCTGCTGCCGGGTTGTCGGTGACGCTGGTGCCCGTGCTGATGGGATATCTGATTCGAGGTCGCATCCCTCATGAGAACTCGAACCCAATCAATCGCGTGCTGATTCGACTGTACCGACCGTTGCTGGAAGCGACGCTGCGGCGACCGTGGGTTGCCATTGGTCTGGCGGTGGTTGGGCTAGCCGCCTCGGTGATTCCGCTGTCCCAGCTCGGCGGCGAATTCATGCCTCCGCTCGATGAAGGCGACCTGCTGTATATGCCGACAGCGCTTCCGGGAATTTCGGCCGAGAAAGCGAGCGAACTGCTGCAGCAGACTGACCGGCTTATCAAGACGGTCCCAGAGGTGGAGACCGTCTTCGGCAAGTCCGGGCGGGCCGACACCGCGACGGACCCAGCACCGCTCGAAATGTTCGAGACTACGATTCAGTTCAAGCCGCGTAGCCAGTGGCGACCAGGCCTGACGCCGGATAAGCTGGTCGATGAACTGGACCGGACCGTCAAGGTGCCGGGGCTCTCGAACGTATGGGTGCCACCCATCCGCAATCGACTGGACATGCTGTCCACCGGCATCAAGACGCCCGTTGGGGTGAAGATTTCGGGCGCGGACCTCACACAAATCGACAAGGTTGCGGCGCAGGTGGAAGCCGCGGTCAAAGGTGTTCCGGGCGTCACGTCTGCACTGGCTGAACGACTGAACGGAGGCCGCTACGTTGACGTCGACATCGACCGCCTGGCGGCAGCACGTTACGGGCTTGCCGTGGCGGACATTCAGTCGGTCGTGTCCTCGGCAGTGGGCGGTGAGAACGTCGGCGAAGTCATTGCTGGTCGTGAGCGGTTCCCCATCAACATCCGCTATCCACGAGAAATCCGGGATTCGCTCGAGAAGCTGCGTCAGTTGCCGGTCGTCACGGACCGTGGCGCCCAAATCCAGTTCGGCGATGTCGCGCACATCACGATTGCCGACGGACCTCCGATGATTCGCAGCGAGAACGCGCGTCTTTCTGGCTACGTCTATGTGGACATCCGCAACACGGACCTGCAGTCGGCAGTGAAAGCGATGCAGCGTGCTGTTGCGGAAAAGGTCGTACTGCCGCCGGGGTACTCGATTGCATGGTCTGGCCAGTTCGAATATCTCGAACGCGCAGCGGCAAAGCTGCGCACGGTCATTCCCGTGACACTCGTCGTCATCTTCGTGCTGCTCTTCCTGACCTTCAACTCGGCGGCCGATGCACTGTTGCTGATGTCGACGGTGCCGTTCGCCCTGGTGGGTGGGTTCTGGCTCATATGGATTCTGGGTCACGCGGTGTCTGTCGCGACGGCAGTCGGGTTTATCGCACTCGCGGGTGTCGCAGCCGAGTTCGGTGTCGTGATGCTGCTCTACCTGAAGGGTGCACTGAATCGCAGGCTGGAAGCCGGAGAACCGCTAACCGAGGCGCTTCTGTTCGATGCGATTCATGAAGGCGCCGTGTTGCGCGTGCGGCCGAAAGCGATGACGGTTGCTGTCGTGCTGGCCGGTCTCATCCCCATCATGGTCGGACACGGCGCCGGTTCGGAAGTCATGCAGCGCATTGCCGCCCCGATGGTAGGCGGCATGGTCACGGCCCCCATCCTTTCGATGTTCGTTATCCCTGCAGCCTGGTTCCTGCTGCAACGCCGTCGCGCTCGAAGGCTGGGCCATGCGCGGCTTCCCCATGCAGTACCTTCCGGCATGAAAGTGCCATCTACTCAAACTGGAGAAACTCAATGAAGAAGTTGATTGTTGCGTCTGTTGCTCTTGCAGCTATCGTTGCTGCGCCCGCGTTCGCTGGCGATGACATGGCCGGCATGAACATGTCCAGGCCGTCGGCTTCGAAGATGTCATCGAACGCAGCGCTCACCGATGCGGAGGTCAGGAAGGTGGACGCCGCGACCGGCATGGTCACGCTAAAGCACGGCGCGCTGGAAAACGTCGGAATGCCGCCGATGACGATGGCGTTCAAGACGAAGGATGCCGCGATGGTCAAACAGGTTCACGAGGGCGACAAGGTCAAAGTCCGTGTCGAAAACGTCAACGGCACCCTGACCATCGTGAAACTGGAAAAGCAGTCATGATGGGGCGCTGACGCCGCATTCGCAGGCTCGCAGCGTGACAGCGGGCCTGCGGTCGCGCGCGCTTGCGCTCGCATCTCGTGAGTAGAGGCACTGCAATGCGATTGACATCATCCGACGTACGGCAGGGAATTTTCCGTCAAACAGACGCAGCGAAGCGCGCGTTGTGCTTCGCGCTTGGCTTGCTATTCGTATTTGTGTCTCTGGCCGCTTACGCGGTGAACGAATCTGACCTGCTACCCGTCAATGAAGCCTTCCCATTGACGGTCAGCATCAGCGGGCCGCAACAGGTAACGCTCGACTTCGGCACGAAGCCCGGCTACTACCTGTACCAGGACCGCTTCAGCTTCGCGGTAGATGGCGTGGCCGTGAAGCCGGACCAGATGCCACCCGCAGAATCGAAAAACGACCCGACATTTGGCATGGTCCAGGTCTATCACCGGCCTGTGCAAATTCGCGTTCCGTTGCCCCGCGCCATCACGGCGAGCACCGTGCTGTCCATCACGTCGCAGGGGTGTGCGGACCTCGGTGTCTGCTACCCACCGCTAACCCGAAGCTACCGGATAGCTTCCAACGGCGTCGTTACCTCCTTTGCGAACGAAGGGAATGCAACGACAGGTGCGACCGAGTTTCCAGTTGTCGGCGAAAACCGGGGCATCGCTGTTTTCGGCCTGACTCTGCGACCGGCGAATGGCCTTGGCCTTCCCGAACTGCTGGGCTTCCTGCTTGCCGGCCTATTGATGGCGGGCACGGTTTGCATGTATCCCCTCATTCCCATTGTGACCGCTGTTATCGGCGGGGGTCAGCAACGGCCAACCGTGTGGCGTGGCTTCGCGCTGTCGGTCGCTTACGTGCAGGGACTTGCGGTTACCTATGCGGTCGCCGGCACCATTGCGGCACTCATCGGCATCCCGTTGGTGGCTGTGACGGAAAAGCCCTGGGTGCTGGCCGGCTTTGGTTTGCTCATGGTCGTCCTCGCGCTCGGCATGTTCGGCCTGTTCAGACTGCAGTTGCCAACGGGCTGGCAGACCCGGCTTACCGAGTGGAGCAATCGCCTGCCCGGCGGCCGGATTGTCCCGGTGTTCGGGATGGGCGTGCTCTCCGCACTGATTGTTGGCCCATGCTCGACGCCAGCACTGGCGGGTGCGCTGCTGTATATCGCCAACAGTCGCGATGTCGTCGGCGGAGCGCTGGCCTTGTACGTGATGGGCATCGGAATAGGCATTCCGCTACTGCTCGTCGGCACGTTCGGCGCACACGTGCTACCGAGGTCCGGTCCCTGGATGGTTGCCGTTCAGAACACGTTGGGCGTCATGCTGCTTGCAGCAGCATTGTGGTTTGTCTATTCGCTACTGCCGGATTGGCTGCTGATGGCATTGGTCGCTTTGCTGCTAGCCGCTTGCGCCATGATGCTGCGCGCCATCGACCCGCTGCCGCCGAACGCACACGGTGTGCTTCGCGTGAGCAAAGCACTGGGTGTACTGCTACTGGTCGCGGCGATTGCCGAACTGGTCGGCGTTGCGTCGGGGAATTTTGACGTTCTTCAGCCATTGCGCGGTGTTATGCGGGGAGCGCGGACCGACACGGTTATTGCAGCACGGTTTGAACCGATACAGTCGACTACGGAACTTGACCGGGCGCTCGAGACGGCGCGCGGCCAGCCTGTCATGGTGGATTTCTACGCCGACTGGTGTATCAGCTGCAAAGAACTGGAGCGATTTACCTTTACCGACGCGCGCGTGGTTAACGAGTTTGCGCATTGGAAACTGCTGCGTATTGACGTGACGAAGAACACGCCCGAGGACGCTGCGATGTTGCGGCGCTTTAAGCTTTTCGGGCCACCGGCGCTCATTTTCTTTGACCGCAATGGCCGTCAGCAGGCCGACGCGCAGCTGGTCGGGTTTGTGGGTGCTGACACGTTCCTCGCGCATCTCAAACAGTGGGGTCAGTGACCTACCAGGTAGTGCGCGAGCGTCACGCTACCCTTTGGTGATGTCGTGTGGACCACCTATACTGAAACGATGAAATTCTGGGCCAAACTTCTCGCCTGTCTTCTTATCGCATGGCTGCCGCTTCTCGGCTACCCCGCGCAGGTGGCGTTTTGCCCGGAGATGTCGTCGACAATGCAGTCGCAGATGAAGCCGTCGCATACATCGGGCATGGTGGCATGCGCACAAGATACAAGAGCGCACGTAACAGGTTCCCAGCCCGCATGTCACGGCAGCATGAGCGGTCTCGCCTGCGGCATGGCTGTCATACCCACGACGCACAAGACCGCAGTTGTGACTTCCTCGCCCGTCCTATGGGCCACTAACCTCATTCTCATACCGCAGTTCATCCCCGAACTGCCAGCGCCTCCGCCTCGCTCCCTGTAGTTCTCCCGTCGACGAGTCTCGAACGGCCCCGCGTCGTCGTACACGCACGCGTGTCGCAAACGCAGGGCGCGTCGGGTCGCGCCTCGACAACTGTTTTCTCATTGACATGATTTAACCAAATCCGGAGATATATATATGAACGCGAAATCACTACTGACTGCTGCACTGTTGACACTGTCGTTGGGCACGGGCGCTGTCGCCATGGCTGCCGGTGGAACCGGCAATGAAGCAAGTCGCCCCCCGCAAACGCGGGAACACGGTTCCTCCATGATGGGCGGGATGGGAATGGGAGGAATGGGCGGAGGGACGATGGGCAGCTGTCCAATGATGGGCGGGAATACGGGCATGGACCCGAAGACCGCGATGCGCATGCATGGGGAAATGATGAAGGCGATGGGCGACATCATGCTCAAGTACGCGGACCAGGCCGGTACGTCTCCAACGAAGTGACACGGATTTCTTCCCCGACACTGATACCCAATCCATTTTCAGGAAGGAAACAAACATGAAGTGCAACACAAAGACCATGGTGACGACTGCACTTGCGCTCGCCCTTGTTATCGCCCTTGGATATTGGGCGCTGCCTCAGTTCAGAGGCGCCCTCGCACCCTTCATCCTAGTGGCCTGCATGCTGGTGTGTCCGCTTTCGATGTTGCTCATGATGCGGGGAACAAAGTCCAGTACCGACAAGCACGACGGGCACAGTGAAACGGTGACGGGTGCCAAATCATGACCTGATTCATCACGACACGGACAAGTCACGCGGAGCAGTGCGATATCGCTGCTCGTCACGCTGCTCCGCGACTGGTGCCAAGGAAGAATTCATGTTCGACAACGCTCGAATGCTCAACGTCATCATTATCATTTTCGCCGTCATTGGCCTCGTCGCTGTGCTCGGTATCGTCGGCATGATGGTGATGCACGTAAGCATGATGCATGGTATGCGTTCTTGCAGTGAGGCGATGCGTCTCTGGCGATAGCCGCTGGCCTGTGAAAAAGGAGAGTTGCAATGAAAAAACGGACATATAAAGAAGACGAGCATCAGGCGCGCGCAGCGCGTTCGCCGGTCCTCACTGCGGTCAGGTCCTTCTTATGGCCAAGGTACGAGCAAGCATATCGTCCCAATTACGGCTTCATGCCGACCGCTCGACGCATTGCAGCAGTGATGCCCTGCCGTGCGCGCCAGTAGCCCTCCCATGGGTCAGAATTAAGCGTACGCTGCCGCGCAACTGCCTTTTTCATCGTCCACTGGTCACCTCGCTCCACGGTCTTAAGTTCGTCCCAGGAAACTGGCATTGAGACCGCCATGCCCGAGCGTGCACGAACGGAGAATGGTGCGACCGTGCTCGCCCCCCGGCTGTTTCTCAGATAGTCGATGAAGATTTTTCCAACACGATTGCGAGGACCGGATACAGCCGAGAAGCGCTCGGGGACGACATGTGACATGTGGCGGGCGACCGCTTGCGAGAACGCCTTCACTTCATCCCAGCTTTGTCGGCGAGTCAACGGTACGACGACGTGAAACCCCTTGCCGCCGCTAGTCTTCGGAAACGACTTCAACCCGATTTCGTCGAGCACAAGTTTGACAAGGGACGCGGCTTCCAGCATGGCCGACCAGGGGAGCGCAGGGTCCGGGTCGAGGTCGAAGATAACGCGGTCCGGATGGTCCAGGTCGGGCGCGACGGCGTTCCAGGAGTGCAGTTCGACGACACTCATCTGAGCGAGTCCGACAAGTGCTTCAGCATTGTTGGCAACAAGCAGCGGCGGATGCCGCGGATAAAGGTCCACCGGCAATTCTTCGACGCCCGGTATCCGCACGCGTTCAGAATGCTTCTGGAAAAACAGTTCTCCCTTGATTCCCTCCGGAGCACGCACGAGCGTCAAAGGCCGGTTATGAAGATACGGCAACGCCCATTCAGCAATCTCATCGTAGTAGCGCGCGAGCTCGAGCTTCGTGTGGCCAGTGACGTCGTCCATCACGCGGCCAGGATTGCTGACCTTTATGTCGCCGATGATGACGGTACCACGCGGCCCCGGGCGCTCGCGGGTCGACCCGACACGAGAATCATCCGGCTCGCCTGCCGAGGCATCGGCGACCGGTTCTTCCGTCACCGCGCGTGCCGGTTTGTCTTCCCGGATGGCATGAAAAACGGGGTGGCGAATCTCGCCGCCAGGTGTCCATTCGAGAAACGAGACCTCGCACACGACCTCCGGTGCAAACCAGTGGTAGTCCCGCTCGCGGTCGCGCTCAGGCGGGTTATAGAACGATGGTTTGCTCTGCTTAAGAGGCTGAAGTCTTTTAAAAAGCGCAGCACTTTTTCCCGGCGGAAGGAACGGTTTAACATTGCCGGCATACCGAAGAGAGCCGTCCTGCTCGTAGACGCCCAGAAGCAATGCATGCACGCCCGTCTTTGCGCCTTTCGTTCGGGAGATGCCGCCAATCACAAACTCCTGCCGAAGGTTGCATTTCAGCTTTATCCAGTCGGTGGAGCGGCCCGAGCGGTATGGCGCGTCACCCCGCTTACCGATAATGCCTTCGAGCTTCATCCTGCATGCAGAGGCGACGAGTGCGTCCGGGTCCTGCGCAAAGTCGTCGGAGAACCGCAGCAGCGGACCTTCGGCGTGCTCCATCAGCTCACGCAGAAGCTGGCGTCTTGCTCGGAGCGGTTGGTCGCGCACATCGGTGCCGTTCAGCCACAAAATGTCGAAGAGGAAAAGGACGATTTCCGTGGTGCTGCGGCGGTCAAACGCATTCTGCAAAGCGTTGAAGTCTGGCATGCCCGCTGCATTCAAGACGACGACTTCGCCGTCTAGCCACGCGTCGTCGACCGGCAGCGCTGCAATGACCTTGCTCAGTCTCGGCATTCTATCCGTCCAGTCGTGCCCATTGCGGGTGATGAGCTTGGCCGAACCGCCCTCGATACGAACGAGCATCCGGTAGCCGTCGTACTTGATTTCATAAGACCAGTCGCCATCGGCGGGGGCGCGGCTGACCAGCGTAGCCAGTTGCGGCTCGATAACCGATGGCATCGCGCCCGGCGGGTCATCCACAAGCCGTCGTGCGGGCTTGCGTGGCGTACTCCATCGTCCCGGCATGCGTCTTTCCTCCTGAACTTGGGGGGAGATGCATGGCTCGTGCCCGACCGGGGCCACAAGAGCCTATGTGTTCAAAACTATCCGCGGCTGCGTCCATGATTGCTCGAACGCGGTTACCGTGCAGCGATTGCTGACATGTTCCTCACTAAATTTGCCTTATAGGCAACGCCTGCTGATGCTCCTGCCGCCGATTTCAGGACTGCCTCTTGCAAAATAAGCGTGTCGCAAGTGCTTCCTGCGGGGCTGTCTGCCCAACGAGGGAGTCGAAACAATTCGCGGCTGTATTTTCCGAACAAGTATTGGACGCCGCGCTTTTGCCGTTGGCCAATCTAAAACGAAACCCTAGCCACCTACGTTTCGTCTTGCGAAAGCAATGGGGGAAAGGTGTTCGTTGCCGAGTGAGTGACGCTGCGCCGGTAAATTAACTCTTGACCAGTAAGTCGCGGCCATCGGAAACAGACACGGGGGCAGACTCTGCGTCCTGCCCTGTAGTCACCGAGCGACACGCGAGCATGAGGCTCTCAGCGCTCGCGGGCTTTGTCAGGAGATACCCCTGAGCAAAGTCGCAGCTCGCCTCGCGCAGGGTTTGTAGCTGTTTGCTTGTCTCGACGCCTTCGGCCGTCACCTTCATGCCTAGTTCGTGCGACATCTGAATGATGCCGCGGACTATCGCAGTGGCTGCCGCGTCGCGACCAAGCCTGGCCGTGAATGAGCGGTCAATCTTCACCGTGTCGGGGGAGAAGTCAGCTAAATAGCCGAGACTGGAGTAGCCCGTTCCGAAGTCATCGATGGCGATGCGCACGCCGAGGCGCTTGAGCGCTAGAAGCGTTCCTTGTGCGACGGACGTGTTTTCCATCAATGCGCTTTCCGTCAACTCGATTTCAAGGCAGCGCGGCGGCAATCGATGCTTGCGCAATGCTTCGTCGACGATGGCCACGAGAGTGTCATCCCTGAGTTGGCGCGCTGACACGTTCACCGACATGCGAAGGTCCTTTTCGCCTGCGTTTCGCCAGTAGGCCAGCTGCGCGAGGGCGGCATCCATCACCCATGCCCCAACCTCGACAATAAATCCGCTTTCTTCGAGTATGGGAATGAAACTGGCGGGCCGTACCATGCCTCGCGCCGGATGATTCCATCGAATGAGCGCCTCAACGCCCGTCATCACCAAAGACGTCGGCTGATGAATACCCTGGAAATGGAGGACGAATTGGCCGGACGCCAGGGCTAGAGGCAGAACTCGCTCAAGTTCGAAATCACCGAGCACGTCGCTCGACGCTTTACCGGCAAACCGGAAGCCGTTACGGCCTCCTTTTTTTGCCGCGTACATTGCGATATCAGCGCTTGTCAGCAACGATTCGTGGTCTCGTCCGTTCTCGGGGTAAACGGATATGCCAATAGATGCCGTGACAAATGGGTCGGCGCTGTCCTTTGGGACACCGCTCGAAAACGCGCTGAGCAGAGTGTGCGCCAACGTCGCCAATCTCGCCTTGTCTGCTTCGCCGTTAAGGATGACGGCAAACTCGTCGCCTCCCAGGCGCGCAACGCATGCATCCTCTGGAAGCGCTGTCTGGATGATTTCGGCGATGTTCTTCAACAGACGGTCAGCGGCCGTATGCCCCAAGGTGTCGTTAAGGACCTTAAAGCGGTCGAGGTCAATGAACATCAGAGCGAATGCGGCGTCGCGATTGCAGAGCGTCTTCATCTGCCGAACAAGTGCGCTGCGGTTAGCCAAGCCCGTCAAGCCGTCAGTGTGAGCGAGCCGGTCGAGCGCTGCCAGCCGTTCCTGCTCGACCGTGATGTCCTCACTCACGCCAACAATGCGGACAACGGCTCCCGTTTCATCGCGCACGGGGTATGCCGTGCTTCGAATCCAGCGCAGACAACCGTCCGGGCGCCGGATGCGGTACTCGAAGCGGCCCTCGACGCCTTCAGATGCGATGCGATGCATCTCCGCGCGAAGAGGACCGATGTCCACGGCGCACACCAGTTCGAGCCACGCGGAAGGCGTGGTGGCAAGCTGTTCAGCGGTGATGCCGAACACACGCTCAACCCCCGCACTGACGTGATGGAAGTGCTGGAAGTCCGGGCAATAGGAATAGAACACAAGCCGGACGTGCGACTCCATCTCGTGCATTAGCTCGTCACGTTCACGAAGGGTCTTCAGCAGGTCGCACTGTTGAGTGACATCCTCAGAAGCACACAGCAGACCGACAATTGAACCATCCTTGCCGGCTATTGGCGATACTGTCGAATTCCACCATTTCTTCTGGCCCTTCGTGGTGGAGCAGCTGCCCGTAAACGATGTGCTGATACCCGCCAGAGCGTCACGGCACGCGTTTTCGGCCAGTGCGCGGTCATTACCGTTCCAGAAGTTCAGCCAGTCAGCGCCGCTGAGCTCGTCCGGCGACTCAGCTTCCATCAACGCCGCGCCATGCTCCGACACCCGCAATAACTTTCCGTCTGTCGAGAGGACCTTCAGGCAGTCCCGGTTCGCGTTCAGCATTGCGCTTGCCATGGCAACAGCGGCGCACCGCAGACGGTAGTCAGCCGCAAGCTTTCGATGTACAGATGCGAGCGCAATAACGCCGACCGTTAAAGATGCAGCAAGACGTACCGGCATCGCCGCATCAGCGGCCAAGTGGTGCACCAGTGAGCCAATGCCAACGCCAGCAGAAATCGCGATGAGCAGAATCGCAAGAGGCGCGGCTGTGGCTTGACCGTAGCGGACAAGGAAATAGGAAAGGAACTGCTGGTTTCGGGCTGGCCATGCAGACGCGCTGCCATCGCTGCGGGCGCGGTTAATATTGGTTCCGATACGGTGCCATACCGTTTCTACTTTCAAGCTACTCTCCGACCGCCTGTTCGAGTGGGGCCTTCGATACTGGGCGCCACCACACCTCCACTATTACGGTCGTAGTCACCAAATCTTTAACATCGAAGACCCGAGCGGCAGGGCGCGTGAACATCCCCCGTCCCCGACATGCGGGGTGATTACAAGCGCGGTAAGCCGCGACTGCAGTACACAGCGCAACCAGCCGCTTGCAGGGGCATCGGCATCGTGACGCTCCGGCGCTAGCTGCTAGCATCAGCAAGCTATCGCAGAAAGACGGATTCGCCTAAAGTGGCCGCCGCAAAAAATTAAAACCTTGTTCGCTAGATATGTCTTTACTCATTCGTATCTCGAAGAGTCTCTTCAGACATTAAAGCCATTCAGTGGATGGGACTCTTTTTAGGGCAGGCAACCGCATTCTGCGGATGCTCGAAGGAAGCCTCGTGCGCAGCGCAGAAACGACTCGAGCGGACGCGGTTTGACGTTTTGTGGAAACGCAGACCAAGTGGGGAGTTCAGGCGTTTGCATCAACCCAGGCGCGGGCCCATTCCAGCCCCGCAAGCTGAGCGTCCTCCTCACTTTCAAAATGGCCCAGAACGCCCGATGCCTGAACTAGCTTACCTCCATGGGTGATGGTCCCGCTCGCTGCATAACGTTTCGGTCGATGGATGCCGTCGTTTTCCTCAACGATGGCGTGCCCCCATACGTCATAGCCGCGGTACTTCTGCGATTGCATTAGCGGACGACGTGAGTGGAAGCCGCGTGGCCTGTCACGCGAAGCACGTTGCCTTCCGGCGTGGTTTGCCGCGGAATCTCGCACATGTCCGGTTCTTCGTTGCGCAAGGCCTTTTGCGCGTTGCCTTGCCTGACCACGAGCCGTGGAGCAGTTGCTAACGCGCGCGGCGAACGCACCTTCCTCGCGTGCAGGGCCACGTGATGTCGTACTGCGAGCCTGTGTTGAGTACCGGCCCGGTGCGGGGCAGTCGCGCGCGCCTCCGGCGGATTCCACACTTCGGAATATGTGCCGGCCCCGAAAGCCGCCGGCGCCAATGCCGCGGTCAGTAACGCAAGTCCAAGTTTTCTCACGATTTGCCCTTTCCTGCTTCTCGCTGCTGCCACTGTTTGCAAGACACCGCCTGGTTGAGGCATCCGCCGTGGCAGTCTGCGCAATAGTGGCGGTCCCGAATGGCTTCGGTGACTTGCCATGCACTTGCGGTGAGCGGACTCGCTGTACCAACGGTATGACCGTTTTCGGCGGCGTAAAACGTCGGCTCGCCAGCCCTGCCACGGTGAACCGCCTCGTTGATTTCCTCCTCGCCGAACGCTGATTTCATCTGCGCCACAAACGCCGCAATTTCCGGCATCGGATGGCTGACCGGTTCATGGACACGCATATCCATCCGTCCTGCTCCCAAAAAAAGTGCCTGTTCGCCGTTACCGAAATCCGTGTAGGATACTGTATATCCATACAGGTTTTCTCGCAATGACATCCCCCTTGCCGTCCCCCGAAGCGATACACCCGTCCCTGTGGCGGGCATCGCAGCTCGCGCGGGGCCGGGGGCGGGTGGTCGATACCGGGTATCCGGCGCTCTCAGCCGAGCTGCCCGGAGGCGGGTGGCCGGTGGGCGCGCTGGTGGACCTGCTGGTGCAGCAACCAGGTGTGGGTGAACTGCGGCTGCTGCGGCCCGCGCTGAGTGCTGTAGACGACCGGCCGGTTGCATTCCTGCAGCCGCCGCATACACCTGACGGCCTGGGGCTCAGCTACATCGGTCTGTCGCTCGACCAGGTGCTGCGTGTGAAGGCGCAGAAAACCGCGGATGCGCTCTGGTCGGCAGAACAGATTCTCCGGGCGGGAAGCTGCGGCGCGCTGATTTTCTGGGCGCAATACGCGCAGGCTTCGTCGCTGCGGCGCCTGCATCTGGCCGCCCAGTCGTCCCAGACGCTGTTCGTCATGGTGCGCCCGCTTGCGAGCGCACAGGACGCGTCGCCGGCGCTCCTGCGCCTGGCGCTCAAACCATCGGCCGACGGCCTGACCGTCGACATCGTGAAACGACGAGGGCCCTCGCGCACGGAGCCTCTCTCGATTCCCCTTCAACCCACTCCTGTTCTGCTGTCACGACATGCGCGTCTTTCTCGCCGTTCACCTGCCGAAGTTGCCGCTCGAAGTCTTCAGACCGAGGTGGTCGCCTGAGCCGCTTCACGGCAGCGTCGTGCTCGGGAAGGACAAGGTCGTCATCGCGGACAGCGTCGCGCGCGCGGCAGGCGTGCGCCTCGGGATGAAGCGCGGTGGCGTGCTGACGCTCTCGCCGGACACGGAAATGCACGAGCGCGACTTCGCCCGAGAGCGGGCAGCGCAGCGCGACGTCGGCATTGCGCTGATGCGCTTTTCGCCCGAAGTCGCGCTGCTCGATGAAGCGACTGTGGTGGTCGAGGTTGGCGCGAGCCTGCGCCTCTTTGGCGGACTGCTCGCGCTGTGCCGCGAAGCAAAGGCGCTGCTCGCCACGCTTGGTCTTACCGCGCGCATCAGTGCCGCGCCGACCGGCCAGGGCGCCTGGCTGCTGGCTCGCCATGCGAAAGGGTATGGTGCGCGGCGCGTGCTCAAAGTCTCCAGGCTCGAACAGCGGCTTGCCGGCCTGCCCATGGTCGCCGTCCCCGAAGTACGGCAGTTCGCCGACTGGTTCAGCGGACTCGGCTGCGAAACCATCGCCGACATCCGCCGGTTGCCGCGCGCCGGACTGCAGCGGCGCTGTGGCGAACACCTGCTCGATTCGCTCGACCGCGCGTTTGGCACCGCGCCGGAACTCTTCGACTGGCTGGAACTGCCGCCCACGTTTTCCGCGCGCATCGAGATGCCGGACCGGCTCGAACACGCGGACGGCGCAGTCTTCGGCGCACACCGGCTTATCGTGCAACTGTGCGGGTGGCTCTGCGCAAAGCAGCTCGCGGTGAGCGCGGTGCGCCTGTCGCTTGAGCATGAGCGCGGGCGTGACGCCATCGAACCGACCACTATCGAGATTGCACTGGGTGAGCCCACCTGGCGGGAAGAGCACCTCGTGAGGCTGCTCAAGGAGCGCTTGCATCGCATCGAGCTCACCGCGCCGGTTATTGCATTGCGTCTTGACGCATCAAAGGTCGAGTCCGCCGCGCCGGCGTCCGACACGCTTTTCCCCGAGCCGGGGGGCTCGAAGGAAGACCACGCACGGCTACTCGAATTACTCGTCGCGCGGCTCGGTGAGGACAATGTGCTGCGGCCGGCGCCAAGCGCTGACCATCGCCCGGAAGTCGCCAACTGCTGGGTACCGGTCACGCAAACCGCGAAGCCTGTCGTCATCCCGGAAGGCCTGCCGCGACCGACGTGGATGCTCGATACGCCGGTGCGCCTGCTGATGCGCCAGCACCGCCCGTTCTATGGTTCGCCGCTGCGCATGGTGTCGCCGGGCGAGCGCATCGAGGCGGGCTGGTTCGACGGCGAGCTGGTCACGCGCGACTACTTCGTCGCCCAGGCCGACGACCAGAGCTGTTACTGGATTTACCGCGAGCGCGTAAGCAGCCGTGACGCGGAAGAAGAACCGCGCTGGTTCCTGCACGGCCTATTCGGATGACGCGCCGTGGACACCACCTTCACCATGCTGCCGGCGTATGCCGAGCTATTCTGCCTGTCGAACTTCTCGTTCCTGCGCGGTGCCTCGCACGCGGAGGAACTCGCTGAGCGCGCCGCGCAACTCGGCTACTCGGC
The DNA here is from genome assembly GCF_041355255.1 of Paraburkholderia sp. RCC_158. Classification (NCBI taxonomy): domain Bacteria; kingdom Pseudomonadati; phylum Pseudomonadota; class Betaproteobacteria; order Burkholderiales; family Burkholderiaceae; genus Paraburkholderia; species Paraburkholderia sp. RCC_158. Next base: position 434,411 of record NZ_JBFUPM010000004.1, on the reverse strand, counting down.
GCTCGCGATTACCGACGAGTGCTCGCTCGCTGGCGTCGTACGGGCGCACGTGGCGGCGAAAGAAGCGAAGCTGCCGTTCATCGTCGGCTCATACTTCCGTCTGGTGAACGCGGACGGCTCGCCGGCATTCGGGCTCATCCTGCTTGCCAGAAATCGCGAAGGATATGGCAACCTCTCCGAGCTCATCACGCTCGCCCGCACGCGCGCGCCGAAAGGCGAATACCGGCTCACGCCGCAAGACCTGTCGCGCCCCGACAAGGAATACCGGCACCTGCTGGGCGTGCCGGACTGCCTGGCGATTCTCGTGCCGTCATTCCCCGCAAAGGAGGACGTGCTCGACGCGCAGGCCGAATGGCTGGACGAGACATTTCCGGGGCGTGCATGGCTCGGTCTCGTGCTGCATCAGCGGGCCATGGACGACATTCACCGTGGCGCGGTGGAGTTCGTCGCGCGCAACCGCGACGTGCCGGTTGTTGCACTCGGCGAGGTGCTGATGCACGTGCGCTCGAGGAAACCCCTGCAGGACACGATAACCGCCATCCGGGTCGGCAAGCCAGTCCATGAATGCGGCTACGACCTCGCGCCGAATGCCGAACAGCATTTGCGCTCGCGCCTGCGGCTCGCCAATCTGTATTCACCGGATGCGCTTGCCGCAACGGTCGACATTGCCGCGCGCTGCACCTTCTCGCTCGATGAATTGCGCTACGAGTATCCGGACGAACTCGTGCCGCCCGGATTCACGCCGGGCGCCTATCTGCGGCAGGAGACCTACATCGGCGCACAGCGGCGCTTTCCGTCGGGCATTCCGCATCACGTCCAGGAGCAGATTGAGCACGAGCTCGAACTGATTGCCGACCTGCAGTACGAGCCGTACTTTCTGACCGTCTACGACCTGGTCCGCTTCGCGCGCAGTCAGCACATCCTGTGTCAGGGGCGAGGGTCGGCGGCCAATTCCGCGGTGTGCTACTGCCTCGGCGTCACGGAGGTGGACCCCGCGCGCGGCAACATGCTGTTCGAGCGCTTCATCTCGAAGGAGCGCGGCGAGCCGCCGGACATTGACGTGGATTTCGAGCACCAGCGGCGCGAAGAAGTCATCCAGTACATTTACCGGAAGTATGGACGCGACCGCGCAGCGATTGCTGCTGCTGTGTCGACATACCGCGCGCGTGGCGTTTTGCGCGAAACGGGCAAGGCGCTGGGCGTCGACCTGCAGATAGTCGATGCGGTCGCCAAGTCACATCACTGGTTCGATAACAGTGCGGACCTGCTCAAGCGCTTCGAGGAGTGCGGGTTGAATGCCGACACGCCGCTCATCCGCGCGTGGGCGTCGCTCGCCGCACAGCTCTATGGCTTTCCGCGGCACCTGTCGCAGCACTCGGGCGGCTTCGTCATCAGCCGGGGCAAGCTCACGCGGCTGGTTCCGGTTGAAAATGCCGCGATGCCCGAGCGTAGCGTCATCCAGTGGGACAAGGACGACCTCGAATCGCTCGGACTGCTCAAGATTGATGTACTCGCGCTTGGCATGCTCTCAGCCATTCGTCGCACGCTCGACCTCGTGTCGGAGCAGCGCGGTGAGCGCTTCGAGATGCAGGACATTCCCGCGGAAGACAAGGCCACGTACGACATGATTTCGGCCGCCGACACGGTAGGCGTCTTCCAGATTGAATCGCGCGCGCAGATGTCGATGCTGCCACGCATGCGGCCGCGCACGTTTTACGACCTCGTGATTGAAGTGGCCATCGTGCGGCCGGGTCCGATTCAGGGCGGGGCGGTTCACCCCTATCTGCGCCGTCGCCAGGGCTTTGAGCCGGTCACCTATCCAAGCGATGCCCTGAAGACCGCACTGGGTCGCACGCTCGGCGTGCCGATTTTCCAGGAGCAGGTGATGCAGGTCGCCATTCTCGCCGCGGGCTTTACTGCAGGCGAGGCAGACCAGCTGCGGCGCGCAATGGCCGCCTGGAAGCGTAAGGGTGGCCTCGGAAAATACTATGACCGCATCGTGCTTGGGATGCAGGAGCGGGGTTATGACCTGGCGTTTGCCGAAGCCATCTTCGAGCAGATAAAAGGCTTCGGCGAATATGGTTTTCCCGAAAGTCATGCGGCGAGTTTCGCGCTGCTCGTGTACGCGAGCAGCTGGCTGAAATGTCAGGAGCCCGAGGCATTTCTCGCCGCGATGCTCAACAGCCAGCCGATGGGCTTCTATTCGCCTTCACAGCTGGTGCAGGATGCGCAGCGCCACGGCGTCAAGGTGCTGCCGGTCGATGTGACCATTAGTGGATGGAATTCGTCCCTGGAACGTACGGCCAGCGAAAAGCGGCCCAGAGTGCGCCTTGGCCTCTCACTGCTGCGGGGCATGAAGGAAGCCACAGCCGAGCGGATTGAAAACTCGCGCGCGGTGCGGCCTTTCGCGAGCGTGAAGGACCTCGCGCGCCGCGCGGCGCTCGACCGTCGGGACCTGCATGTTCTCGCTGATGCGAACGCGCTCGCCGCGCTTGCTGGCAACCGGCGCGAGGCGCTCTGGCAGTCGGTAGCGGCGGTACCTGAGAAGGACATGCTGGCCGCCGCGGCCGTCGAGGACGAAACGCCGGAACTCGGCGCGCCCTCGGAAGCGAACGACATCGTGGCGGACTATCGCTCGGTGGGCCTGACGCTCGGTCGTCATCCGCTGGAGCTGTTGCGCCCGCAGTTGCTCGCCAATCGCCTCATGCCCGCGGCCACGTTGCGCACGTACCGGGACGGCCAGCTCGCGCGCGGCTGTGGTCTCGTCACCGTGCGCCAGCGGCCTGGCACGGCCAAGGGCGTGGTGTTTGTCACGCTCGAAGACGAAACGGGCAACGTGAACGTCATCATCTGGCCGACTCTGCTCGAGAAGCAGCGCAAGGAAGCGCTCAGTGCGTCGCTGCTGGCGGTCTACGGCGTCTGGCAGTGTCAGGGCGAGGTGCGGCATCTGGTGGCGCAGCGGCTTGTCGACATGTCGCATCTGCTGGGCGGCCTGCATTCTGTCAGCAGGAATTTCTGTTGAGTGGTCTGTGTCCCTCAGACCATCGCGAACCCTGACCTCAGGTTTGCCGGAAAGGTATAGATTCATGCAACAGCGGCTGCATCTTCATTTATTCATAAGACCGATTCCGGAGAAACCGATGTGTTACTCGGCCCAGATTCAGGCGGACTATCGCAAGTTCGTGCGGATGTTCGGTGCGACGATGAGCATCAGGGAATTCGCACAGCTTTTTTTCGAGCGGGCCGAGGGCAGCAATGCGAAGATTCCGAAGGCTCTGGAAGATGCGTTCGCGCGCCCGGAGTCCGAAGCTGAGCGCGAGATAAAGACTTATATCGACCGGTTTAACGCGGACGAGACCGTGCGACTCGAACGGGAACTGTTCAGACAGCGCACCCGCCTGGTAGAGGCAGAGCGTTCGCTCGAGAAGAAGCCAACGAAGAAGGCGACTGAGAACAAACGCATCGCGGCCGACAAAATCGTGTGGGCTCGCGGCAAGCTTGACGATATCCAGCGCACGGACCCGGAGGACCGCGATTCCCGCATCTTTCCCGGACACTACGCGCCCGTCATGGTCATGGAAGACGGCCAGCGCGTCGTGAAACCCATGCGCTACCAGTGTCGCATTGCGGGAAAACCGGCGGCGTATGACATCAAATATCCGAGCACCTACAACGCGAGAAGAGATAGTTTAGAGGGCTTCTGGAAGCCCCTGTTTGGTTACACACATGGTGTCATGCTCGTCGATGTCTTTTACGAGAATGTCAGCAAAGCGAAGTTCGAAGGGACACTGCTCGAGACGCATGAACGGGACGAAAATGTGATTCTCGAATTTCGTCCGAGCAGCGGGGAACTGATGCACGTCGCCTGTCTCTGGTCACGGTGGAGTGCGCCCGGGCAGCCAGACTTGCTATCGTTTGCTGCCATTACGGACGACCCTCCTCCGGAGATTGCGGCGGCAGGACACGACCGGTGCATCATTCCAATCAAGCCTGAACACGTCGATTCGTGGCTTAACCCGGACCCGAAGAATCTTGACGCGATGTACGCGATTCTTGACGACAGGGTACGGTCGTACTATGAGCATCGTTTGGCCGCGTGAAGACCACTGCTATTCCTATTTCGGGCGCTCGGTTCAAGGCCAGTACCGGGTATCGATGGTTTGCCAGCACGCCGCGGCCTGATTCGACGTGGAGCGTGTCCGCGTTGAGGCCTTTGCTTGCAAGCACTTCGTGCGGTGCCCCCCGCCGAGACAAGTCGCCTGAGGCGCCTACGGAAGCCTACGAGCGGCCGGTAGGTGCTCTCGCCTGCGGCGCAATGCCAGGCATGTCCCATGCGCGTACGAGGGAACTAAGCGGGGAAGTTCATGAGCAGAATATTGTTGACCGGCAAAGAGCCCCAGCTAATTGAGGTTCTGCGAATGTGTCTTGAGTCCGAAGGTCATCACATCATGACTGCCCTCGATGGTCCGGAGGCGCTTGAAATGGTCTCGGGAAGGCTTCCGGACGTCGTTATCACGGACGGAAAGATGTTAGATGGACCCGGCCTCTGTAAATTGCTCCGGCACGCCCACCCGGGTAAAGGCCTTCCTGTCATCCTTCTCTCCGACGGCCCGCCGCCGACAGACCCGCACGGGCCCCGTTTTGACGCTTACGTTGAGAAGCCGGTGGCCGTTGACCAGTTGCTAACGGTAGTTTCTCAACTGACTTAATAGTCGCAGAATTCGGCTCCAGCAGAGCGGTGCTGGCCGACGCGGCTCAGAGTGAGACGCGCACCCTGCGAGGCACGCGAATGCTGGACAATTGGCTCTCACCGTAAGGCTGCACGTTAAAACCCACAACTGGCGGAATCATCACCTCACGACACAGTCGGCTGATAGGCGATGGGGGAAGCGCCAACGCCGCTCGTGCGAACCGTTTATGCCGCAGGAGGTATCCGCATCGCCGTCAGCGGTCAATGGGACGCTGCATGTGTGCGATACATCCGTCGAATACATTTACTGCCAGCCTGAGTGGGCCCGACCGCGAAACGGGCGAGCCTCGTCTTCGTTGCACCCCGGATTTACCGCCGTGTCGTGGGGGCAACTGTCTGGGCTCAAGAGCGGTGCCCAGTGGACAGTGCAAACGGCGAGAGAGTATCTTAGCTTCCAAGCGCGAGACCCATGGAAGCTTATCTGGTCGGCGCAACAGTCGGTGGCTTCCGCAATAAAGCGCCTACGATGAAACGGCCCGCACCAGGAAGCGCCGCCGTTGGGCCGAAAGAACTTGTAGGGCGCGACAGCTCTCGCTACATGCAAGCCAGCCGATTTCGCGGGCGCTGGCTCGCTCATCGGTCGGCACATAACATGCCCCTTGTCGCGAACACTTGCCCCCGTGTTTGGCTAGTTCCGGTGCTGGAGACTCACCGCCGGCCGCTATCAGGAGACTCACATGGCAGCGCGTTCCATCGCTTCGCTGACGCTATCTTTCGGACTGGTGTCAATACCCGTGAAACTATACTCGGCGACCGATAGCGCTGCCGGTGTTGGATTCAACCTTCTGACGCCGGAGGGCGGTCGCGTGAAGCAGCAATATGTATCAGAGGCCACCGGCGCCGTGGTGGCGCGCGCGGACATGAAGAAGGGGTACGAGTTCGAGAAGGGGCAGTTCGTCGTCTTCGCCCCCGAAGAACTGAAAGCGCTCGAAGAAGGCGCGAGCCACGTCGTGGAAATCGTCTCGTTCGTCCCTGAAAAGTCGGTAGACCCGCTGTACTACGACAAGGCGTACTTCATCGCTCCCGACAAACGCGGCGGCAAACCCTACAGCCTGCTTCAGCTCGCCATGCGCGAAAGCGAACGCTGTGCGCTCGCAAAATGGTCGTACAAGGGAAAAACTCGAATCGTTCAGATACGGCCTGCTGAAGACGGGATGGTGTTCCAACAACTGCTGTTCGCCGACGAAGTGCGCGCGCTGAGCGATTTGCATATCGAACAGGTGTCCGTCAGCGATACAGAACTGAAACTCGCGCTGCAAATCATCGGCCAGGTGTCGGAAGACGCCTACGACCCGACGGCTTACGAAGACGAAGAAAAGAAGCGGATTCTCGAAGCCATTGACCGGAAGATTGCGGGCAAACAGATTGTGTCGCCTGAAGCACCGGCCGATGACTCCGGCGGCCAGGTGATTGACCTGATGGAAGCCCTGCGCGCGAGCCTGAGCGCCAATAAGGAGAAACGTGAGGCGCCGGTGAAGACAGCAGCGGCGAAGGTGCCAGCGGCAAACAAGGCGTCGCCCGCCGACGTCGAGGTGCTCGCCGCGAAACCTCGCCGGCCTGTCAAACGAGCCACGCCGAAAGCTGACGTCAAAGAGGCGCCACCAGCAAAGGTCCGGGCACGCAAGTGACAAGACGGAGCCACTCTAACGATTACTCGTTGCGCAGCCTTCAATCGCTGCTGGGAGTATCGCGTCGGGTGCTTTCAGGACTTATCGATGCAGGATTTGTTCACCCGGCGCGCGGCTCGAGAAACGAACTCCGATTCTCTTTTCAGGACGTAGTAGTCCTGCGCACAGCATTCCGGCTGCAATCAGCCAGAGTCTCGTCCCGGAAGATTCTCAAGGCTCTTGCAAAACTGAGAGCCGAATTGCCTGACGAGCTTCCGCTGTCTGGCATCCGAATCACATCGGTGGGCGAGACCGTCGCAGTCAGGTCAGGACAGGCGCAATGGGACGCTGCCTCGGGCCAACTGCTGCTCGACTTCGAGGTGGCGCCTATTCGAGGTGACGTCGCGTTCCTCGATTCGGCGCCGCGAAACTTGGCGAGCCGCGAAGAGCAGGCAGAAGAATGGTTCGCTCTTGCCGAACAGCTCACCGGAAGCGATGACGTTGGTGCCGAGCAGGCGTACCGGAAAGTGCTTGAGCTTGCGCCTTCACCGCACTACCACGCGTATACCAATCTCGGTGTACTGCTGTGTGAGACCGAAACGCGCTGTGACGAGGCATTGTCCGTTTTCGACGGGGCGTTACAGCACTTTCCCGATGACGCGTTACTGCACTTCAACCGGGCGGTGGTTCTCGAAGAACTGAAACGCTATGACGCTGCGGAAGCGGCCTATCAGCGATGCATCGACCTTGACCCGACGCATGCTGACGCTCATTTCAACCTCGCCAGGTTGAGCGAGATTCGCGGCGACAAGCAAGGCCTTGTCCGGCATCTCAGCGCATATCGACGGCTCGTCGGTTAAATCGGTCTTGCTCGCGCTATCCGTGGCTGTCAATCCAGGCGCGGGTCCATTCGGGTCCACCTTCTTCCGGCGTCCCGCGCGGCGCCAAATAGCCGAGCGCTCCTTACCCGCAACGAACTCTTTGTCGCGCGGGATTGTGCCTCTCGCTGCGAACTGCGCGGCGCGACGGATGCCCTCGCGCTGCGTTATTGCATGTCCCCAAAGTGCGTATCCGCGGTGCTGTTTTGCTTGACCTGTATGTGCTTGATTGTTTCTCGCGTAAGCGCGCGGCGTCGATTTCGGCCGTCTTCAAAGCTGCGTCAATCGTCTCGAGCTCCTAACCGAAATCAATCGGCTGTTGCGCGACGAACGGGGGATTGTCGAACCTTTCCGAGTAGACGTTTCAGGGCCATCAAGAAAGATGAAATTCGGTCGATATCTAGCTTGTTGTAGCTATTGACAGAGAGAAGACGACGTGGAGGACAACGATTATCTAGCGGCCTTCGCATTCTGCGTGACCGTCGATACTATTCGGAAGGCGCAAGGGAAGATGATGCCAGAGGACCTTCCGGTTGGCTCTATGGAGCGCATGCAGGCGGAGGTCGACGTCATACAAGACACGCTTCGCATGCTCGGCATAGCCCCGGACGCGGTGAACGGCTTAGATGACGGGTCAGAAGAATAGTTGGCGTACTCGATGCATCAGGCTCTTCCGGAAACGTGACGCAGCCTGGCCCGACTAAGCTCGTTCAGGAAATGGAAAAGATGTTCAAGGCCGGCCTCTTCGAGCGGAGCGAAATGCGCACAGAGTACGACCGCGTACTCTGCGTCGGACGAGCAAGGCCTCGTCCGACATCTAAGCGCTTATCGTCGGCTCGTCGGCTGAACAGTCTTCAATCGCGCGTCGCTACCGCGCGTGATTGTGCCGCTCGCCCCACATCGCGGGGAGGGACGAACTTCTCCCTGTTCTATCGCATGTCCCCACAGCGAGTATCCGCGCAACTCATCCGCTTGCATCACTTGACCCCTGCATGCGGCATCGTCTTACTGCCGGAACCGTGCGACATCGATTCCTGCCGTTTTCAAAGCTGCGTCAATCGCCTCCAGCTCCTGGCCGAAGTCCAGCGCCCATTCCTCGCCGTCGCACCGCACGGTTATGCCGTTGTGCATGGAAATCACATTGCGCGCTTTAAACAGCGCATCGACGAGCCTCGATTCTCGCTGGGCCTCCCGAACCCAATTATCCGCTCTCATCTTGCACCTCCTCCAAAAAGCCTGCGACTCCGCACCTCGCGCCTGACCCGTTGGGTCTGCTGACGAGCTGAAGAAACGACAGTTCACATTCAACGTTTTGACTGTAGAGTACTGTACATCCATACAGGTGTTTTTCGCAAATGACCACTGTCGCGCCGTCTCCAAAGCGATACATCCGTCCCTTTGGCGGGCGTCTCAGCTCGCGCATGGCCGCGGTCGCGTAGTTGAGACCGGCTACCCGGCGTTGTCGGCGGAACTGCCGGGCGGTGGTTGGCCGGTGGGCGCGCTGGTGGACCTGCTCGTACAGCACCCTGGCGTCGGCGAGGCCCGGCTGTTGCGTCCTGCGCTGAGCGCGACAGGCAGGCGACCCGTCGCATTCGTACAGCCGCCGCATACACCCGACGGTCTCGGGCTCAGCTACATCGGCCTGACGCTCGAACAGATGCTTCGCGTCAAGGCACCGAAGACTGCGGACGCGCTCTGGTCGGTAGAGCAGATATTGCGGGCAGGGAGTTGCGGGGCGCTCGTTTTTTGGACCCAGTATGCGCAAGCTTCATCGTTGCGGCGTCTGCATCTGGCCGCGCAGTCATCAAAGACGCTTTTCATCATGGTGCGACCGCCCGTCGCCGCACAAGACGCATCACCAGCGCTGTTGCGGCTGGCGCTCAAGCCATCTTCCGAGGGTCTAACGGTCTCGACATTGTCAAACGGCGCGGCCCGTCGTGCACGGAGCCCCTCGCGATTGCGCTTCAACCTACTCCCGTTCTGCTGTCGCGGCATGCGCGTCTTTCCCGCCAGTCCGCGGTTGAAGTTGCCACTCGGAGTCATCGGAAAGAAGTGCTTGTCTGACCTCACCATTGTCGATAGCGGTCGACACATGCTGGCTCCGCCCGGACTCCCAGTCATTCACTGCGCGAGATATACTCGCCGGGACGTTGTTCTGCCTTGAACAGAATGGAGACAGCCCTGTGAAAGCTCACGTCATCATTGGTTTGGCTGCAATCGGCGCCTTCGCGATTACATTGTTCATCGGTTGGTACGATGGAGTCGACTATCTCATCAGAGGAAGGGACCAGGCGTTCTGGACCATGGAGGGGCTGCTTGCGGCACTTGCCGTTTACCTGTTCATGCGGACGAAGCTTCCGCGAGAGGCGACCGTCTTTGGCTCCCGGCGGGCAAGAATCCTAACAACTGTGGTTGCCTTCGTCATTGTCTTTGTAGAGGCCTGGTATGGCGGGTTGAACCCATTCATGCGCGGGCACGGTCAAGGCGGAATCCTCTTCACCGCATGCGTCGCTGCTTTCCTCTGTTGGGCCTGCCCGCTGTGGGCGCGGCCGGAATCGCGTGGCTGCACTGAGTCGCCGTGACCGCCGATGCGTGGCAACTGGGAAATGGGCGGGCCATCATCCTGCTGCCTCGGCGACTTGATTCCGGACTGACGTTAACAATTCAATTGTTATGGCCGACGCGTTCTGTGCCATCCGATGTAGTCAGCCCAAGACGACGAGAAGTTAATATCGGAATCCGTAGAGCACAGCGACGTGGCAGTGTCTGCAATGGCTTGTAGGTCGGTTACGGTCGGATGCGATGCGACGGTTGCAGAAGTTGTAGTGGGCTGGAGCAGCAGTTTGCTCCGCAGTTACATGCTTTGAGGCTCAACAATGAGGCGGCGTTGTGACTTCAGACTCCAATAAAAATAGCATTGCTGCGCTGACGCTGGCTGCCATTGGAATTGTGTACGGCGACATTGGAACCAGTCCGCTTTACACAATGAAGGAGGTATTCGCGAAACATCACGGTCTTTCGCCAGTCCCTGTCAATGTGCTGGGGGTGGTCTCGCTGATTTTATGGGGCCTAATAATCGTGATTTCGCTCAAGTATGTAACTCTTGTTTTGCGGGCGGACAACCGAGGGGAAGGCGGCATTATGGCGATGACCGCGTTAGCGCTATCGTCGGTCACTCAGAAATCCCGTTGGTACTATCCGGTGATGCTCCTTGGCATGGTCGGCGCAGGGCTATTTTTCGGCGACGGTGTGATTACGCCAGCCATTTCAGTCTTGTCGGCCATTGAAGGGTTGGAAGTGGCCGCGCCTGCTCTTAAGCCGTATGTTATCCCTGTGACATTGGCCGTTCTGGTTGCACTGTACTTGTTGCAGCGCAGGGGCACAGCCGGTATCGGAAAATGGTTCGGCCCGATTGTGCTGGTCTGGTTCATTGCGCTTGCTGCGATGGGCGTTGCTAATATCGCTAAGAACCCGGTCATTCTGATTGCCTTCAATCCGCTCCACGCCCTCGGCTTTCTCATCCACAACGGGTGGTTGGCCTTCGTCGCCCTCGGTGCGGTTGTCCTGGCGCTCACCGGTGCGGAAGCGCTGTATGCTGATATGGGCCATTTTGGCAAGAAGACAGTTCGCTTGGCCTGGTTCTCTATCGTCGCTCCCGCGCTGGCACTCAATTACCTCGGGCAAGGCGCTTTGTTGTTATCGAATCCGGCAGCGGTTTCGAATCCTTTCTTTCTGCAACTTGGCCCTTGGAGCGTCTATCCGCTCGTAGTGCTCTCGACGATGGCGACGGTTATCGCATCGCAGGCGACAATCTCCGGTGCATTTTCAGTGACTCAGCAAGCTATTGCGCTGGGCTTCCTGCCCCGTATGCGTATCCTCCAGACCTCCGAAAGTCAAAAGGGGCAAATCTACATCCCACTCGTCAATTGGCTCCAGCTCACGGCTGTCATATTGGCCGTTGTGGGATTCGGCTCGTCTTCCAATTTGGCTTCGGCCTATGGCATTGCTGCGACCGCTACGATGTTGACGACGACGCTGCTGACGTTCTTCGTTGTCCGTTTCGGCTGGAAATTTCCGCTGTTGCTGTCGGTCGCAGCGACCGGATTCTTTTTGACGATTGACGTCGCTTTGTTCTCTTCCACGAGTTTGAAAATCATTAGCGGCGGCTGGTTTACACTAACAATCAGTGCGCTGATGGTCATGCTCATGCTGACCTGGCGAAGGGGGCGCGAACTGGTATTCCAAAGCCTGCAACGCCAACTCATCCCTCTCGACGACTTCCTCCGGTCGCTCTTCATCAATCCACCGCTACGCGTGCCTGGTACGGCCGTCTTCTTCCGTGCGGAAGGTGACGGCGTACCCCATGCGCTATTGCATAACCTACTGCATAACCAGGTGCTACATGAACGAACGATATTTTTGACCGTGTACGCCACCGACATCCCCAGAGTTCCGGATAGGGAACGCATCAAGGTGGTCCCGCTTGGACACCACTGCTATCAAGTCAACGTCTACTACGGGTTCTCGGATGAGCGCGACATACCGCGCGCTTTGCAAGAAGGTCGGCATGCTGGACTCTCGATTGACCCGATGCAAACCTCCTTCTTTATCGCCCGCCAGACAGTCCTCGCCACGCCGAAATCCGGCATGGCGCTATGGCGGGAGGCCTTGTATTCCGCGATGTCTCGCAACGCTCGCGACGCGGCTGATTACTTCAAGATTCCGCCCAATCGGGTCATCGAACTGGGAGCGCAGGTAGAGATTTGAAGGGTAATGCCGACTCGAGCGAAGAGTTTCGGCTACGTCCTTGGCAACATCACGTCGGGAAAAGTGGGGATAGTTGGCTGTACAGCGCTCGGAACGAAGCCAATCGCTCCACTAGCATTGAGCGCCGGCCTTCGTTAGGAACGAACGCCTGCGAGATAGGTGGCCGGCGCACAACATCCGAAAAATCTCCACCGGCCGCTAACCAGCCGAGACGCGCGGCTCCGCGGGGAGCGACTACGGTTGGCACGTCGGGGCCTATGATGAAATGACCAAGGTGCGGGAATCGCGCCTCCTAACCAAGAGGAGTGGAAATCATGGCCACGCAGGACACTGAATGCAGCGTTTACAGCGTCAGTGAGATTATCGGCACCAGCCCGAACTCCTGGGAAGTTGCCTCGAAGAATGCTGTGGAACTCGCTGCGAATTCGCTACGTCGACATCATCAAACGGCGGGGCCCTTCGTGCACCGAGCCCCTCGCGATTGCCCTTCAACCTACTCGCATTCTGCTGTCGCGGCATGTGCGTCTTTCCCGCCAGTCCGCGGTTGAAGTTGCCACTCGGAGTCGCCAGAAGGAGGCGGTCGCCTGAGCTCACTACGATGGTCGCTTGTCGGTGGCCGGATGTCCTAGTGTGAGCCGCCGGTTCTAGCGATGTGCATATAGCGGCAAAAAAGGGTCCTTCGACCGCGGAGCGCCTTCGCTGGTGGGTCTCGGGTCACCGCTCGCAGCGACGGGTGACGGGCATTGCGGGATATCGGCACGAGGCGTAGAAAGGCTCAACATCTTCGCGAAGTTGTCCGCTGCGCGCACGCGCGCCGTCAGGTTGAGCACTCCATTGAGCCCAAGCAGCGTATCTGTTGTTTTCAGAATCGAGCTGTGGTCGTACACCGAATGGTCGATGGTGCCAGCGGGAACGAAAGGAGAGACAACGATGGCCGGCACGCGTACGCCGAGCCTGTCAAACGCGAAGTTGTGAGTTTTCAGGCGGGCATTTTCGGCGGAGCCCGGCGGCGCAGCATCTGGAGGCGTCACATGGTCAAAGAAGCCACCATGCTCATCGAAGACTATGAGCAGCACGCTGCTGGACCAAAGGTTAGAACCACTTATAGCGTCGTACACTTGCTTGACCAACGCTTCCCCGTTTCGAACGTCGCCGGCCGGATGCATCGAATTGCCGTTTCTGAAGTCATTCTTCGCATCGTACGTTGGCTCGATAAAGATAAATTTCTCGGTCAATGAATTATCAGCAAGCCGGGAAAGCAGCGTATCCATTCGAACGAAACGACTGAGCAGATTTTGCATCCCGTGAATACCGCGCGTCTGTGCAACGTCGCCTTGCACGATAAGCCAGTCCGACTCCTGAAGCTTTGAGAAAACCGTGCCGTTCGGAAAAGTGAAAAGCGGTGCGTTGAAGAACACCGCTTCCACAACTTGCGCATCACTCGGAGAATGGTCGAGCCCGGACGAGGTGCCAGCCACGGCAAAGAAACGATTCGGCCACGTTGGTCCCGGCATCGATGCGAACCAGTTATCGCACACGCCGTACTGGCGGGCCAGGAAGTTCAGTACCGGGAGTTGGTCCGGTGTGAAGGCGTTAAAAGCGTCGGCTACCGCGTCGGAATGGTCCTCGTACGTCGCGGCAAAACCCATCGTCGAAGTGTCCGTCGCAAATGGTGGATAGCCGTTCGGGCCGAAAACGAGGGAGTCATTACGCACGGTATCTGCACTGGCGACCTGTAGCCCGCACAGCTGGACACAGGCGTCGGTAAACTCGTGTCCGGGGTCGAAGCCAAGCGCATAGGGCGCACCCTTGCCTAGCCGATAAGCCGTCCCGGTTCGTCCGAAATTGACTATGGGCGTAGCGGGCAGTCCGTTGGCGGTTGTGGTCTCACCTCCAGGTGAGACGCCCGTCAGGTTGGACCATCCAAACACGCTGTCGTAAGAACGATTCTCGAGCATCAGAACGAAAACGTGCTGTATCGCCGCCATAGGTCACCTCGGAATGTGTTACCCATAGTCTTCATGTCGGCGCCAAGCCAGCATAGCAAGGCACTCGGGCCGCTATCACCAGTTCGGCTTCGCCCGACTACTGTTGAGCGCAACCAGCTGGCTTACTTATATGCGGGTTATACGAAAACGCAATGAGGAATGCGCTAGTGAGGGCTCTGCGGTTTGCGTAAGCCACAGCCACATGGTAGTTCGCTTAGAAATCAAATCAACCTTGCGCCCTGGGAAGCTCGGCTACCCTCGGGCAGACATAATAGGACGAGGCTTACGGTGGGCGCGCTGTAAGCGGCTCCGGGGAGCGCAGCGTCAAACCCGATTTAGCCACCCGTCGGACGAGTTCACTGCTGTTTGCGTCGGCAAAACAGTGGAGGAATGCTGGCCAAGCGGACCCCGGTCCGCAGTACTCGTCGTGATGCCACGAACGGCGCGCCGGTCGCGAGGTCAGGCCTGGCGACTCTCGCATCCATCCAGCGCGCCGAAAGCGTCATATTGCGACGGCCATCCGGCGTCCGCACGATGCATGTCGCGAGCGCGCTCTAACCGCCGACCTGCTCGGGCAGGCTAACGTTTCTTTCGTCCGCGCGATTTCCCATTCGCAAAGCCTGGAATCTCGCCTGTCGCCTCGTTCACGAACGAAGCGCTTTTCCTATACTGATTGTGTCGCAACTGATTAACGCGACATCGGTCGCATATTCGGAGGAATGCATCATGAACAAGGACCAGGTCAAAGGCGTTGCTCAAAAGATGAGGGGCAAGGTTAATGAGGCAATGGGCAAGGTCACCGGCAGACCGTCCCGGGAACTGAAAGGTGATGTGCAGCAGGCCGCGGGAGAAGCCAGGAAGGACGTCGGTGACGCCAGGGAAGCGGCGAAGGACCGGACGACGCGTCACCATTAACCGCGTGCCTTTGGGGCTCGCGAGCGCATTGCGCCCCGGCGTCAAGGGCTTCGTCAGGCGGCCGACTCGCAAGTTGTCGCCGTCTTTTTCACGGGAGCCTCGGCGTTTGGGACACTGGGCCCGGCCGCGCCGGGGACCTTGAATCCGGTATGGATGCCAAGACCTGCAACCGTCAGTTCGTCGTCTTTGGCTCGGGCCAGGGCCAACCCTTCCGCTCTCCGGGCGCATTCTGCCCGGCGGACGGCGCGCCCCCGACTGGAGTCACTTCGACCGCGACATTTTTTCTCATCTCGTGAAGTCCGGTCCCGAACCATCTCACCTTCTTCTGCATATGGGCGACATATGTCTTCCAGCCGTCCGGGTTGCCATCAAACAGGTCGTGCTGAATGGTTGACGCCAGAGCGTTGTGGTTGAGCTCCGTATCGAGCAGTTCCTTTGGCCACGGGAAGAACGCGCTGGCGACGCGTGCGCTGAATTCGGCCACCGTCATCTTCGGGGCAAGGGCCCGGAGGAACCAGAAGTCCCGAAACAAATCTTGTTCCTTTGCAAGCTGCACCACCGGCGTGTCGGGCGCACCTGTCCGGGCCAGACAGCTCAAAGCTTCGAGCATGTCCCCGAGGTGAAGCAGCAACTCACGTCTGTCAAATCGGTCGTCCATCGACTATCTCCACTCGCGGCGCCCCTTCCGGGACAGGTCAGCTTTTTCAGCGCAACGCTTCGTCCCGGCGCGTCTTCGTCGGCCAATGCGTCGTCATCCTCCGACTGCAGGACGGGTGCAGTGCCTTCTGGCGCGGGCGAGTTCAGGGCGTCGCCGGACCGCTTCTATTCGGCGACGCGCGGTCCGCGTCGCGTGTCTGCATTTTTCGATGATTCGTCATGGTTTCCTCCGCGAGGGAAGCAGCCACCCGATGTACGGGTGCTGCGTGTGGGGCTATCCGAGAGGCGCGGCCGCTTCTCGTATGCCGCCTGCCGGGGACAGAACTTTTAGATGTCAGTCGCGTCTCCTTCGCGAGCAGCGCGAAGAGCAGACCCGTACGGGTTCCGGTTGTAGTACTGATGGACCGCGGCGTCCCATTGTGCGTGCGCCATGGATGGCCAGTGGTCTTTGTCGAAACGGCTCGTTCCTGATTTGTTCGGCTGTTATGTCGACGAAGAAGCACTTTTCGTCAGTGCCCAGTGTCAGCGCGCTCCACGGAATCGCGTGCCGCGTGCTGCCCCTGCCGAGAAACCCGCCCTCGGCGAGGACCGCGTATGCGACGCGACCGCTGCGCACGTCGAGCATGATGTCGGATATTTCCCGATGTGTTCTCCATCAGACGACATCACCTTGGTGCCATCCAGGGTTGAGGCGGCCATCACATCCGGCCCCGGCCCATCGCCGATTCCGCCACCAACTATGTTCGCACCTGTGCCTCCCGTCTGGGACTGCATTTTGGGGTCAAGGGTTGTCATGGCCTGCTCCTGAAATGTTGATGCTTCTGGGCGCGCAACGCGCCTCCAACGACGACCGTTGTTCGCGCATCGCATGCGGTGCCCGATGCAAGCTCGCGGGCTGGCCAGCAGCGTCATGCGGTAGCGCGACGCAACCGGACAGCGTCGGGCACGTCGTGGGGGCGGCGCACGGCGGGAACGGAAGGACGCGCCGCGTGCATCGCGGCGTCGAACAGTTAGCCTGCAAGAGTTATGGCTCCGCTGGGCGGTCCACGGCGGGGCTTCTCTTCAGCGTCCGTTTTCCGTCACCTAGGCAGCCGACTCTTTGGCTCAGTTCCGTTTTCGCCCGAATCTTCTTCTTCGTCTATCTGGGCCTTGCCCTGTTCCCAATATTCGTCCGCGCGTCCGTCGGAGCTACCGTCTTTTTCCCAGAACTCATAGGCGCACACACGAATCTGTTCTTCCCGCGAAACGTTGTCGCTCGGCCTCCTGGACCACTCGCGAACTTTTCGAAACGACTGGCCGCTCGCTGGTCTCGCGGACTTCGACACAATCTCCTTGAGGTCGACGGGGGCGCCGGACGGTCGACCGGGCGACGCTCAACAGAAGCAAGTTCCTCGCGCAAAACCGAACGCCAGCCGTTTAGGCGTCAACGGGCAGGACTGTTAGTACGTGTGCCGCCACTTCCGCGTGCGGCGCGTACTGCGTCGTCGCTCGCCGAGCCGCCTCCTTCCTCGTAAAGGGGTTGATGGCGAAAGCCGAGACTGCCGGACCCCAGAGCGATGATTGCGCCCACTACAAGCGCGGCAAACGAAAACCACGTCGCGCGAGCGACGGCGCGGGCAGCGGTGTCCGCCGCCTGGCGTGCGTTCTGCTCGGCTTGCGGGCCCGAAGCTACCGAGGCTGCGGACGCGGCCACGCTCTGGACCTGTTGTTTGACCGAGTCGACCACCGGGTTGCCGCCGGGCGTCTGGCTCTGCGCGGCCCCTACAGCCGCGCCCGCCGTGGCGACGTTGCCCGCAACGCTCACCGCACCTCCGAGGAGGGACGCCATGCCGTACACGACGAAAAGAATCATGACTGCCCACGCGAGCAGGCCATGCAACCATCCAAGAACGGGCGCACATCGGCCGGCCAGATAGGAGCCGGTAAAGACGGCAACGACCGTAGTCACAATCATCCAGACGCCTGAGCCAAAGCCGAATGCCCGCATCGGGTCAGGCTGCGACAGCGGAGACAGGAGTGTTGCGCCGATAGCCGTCCCCAGCACGCTAAGGACCAGATAGACAATGAGTGACAGAATTACGCCGGCGAAAATGGCACCCCATGACACGCGAGGCAGGCCGGTTTGAGTGGCAAGAATCTGCATGATTGCGGCTCCCAGGTTGAAGGCTGTTCAAGCGCGGTCTCAACAACTAAGAAATCCGAAGCTTCGCCCGCGCAATGTTGACGCAACACGCGTTCCCGGGAGATTTGGATAGCGCAAACGGCGTCACGGTGCGGCTCCGCGTAGACGTACATCGTAAGTGGATTTGCGCGACGGTTTTGGCAGCATCGGGGGTGCGGGGCACTCGGCTTGCACCTCCGAGGCGGGATAGTCGGCTCGCTTATCATGGCGCTGTTTTGGCGCGGTTATCTGCTCGCCGTGCTGAGCGTTCTCAATTTATCGTTTATCGCGCCTCGCGGTTTCGCTAAAGGCGACCAGTATTTCAGCAATCAGCAGGTCCCGCCGCAACTTAGAAGC
This sequence comes from Paraburkholderia sp. RCC_158, assembly GCF_041355255.1. NCBI lineage: Bacteria > Pseudomonadati > Pseudomonadota > Betaproteobacteria > Burkholderiales > Burkholderiaceae > Paraburkholderia > Paraburkholderia sp. RCC_158. The sequence continues at coordinate 416,331 of NZ_JBFUPM010000004.1, read as the reverse complement.
CGGGCACACTGTCGCATGGTGTGCCCGCATCACCGATGAACGGTGCGACTCTGCAACGGCTGCGTGCGTTACCGCGGTTCGCCGCATTCGCTCGGTTAGCCAGGCACCTCCCATCACGGCGTCGCAAAACTTGCCGTCGCGAATCAAATCACGATTCCTGGCTGCGGCAGACCTTCCCGTGGGTGAGAAGCGCCAGTGGCCGGCCGCGTCCTTTACCGCGAGGGCGCCATAGTCGTAAAGCGCCTCGCAAGCGGTGGCAGGTCTCAGGCCAGTTGTGTCCTCAATAACCAGAAGGTTGCGCGAGGCTGTGTCGACGCCCACCGGAGACGCAGTGTCGGGGCTGGGGCCCAAATTTTCCGTCTCCGGGTCGTATCGGTTCGCGCTTGCGCACGGACGCTCGCCATGTGCGGCATACACCGCGAACTCGTGGAGGCGCCAATCCCGCACTGGCGTGTTGACAGGAACAGGCGTCGCCGGGGCACGTTTTCCTGCCTCGTATAAAAGTCCACGGTCCAAGCTTAACCCCAATGCCTCCAGCGCGCGAAGCGCCTCGACGCCGTCATGATATGAGCCGAACAGCGCAACGATGACTTGTGGCATGCGGTTCCTCCATTCGTCATCAACTGATATGCACTCAAGCGCGCAAGGGGTATACCCGGTCGGGCGAGCGCGCAAACGCCGTGACTTCCAGCTCGTCGTACCGTCTTCGCCCATATCGCCGCGTGCGTGAACGCCTTAGCCGAGAGAAATCACAGCGCTCATCCCGCTGCTACCAATCGCGAAAGCAATCGAACCGAATGCACCTAGCGGCGCAAACTTCATGATGACGTCGACGAACTTGAAGAAGCAGTCGGACATGCGTGTCAGCGCGCCTTCCACGCTTACGCGCGGTTCCTTCTTCAGCATCAGAACGGCAGCCCCAAAGCCAATTGAAATCACCAGAACCTGCAGCAGCGAGCCATTGGCGAAAGCGCCCACAAAGTTGTCCGGAAATAGTGTGAGCAGAAAGTGCTCGACGGAGGTTGCTCCGGCCTTCCCGTATTGAGCATGTGCGGCAGCCGCTGCCTCTGGACTCTGCGTGAGATGCATGCCCGCACCAACGCCTGACAGATTGGCACCTACCATGCTGATGGCAAGTGCGATGGTCGACACGACTTCAAAATAGATGAGCGCGCGCAGTCCACTCCGGCCGACGTTTTTCAGGTCGCCGGCTGCCGCGATACCCAGGACGACGTTCAGAAACACAAGAGGCGCAACAATCATCTTTATGAGCCGCAGGAAGATGTCGCCAAGCACCTTCATGTCCACCGCGAGCTTCGGCGCGATGAAACCCAGCGCGATGCCAGCGACAATGCCGACGACAATCTGCACCCCGACACTTCGTGCACCACCGTGTGCCGGCTTCATTCTCCGTTCCTGGTCGTGCCATCAACTGGCGTTGTTGCTAGGGGAACGCTCTCGGCGATAACCAGCAGTGAGCGCAGGTCGGGCCGTTGGTACATGCCGAAATGTGACTGTCCGTGGCGGCAGACAACGGTGAATGCTCCAGGCACCAGACTTCCTCGCGGGAAGATATGGAAGTCGACCAGCTTTGTGCCTGCCCGCGCAATGCGGCCATAGACCAGGAAGTCGATAGGGAAGCTGTCCGGCCAACGCGCGACCCAGTAAGGCAGGTGGCCACCAATGAGCCGCGGACTGCGAACGACGAGGCTCAGTCTGAGCCAGTTATCGACGCAAAATGTGCTGGTGTGCTTTCGTACCGGACTTCGTGGCTGCGGGACTGCAACGTCTGAATGGCGACCTGCGCGACCGGTTGTTCAATTTTTCTCTCTGCATGCCGATTCGCAGAGCGCTCGCGGGCCAGCTTCGGCACGTACCCGACTGCGTCATACGCGTCGTAGAGACTGCCGAACTCCCGCATGACCTGCTCAACGGACGGCGCACTGCGATAACGTCTCAGCGTGGCTTGATTGAGGTCGCCGGCCCGCCTGATGACCTTGTGAGGCCCTCAAGAATCTCTTCGCGCGTGGGTTTGCGCCGGGCCGAATCCATTCGTTTCTGGACTGCAGCGAAGACATGCCTGTCAACCACCGGTTCGAACGCATCCTCGACGCGTATCTAGTCGTGTGCCGGAACCTGCTCCCACCTGCCGTCAAGTTTCGACGAGGTCCGGCTGTAGACGTTGGTGCCGATATACGCCTCACTCCGAAGTATCCGGCGGATGTTCTGTGCCTGCCAGGGGCGACCGTGACGGTTGCGCCGGCCAAACTCATTGAGCCGCCGAGCGATGGCCGCCCCGGTCACCGGTTGCGTTGCATACCATTCGAAAATCTTCCTGACGAGCGACGCCTCAGTTGCCGACGCAGGTGCGATGACGACCCGGTCGGTTTGCACGCTCTTGTACTCGTACTTCGCAAGGGGACGTCTATGTTCACGCCTGGCGTCAAGAAGGATGCGTTACAGTCCGTAGCCCGGCGGCCCACCGGCATGAAATCCGCGTTGAGCGTTAAGACACTCCCCGAGGAAGACCTTGCGGGACATCTCCCGGCTGAATTCCGCGGCCATCGCCCGCTTCAGCGCCTTGATGACGGACGTCGCCGGACTGCCGTCATTTGCGAAAGACTCGGCCACATAAATGACGTCGACACCCGCGCGCCTGCACGCGTATTCATAGAACGCCGCCTCGTCGACATCCTGGAAGCGTCCCCAGCGGCTAACGTCGAACACAAGCACCTTGCTGAAATTGCGTTTGGGTTCTCAACGTCGAGCAGAAGCTGCACGAGCGCGGGTCGCTGGCGGAAAGTCAGCCCGCTGATACCAGCGTCCTCGTAATCGGTGACGACGCGGATGTTGTGTGCGCGTGCGTACTCGGCGATAGCCTGCCGCTGAAAAACCGGGGAGTATTCCTGATGGTCGGTCGACATGCGGATGTACTGTGCGGCACATAGGCGCACGACGGGTGCTACTCGATGGCGAGTTCCGGAAGGCATGCCACATGTCCAGTGGTGCCACACGTCAGTGATAGCGTTTCTGCGCGGTAAGTCAGGCTAAGATGGCTACGCCTTGCCCGCGACGCGCTGAGCCCGGCTTGCCCACTCAGGTGCTGGACGGGTCGCAGGAAGCTGAGGCTGCCTGTAAGAGGGCCTTGGCAGAGCCCGCTTGTTTTTCGCCTGATTGTGAATCGGCTGCGCGTATTTGCCGGCCGAGCGCTGCTTCAAATGCTCGTCGACTTGCACAGATAGGCCGCCAGTGGCCCTGCATCTCAGTCGCGCCGCACGCTCGGGACAATGTTCGGCAATCTAAAGTAGCCGTCCCGTCAAAAGTTAAAACCCTGTTCGCTACATATGTCTTTAAACATCTTCCACTCACAAAGAGTCACTTGGACATAAAGCCACATGCTGGATGGAACTCTTTTTGGTTTTGGGGCTGCCAGGGGCAGCGCAGAGTACCGGCACCTGCAGCACGTTCGTATGCAGCAAGTCGCCGATAGCCATAGCGTCAGCCTGGACCGAGCATTACGCCGTTGCGCAAAGACGGTCATACGATACCGCGCAGCCTTCCGCCAGCACGGTTCGAAAGGATATGTTCAAGCTTGTCCAGCGAAAGTGGCTTGGTAAGGTGATAGTCGAAGCCGGCCGCAAGCGCCCTGGATTTGTCGGATTCGGACGCGTACCCGGTCAGCGCGACCAGCAGTACTTCGTTCAGCGTTGCGTCGAGGCGCACGTGCTGGGCGACTTCAAAGCCATCCATCCCAGGCATGCCGACATCGATTATCGCGACCTCGGGTTTGCGGTCGGACATCAGCCGAAGTGCGTCAACGCCGTTATCGGACGTGGTAACGTCATGTCCTTCTACCTTGAGCAGAAGGGCCAGCGCCTCAAGGGCGTCGCGATTGTCGTCGACTAGCAGCAGGCGCGCCGGCCGGACTTCTTCAGTGCGCTGGACTGCGCCTGTCAGGTCCATGGCGCCCGGCTTTCTCAGTATCGGCAAGCGAAGCGTCACTGTCGTGCCAAGTCCCAGCCCGTCGCTTTCTAGCGCGATGGTTCCTCCGTGCAGTTCGACCATCCGTTTGGCTACCGCAAGCCCGATTCCCAAGCCACCCTGGCTCCGGGTCTCCGACTGGGCACACTGGGCGAAGAGGTCAAAAACTTCCGGTTGCGCCGCGCTATCGATGCCAATGCCGTTGTCGCTGATGACGATGACCACCCAGCCCGATATCTCGTCGGTCGAACCGCTCTGTTCTACGCCAACACGAAGTTCGAGATTGCCCCCGACCGGCGTGTACTTCGCTGCATTGGACAACAGGTTGCCGAGCACCTGGCTGAGCCGGACGTGGTCTGCCCGGACATAAACCGGTTCATGTAGGCCGATGACGGTGAGGGTGTGCTTTCGCGCTTCGACGTGGTGCCTGATTGCGGCCATCGCATCGAAAGCAATGTCGTTGAACGAGGTATCGCTAAGCCTGATAGCCAGCTTGCCATGCTGAAGCCGCGCGGCGTCGAGCAGGTCGTCAACAAGCGTTCTTAGATGTCGCATCTGTCGTTGCGCGATATCAAGAACTTCAACCGCTCGCTGATTATCAGCACATAGGCGCTGGGCCGCACCGATAGCACTGTCGATAGGGGCCATCGGATTTCGCAGTTCGTGCCCCAACATCGCGATGAACTCGTTATGTCGGCGGTCGCTTTCCTCACTTGCATCGCGGGCATTTACGATGGTGAGCGACGACGCAGCAAACAGGGCGAGGTTAGACAGTAGCCTTACGTCCTCGAGGTCGAATCTGCAATCGTCCGTGTGTGACATGACCCATATCGCGCCAAGGTCGCGTCCGGCGACGCCGACGGGCACAACGATGCCTTCCGGGACCTTTAACCCTGGAAATGCCAGACATGGAAACTGCGCTTGCGGGTCAACAAAAAATCGAGGCTTACCTGTCAGCAACGCCACCGCGCATGGGCATTCGTCCCAGGCGGTCGTCTTCCCTCGAAGGTCAGCACATAGCCCCGATACGGCAAGCCATCGAAAGAAACGCTCGCTGCCGCGGTGCTCGATAAGGCTGATACCGGCACTCCCCGCAGAGCACAATGACATTGCAGCGTCTGCAATGGCTTGCAGCAGGTCCCCGCGCGAGGCCGCCTGGGCCTGCGCAAGAGCAACGAGGGCCGCGTTTTCGGCTGCGTGGTCTGGTGCCCGCGGGTGACGCCGGGCGAGCTCGTCGCTATCGCCGAGCGTGCGGTCACTGTCCATAGTTGACGCGAATCAGGAAACTGGAAGACATGAGGCCGGCCCTGCTTTACGGTGAGCCGATTCTGTCAGCGAACCTCAATCCGACTACAACTATAGCTGACATTACGGAGAACACCGCGCAACGTCACCGGAACGATTCATAGGGCCCCGGGAGCGCCCCGTTTCGCTCCTTGACCGCATCGTTGATGCGATGGCGGCGGTTGCGTAAGCGAGGGGCGCCGGCAGTCGCCGTCGTGTGAACTTCACCTGCAACAGAAGATGTCCGGACAGTCGTGCGTCCCCGCTCCACCATCGTTCGTTTAGGGCCAGCAACGAGAATCGATGGCTTGCCGACGCCCCCCGGCGTGGTGTTCCGAGACGCGTGGCGCCCGCGCGTATGTCAGGCGTGCAGCGATGAACGTATCGACCGTGTCGAGCAACACCTCCATTGAGGCGGGCTTTCGCAGAAAAGCAGTCCAGTAGCAAATTTCATCGACGGGCTCGGGCATAGCCGACAGCAGGATTACCGGTACGTCGGCAAACGAAGGCATGCATTTCAGACGTCGGCAAAGCTCCCTGCCGTCCATCTCCGGCATGTGCAAATCCGTGACCACCAGTTCTGGAAAATGTGCAACGGCTTTCGGGAGTGCGTCGCGTCCGTTCTCCGCCAGCACGACGTGATGTCCACGACTTTCCAGCGCCAGTTGCAGCGCCCATCGGTTCTGATAGTCATCGTCGACGAGCAGTACAGTCGACATCATGCGAAATGGTGTGAATAGCAGCAAACATATTTCGCAAGCCGCGTACCTATGCGCGGTCGCTGCTCGCTTCCTCTTCGAATCCGGTTCCAAAGGTGCTGCGGCGCAAGGGATATTCATAGCCGATGCGCGCTGTTTCGTCCTACAGAATACCGACCCAATGGCGGGGAAGTCGCGCGCCGCGGGCATATGAGTTGCGCATTAACGTCTGCACGATTACACATGGAGGACGTCATGGGCACACTGGACCCGCAAGGCACCGCCTCGGGAACTGGCGGCGCGGAAATTGTAGGCAGCGGCATTGGAGAGGGGCCCGGGCCGGAGGTAATGGCCGCCGCGACGCTTGACGGAACGCAGGTAATTTCGTCGGACGGGGAGGATGTAGGCAAGATTTCCGACATTATGCTTGACGTACGCAGCGGCAGGATTGCATACGCGGTGCTGTCCGAAGGCGGCTTCCTCGGCATGGGCACGAACCTGCACGCGATACCGTGGAACGCCCTCACGATGGATACCGACGCGAAGTGTTTTCGAGTCAGCATTGATGCTCAACGCATCAAGGACGACCCGGGCTTTGACAAGGACCACTGGCCGTCAATGGCGGATACCACTTGGGGCACCACGGTTCATCAGTATTACAACCGCGAACCGTACTGGTCATCGACCCGCAGCGTAGAAGACTTGCCGCCGAGCGACATCTGAAGACGGTTCTCATGGACGCCGGCTTCCGCGCAGGCAGAACCGGCGTCCGCTTTATCGAGGATGCAATCATGAAGACGATAAAAACAGCAGTGCTTTGCTCAGCCTTGGTGCTGGCGGCTGTCAGCAGCGCGTTCGCTCAGGGCGCCGGTGGTGGTGGCGGTGGCGGCAATGGGGGCGGCGGCACCAGCGTGGGAACAGGCGGGGCAGGCGTTGGCGGCGCGAACGGTGCTGGCCAGGGCGGTCCAGGGATGAATGCGCCGAATTCGGGAGGTACTGGCGGTGCGACGTCGATGTCGAAGGGTTCGCATGCGACGATGCCGCCCACTCGAAAGCCGCAGAAGGACTCTCAAGCCAAAGGCGCATCCGATACCGCTGCCTCCAGCGCGCAGTGAGTGGCTTCGGGATTCCTGCCGGGCAAAACGGCTCGTCCGACTCGCGTTGTTTTATTTCCGTGCGTGTTGCACAGCCAAGCGGCCCCCCAGCAATGGTGGGCCGCCCGCCAGGCGATGTTCGCCCGAGCCCGTGACTTAGCTCTTGCAGAGCGCCGGTCGGCTATCGCGCGGCAAGCGTGCCGACGATGACGCCGCCTAACACCCAGAGTTTCCACGCACTCTCATGCACGACGCCGTCGCTTCTGAAACGACGCTGCGTCTTCCGACCACCAAACCGATTTCAACGGCGAAATGGAAGCCACATTCTGCGCTTCCATCGACCATCGTTCGCCGCTCGAGAAGCACTGCCAGCTCACGGAAACAAAACCTCGTCTTTGACGATGCTGTCACCCGGGCTTCGCGCTGGTGATTGCAAACTGGTGTTACGGCTTGCAGCTAGATGCCGGCGCAATCCTGCTCAACATGCATTACGGGCAGTGCATGGCGGAGAACGAGCAGCACGCTATTGAGGACAGTGGCGACACCGTCGCCGACCTGCATGTATGGCCGTTTTCCAGGTCATATGAGTGCCGTGGTTCGCCGACACGGCGACCCACCATATGAGCTGCGGCGGGAACTCGTGCAGTGGCAGATTCGCCGACACTCTAAAGCCAGCCCTTCACCGCCGCGACCCGCCACAGCACAAACATCAGCAGCGCGACTGATGCAGTAGTCAATAGAAGCACATTGATAGGGCGCATAAGCGTTGTCAAATCATGGTTAATTTTCGAGAGTCTAAACTGGGAATGCGAGGCCGCAACGATGAATTACTCCGTTTGAACGCTCTTGTGTCTGTACCGGTCAATGCGCCCGATATGCCGGTCTCCGTCGAGAACGATTCGACGTAGCTCGGACTTTGTGGCCCGCCTGTATGGAAGACGGACGAAACGATGACACAGTGCCTGAGAAGACCGTTGCGACGCCGCAGACGCCCTCGATGCCGCTATCTGTTTTGCCGCTTGACCTGCGATGGCGACCGAGGTCCGAGATTACCCTTTTCTCGTATTCGCGACTTTTCAAGCGACAGGTGCATGACCTCGTCCGAAACACAATGCGTGCCGTCATCGCGGTCCATGTTGAAGAATGGGGAGCCTATATCGACTGATTAGTGAGAGGCGCTTGAGCCGACCAGGAGAAAATCAATGATTCGAGCGTCATGACGTAGCAATTGACGGCGTCTTTAGTCAACGCAGCCAGAGCATCTTATCTGCACACTGGACAAGCACCAATTTCGGCGTGCGGTGATTGGAACCGTCGGTCGAACAACCGGCGCGGCTCGTCGTCAAAGTCTGCGTGCGCGCAGCAGACCGTAAGACGAGCCGGTCCACATCAGTGGTGTCCGTACAATGGACTCGGACCAAACGGGGTGGAAATGCGTCGGCCGGACTGCGCAGCACCACCTGTCACTCCGCCCACTGCTTGCGTAGTGGCCTCGGCTGCGGAATTCTCAGCCGCGACTCGTGCTTCAGCTGCCTGAATGTCAGCGGGATAGCGAGCTTCGTCCCGTTGTGCCGGATTGTAGCCCGCCTTTTCTAACTGCACGATTTCCGCGCGCACTTGCGCCCGGCTGACCGGCCCGTTCGACTGCTCAGCAAAAGAGGACAGCGGTGTCGCCAGCACGGCAACTATAACGACTGCTTGAAATGATTTCATGATTGGTACCTCCACAGTGATTTTCCGTTGCGAACAGCCCTGTTCACGGACGGTAAATGCAGGTTAAGGTACAGATGCTTAAGCCGACATTATGCAAGCCACAGGGATTGTTATTCTATTGGTCGCCGGGCCCTTGTTCCCTCGTATCGTTACGTGCCATCAGCATGCCTTAAGCTCGAATTGGCAGCATCGCAGTACACCAACGTCACGATGGAGGACGAGATGCAAAGACTTTTCACGACTGGATTGACGTGCGGACTACTGGTGGCAAGTGTCGGAGCGCACGCGTTCACAGGCGAGCAACTCGCGAAACATGCCAAGGTCGGACTTGCGGAAGCACGCTCTATCGCTCTGAAGGCGCATCCAGGGAAAATTGTTGATGAAGAGCTGGAACGCGAGCCTGGTGGCACTGGACTGAGGTATTCCTTCGATATTCGCACGGGACACGCAACTCAGGAGGTTGGGGTTGACGCTCAGGACGGGACCGTTCTCGAAAACAAGCGGGAAGGGCCCAATCCAGACTGACGCGTAGGCGTCCGGCCTGGCCGGAAGTCGCGTGACGATGGCTGACAGCGTTAGCGCCCCAGTCTCGACGCCAGCGGGTCCCTTTTTTGCCAGCTCCTGCGACTGGAATGTCGGCGTACGGCATCGGTGCGTGGCCCACACCTCTGCGTAATAAAGCCTTAAGCTTCCGTAGCGCACACTCTGCCGTTGAGGAGACCACGCATGCGCCTGCTACTCGTCGAAGACGACACCATGATTGCCGAGAGTGTTCTCGAAGCATTGCGAGGTCTTGGTCATGCAGTGGACTGGGCGCAAGACGGACGAGAAGGTGAACTCGCGCTTGGAAATGACGTGTATGACCTGGTCCTGCTGGACTTGGGGCTGCCCAGACAGGACGGCCTGACCGTTCTTAGGGGGTATCGGGCCGGCGGCGGCAGCGCCGCGGTCCTAATCATGACGGCGCAGGATGCGGTGACCGACCGAATCGCCGGGCTTGACGCCGGCGCAGATGACTATCTCGTCAAGCCGTTCGATTTGAACGAGCTTGCTGCGCGGGTGCGAGCGCTGCTTCGGCGGCGCGTCGGACAATCGCGGCCCATATATATTCACGGTGCGCTCACGCTGAACGAGGTTTCGCACGAGGTAACGGTTCGCGGTGCGCCTGTCGCACTGGTCGCCCGCGAATTCAGTTTGTTACGCGCGCTTATCGAAGAGCCGGGCAAGGTATATAGCAAATCGGAACTGGAGGAGAAACTGTATGGCTGGAACGAGGAGGTGGAGAGTAATACCATCGAGGTACACATCCACAATCTCAGAAAGAAGCTCGGCGCCGAACAGATTGTGACGATTCGAGGCATCGGATATCGGTTAGCAGGCACTGCATGAAGTCGGTGCGCACACAGCTGCTCGTTGGCCTGATTCTAGTGCTCGGCGCAATGAGCGGTCTTGCGGGATATGGCATCTTTCGAAGCGCGCTCGAAGAGGCGAACGAGCTGTTTGACTATGAACTGCGCTCGGTCGCCATTTCCCTGCCGCAGTCGGTGGCCGATACGGAACTAGCAAGTAGTGCGTCAGGCGAATTGGAGGGACTACACGAGGACCGCGTCGCCATCCAGATTTGGGACACCTCGAATGTTCTAACCTACGAGTCTGTGCCGAGCGCAAAGCTGCCACGCCTGCATGCGGGTTTTCAGTCTATCGAAGTGCGCGAGCGTCACTATCGCGTTTTCGGGCTACAGCAGGCTTCCCGTTTTATTCAGGTCGGACAACCTCTGTCTGTCCGTGACGAGGCTGCCTTGAAACAGGCATCAAGGACGCTTTGGCCGTTGCTCGCGGTACTACCATTCGAAATCGCCCTGGTCTTACTGGTCGTTAAGCGGGCGTTGCGACCTGTCACTATCATCTCGAGGTCCCTGGCAGCCCGTTCGATTGAAACGTTGGCGCCCATCGGTATGGCCCATTCTGTACCGACGGAAATTGAGCCGCTAGTCGAAGCTTTGAACGACCTGCTTGTACGTCTGGACAAGGCGCTACATGCGCAGCGCGTCTTCGTTGCCGACGCGGCACATGAGCTTCGGACTCCTCTGGCTGCGCTGAAGCTGCAGATTCAGGTGGCTCGGCAGCACCACGCGCAACTGCGTGATGAGGACCTGCTGCGCAAACTGGAGGATAGGGTGAATCGCGCCATTCATCTAGTCCAGCAGCTCCTGACCCTTGCGCGCGAGGATGCAGAGGCGAGGGCACGCGCGGGAAATGCCGACCTTCGTCGTGTGGCGACACAGGTGGTCAGCGACATATCGGTGATGGCGGAACACAAAGGAATTGACCTTGGCCTGGATTGCACCGGTCTTGCGGGGTTGGAAGTTCCAATTGTCGTCATTGGGGACGACAGTTCGCTGACGACGATGGTTACAAATCTGGTTGACAATGCCATCCGGTACACGCCGCGAGGCGGCCAGGTCGATGTGCGAATTTTCGCGAGCGACATGGAAGTGACGCTGGAGGTTGTCGACAACGGACCTGGCATACCGGAGGCCGACCTCGAGCGCGTATTCGACCGGTTCTATCGCGCAGGAAATACAACCGGACAGGGCAGCGGGTTGGGATTGGCCATCGCAGCAAAGGTCGCGGCGAAGCACCACGCGCGGTTTTCTCTGCGTAATCGAACGGATGGCCAAGGGTTGAAGGTCTCTGTAACTGGACTGCGTCGTATTCGTGCCGACGCTCCAGCCATGAGGAGGTCATCAACTGCGCCTTGCGAGCCAAGCGGACGCACGCGCAGCTAACCGCGGGCAGGAAGGCGCCGAGACCATCGCAGGATAGAACGTCACAGCTAGAAATACCGTTATCCGGCGACCGTAGTACTTCCGGTAGCTGTTGAGGAGGGGAAGGATGACGGGGTTGGCCAACAATGAAAGAAGCGACCCCGCCGAAATTGATGCCGCTGTTCCAAAGGACTGCGGTGAATGGCACATTTCCGACTGAGCAGTTAGACGACGCCCCGGCAATCAGCGGACCGACTAAAGCACGTGAAACGGTTGCGACCGTCGGATGACCGACGACGAAGAATTTTTGCCAGAGCTGTAGTCGTTGTTTTCCAGGTCGCTTGCTGTTCTCCCACCGATATGGCCGCACGACCTTCCCTGTTGCTGCCGACGACCTCTGTCCGCCCGCTCGATAGCTTCCTCTTTGAGCGAGTCCGAACTCGCATCATGCATTACAAACGGTTACAGGAGAGATTGCTCCGTTTCACCGGGTACATGTCCCGTCGCATACGATGCGGACATCGGACCCCGGCAGGCGGTCCGCATGACCTGAATGGAAGAGCATCATGAAACGCGCATTGGTTCTGACTGCGGTGGGAATTTCTATTGGATGCGCATCGGGCACGGCCTTGGCCCACGCAGACGTTGGAGTCTATTTCGGCGTTCCCGGCCCGGTGTACGTGGCACCGCCCCCGGTCGTCTACCAACAGCCGCCACCCGTCGTCTACGCGCCGGTACCACCCTATGGCTACGGATATCAGGACGAATACTGGGAGGAGCGTCGTTGGCATGACCATGGCCGGCATCGTGGCTGGTACAAGCACCACCGTGAGGATGACGACGACTGATGCGTCGTTGTGCTCGACCCAGTCATACACTTTGAGTTGTGCGCATGCCTGACCACGCAAGGGCTCATGCCGTCGCCTGCAAATCGAACGTCATTTCAGGGGGACTCTCATGAAGAAACGTGTTGGCTGTGTTCTCTTCGCTTTGAGCATCGCCGCCGTTGGTAATGCCGATGCTGCCGGCTGCGCGAAGGGCGCCGTAGTTGGAGGCGTTGTCGGCCACGTTGCAGGAAAGCATGGAGTGGCGGGGGCGGCCGCTGGATGTGCCATCGGTCACCATGAGGGCGCCAAGAAGGCAAAGGCCGCGAGTCAGGCTGCTGCCGCGAGTGCAGCCTCTGCACAGTAGCGGTTGTTGAAGGGTGTCTTCGTACCCTCGACGAAGTTCGAGCATAGAAGAAGATGACCGAACACCGGCGGCATGAAGTGATTAACGACCGGGCGCGACGACAGGCCAGGCTGCGGCGTGAATCGCCAGAATCGCCGAGCGACCCGTCCGCAGGGCTGGGACATAGCTCAGATTTCCAAAGCATTTTCGGGGCGACGGGGTTTATCGGACATTGCGCTTTTGCGGTCATGCCCGCTCCGCCGCGAGCCCCAGACTTCAACGCGACGCACGCTAGCAAACACGGCGTTATATATCCTGCTAAAAATGGCGGCGTGACTCCCCGTACCCGTCACAGTGGCAGACCATTCTATTGGGGTTCTCGCCGCCGGGCTTGACGAGCCCAGAAGCTGCACAACAATGCATGAATCAAAGAGAAAGCAAGGATGGTTTTTGCCGACTGCATGATTCCAAATTTTTTTCTCCGGCGCAACGCAAGGCATATGCTTGCGCCAAAAAATTTAGCAGCGACAATGACGAGGATAAAGTGGCTGCTGTCATCGTGTCTCGCGCAAACGGTCTTCGGCGAAAACGAGCAACAGTACCTCCGGCTCAATCTCCCGCAGCTCTGCAAGCAGTGCCTGCGACAGGAGGATTGCTCTTGTGGGAGTCGCCAGCTTCCCCGAAGAGATGCGGGTAACGTCGAGAAGGTCATCGACGAGCCTGGTCTGCGACCCAACGTTTCGCGGACCACGCCCGCGCGCTGCTTCATGAAGTCTGTTCGGAAGCGCGACGCTCTAGTAATTCAATCCTGCGAGAACGGCCGTCAACGGTGCTCGTATCTCATGGGTCAATGCGGCGCTGAAGCGAACGCAAAATGCGAACTTTTCCAAGGGTCAACGTCTCGCGTGCCTGGCGCACACGGAACGGGAAATTCGGGGGATAGACACCGGTGGAACCAGGCAGACGGACGGATGCGACTGGTGCTCTATAGGCGTGGGCGTGCAATCTGCTCGGACTCCCAGTTATATGCCAAACGCTGACCGACAGGGGGCCACGGAATGAGCAATCGCGACGAGGCTGACGTCGCGCTGCCTGCATTGCACACGCGCACGGCAGAGGCATGACTACATGCCGAGCGCTGTGGTATCACCCAGCATTTTCCGGTTTGCAAATGTGCTGTCAATTGCCGCTTTGCGGACCTATAACTTAGCTGTAGCACGGTTCTTATTGGCCGACGGACTCACAACGTCCCATCACCAGCGCATCTACTGCGCACCGTCCTGCCTCGCGCGGTACAAACCTCGCGTCCACCCCATGGTCATCTGATTAGTCCGACCTCGGCACAGACTGTGCCCGAGGCCGACTCCGGGCTTGCCCGCTGAACGGCGTCAGTCGTCGCCGGTAAACGGCGGTCGGGAATGGAAGGGGAACAGCGGCAAGGAGCGAGCAAAGCTCTGGCACCTTGCGCATGAATCAAGGAGATGAAGTGAATCCAAAGCTCATATTGGCGACAGGCGCCGTTTGCCTGTTCGCAACCGGAGGAGTTGCATACGGGCAGAATCCGCCACAAACAACGCCACCATCCACCCAACCAACGATGCAGAAGGCGGAAGTGCCTGCGGAGCCCAGCACTGATACGTCTTACGGCGGAGTGCCGCTCACGGGGACTACAGCGGCGAGCAGTATGCGTGCACCGTCCTGCATATCCAGAGCGTCGTGCGACATCTTTCACGGGCATTAGGCCAGGGCCGCTGGCGAGCGGGTTATCCGGACGTTTCTTTCGACCCGTCCGCCAGTTTACTGGCTGACACCCGCCTTTGCCGGCAGTCTATGAATCGCTGAGTTGGTCCGGACGCATGGAGGGCGCCGCTGTCGCTGCAGCTTGACAGAAAGATAGATTCATTAGGAAACCGTACCAATAGCGTCGGCAACGCGACCGAAAAGTGAGTCATTCCTTCGTGGCGAGGCGTGCGTTCCTTAGCGGCTGTGTCATTCGATTTCGTGGAAGGAAGGCTTTTGGAGAGTCTTATGAAAACTTGTTTCGTATTAGCGGCGGGTACTGCGCTGTTTCTCTTCAGCGGCATAGCCAGCGCATACTCGCAAGAGGAGGTGAACGCCTTTGAAACGCCGAGCCAACAGGCAGACACCGGGAAGGTTCAACAGACGAGCGTTCCCGGTTCTAAGGCCGAAACTGCAGATAGCCAGCGCCAGATGAGCGAGAGCGGGGTGCGAAAAATCCCGCTTGCAACACCGCAGGTCCTGCCTGATGACTCGCACTAAACGACTGCCGTAAAATCGGCCAACAGCGCATGCGGCGCATTAGCAGGCCGTCAAAATGCCTCATGTAGCGGTCGTCCATGACGAAGGGATAAACGTTGAAGTGATGTCATCAATGAGGGCGAGATTGAAAGGATGCCTAAGCCAGATGGTTTTACGGAATCGACGTTCACGGTGTTGAAGCTACGATTTTGTGCGGAAGGACCATCTGTCGCGTCCGATTCGCGCGTGGCTCAACGACGCGCTTAAGCGCATGCACGATGTCTTCACGCGGATGTACGAAGCCGCGCGAGAGGAGGCCGGCCGAGCATCGCGCCGGAGAAGTTGGTGCGAGCTCTTTTGCTGCAGGTGCTGTACTCAATTCCTAGCGAGCACATGCTGTGGAACAGATTCCTGCGACATGCTGTTCCGCTGATTCGTCAGCCTGCCGATGGACGGGACTGTGTGGGACCACTCGACGTTTAGCAAGAAGCGCGACCGGTGGCTCGAACACGACGTGCTGGTGTTGCCCTTCAAAAGGCAGTTGAGACCGCGCGCGAGCGCGGGTATCTTTCTGGGGAACACTTTAGCGTTGACGGCACGTTGATTCAGGCATGGACGGGACACAAGAGCTTCGTGCCCAAGGGAAGTGCAGACGATGCAGACACGCCTCCTGACGAACGCCCGCGCCGAATGACAACTGGCACGGACAGAAACGGAGTAACGAGACGCATCAATCCACGACCGACGAGCAGGCGTGCCTGTTTCGCAAGAGCAAGCGAACCGGAGCGATGCTCTGTTATAGGAGCCACCTGTTGACTGACAACCGACACGGCTTGGCGGACCATACGACGACGTGCGGTCTCAATTTCCACGGCAAGCAGTTCGGGCGACCACAAGCCAAGCAACGCTGGAGGCGCTTCTCGAGAAGGCCAGGTCGCTATCCTTTTCGGGCATGAAAGCAGTTGCCATGAGCTTCGGCTGGAACGTGTTTGGATGACTCAAAGGGCCGGTCGGCCGCTCCAGGCTGCTGCATGGGACATTACGTACCAACGCGCGCTGCCACCCTCTTGTCATCCCGCTAGCAATGTCTGGATAAACGGGCTATAACAAAGCGGTCAGCGCAGTATCCAAGTCAACTCACGCAACCCTTGCATTCTGCGTGCGCCAGCAATGGGCTAGGCCGGGGCCTAAGAAAGTTGTGACGTGTTATTGGGAGAAGCACTGTGAGAAGCAGTCTTGTCGCTGCGCCGGCTTACGCGGTACTGTACCTGGTTGGAACTGCCACCGCTATCGCTCAGGACGCGACGGCCGTGGCGCGATTGCCTCGTGATGGGACAACTACATATGTAACCTATTACACGTCCCATGTTCTGGCGAAGCAAGCGCTTAGCGCAAACGACAAAGGTGCGGTGCTTGAGGTTTTGGGAGTCACAAGAAATACCGACGGAAAGCCTTACTTCGATAACATGTCAGTGCGGTGCATCGGCTATGCGCAGACCGTCGGCGGGAAGTTCGGCGGTCAGGGAAACTGCGTCGAGACGGACCCTGACGGCGACAAGGTATTTACTACTTTTGACTACGTGTCGGCGACGCACAACATAACCGGGGGGACGGGGAAATACGAGGGAATATCCGGTTCTGTGCCGTTCACGCGGCGAATTTTGCAGCCGCCAGGCCCGGACGAAATCGCCGCGCTGGTCGACCATAAGGTGACATGGCATCTCGCTAAATAAACTTCTGTCCCCGCCCGGTACGGGTGGCCAAGAGCACCGCGTGAAATCAAAGTAAGCCTCGGCAGGGCGGCGTTCCAGAATTTCTGGGGGCCGGAATGCTGCGGAACATCGCACTGTATCTTGCTTTGCGATTGTGCTTCAATCGCCGACCAGACGACCTATTGCACAGCTGCAAGCACATCCTCGTCGAATTTTGCTACTCAGTGCTGCCGTTTATAAAGGCGCGGGCGGGATTGTTCGCCCACCCGGTCGAAGTTCCGACGCCCGTTCCAATATATTGTCGGCAATAAGACATCCCTCGAGGTCAGGATAGACATGGCCGCATATCGTTCAGGATTCGCAACGACTGACTAATGAACCTTTGGCTTCGACTTTGCACCATGCGCTGCTCCTGCCGGCAGGTCGGCGACTGAACCATCTCGTCACGACCTTGTGCTTAATAATGGCGTACAGGCTAGTTCAATGGCCAGCGCGCTCATGCATCGATGTCTTGCCACGGCGAGGTTTTGTCGCTTTGCGCGAACCGCGTGAGCCGCCTCTCAAGCAAGGCCTTGACGGATGCATGTTGTAGCTGCCAATCATAGAGCGCGAGAACTCGCTCATGTGCACGGCTGTCAGGCTGGCGGAACTGCCAGATGTTTTCTTCCGCTCCGCAGCGCGCAGTGCTGGTTCTGCTTCCGGAAGAATTGCAGGTCGGTCGCCCCGAAGCCCGGCCGGCTGAAGGTATCAAACAACGTAAACCACGCGGATAAGGTCGGTCGACAGTTGGCCGTTCCACGCGCATCCTTCAATGCCTCCAGCACAAGATGGTGACGCCGTGATTGCATTCGGGCCGATTGCGCCGTTGTGTTAACAGCAAGGTTTTAGTCGTAAACGTCCTTTGGGATGAACGCCGGTTCGATTTTCTATGCGATTTGCATAAAACAAGATTTTTCGTCTTCGGTGCGGGCTTTTATATGGCACTGTCCGTTCCATTTTAGTTTTTATGACAGAATTTTCACCCAAGCTCACTAAAACACCCAACTTTAAGCCTCTCTGAATGCGAGATTCATGAGGCTACGATGTTTAACATTTGACGATGTCAATTTCATCCGAAGTTTTGTAGAATCCCGCGGAGCGCGTTTGCGCTGTTAATCCATAAGAAGAGGCGGTATGGGTGCGCAGGACATAATCACGGCGATTTCCGCGGGGCTGCTTCAACAGGGCCGGCTTTTAAAGCTGGACACGCCGCTTGGCGAAGACGTTCTGCTGCCTCAACGGGTCATCGGCACGTCGCGTATTGGCCGTAACTTTGAATTCACAGTTGACGCGGTCTCACTGCGCGATTCGCTGGAACTCAAAACACTTATCGCGAAACCTGTCACTCTCTGGATTCAGACCAGCAACAAATCGTATCTGCCTCACCATGGATATGTTTATACGGCGCGGCGTCTCGGCTCTGACGGTAACCTGACCACCTATCAGGTTACGTTTGCGTCATGGATGCATTTCCTGCGGTTCCGAAAAGACGCGCGCATCTTTCAGGACAAACCGGTCGATGAAATACTCGCGACCGTCTTCAACGGCCACCCTCAGGCGCAGGGCGCGTTTCGCTTCGACTTACGACAAGCGTTACCGCAGCGGTCGTTTTGCGTTCAGTATGAAGACGACTGGAATTTCTGCCAGCGGTTGATGGAGTCGGAAGGCCTGTTCGGTTATTTCGAGCATGCGGACGACGGTAAATCGCACACGCTGGTCATAACGGACGACGTGTATTCGCTGAAGCCAGCGGTACCTGAGACGCTACAGTTCGCTCGCGCGGGTACGAATACTTCGTCTGACGCCTGGGTTCAATGGGCGGGTTCTCGGACGCTGCATAGCTCCTCGTTGTCGACGAGGACATTCGACTACAAGTCCCCTGGCGCTGAGAAGTCGACCAATGTGCCCACGTTATCGACCCACGGCAGTCTGCCCGCCCAGGCTGAGGTCTATGAGTACACAGGCGCATACACGCATCTGACGCAGGACCGCGGCGACCACCTGTCCAAAATCCGGATGGAGGAATGGGAGTCGCGAGCGAAACGCTTCATGGCTGTTGGGGGCGTACGGAACATCGATGCCGGAAAGTGGTTTCTGCTCGAAGGCCACCCCGAACACGACAAGGACGCCGAACAGCAGCGGCAGTTCGCAGTCATCGCTACGCATTGGTACATCGAGAACAATCTGCCTGTTTCGAGCACGGCCGATTTTCCGCACAGTCTCAGGGCAAAACTTTCGCGGGTGCGCGCAGCGCATGCAGGCGCCGCACCCGCGTTTGTTGTCGCCCACGGAGACGGGAGCGAAGGGTTTTATCTCGTTGAAGCTGAGCTCCAGCGCCGCACCGTTCCGTTCCGCAGCCCGCTGGAGCACGCCAAGCCGGTGATAAGCCTGCAGACCGCTACGGTTGCCGGGCCGGCCAACGCTGAAGTTTTCACGGATGAGTTGAACCGTATCAAGGTCCTCTTTCACTGGGACCGGCTGAACAGTGGCGATGAGAATGCTTCCTGCTGGGTGCGCGTGGCCTACTCCGACACGGGCGGTGCCTACGGCGGCGTTCACGTACCGCGAGTCGGCGAAGAGGTCATCGTCTCTTTTCTCGACGGCGACTGCGACCGGCCTATCGTCACCGGCCGTGTCTTCAATGCTGAGAAATCGCCACACTGGCATTCGAATGGATTGCTGTCAGGGTACAAGTCCAAAGAGTACGGCGGCGCTGGCTACAACCAGTTGGTAATGGACGATTCGAGCGGCCAGAACCGTGTTCATCTGTATTCGTCCAGCACCAATGCGCATCTGCATCTGGGCTATCTCATCGAGCAGTCGGGAAACAATCGCGGCTCATATCTGGGCAGCGGATTCGACTTGAAGTCGGACGCTTACGGCGCTGTTCGGGCGGGGCAAGGTCTATACGTGTCGACGCATCCCGCGAACGGCTCGACGAGCCAGCCGCTTGATGTCCGTGACGCGCAGCAGCAGCTCGTCAATTCCGGGAGTGTGCTGGAGTCGTTATCGGATGCCAGCGAGACCCATCAGGCTGACAGTTTGAAGGACGGTCGGGACTCGCTGAAAGCGTTCACCGATGCGACACAAAGCAGCGTTTCGGGAGCGTCGTCAGGAGGAAACACAGCTGGTGGAGGCACCGGCAACGCCAACGCTTTCAAGGACCCCATCATGCTGTTCGCGAGTCCGGCAGGCATTGCAGTGTCGACGCCACGCTCCACGCATGTTGCAGCCGACGAGCAGCTGAATTTTGTGAGCGGGCAGAGCACGCATATAGCGACTGGCAAGTCACTGGTCGCAAGCGTGGCGCAACGTATCAGCCTCTTCGTCCAGAACGCCGGCATGAAACTGTTTGCCGCGAAGGGCAAGGTGGAGATTCAAGCCCATTCGGACAACGTCGAGATAACCGCGCAGAAGACCCTGCGGTTACTGTCTGCCACGGAGAAAGTTGAGGCAGCAGCGAACCAGGAGATTTTGCTGACTTCCGGTGGCGCGTACATCCGTATCTCCGGCGGCAACATTGAAATCCATGCCCCCGGAAAGATAGACGTCAAGGGTAGCCAGCATTCATTCAATGGGCCCACGAATACCACATACCCGCTGCCCGCGCTGCCGACATCCAAATACGATACGGCGATGCAGTATCTGTATCACGACGATGAACCGGTGCAGGGAGCGAAATATATAGCCACGCTATCCGACGGTAGCACGCGGCAAGGCACTTTGGACGCACAGGGACGGATGAATCTCAGCGACGTCCCTGTGGGCCCCGTAAAGGTCGAGATTGGACCTGACGCACGCTCATACGCTCGCAAGGACAGGACCAGCAATCCAGACTTTAAAGGCGAGCAACTGTCCGAGGCCGACATCGATTCGCTGATTCAGAAGCACGGGGGAGCGTAAGAGTGAGCTGGAGCATAGAAGACTTCAAGGCGACCTCGATGGAGGTCGGTCAATGGTGCTGGGGGACGATGCAGGGAGCGTTCAACGAGAAGCAGACTATCAGCCAGGTCATCACCGATGCGGCTATCGGCATGATTCCTCTATTGGGCGACGTTACCGCCGTCCGTGACTTGCTAGCGGTCAGTATTGGGATGAGTGCGGACCCGAGAAAGCGGCAGCAGGCGATGGAGTGGGTCCTTCTCGTGATTCTGGCGTTCGCTCTCATCCCAGTAGTGGGTGGTGTTATCAAAGGCGTGGGGCGGCTGGCATTGCGCGTCGCCGGAGATGCCGCCAAGGATGAGAAGCTGCTCCGCGAGGTTATCGATTTTCTCAACCGGATGGGACATGGTGACGCGCCGAAATGGCTGAAGGAACTTGATGTCATCAAGTATCAATCGGAAATCATTTCGAAGCTCAAGAACTTTTGCGCAACCATCCAACGTGCCATTCAGAAAACCCTCGATGCACAGGTAGGTAAGCTGCTGCCCAGCGAATGGCGGCTACAATTGGAAGGCATTTCGAGCGGATTTCGGGCTTTGCCCGAGCTTGCCGACAAGATGGTCCCGCATGCTCTGACAGAGCTGAACGCCAAGCTGAAGGTTCTTCAGAATGCAGTTTACAAGGGCGAAATTCACGAAATCGCAACCGGAGGTATGCCGAAGGTCAAGCGGGAAGCGGAGGCCTATCTTCAGGAAAGGAAACTCGCGCGTGAGATTCGGAAAGGGAAATATTGTTCTGCCGATTGTGCCGCCGATGGTACCGAAGCGGAAGCGAGAGTGAAGGCCATGTACGAGCCCAAGATACAGGAGGGTTGGCCGAATATTCTCGGAAAGAAAGGAACGATGCCGGTTTTCGGCAAAGACGAGGTGTATCTCGATGTAGGGGCGTTTCACGGAGAAATCTCCGCCGTCAAGGCCGAGCAACTGGCTGGTAAAACGCTGTATCGCGCATTCGGTAGGAAATCGGACCTGGCTACGTACGAGAAGGGAAGTTCAGCGGGCGGGCGCGATATCGCCTATTGGGGTGTCGGTAACGCCCCAAAAAGTGCGGAAGAATGGCGAACGCGTTCGGCCGTCCTCGACACGTGGAACGGGAATGGTTTTATGGTGGTTATGCATCTGCCCGAAAACTTTGCGGAGCTCATGCCCAACGTCAAGGCGTGGCAAGGCAAGATTGCGGAGCAATATGGCACGAAGGAGCCTATACAGTATCTGGAAGGTGGAGGAGAACAGCTCGTCGCTAACTTCGGTGAATTAGCAAAAGAGATAACGAGGATAGGAGAGGAACTCAAAGAGGCGAACAAGGACGTACGCCTATCGAAAGTGATTGAAGGTATCCGCGTAGACTTCTTCAAAACAAATTGGGAAGACGTCGAGAAAGTACATGGATACAGCAAGGTTGAAGAAAGTGTCGACAACGCAGCCAGGACGCGGCAACTTGGTGACGAAGAAGTGCAGAAAAAGTAACGGTCTGGAGTGGCCCAGTGCCTGTGCTGGTGGACACTGACCTCACACGAATTGGCGATGGAAACGATGAATCAGTACGACATGCAGGATGACCTCACGCGGCGCAAAGTCTTCTGGTTGCTGCAGAGGCTAACAAGCTTCACCCTTTGGCACGCAAAGCGTGAGGCCTTTGCCGCGTTCACGACGGCGTACGAAACCGCAGTGAAGACTTGGCCCGCGACGCAGCCAGAGCAGATGCCAGCGGACAACCTGACTACGATTTACGAAATCCTGGGTCTGTATGACAAGGGTTTGATTGAGCTTGCCCGGGGATACCGGTTCGTCTGGCGAGATGGTGAAGCATTCAATCGTGCATTGGACAGATATGACCATCTAACCAAATACTTCTACCCCGACTGGGCTTGCTGGGACCGAGGCGCGCAGGTAGCACCCTATCCTGCCAAAGTCGACGTGCTCGCAAAATTGATGCGCGCTTCTGAGTTTCAGATGGAGCATGCTCCACTGGAAGTCGCTCAGGTCAATGACAATCTTGCCCAACTGCGTTCCCCGACGCTCCTCCTCGATGTCGACAGATATAAATACCAGTTTTATGAGTTGAGCTACCCGAACTTTCCGGAAACGCTCCCCGAATTGCCGAAGGCACCCGGCCCGATTATCTTTTCTGGCCAAGAGGTACCTTGTGACGGCATCTGGGAGCCGGTTATCGTCGAGCAGAGCAAAATGCTTGGAGTTCTTCCCATGGGTGCCAAAACATTCTCAAACAATGGCTGCTTCAACTATCTCGTTGCGAAGACGACTGCCCCAAATCTGAAAGGCTTCGATGCGGCCACTTCCCGAGCCACAGTGGAGGGCACCGCCTGGCGCCTTTTGTGGGAAGACACACGATATAAGGACGGGGTAATTCCGGACGAGTCACAATATTTTCTGGACGCGGAGCCCGAAGAATCGACCGCCGAGCTGGTTGATGTTCCAGATGTCAAGACGGGAGACATCTGTCCAGTTTCGGGAGTGTGGCGTGCAGAAAAATTCGACGATTCGTCTATTCACATAGCCGCAGGAGCAGTGATGCCGGACCTGATGGTCACAGATAGCCTGGGTGAGAAGAAAGTGCATTGGGTGACCTGGCATCTGGTCAAGAGAACGTGACAATATTCTGGTTGCGCTCTCGACGCTTCGCTTCTGACGCTGCGCGTCTCGGCCGCGCATCATAAGCGAGACACCATGGCGTACGATTATCTGACAAAGATTCCAATCAACCGTCCACTAACCGAAGAAGAAGCCGCACGGCGGATTGATGTTCACAAGCCAGTCGTCGATGACGCCGCCGACGCTTACACCGCGTTCGAGATGAACGATATTTATCTCGAAGTCTGCGACGCTTCTTACTCGCAGGTGGGCTGGGGCCTTCTTGCCTTCCTGCTTTGTTTCCCGGCATTTGCTTTCCTTACTGTGGAAGCCGCTCAGAGTGCGATTGTCGATACGCCGGCAATGGTCAGGAACGGTGAACAGGGGATGTTCAGTGCCACCATGTGGATTTTCGTCGCGATTACGGTGTTGTGCTGCGCGCTCACCGTCGTGATACTGCTCCGCGACTGCTTCAACTACAGGCACAAGGCTGTGCGCTTCAACCGCCAGACGCGCATGGTGTATGCCTTCCGGCACAACGGGCCGGGCGGAGTAATCGCGGTACCTTGGGA
Organism: Paraburkholderia sp. RCC_158; assembly: GCF_041355255.1. NCBI lineage: Bacteria > Pseudomonadati > Pseudomonadota > Betaproteobacteria > Burkholderiales > Burkholderiaceae > Paraburkholderia > Paraburkholderia sp. RCC_158. The sequence goes on along the minus strand of NZ_JBFUPM010000004.1, from coordinate 392,508 downwards.
CAAGGCGTTTTTCTATCCGCATCGGCTGCCTTCCAACGGGCTTGCCGGGGGAGCACCTACCCTGATGCGCTGCTTTGTGCTCGACGATGCAGGAAAGAAAATCGTGAACACGTTCAGCTTCGGTGCCCGTACGGTCAACGGCGCAGACGAGTCCACTCCAATGGGCAAACAGGTTCTCTATCAGGTTCAGGCCAACTTCGAGTTCATCCGGCGGTACATGGAACAGGGCCCGGCGCTACCGAAGGTCGAGCAGTATCTGCCGCGAGGCCCGTCGCTGCGCGCCTCAATGAGCGTCTGGTTTTACGGCATCGGAGCTGTCGGCAGCGTTGGCGGTGCCATGAGAGGTCTCACCATACTGCTTTCGGGGCCGATATTTGTGCTGTCGATACTGCACTACATCGCACAACTGACGAGCCGTGAGCCGGTATGGCCGACCGAAGTAGAGGCCGCCTGCGGCAACTCAGCGTCGACCGCAATGGCTCAAGCGTAGGGTTGCGGGCTTCCTTTGCTGTCTGAACGCACTGCTGCTGTCTTGCCCCGAATCGCCTAGGTGAACTGCGAGGGCCTGCGTCGTGGCAGTGGTCAGCTCGTCAGCCCGTGTCGTAACGTCACGTTCTTCAGGGCTCGAATTTGCACGCTCGCAGGCACGTCCCCATTCAACTTGTCACCATATATCCGATGCAAAAGAAATGCGGTCTTCTCCTCTGCACCACAGCGCTGATTATTCTCACAGCCTGCCACAGCGCATCAGACAGCCCACTCGCTCGCGCGGCCGCTACGCTCGCGAAGACGGAGGCTCCGCATGACGCCCAGTGGGTCCAACTCGAAAGCAGTGATGCGGCCGTGCAGGAGTGTGCCATCAAGTTCCCGGACGCTGACCACCCCTGGACCGCGCGTATCGGACTCAAGCCGGGCCAGTACGCTATTCACGCCCGCATCCAGCAGGATGGGACAAGTGGTTCCTGGTCGTCAGGTGAGGTATGGTCGGACGCGAAGACCGATGATGGCAAAGACACGCTGGATGAGAGCACGCTCAAGGCAAGGTTGCATGACTGCGCCACGCACGTAATGTCTGTAGGTTTGCTTGAGAGCAATCTTGGCCCCGACAACGCCGTCGTAACGGGACTGCGTGCGCTGGAAAAGCAGGATATCGAGACGGCGAAGGCGCTTCGCAAATCGGTGCAGAGCGGTAGCTAGATTTGGTGCACCGGCAAACAGCCAATTCGTAGTCACGGCATCGCGACATCACCGAAGCGGCATTGAGGTCATCTGATGTTCGCATTCATCGGAATGCATCGAGCGAAAGGAGAATGTCTTACCATGAGCCGCAGATTCATTCTTAAAGACGACACGACGGACCGCAACGGCGTGGTGCTGGACGGCATCATAGGTTCCTCGTTCGACGGCCGGCCGTTGGCTTATCTTGGGGCGCCTGTGATGTGCCACACGTGCAACTTCGAAGGCATCATCATCAGCGATGGCTCGCCTCACACCATCAACGTTATGGGCAAACAGGTCGCGCTTGAGAACGATTTGTGCCAGTGCAAATGTCAGCCGCTTCCAACGCTTGTGGCGTCGCAGACCATGGGCTCGCTAAGTGTCTGATTGGCGCCAGCACATTGAGGTTCCACCTCGCTACACGCCTTCCAAGACATGTGCAGGCGCATTGTCTCGCGGTGTCCATCTGTAAGGTGCGAGTTCCCAGTCAAGCGTGGGACCAATGTCCGCGTTACTTTTGCGCCCTCTTGCCCCCGAGTTCTATTGCCCGCCTAGCGGTATCGGCAACTGAGGCGAACACTTGAGGCAGGCGGCTGACGCTCTAGGCTCAATCGATAGTTTTGTACGCTGGCGGCACCTTTTCGCCATGAGCAATCACCGCGAAGGCGCTCGCACTAAATGCAGCGGTAGCGAAAGGCCCGAAGCGCTCACATGATAGCCCCGCGTTTAACTAGCCCGCGCGGTCATCCGCATGGCATAGTTGGGCATCTTAACTGCGGAGGCGCGAATGGCGACCTTAGAATCCTTGCAAGCAAAAATCCAGCGACTGCAGGCGCAAGCCGATGCGCTCCGCGCGAGAAAGTCGAGTGCTGTTATCGAGAAGATTAAGAGCTTGATGGCAGAACACGGTCTAACGACTGCCGACATTGACGCGCACACTGGCGGAAGAAAACGCGGGCCCAAGCCCAGCGCTAAGGCCGCAGCCAAGTCGTCTGCTTCCGCGGCAAAGTACCGTGACCCGAAGACGGGCGCGACTTGGTCAGGACACGGCCGCGCGCCGGGCTGGATTGCCAGCGCTAAGGACCGCTCGAAGTTCTTGGTTGCAGGTAACGCAACGTCGTCCGCTCCTGCTGCAAAAAAATCAGCGAAGGCTGGAAACTATGTCAGGGGCCCGCAGCCGGCGCTCTATCGCGACCCCAAGACCGGCGCGACGTGGAGTGGGCGTGCACGCCCGCCGGCTTGGCTTGCTAACGTCAAGGACCGCAGCAAATTTTTGATTGAGGGCGCGGCCGCGGCGGGCAAAAAGCCGGTCCAAAAGGCTGCTGCCAAGAAAGCCCCGACGGCGAAGAAAACTGCTGCCAAGAAGCCGGCGAGCGCAAAGGTGTCGGCAAAGAAAGCGTCGGCGAAAACAGCGCCGCGCAAGAGCGCGACTGCGGCCGCTCCGGAGGCGAACGCCGGCTCTGAAGCTGCAGCGACTGTTTAAGAAGGGTGATGTGCACCAGTAGAGCCGACATCGTCTTCGGCTCTACTGGGGAGTGATTGGCGCGCTTTACTGGGCCGGCGGGGCCTGCCTTTGTACAGCTTGCTCGTGGCGACTTTCACCATCGCACTGGACGGTCGTGCCGTTGTGCATTGAAATAAGATAACGCGCCTGGTAAGCATCGTTTCATGCAAGGACCCAGCGGCATTCTGCAACGCATTTCCCTCTAGCAAACATCCTTTGTTTTTGTGAATGCCCCTTGGTGAAGTTGAGCCCCGCCTTATCCTGAGCGAGGCCTTCAGACACGTTCCAAGCATCGTTAGATGCCCCGCGGAGCCAGCGTCGCCCGTCAGCCGTTCGCCTCAGGGCGCTAACTTTGCCACCCTGTCCGGTGTCTCAAGGCTATCCCACAGTACCGGTTGTCCCGCGACCGCTGCCGTTGATGTTCGACCAGTCGCGCGGCTGCACCGCGAAGCTGGCAGCAGTATGTATACGGCGGGAGAGGGGTGATGATTTGCATGGAGGCCGCGCTCGAAAATCTGGCCGCGAGCCGAGGAGATTTGCCAGAAAAAATATTTTGGCGGACTGTCTGTGAGCGACGAGGCCCCGACCGTGTGGGGACGCGATGCACTGCGGAAGGGGCAGCTGCATGTAAGCACCGGTCCGGTCCGTGCAGAGTCCTACGAGCCGACAACCGGCGTTCACGGAGAGCCCGGCCATCCCATCACCGTGAGCAAACGCCCGCTGTTATGAGTTAGAGTCTGCACCGCCTCGGATTCAGAGCAGCCCCAACTCACGGCAAGCAGCTCTGCAGTCCGCGCCATGCTCCATGGTTGAATCGGGGCGCCACCTTCGGTAGCGAATGGCCCATCGCTCTCGGGAACGACTCTGTCTCGGGGAAGCTTCGTTGCAAGTGCGCGACCAGCTGCGCTCGCAAATGCAGCGGGGCCCAAGCTGAACCAGCAGCCCATTTTATGGGCGATTTCCACCTCGGCCAAGGTCCCACTGAACCAATGAAGAACGGCTGTACCGAATCTGGGATTTTTTAAGAGGATGGGCAACACCTCCTTTACAGCACCTCTGGAGTGGATGCTGAGGGCCCTGCCGCCGAGCTCTCTGCTGCGACTTACTACTGCCTCGAACACCTTTCTTTGTATCGGTAAGCTCGATTTGAAGCGATACGAGCCATCCATTCCCACTTCTCCGACTGCAATCGCTTGCTCCATCTGCTTCAGCAGTTGAGGAAGCTCTCCTGCGCGCTGCTCGACCAGTTCTGGATGCAATCCTGGGGTGATAAGCACACGCGGAACGTGGCCAAGTACCTTCGACGTGGCTTCGAAGGCGCGAGGGCTTGTCGTCACGAGCCAGGTGAACTGGTTTCGACGTGACGCCTCTTCGGAAACGGTCCTCGCGCCCGGATAGAGGTCTAGGTGACAGTGGAAATCCATTAGAGCACGCCGTCCCGACGGAGAATTGCCTCGACTTCCGCAAGGCCGCGGCTCATAGTCTCCCGATACGACTCTCGGTATGCCGTTGGAGCAAAAGCGAGGGTCGCTCCGAGGAATCTCTCGAGTCCTCGCTCCTGCACGGTTAGGACCGCAAGGGCTGCGGCCATAGCGTCGTCCGGGCCGCTAGATTTCTCCGCTACCAGAAGTGACTCGTGTTTGTAGTCCGTTCTATCCCGCCCAGCGCCCCACGCATGAAAGGCACCCTTCCGAATCATGCATGGAACGCATCGCCCGCAGTGACGTCGATTGTATGTTCGAAATCGTCCGCAACTTGTCGTGCCGCTTGCGAATTTCTCCAGCAGCTCCTGATTGAGGCACTCTCGGAGCATGTCGCCCTTCGTTTTGAATCGATAGGGCAAATCAAGTACGATGCTGAGGCCCATCCCGTTCAGCAGCTCTTGCATCATCGAGATAAATTGAGGATGCGTCGTTTTCGTGCTTAAGCTTGATACGCGACCTGGTACAAGGGGAGGGTTGATACAGATGAAGCCGTTCTCTGGCACGAACACCTGAACTTGTTCTCCACCCACTCGAGACGCAGCCAATACGGCGAAAGCATAAAAGGCAAGCGACCGAGCTCGCGTCGAAGGTTCGCGTTGTCCCGGAAAATTGATGCCATGACTCCATTGCCAATGTGCATTGGGACCGCCTAGCTGTCGAGCGTACTCTATTTGCTTGGCAGAGTCGTCGTGAGCGAGTTGCGAAACGAACACGGGCCGGCGACCCTGCGACACAAGGTCGATGCCACCGACCAAGCTATCTAGACCGCCCGAGAGAAGACATACGCAGTCGTGTGGCGCGGCTTCGACCTTGCCTGCAGGCGGTGCTTCACCGCCCACGACGAAGTGGAGTTTCCAGTAGTCGCCTGTCAGCAGCTTGAGCATCTTTTCTACGTGCTCTTCAAAGCCTATCCATCGCACTGGCTCGTGCAGGCCGACCGTGAGGTCGATGACTCGAGTCCAACCATCTGCGCTGGTCGCTCGAGGGCAAGCTAAGTCCGCGGCACAAACAGCGAGACAGAGTTGAACAAAATCCCACGTCGCAGCATCTGGAGCAAAGCCTGTGCGTTTCAACAGTCGCTTCCAGCCAATCGCGATGTTTCCGACCCCTGCGCGCCTACTCGAACGGAAGAACGAGAAGGCTTGTTCGTCAGGTCCGAGGTTTGCCGGTAGGCTATCCGGGCTGGTACATAAAATCTTCATTCCCCGAATACCTCCAGAGTTTTCGACAGGACATCGCGCGCGAGGCCGTGTGTGTCTACAGGGCGAGGCCCGAGTTTGTCGAGTTCTACTCGAACAAGCCCATGAACGTACTCACGGACATCATTACGACACGCTTGTACTTGCTGGGGCGTGTACTTCAACTTTTCGTAGGTTTGTCCGAGCAGCAAGTCCATTCGGTTGCAGATGTCGTACGCGACTGTGAAGCCGATGACATCAGCGATTTGTTGGTCAGTTAGACCAAAAACGTCGACGTCGGGGGAGGTCTCATACAGCAGTGAGAGCGTTTCTGTCGCTGCGTTGCGAACTGACTCTTCATCAACGCTTCCAGAGTTCGGCATGACCTCACGCACAATTTCCAAGATGAGGTCGTTGGCGGACAGATTCGCGGCGCGAACGCGCGCGACCCAATCTACAACGTGTGGATTTGTCCCATCACGTGCTTGGGTAAGAAATTGCCCCAACGCACCCGCACCCTGCGCAGTTGCACGCATGGTTCGTGCCGCGCGGGCTGGGCCACCCATCCCACGTCCAACCATGCGCCTCGCAGCGGACCTGATTTGGTCCGAACCGCCGCCGCGCAAAGCTCCTGCTAAAGCGGCACGGGCGCCAGCAAGACGTCTTGCCGGATTGAGAATGGGCGGCTGCTGGTCTCCGGGCACATCCGCGCCTTGGCCTACTGGCTGACCATTGTTGTCCCCGCCAATGTCTCCTTCATCAGCACCGTCTCCACCATCTCCGCCTTCGTCGCCATCTCCGCCACCGATGTCCCCGCCACCCCCGACTGCGGCGGGTCCCTCGAGCCATTCTGGGTCAAATGGTGAGCGGGGTCCGCCGCCCTTACTCGAAGTTGAGGTCCCCATTAGGTTTTCCTTTTATCCATGGGTTCAATTGCACGCTTCACCTTTTGGTCGAGGGCGTCGTCTGCTGACCACATATCTAGCACTTCCTTCGCCCAAGGTTGCGCTTGCAGTTCTGGAATAATGCCGGCGCCGATTTGCCCGACGGGAGCGGTGAGTAGTAACTCCTTCGCCCTTGCAGAATGCTGGGGGAAGACTTTGCAAGTCTCGATGAGCATCAATACGTCCTCTGCTTTCTTCCAAGTACGCTTCGAGGCCTTGAGCACCCACGCACGCGCCATCGCCAATCCCGCCTGTACTTCACCCGCCCCGGTAATTACCGCGGCAAGTTGCGGGCTCCGCGTTTTGGCTTCGACGAGAGCATCACGCAGCTCGCGTCCTCCCGCTGTCAAATCGTCCACACCGAAGTCGCGGGTTGCTGTATCGCGACTGAGGTGGAGAAGAGGGCGGAGGTCTACCTCGCCTAAGGGAGGAGCAAGCCCGAGCCATTGGGACACGAAAGGCTCGCTGGTGTTAAAGGGCTCTTCCAACGGCTTGCCGTCAGCACTCGCTTCTTCCGCAAGCCGCAATTTCTCAACGCGCCCATCGTGCTCGGACGTTACAAGGTTCGCGAGTGCCGACGCAAGTGTTGGAGCACAACGTTCCACGAGGTGCCATTTTGCGAGAGCCTGAAGGTCAAGCTTGATGCCTTGCGGCTCAGCCAGGCTGGAGCGCAGGAAAACGGTGTTGAGAAACCGCTTCATCAGACGAGGGTTTCCGTCGACTGCAACAGACCTGGTAAGCAAAGGTGCTAACCCGTCCGCGAGACGCATCAGTTCGATTATGTTTTCGTCTCCAGCGGCCTGTGCCTCCAGAAATTCAAGAGTGACGGAATCCCCACGCCATGCTTCTCTTAGCCGTTTCGAGGTTGCTACTTGGGCATCTGAAAATTTATCTACCGAGAACTTGTCGTCCTGACATGCTCTCTGCAGAAGTAAGAGCGCGATGTATGCTTTTGCTTCATTCACGCCGAGTCGCGGAACATGCAGAGGAACCTGAATCAGCTTGTCGAAATAGTTCGTTGCGACCTCGTCCTTGATTTCCGTGCCAGCAAAATGAATGCGGACCGCCCCCTTGATGAAGTCGTTATCTGCCGCAATAACGAATGCGCTGCGCTTAATGAACAGCAGCAGCCGGATGGATTCGAGCGTGGAAATGGCAGTCTTGGGCAAGCAGCGGTCTAGGTCGTCCACGAAGACAACTAACGTGATTTTTAGCTCATCCAACAAGGCTTCGAGTGCTACACGAAACTCATGTATCTCGTTCGGCAGCGAAAGCGGCTCCGCCTTTTTGATAAGTCCATCGTCCTTCTTATCGTCTTCTTTTTTATCGCCTTCCTCACCGTTTTCGCTATCGAGCAAGCCAAATCTTTTCATGGCCTGGCCAATCATCCCAACGGGAACGCCAGTGAGATATGTTGCGGCGGCCTCACCACCCAGTTGTACGAGTCGGAGCACGTTTATACGCTTGAGAAGCCTTAGCGCTTTGTCGCGCAACCCTTCCCGTTTACTGGCTTCTTCGAGAATCTTGTCGCCAACTAACTGCAAAAGAGCGCTGCGGGCGCTGTCGAAATCTTGATATAACCAAGGATTGAAGGTGACAAAAACGTAGCTGTTCTCGTCGGGCTTGTTGAGCCCTTCAAGACGCTGTCCGACCATTTTTACCAGCGAGCTCTTGCCGGCGCCCCATCCACCGGAAATTCCAACAGAAATCGGCTCGCCGCGAGCTTGTTGGAGCAACTTTGCGCAGGCATCCGCTACGATGCCGAAATTTAGATAGTCAACGGTAGTTTCGTTGTCATGCCACACTGATTTGGCCTCTCGATGTCGCAGCTCAACCTTGCGTTAAGCCCGTGAAAACGTTCTTGTTGTGGATTCGAAGCTGGATAACGTGTAAATCGCATATGCGCTCGGTTATACCAGATTTCTGGCTAATTGAAGCCGTTCAATTGGCGTAGGATTACCTCAATAAAATGCGATATGCATCGGAGCTAAGGAGGTCGTACGATTAGGTGCGCAACTCGTCAAGAAAGACCGCCGCGGTCGACTAGGTGCAGCGCCACGATGGACGTGGCCTCGCCTTCGCCCACCCAAATGCCCTACATGCAGCATCGCTTCATCGGTCCTCACGTGCAATACGCTAGTCATTAGGAGTCGCTGGGGGTGTTGCGAGAGCGTTGGCTGCTTGTAGTCTGAGAGGTCGAGCAGCTAATTGAGCTTGCCATAGCTGATGCGGTCGCAACGCAGCGGCCGCACTGAGCTGTTGATGCAAGGGCCGTCATCAAGGTGGCTATGGTCTGCGAGGCGCATGATGAACCGCTGAGTAAATCGGCCTCCATCACCGCGCTTGCCCGTCAGTGCCAAAGAGCAAGGACCATCTGGTTACCGACCGCCTTGGACATGGAATTACCCTTCATGCCGACTTCGATGGCATTCTCGTTGCATGCGAGCGTGTAGAGCCCGACATTGTGCAAGCGCCCGCACTCGGACGGCCGACTGACCCACGACGTGATGATGCTGTAACCCTCTTTCCGGAGTTCAACCACGCGCGCGCGGGGGTCAACGATGTCGAGGAAGCGCATTGCCTCCAACGTCGTAACCCCTGCAAATAGCCGCATCGCCTCGAGCAGGCGGGAGCGCTGATGCTCGGCCGTGTTGTCCGGCCAGTTGGCGATGATATGGTCGAAGGACAGGAAGTTCTGCGGTTTGGTGCGTTTTTGCATTCGATGCAGTGCGAGTTATGACAAGACGTATTGTTCGCCAGTCGGCTCGAAACACTGCTACCGAAATACCAAGCAGATTCAGTCGCGAAAAATCCGGAGGAAATAGGCCGGAAAACGGGACCAATTTCCGCAGTTTTTCACTGCTCGGCCGAATCCGGCTCTATCCCAAGTTCGGCGGCCGCGGTGCTGAGCGCGTCCTGAAGCACGATGGCCGCGGTCTCATCGGCGAACCCACCCACGATGTCGAGAGCCTGAGCCAGCCGCTGGGCGTCGGTTCGGGCGTCGGGCGCCGGCGAAGTCCGGTTTCGCGAGATGCTTGCCCGGCTCATCGCCAGATGTGCTGTGTTCTCGCTGTCTGCTTGATTCCTGCGCTTTGCTTCGACGAGCGCTCGGATGCTGACGCGTTCGGCGGCAGTCAGCACATCGTAGACTTGACGTTCTAAGGTTTCTTCCCACGCGCGCGCGACAACCGCGGTGATGAGTCGAACAGGGACTTCGTCACAAGCCTCGCAGATGGCGTGGGCGAGCCGAAGAATGAGCGTTCGACGCTGTGTCATCGGCAAGCGGCCCGCAGTCCGGACCGGCACAATCGACGGCATGGTCTGGAGCTTACGCAGCGGCTCTTGGAAGCCGCGTGTTCGGGCATCCGGAGTAAGCCAAGAAGCGGGCGCCGCTGTCAGCTTGGTTGCCAAGTCTGTAGCGCTCTTCATGATGTCGCGCACTTCAGCCCCAGTTGGTGCGAGGTCAGGCTCGCCTTCTTCGATACAGTCGACAATTGCACGGGCAATCTGTGAGATAACCGTGACCTGCAAACTTGTGCCTTTCTCGAGCACCTTCTTCTTTTTGAAGAAGCTGCGGACGTCTTTGTCGTCACGAAGGCTTTTGAACCAGTCTGACTGCGCGCGAGCCGCTTGGTCAAGTTGCAGGAAAGCGCTTGCCTGTTCATACATCAAGGCGAGATGCGAATTCGTGGTCAGAGTGGTCATGAGCGATAGCAAGGGCGATTCACGCAAGTTGTAGACGTATTGTAGCTGCGCGCTATACGCCGACCGCGGACGTAAAGGGATATTTCCCGGCGTGCAAGAGCGTTGTTGTCATCACACTCCCGGCACGTCACCCGGTGCATCTCGCGAAGCACTAGAAGTAGCGCCAAAGAGCTGTTCCGTGAGCTGCTGAACTTCGTCGGGAGGTGGGTGAATCTGCGCCGCCGTCAGTCTCGAAGCAGCGGCCGACGCGCTATTTGTGCGGTCGGCCGCGGTGAATCACCGTTGTATCGGCTCGATAAGCGCCGACCACAGATACTCAGCCGCCCCAGTGTCAGACAGCTTCTCGGAAGCGCCTCGTGCCATGCTCATCATCGGCTTCAGATAAAGCGTCTGGCTATCTTCGGTGAGCGCGAGCGCTTCGTTGTAGCTGTTCGCGTGCGAGGAAATCTGATTCGAGTAGGTTATCTCGCGATTGCTGTGTCCACCGAAGGCCCCGCCGCGCGTGACGGTACACTGCGACACGCTCTTTCCATCCTTATAGATGCTCGCGGTGAACCGGCGCGCATGGATGCGCGAAAAGCGTCCTTGAAACTGGCCGTGCCGCTTCTCCAGCTCCTGGAGCGAACCCTCGAAGAAGCGGGCGATGAAGTCGAACGTCTCTGAAACGAACGTGTCCTTGTCGAGGTCCGAAAACTCATGCTTGACGCGAAGGTTGCTCGACCGCGGCAGCTGCGCGGCCACGGAAGGTTCGACGGCTACGGGCCGGGGGGGTGAGCTTCTCGCTGTCGATGCCGCGCCCACCTTGGGTGCGGCCGACGAGGCTGTCGCGGCCACGGCTTTACGAATCGACTTCGCAATGTCGGCAAAAGCCTCGTCCTGGTTGGCCCAAGAGGTGACTGGCCGACCGTCCGTCGGGACTGCATTCAGTTTGCCGAACGGGGCACTGTGCCAGTCACATGCTCGCAGGATGACAGGGATGACGCGCGCATCGCCGGCCTTATGCCGTTCCAAGGCACGCGTCATCTCGGTCGCAAAGCAGTATTCGGACGCGATGAAGTTCGCGCTGACCAGCAGCAAGATGATGTCGGCCTTCTCGAGCTGCTCATCGATACTGTCGTCGAGGTTGTCGCCCGCGACGATGCGCCTGTCGTGCCATGCCGAAATCAGGCCCTCGCGCTTCATCAGCGACAGGTGTATTTCGAGCTGGTCGCGCAGCGACTCGTCGATGTGCGTGTAGGAGAAGAAAACCGATGCCATGCAGTAGTCCAACAAGAAAATTAGGTGTTGTAGGCGGCTATGCCATTGTGACCATAGCATGGCGATTTGGCTTGAGCGAACGCGTGAAGCCGAACGGCCTACGTGTTGTTAGGCCGCACGCCATCAGTAGTTAACCAAGTCGAGTTCGTGGATGCGAATCGCCATGGCGGTCGGCGACATGCCGAACTCCTCAGCGAGCGACTTGAAGTGGTTGCCAAGACCAAACTTCCGCGCGTTTGCCACTGCACGCGGGAACTCGAGCGAGCCGGTTTTCGACCGTAGAAGGTCCTGAGCGCCGTTACCTGCGATAGCGAACGCAACGCGGTCGTCGAGATGAAGAATTTCGCAGCCAAATCGTTCTTGGAACGCCCGTCTAACCAACTTTTCTGGAGCGAGGAAGCACGCGGCAAAGTGATTAGGCGTAGGCGTCACCGCTGTCAAGACCTCTGTTTGCGCGGTACGTGACTTCGAGCCATTCGGGGCTGGCGTCAGCGAAGCGAAGCTTTTCGTACCGTAGCTCTCGTACGACAAGCTGCTCCCAAAGGGACCATTCGATGTCAAGGAGATAGACGTCGAAGCTCGCATCGGCGAAGTTTGGATTCAGGCTTCGCTCAAACTGCCCTCTTGAGATTCCGAACAGGCGCGCACATTGCGTGTTTTCTCGGTAGTCGGACCGGGCATCAACTGCTTCCAGCTTGCAATACATCACGCCCTCAGGGATTTCGTATTGCTCGCGAACCCGGCGCGGTGTATCCGCTCGCGGTCCGCGCTCGGCCATCGGCTCGACAGGTTCGGCTTCAGGCGCCGTGGCTTTGATTTGCTTGGATGGACGTACGTTCATAATCGGTCGATGTTGCAATCGCGGCTGTTTGCGCTCAGCCGTGCATGAAGGCGAGATTCTGTCGGCGACGAACAATGCGACCTATGCTTTTTGCATGTGTCGCTGGCAGATGGTCGTCCGCGATATAGGCTGCTTTTACGGAAATAACTGCTTGGCCTTATCGTCTCGGGTTAACGGTCAGAGTCTGCCAAACTTTATGAGATGGTCCCCTTGTCAAAAATTTGACTCTTGCCCGCGCGTGTCCTTTGTTGATTCCATTTCTCTGCGGCGTAATTGGATAATCGACGTCACTAACGACGTCGGAGTTGCGGCTCGAGACGCGGGGATACCTGACGCCGGCTTCGTGCGCTTGCGCCGGGCTATAGACCGGGTTGCCTGCGCGCAGACCGTTTTGGAAACAATGAGGGAGGGAAGCGTGGGCGCGAGCGACGAGGAAACGGCGCTGCGGGTGCGGATGCGGGAAGCTGTGGATTTGCTGGCAAAGGAGTGGCCGGAGCGGTATCCGGACGGGGCGGCCTACAAGGGGCAGCAACTAAAACATGCCAGAGAAGCGGGTAAAAAACACAGGAGCCGCGCCATGCGGCTCCCCGCGGCTCCGCCAGGTCAATCAGTCACCCGCTTTTGATGTCGCCAGAGCGTGTTTCAGCATCGCTCGGGGAGTCGGATAGGCGCCGTACGCCACGCTGATTGCCACGTCATATTCGCTCCTCGAAATCGGCAACCCGTCTTGCCGGTTGACCTGCGCCGCCAGGGTGTCCCAGAAGTGCGGGCTGAGCGACAGCAGGCGTGCTCCGCGTTGCAGACCGGTATTCCGGTCGACGATTCGCACAGCGAGGCCGAGACGAGCGCCCGGGTGCCATTCCGCCGGCATACCTCGCGATTCCGCCGGATACAGGCCGGCGTGAAACGGTGCGTCCATCCAGTCGAGTTTGCCAAACTTCGCGAGGATGAAAATTGTGTCACGATGCTTCGCGATGGCGAACCGGGCTTCTCCTCGCCGGATATCGCAGATTTCCTCGTCCGACGGCGAGGAAAAGTAGACAGTGAGCGTTGGACCGCCGCCATTCTGACAGTCGAAGACACAGCCATCGGACGCCGGAACGGATGGGCGCTCGGCCATCGGCTGTCCGCTGGTCGCCGTCGCGTGAAGGTCGTTCGCGGGAGGGGATTGCGCCTGGGTCTGGACAATGTGAGTAGCTAGCGTCCACGCAATGCTGCGTTCAAACTCACCTGCCGCGGCGACGACACCGATGTGACGGAGGGCGGCAAGTTCGAGACGGACTGCAATCCACGGTGATTTGGGCGGACGCGCACTATTCGCGGACGCAAGAAGCAACTCCGAGTTCAGTCTCTGCCAGAGAAGAGCGCCTTGGGGAGGCGCGAGTGATATGCCGAATGTGACGACCGGCACAAGTGCGCCACCGTCGCGGGCGAGGAGGCATGTACGGTACGCACCATCTTCCTTGCAAATCGTCATGAAGGCGTTTGGCGCGACTAGAGGAACAGCGACCGGCTCGCCGCTCGCGAGGGCCGTGGCAATCAATGGAGCGAAGTACGCGCGCACTTCAGTCGAGACGGAGTCCGAGTGTGCGGCGCCGGTGTGACCTGTAGCGAGGGTCACATGCGTTAAATGGTCGAAATTGAAGTGCTTCTCGGCGGCTTGGGTATACACGGTAATGTCCTTGATTCAGTGTAATCACATGTCCCGCGGTCGCCGTGCGACATCGCACCTGTGTTCGTCCGGCTTGCGTCATGTGTCCGGCGTATAGCGACCCTACGTTTATATTTGGCGCAGCCGCCGTTTTAGATTGAGTTGAGGGCGCTTTAGAGGGGGCAAGTCGCAAACCCGGCGATAGCGATGGACCCGGCCCCCGGCCGGGGAGCCTGTGCACAGCTAAGCTGGCGCGCTGCTTGACCGGACGACTATCGAAGATAAAAGCCACCCTCGCGAGGGTGGCTGCAATCAAATCCGTGGCCTACGCTTCTTGCGCTGCTTCGGCCGTAGCCACCGGCGCGGCCGTGGGTTTGGCAATCTTCGCTGCCTCGAACGCGATGACCAACAACGTTCCTGTGGGCTTACCTTCTCGTGAGACGTAAAAGTCTGCCTTTAGCTTGCCGGTTACCTTGACGAAGTCACCTTTCGCCAAGCCCGGGTCTACGTCCTTCATTACGCGCACCGTGAACCACGTCGGGTCCGTGTCGGTGCCGCGTTGACTTTCGCACATCCGGAACTCGAAATATCCTTTCCCTGTCGACTTGGTTTCCTTCCGAGCCGGCGCCGTCGCCACATTTCCAAATGCTTGCATGTCTATGTCCTTCGCAATCGATTGTCGATGGATGTCCCATCGCCCCGTATAGAGAGCGCTACAAAGTCGCCTCGGTAGTTGCATTGCGCAGCGGGGAAGCAGGGCGTGGCCACGGTCCGAGAGCCTCTGGCCGCCGATACGGCAGGTAGTTTTCTCCGAGCCAGCCGCTCAAAGGCTGTTTGTTTTTGGCATCCAGTCTGACTTTCGGGAGCCATGTAGGCAAAAGCTGAATGATGACTTGACCGACGCAGCGCTCGACGATACCGATGCGCCCATCCGGCAGACGCTGCTCTATTTCAGCCCATACCTCAAACATGCCTTCATTGATTTCACGAAACGTGCGGTCAGTCAGCGCGTGCGGCCTTTTCGACGCGCTTTCTTGCGCGCGCAGGATGGCCAAACCCCGCTTGAGAATGCGTTCATTTTTTGCATGTACGACAACGCGGCGTAAGACTTCGCCCGTGGCAATCGTGCCGCCGACGCAATGCGTCAACGCGGCGAGCGACGCCTCCCGGTCCGCTCCACGTTTGCTGCGGTCAATCTCGTACCATGTGACGCCGTCGGGCTCGTAGCAAAGCACATCGGGTCGCAGGATGCGCTTCCTGTTGCGAGCAAGGACCGACACGAAGCCCTGTTTTACGGAGGCGCCCGACGCACGGTCGCGATTCAGATGCTGAAGCGCTTCCGATTCCGTATGCGCAGTCAAGCCTCGTACCTCGCAGGCGACGGTGATGAAATGCATCCAAAGCGAGTGCTCCGGATTTGACATGTCGGCGACTCGCCGCACCGACGCGGCGGCGTCGATGCCGTGGTCATAGAGCCATTGTGCGCCGGCCTCAGTCAAGCCGTACACATGTTGGAAGCGGTCTGTGCGGTAACGAAGCAGCAGCTTCGCTTTTGTCATTGCGCGCATGGCGCGCTGCGCAGCCGTCAACGCAGCCTTAAACGGACGCTCTGGAAAGCACGCGATTGCGACGTCAATCGTCCGAATCACGCGGAAGCGATTCGCCAGCGATAGCGCGCGAAGGCGAATGGCGAGGCGGAGTTGGTTCGGCGGAATGACAGCGACGAGGCCGCGGTCGATTTTGCGTGGCACGCGTATGCTCGCGGTGTCGTGCGTGGATACCTCCGCGCGTGTCTCGGTGTTGCCAAGATGTGCGGCGATGGATGCGGGCACCGATGCCCCGGTGTCGCTGGAATGAGTCGCGTGCGATACCGGCGGCGGTATCGCTGTACTGCCGGCGATAGAATCCGTGGTTGCTGTCGGCGATGCCGCAGAGATGCCGACGGCAGTATCGTCGGTCGTGATGTTTGGTGTCGCGGTGGATTGGCGCATTGATGTTGCTCCGGGAAGTTTGCGTTCTCGAGGCCACCGGCCCATCGCTCGTTTCGTCGCGCACATGGTGGTGGTCCTTCCTATAGAGACGCTTCGCTACCTCCCTCCATAAAGCTGCCCACCATGTGCGCCGGCTCATGTTGGTCGAATCAAAGATTCGTCGCCCGGCCGGGCGAGGGCAGGGGTCAACTGTCTCTTCCCCTCGACCAGCCTTGCGCGCTTGGGGCGCGCAGCACCGATGTATCCGTCGCGACGTCCGTCAAAGCGACTGTTCTCTCCGACCGGCTGCGCCGGTGCGAACCCCGCCGCCGCCCATACCGTTTTTTCAATGACCGACGTCCTTCATGGTCGGCGACACCAACTCTTCTCTCGGCATGCCGTACCTTCCCGGCTGCCCCGCGCTGCGAAATCAACTGACTCATCGACGCAGCGCGGGGACCCCGCGCCGATACCGTGCTGCGCGCTGTCGCGCTTGCACGTGCCCACATTGTCGGCACGCGCTGGGCCGGCGGCGGGGTTCGCCCCGCCTTGCCGGTCCCGGTCGCGAGCAGCTGTTCTCCCATAACCGTGCACCCAATGCCGCTGTGACCCGCATACGCGGCATCTCCGCCATCGATGCCCGCGGCTGCACGCCGCGCCGTTCCTCCGCTTGTCCACCAATGAGCGAATGTCCGGTGCCGTCGGGCCGGGCGTTCCATAGTTGACGCACGGACCGATGCCAAGGGTCTCCTCGTCGCGTATCCCGGTGACGCGCGTTTCCAAACGCGGTGTTATCCATCGGGCGGGACCGCTATGCGCGCAGGATGCGTTTTAGACGTACTCGGTGTTACCAACCGGTTCGTCGCGCGTCTCTATACCGTGCATCACTTACTCTCGTGGAGACACGAAATGCACGCAAAGAAACGCAACAAGCTCTTCTCGCTTTATCGCTCGCGATATGTCCGCAAGGGTGCCGATGGCAATGAATACGGTTACAGCACGCAGGAGTTTGTGGGCAGTCTGCCCGCCAACGCCCTCGAAATTCCTCGGGACTTGGCTGCCAAGCTTTCGCCAGAGGAAACTACGTATGTTGAAAACAAGGTCGTGTTTCCGGCCCGGAAGGCTGCGGAGGAATCGCGTCGGTTGGCGGAGGAGGAGCGCCGCGCGCGAGAAGAGCGCGAACGTGACCCGCGTTGGCGCCTTGAAGAGGCGCTGCGATTGCTCACAGACGCAGGCAGACAGGTCTCCGAGACCGGCTGCGACATCTATGCTTCAACGATTCATGAACTCGACGCTGCGCTCGAGAAGTTGGCCATAGCAGGGAAGGTTCGGCGTGACCCGCTCGACGTGGTTGTCGCTGCGGTGGCGTCAGCGATTACTGCGGTGAAAGCCGGACACTACGGAAGCGCGCCTGTCGACAATGTCCGCGACACGCCTGTTTATAAGCGTTGGCAGCGTGTCCGCGACGTTGTCGATTCAGGTAACGACAGCCTGCTCAAGGCGCTTCAGGGAAAAGGGTGGGCGAGAGTACGTGGATATATGCCCGATGCGCGCGGTTGACTTTGCGGTGCAACGCAGGTCATCCCGACGCGATGCACACTTGCTGCATCTTTGACGTTCTTCCCGGAGACTGCCAGTTTTCGCATTGTTAGAAGGCCTGCAACGTGTTGTCGGTATCCAAACCCTTCCTTGCCAATTGAATTTGTCGGTGGCGGTACCGAAATTTAAGGGGTAAATCGACTAGAGCCTAATGACTCAGAGGCAGCGGGAAGAGATGACACCTTGATTGCCGAAGTCTAAAATCACGGTGGCGCGATAAAAAGGCCGCATCGAAGCGGCCATCGGGGAAGAGCATGCAGACGAGACTACAGGCCATCATCGACGAGGCGCGGCCGCGCCGCGCGATGTTCACGACGTTTACCTTCAGCGCCAACTGGTTTGAGTCCTTCTGCCTGCCCTTGCTTAGGGTCTCTGGCTGCCATAAGGTCGACCTCCTCGTCGACTCTCGTGAAGCATGCAAGTCCACGGACGAGACGTCGAGTCTCTATGCCGGGACTTACTATCGCGTCATCCCAGTCCGACAGGCATCGGGCGGATTCTTCCACCCGAAGATTGCCTACCTTGAGCGCGGCTCCGGCGATGACGTCATTGTGGTCGGTAGCGGGAACCTGACGACGCGCGGACAGAATTCCAACCTCGAAGTGCTCGACTCCGTGAATGCGCTTGAGCACCCGCTGGTGTTCGAAGCCTTCGCGGCGTTCGCTGAACTGTTTGCGCAGACTCCGGGACTGTCCGCCAAGGCGTCCGCGAGCCTAATGTACTACGCGCGCCGTGGGCGCGAGGTCGCAGCCGCCGCACCTGCTGCCGCCCGCCAGAGCCTAACCGCCTGGCTCATCCACACCCTTAACGGGCCCGCGGGCAACCAGTTTGCGGAACTGGTTCTTGAACACCTTCCTACCGCGACCACATTGACGGCATACGGACCGTACCTTGACCCGAAGGGCGAGGCCGTATGCCAACTGGCCGGATTGTGCGGTGTGCCGGAAATTTCGCTGGGTGCGCAGCTCGTGAGCAACGAGTACGTGATTCGGGTCGCCCCCCATCATAGCCTCCCCGCGGGGACGCGCTTCGTGGTGCCGGCGCTATTGGACCCCAAGGCGCTGAGCCGATTTCCCCATGCAAAAGTGTTCGAGGTGCGTTCGCCCTCCGGATGCATGGTGATGACGGGTTCGGTCAATGCCACGCTCCAGAGTCTTTTTGGTCTTGAGAACGTCGAACTTTCGCTCGTGCGCAAGCTTGAGAAGCCGCCATTCGACTGGAAGGCGCTGGAAGGCGACGACCTCGCGAACACGAAGTTCGAGGCGTGCGTCTTCAAGTCGCCTGAACTTGGCCACGCCGCGGCTGCGCTCGACGCCCAGTGGCAGTCCGACGGCACCATCACGGGCACGGTTTCACCTTGTCCGGATGAGCGGCTGGCCACCTTCGAAGTGTGGCGTGAGGACGAGCTGGAATGTGGGCCTATCGAAGCTGTGCTCATTGAAGAAGATGGTTCGTTTGTCACGCCTGCCCAGACGCTCGCCGATGAAGAGGGAGCGCGGCGTCTGCGTCTTCAGGCAGGCGACTTCACCGTGACCGGGTGGCTGAACGTAGAGGTTGAGCTCGACGCCAATCCGCAGGAAAAGGCGCTGTCCCGTGCCGTCAGGCGCATACGCCAGGGAGGCCGGCCCGACGACCGGGACCTGCTGCCCATCCTGAACTGGATGACGGCCGTTCTGCACCGCAAGCCGGAGCCTAAGACGACGCTCGGCGACGAGACAAAATCTGGGCCGAAGAAGGGCGAAGCAGCCAAGGTGCCGCCCTCCGGACAGAAGCGCATCGAGCCGCGCGCCGCAAACGAGTGGAGTGCCCAGGACCAGCCGGAGCTTGGCGTGCCTCCCATCACCGCGGAACAGGCCATGGCAGCCGCGTTCAGAAAGCTGACGGCACGCATCCTGTCGAATTCGGCGCTCGCAGGCGGCCCTCGTAGCAAGCTTGTCATTGTCGATTCGCAGAAAAAGGAAAGCGGCAAGGACAGACCGGGAGAACCGGAAGAGCAGAAGGCATGGGATGCCATGCTTGAAAAGCTCCCCAAGACACTCGAAAAAGATGCTACCGCGCCCATCGTATCGGCGGTGGTGGCGCAAGCCGCCGCCGAAGTTTTGGAAGACTACGTCGATATCATGGCGGCCGGTGGAGCATCTGAACCTGACCAGAGCGCCGAAGGGTCGGTCTATGTCGCGACGGACCCGTATGGGCTTCGAGAGTGGCTGGAGCAGTACACCCGTTATGCTTACGACGATGGCAACCGGGAGCGATTGCTCTCGGTTTTCTGCACGTTCGCATGTTGTGCCTTGGACATCTCCCCGAGGCTCGCGACCGGCGCGCTCAAGGAGATGATGCAGTCATTCGCGAATCGAGAGTTGACCCTCGAGGACTGGCATACGGCTATCGCGAATACGACCCGTAAGGACGACCCGTTCGAGTTTGTTCCGGCGCAGGCACGTGAGCGACTGCGCGCGCATGCTGCACAAATCGTCGCGAGCCTCACGGTGCAGGAAGAGCTGGAGCAGATGGTCGGTTCCGTTTTCGGGGTTGCCCCGGCAGTCTCGCCGCCCAATCCGCGCTATCAGCGCATTCTTGAGCGCCTGCGGACCCTGAGGGCCAGTCCGCCAGAGGATGATGAACCGTCCTTCGGCCTCATTTCACAGAAGCTTCCGCTGACGAGGAAACCCGGCTGCCCTAACTGCAGGGTCTCGATAGGGGCAATTGGAGAAGTGAGAGCGCTCGAGACGCACCAGGTGACGATTCACTCGGCATGCGGGAAGCCGGTCTTTGCGGGAATCCGTCACGCGAAGCTTCAAGGATTCAACGTGTCGCGTGACCTGTACATCGACTGGAGCAAGTGACATGCACGCCAGCCCTGTCTTTACGACCCGCGCCAAGACGGCGACCATCATCGACCCGCTCGGCCTGCAGAGCGCCAACATGGCCCTCTACCGGACGATGTTTTTTGGCATCAATAACGTTGCAGATTCCATCCGGGTGTACTCGGCCCTGTGCTGGATGGTCCGGTTGGCACGCGAGCGTGCCCTTGCAATGCCCGAGGAGCAGACCGAGAAACGACGGGAGCTCGCCGTGGGCGCTCTGGAGAAGATTGACCTGCTTCTGGTGTGGTGCAACCGTTCGAAACGAAGCGGCCTGCCGGGCACTGACCGGGAATGGCCCGAAGGTGACGAGCCGGTCACGTTGCGGCTCAAGGATATCCTTAGCAAGGCGCAGGCGGAAAAAAAGAAGGCAACAGGGGAAGTCAACACGGCGCGCGGCGCCTACCTGATGACTGCACCCCAGTACAGGCCGAGCATC
The DNA here is from genome assembly GCF_041355255.1 of Paraburkholderia sp. RCC_158. Lineage (NCBI taxonomy): Bacteria > Pseudomonadati > Pseudomonadota > Betaproteobacteria > Burkholderiales > Burkholderiaceae > Paraburkholderia > Paraburkholderia sp. RCC_158. The sequence goes on along the minus strand of NZ_JBFUPM010000004.1, from coordinate 371,854 downwards.
GTCACCGGCCTGGGATTCCTTGCGTACGCCACCGACATCAAGGGCTTCTACAGACTGACCGATGCCGGTCACAGCCTCGCCGACGCCTTTGCTGAGCATCTGGAACACGAGATTTCCAAGAGTGACGACCCGGAAAGCACGCGGCAACTGGTAAGGTGGCTCGAGGACCCGGAAGCGCTTGATATTGCGCCGTCTCGCGTGCCCGAACTGTATCCTCTGCTGCATCTTGATATGCCGCATCCGAAGGAGCAGGAAGCATTTCTCGGGCAGTATTTCCCGTCGCCCGATGCCAAGCCAAAAGAACTCACGGCGGAATGGACGGGGCGTCACCAGGGCATCGCACTTGCGTTGCGAGCCATCATCGCTGCGGAGAATGATGCTGGCGCCCCCAAGGGTTTCGTTCCCGAGGCCATGTTGCGACATGCCATGGGCAGCGGGCTCGCTCCTGATGGCACCAAGGTCGATATCGACGAGATTGAGCTGGCACGCGGCGTATGGGCAAGCCTCCAGGTCCGGCAGTATCTCAAGCTTGCTCTCGAGACGCTCCTGCGTCTGACCGAATTCACGACCCGGGGCCTTATGGGTTCGGGAGCGCATCGAATCCAGCAGGTGGCTGATGCCGTTGCTGCCCTGGCGTCTGACGGGGCACGTGTGCAGGAACCACTGGACGCCTGGCTTGAGCGATGGAACGGTCTGCAGGGCAGCGCCGACACGTTGTACGAAGCCGGGGCCGTCGAGGGCGCGGCTCCGGACCTCATGAGCCTCCCAGCACTCTTCGACAAGCTGCGGGCTACCTCGAAGCAGAAGATGGACAAAGCAGGCAAAGCCGCTTATCAGGCGCTCGTCGCGCTGACCTATTGCGCGGTCGAGGCGCGCAATTGGGAGGGCAACAAAACCTATCGGCTGGCCGACGGCCGAGACCGCCTTGCACCGCAGCGGCTCGCCCAGCTGGCGACCAGATACGGCGCTCGACCCGCGCAGGAGTTCCTGTCCATGATAGCCCGGGATTTCGTCGTCAATCTGCACTTCAAGGTGGCCCGCGAGCGGGCTGAAGCGGAGCCGACCAATCCCCGGGAGCGATACATTCTCGTTCCAGGCGAGGAGGGCCTTGAACTCAACTTCGAACGCCAGACGACGTTCAAGCCGCCCATTCTGACGGACCGACTGCGCTGCGCGATGCTGCTTCTGACGCAGGCAGGCCTGCTCGAAAAGGACGAAAAGAAGCGTGATGTGCTCGCGTTCAAGGTGACACCGGAGGGCCGCCGGCGCGCGGCCGAGTTCCTCGCATCCAGTGTCGACGAGTCGGCTTTCCCGCCGCCGACCAGCCCTCCGGAGCTCCCGGCGGTAGCGTGATAGGCTAGGAAGGACTCTGCCTTTCCAAGATACCCCATGGCACGCAAGCGAACCAGCTGGACCGTCAGGGCGGCCGCCTTACCGGGTGCGAATCTCACACCGATGGCAGCGCGTCAGCAGGCGCAAGCTGCGTTCAAGGCTAGTCACAACAGTGTGGCGCCTTCCGTCAATGTGCGCGACACCGACGCAAACTGCCGCCAGCGCTGCATCGATGAGGCCTGCGATTGAGGACAGGACAGTCCGTCCACGGTCTTGCAGAGGGAGATGTTTGGGTAGGCGAAGAAGGTATCGGCACGAATATAAATCGTCTCTCTATTTTCTTGTGAACGCAGCGCACGGGTGGTAACCGCCGAGTAGGCGGCTTAGAAAATACGCAGTCTGGTGTCGACCGTCGCCCCTTTCATTGGTCAACCGGACGTCTCCGTGCAGTCGCTGCATTCCGTTAGCCGCCGTGCAGGCGGATTGAAAGTAGTAACGAAAGAGAGCCCGCCTGTTGGCGGGCTCTCTTTTCCAATCGTTTGTTCCGGTCCGTTACTCCTCGCCAAAGTAATCGAGGTCTATCTTCTTCATGACGTACTGTGTCGTGGCCGAGACGCCTACGTTGAAGTCAATCAGGCCGGTGAGTTCTTCGCCGTCGATGAGCACGACCTTTTGCTGAAGGTGCTTGACGAACTGTCTGGCGTCGTCGGTGAAGCGTGAGGTGGTGAGCATGACGCCTTTGCCCGCACCCTTGCCGACAAGGCTGCCCACGAACGCTTGGACCTGCGGGCGTCCAACCGGATTCTGCCAGCGCTTCGCCCGCAGGTGAATGATATCCAACCCCAGCCGGTCTTTCTTGATGATGCCGTCGATGCCTTCATCGCCGCTCTGACCGACCGCTCTGCCAGCATCGGCCCGCGAGGCTCGGGGCGGCAGGCCACCTTACGACGCGCGTCCTCAGGCTGCTGCTGTTTTGGGTTTGCGCTTGAAAGCAAACTTTGACATCTCGACCATCTGTAACAGCTCATCCCGGCTCTTGTCCAGCTTGCGCTTGTGCCTATTCACCTCACGATTCGCGCTTTTTGTTGTCGTCTTGTCGCCGCTTGCTTCGGCCGCCCTTAGAGCCTCTGCCGCCACGAAGAAGTCCGCGCTTGCGGCCATCAGTGCGTGCAGAGGCGTACTGATGTGACTGAGGTACGCAGCCGCCTTCACGGAGTCCGCGTTGTCCTTCTGCAGCCTCTTCATCAGTTTCTCCAGCTCTGCCATGGCGTCCCTCTCGGCCGGCGATTTCGAGGTCAATTTTGTTGCCACGTGCGCTCCATTGAATGTTCGTCGAGTATGTCTTAGCGGCATTCGCCCATAAACCTTTAGGCTGACGCGGACGTGTTGCCTCCATCGCAGAAGAGGCGTCGCCGACAACAAAGGAAGGCCGCTGTGCGCACGGGCGCGAATGCTGCCCACGGCGGCGCGTTGCAACCGCAACAGAGACAGAAGAACTGCTTGCGCAATCAGACGCGCGCATCGAAACGACGCGAGTGGTTTCGGGCGCGGCGCTCGACGTCAGATTGAGCGACGCCGCACAGTTTCTGTTCGTGCGAAATATAAACCCGCCACTCTACACGCCCCGTTACGTCGCCTCACGGCACGTAACGGCACGTGTCGGCGCTGAACGCCCTCCCGTGTCCCAGAAAACCGTTTCTTTGGGACCAACCATGAAACTCCTCGACCTCGATGAGCTGGCCGCGCTTCTCAGGCGCAGCCCCGAAACCATCAAGAAGGACCTCCGCCGTAACCCAATCGCGGTGCCGCCGCGGTTGCACATACCGGGCACGCGGCTGCTGCGCTGGCGCGAGTGCGACGTTGAAGCGTGGCTTGCCGAACATGTCGCGGGAGGTGCGCGATGATGAAGCTTGAAGAATTGCGGCTCGATATCCGCCTGACTCTCACCACACCTCCGCCTACACTCGACCATGTCTTGCCGGGATTGCTGGCCGGTTCGGTCGGTGTCGTCGCGGCGCCCGGGGGGACGGGCAAAAGCATGCTTCTGACACAAATTGCGTTGGCGATTGCCGCGGGCCAGCCGGTGCTGGGCGGCGCGATGACAAATTGCCCGGCATCGACGCCAGCCAAAGTCGTGACCTTTCTCGCGGAGGAGACGAGACCCGTGATGCACCACCGTCTTCACGGGGCAGCACAGCAGTTGTTTGCCGGTTTGCAGACGAATGACCGTGAAAGCCGGCTGGCCATCGTCAATCGCCTCACTGACAATCTCTTCATGTACCCGTTGGGCGGAGAGGGACGGCTGTTGTGTATTGGCGCTGACGCAATCGATGGCGCGGGATACAAGCAGATACTCGACCAGTGCCGGGATGCCCGGCTGATTATCGCCGACCCATTGCGACGTTTCCATGATGGCGATGAGAATGACAGCGGTCATATGACGGCGGTTGTCGACGCATTCCAGCGCATTGCCAAAAAGACCGGCGCCGCAGTGCTGCTTGCTCATCATACCAACCGCAGCTCGACGTTAAGCGGTACCGGCGACCAGGCGACAGCGTCTCGTGGCTCTTCCGCGCTGACCGATGGCGTGCGGTGGCAGGCAAATCTGTCGGGACTCTCGGAGTCGTTTGCCGAAAAGCTGGGGATTGCGCAGGATGAGCGCCGGTACTTTGTTCGATTCGATTTCTCAAAGTCGAACTATATGGAACCGCTAGAGCCAGTCGTTCTGCGCAAGGTCCGCGAGACAGGGGCGCTCATGCCGTGGGTCGGTGCGCGGCCGAAGGCTCCCGCGGTGCGGCGGCCCAAAGAATCCCGGGTGGCGCGATGACTGGACCTGGGACCTTCGTTGAAGTTCGCCTGGTTCGATATGACACGGCGCTTGCAACCGCTGGCGTGTTCTGCTCCCTGCCGAACGGCCCACGGCCGAAGCTCGATGTCACGTATGAGTTTGCCGGTCTCACGTGGCGTTGGCGCGGTCCAGATAGGCTTGGCATTCCCGAACAGACCTTACTGCTGGTATTGCTCGAACTAGCTCAAGAACAGATTGGCGCGGAGGGGCAAGACGCTTGCATTGCGGCGATGGAGGACATGCTTTACGCTAACGAGGAAGCACGGAGGCCTCCTGTTGTGAGTCTCCATGTGAGCTTTGCGGAGTTGTGCCGCAAGCTTGGACGGGGAGCGAGCGGCGGTAGTGCATCCCGTCAGATTCGGCGCGAGCTTGAACGCCTATGCGAGGTGACGGTCTGGATGTCTGCCGAGAAAGACAGGCAGATTTCGTCGCGATTGCTAGCCTGGCGCCGCAGTGACAACGCAGGCGTTGATGTCGTGTTGAACTGGCGGCTCGCCGAAGTACTGTTTGGCGGCCAGTTTTCGCCCGTCTCCCTAGGGCAGCGTCTCTCACTCACGACGGACTGCGCACGGGCATTGCATTGTAGCCTCTCGGTTCGTATGCGGCCTGGGGGTACCATGCAATTCAAGCTGGATACGCTCGCCGCGTACGTTTGGTCAGGAGATGCCGTGGCCGATGCCACCGTACGCAGGCGCCGGCAGGAAATTCGCGACGCATTGCAGCAACTCGGGGGCGTCAAGGGTTGGACCATCAAGCCGGTGTGCGCGGTGCCTGGCACCGTACGAATCGTGCGATGGTCAACAGACTGGCAGCCGACGAAACGCGTCAAACGAGCTAAAGCCGCATCAGACAAGGGGAGGAAGGCCGCCGTACGCCTAGAGAGCTCCGGCGACCATAGCCCGAATATCGGCGTCGACATATCTGCCTTGTGCGTGTGAGGAATGTCCGTGCTTGTCTGGGCCGGTAGCCCTGAACGACGAACGACACCAGCAGTCCTTTTGAGCTTCCTTTTAAACCCGTCGCGCGTTCACGTAATGACGCGGCATTTGGTGAACGAGCCGGGCATGTCGTGAACGGAGTGGTATCGGCGGAGCCTCGTATCACAAGGAGTTGCCGGGTTTTTGACAAGGTCACTCTATTCTTTCTTAAGAAAGAATAAGGTCTTATGCGAAGGGGAAGATTGGCGCGACCCTCAGTCGACGCCAGTCTTTCTATGCGGTGCGTTGCACCGCCGTAGGCACCGGACGCCTTCGGCGTCGAAGAACTTTCTCGTAATGGGAAGAACTCCTCGGAAACGGCCTCAGGCCGATGCCGTAGTCGACCCGATATGTCGGACCGGCGCTTCATGTTGACCAGGTCACGCTGTCCATTGCAGTGACGGCGGTATTTTTCAAGATGCAGCCGAATGCCCCGGGAGTTGTACGATGCCCGAAGGTAACGCCGTCCAGGTCGCGAATCAGTCATGGAGATGCTCCAACAAAACAGCGGCGGCCGTTTTCGCGGGGCCTCCCGTGACCACTGTCCGCTTGGCTGGCCTCGACCAATGGTTGCGTACCTGCAGCGAGTTCGCGAGGGCTCACAGGCGCTCGTATGGTGCGCGTGTCCAATGACTGGCGTCGGCATCCGCTCTACAGTTACTGCCGTCCGACTGGTGAACGGACGAAGACCACGAACATCACATAGGCATACTTTCTGCAAATGCGTTGTTAGTGCCGGGACGTTGATGCGGTGACGTACCTGCAGCGTCCGCAATAAGGTCCAGCAGTCGTTGTAGGCGCGCTCGTTGCGTATGCATCAAACTCGGTGTCGCGCGCACCTGCATGACCCTGACTCGCCAGTAGGTCTGACCGACAGTGAATGGGCGCCCTCTGATGATAAGACATGCTCGAGGTGAGCGATTGCGGCGTCAACGTTCTGAGCTGTGGACGGACTTTGGACCGCCCTTGTTCCTTATGGGTTGGTTGTCATCTGGTTTCTCTCAGGTTCTTTGGTGCGTTTTTCCGAAACGCTACATGCGACCGTCGGTGCGTCGCGCGGTCGTCAACTTTTTCCGACGACGGCAAGCCAGCTTGCGCACTTTTGGCTCGTGGCAGGAATCAGGGAGCGAAATGGCGCTGCCTGCGCGTCCATGGCCAGGTCCGCCTGTATGTCGTTGCGGAAAAGCTCACCGAGTGCTGATGGCTTATTGTCTCCGCGCATTGAGACATCTGGCGTCTCTATCGAATCCGATGATTCCGACGATAGGCAAATTGCGAACGGCGAAATGCGGCAAAGCGGCGTTCGGTCGTCCTATGCGACATTCGCCCGTGATAGGTGCGTCGCCACGCGTACCGTTGTCGCCTGTCCTACTTGTTTGGAATGACGCAAACCGTCCAGACTAGCCATATAACCATCCTGTCCCGGACTTTTGTAGCTCGAGCTTTGGGGCGGTGACGTGCTTGCGGCGTCCGCAAGAAGGCCAAGCAGTCGTTGCAACCGCGTCCGCTGCCCGTGCATCAGCCCGCGGGTTGCGCATACTTGCATGACTCGGGCTCGCCAGTAGGTCTGGCCGAACAATGAGTGGGAGCCTTCTAACGACAGTATGCGTTCGAGATGCGCGATAGCGGCGTCAACGTTCTGAGCCGTATGCGGGCTCTGGACGCCGCTCCTCTCTTTGATATTGCTGTTCATCTGTTCTCTCAGGTTCTTGTGTGCCCTGTAAAACAGGCATTAAGGTAGCAACGGTGGCGCGTCCTAACCCGTCCGCATGGATGTCGTCGCCCAAGCATTCGCCGACTTTCGATGACGTATTGTCGTTGTGCATCGGGACATTTGGCGTCTCTATCGAATCGGCTGGTTCGCCCCATAAGCAAATCGGAGATTGACGCACAACACAGCGAGACGTCGTGCCGTCGCACCGTCCTGATTCGATACTTGCCTGCGATAAGCGCGCGCTGGCACGAAGGTCTGCGATGGCCTCTGCAATGGCGCGCAGGCAACTAGGGAGCGAGGCGGCGTCGCCACGATTCCGCTCGAAGGGCGCAAGCCCCTCTCCTGCTTCCGCTGAACGGCAAGAGTCGACTTTCTGCGGCAAGCAACCATTGCATCTATGCTGGTGAACGTGGCCGCCCGTAAAGGGAATTTCATTGATAGTGGCGAATCAACTTTTCGCCCAGCAACTCGGCATCAGCGAACAGGACCATCTCCACCATCTGATTTGTGATGCCCCGGCCGACGTTTTTTGCAACGTCTATCAAAAGCCTGTTGTAATCCGCATAGCAGCTTGAGGGCGCCACGCGTTGAAACGCGCGTGTCTTGCAAAGTGTCCTGACCAGCGCACTCGCGCCCTTCACCTGCGTGTTCTGGCTGGGCAATGGCGGGAATATGACGGGGTCGGGCGTGTTCGCCAGGACTTGGATGGCTGTCAGCGATACCGACGTGCGAGCGTCAAAAATCGCGAACCTGCCCGGGTCGCGAATGGTGAGCGCCTTTGACCAGGACGCAATTCCCTGGACTCCGCGCGCAAAAATATTTTCCTCGCTCCCGGTAGCGTAAAGGCGGATGTTCTCAGCGCTGTTCCGCCGGATACCGCCCCAAACAGAGATATACCAGTCGCATAACGCTATGCGCGCGTCGCGCGAGCCGAGTTGCCACGCCAAATGAAGTGCTTTTTTCAGCGCCAGGTTCTTTTCAAACCATGAGCCCGCAGGCAACCGGATATCGAAAGGCAGCGCCCCTTCAGTGAATGACCAGGTATATTGCTCCGGCAACTTTTCGATTCGATTCCTGACGTATTGCAGCACGGATTCGTACATGATTTCCACGGTAGCAGATAAGGTTCGCAGTCTGGGCGCTGGATGTTTCTGTCGTCCCGACGCCGTGGACTTTTCAACGAAAGTATCGGCGAAGCTAATGAAATTCTTTAACTGCTTCGTTGCAGCTACATCTGAATCGTCCGTCACGATTGGGACGTTTCGCGTCCCAACGAGCGTATGCCGGCGACGCGCAACTGTGGCAAGACAAGGATGCAGGGCAGAACGCTGACTAGAATCGAGGAGCCGCGGTTGGCTCCTCGGCCGCGCGAGCCTATAATCAGAGGGACATTCTGCTGCCGGACAAGTCGGTAACTCGAATCAGAGATGCATGGCAATCCGTCCGCGTATGCCCGACGTTCCGACGTTCGGCTGCCCTCCATAATTGCCTCGGTGCTCTTTTTTCGTTCGCAACTACCCTGATTTGGATGGCGGCGGGGCATTCAGCGTCCGGGCGAAGAACTCTTTTCAGAGTACGTTTGGCGCGGCGAACAGAGAGCCGCTAGGGTGGGACCGACGGCTCAGAAGTCTTCGGCCCACTTTTCCCAGAAGCCTGGTTCATCGTGATGTGCGTTCTTCATTGCCAGTTGAAGCGACACGACCCAGAACATCACATCCTTGAACCGCATCGAGCCGTCGGAGTGTTCGAGTAACTCTTGGAGAGAGTGATACGTCGGGTCTTCCGTGTCATACGGCACGTCAACGTAAATCTGGCCGGCGTACGAACGCATAACATTCTCGTTTGCGACGTCGCCGCACATGAGCCATATCACGTGATGAGCGTCGAGCCACTCGATAATCCGTTTTCGGCTATCGAGCTGTTCATAGTGTGTTCGGCTCTCCCGCTTTTCAGCCGGTGGAAACGACAGGTAAAGGACATCGCGTTGCTTCTCGCGGGCAATCGCGTCGATGTGCTTGATAAGCATCGGCATTCTCGGTCTCCCATGGTTTAACTTTCAGCTTTCGAAGCTTGCAAACCTCGGGCGGAGGGTGTTCACAAGTGCATTTGCAGTCCGCAACAGCCAAGCCATCTGTGCCTCGTCGTGCTGCACGGATTCTTCCGGCGGCTTGAAGTCGACGACCATCGTTCCTGCCTTCGGGTCAGCATCAGCGGCAATGTCGAACCGCACCGGCTCGCCGATTTCCTGCTCGAGCGCCGCTTGGTCGTCCAGCAGCGTCTGGAGTGCCTCTCGCCCTCGGGCTCCTTTGAAGGTGACTGAGAACCCGGCTGTCGTCGGCAGGGCGCGATAAGCAGTCAGGCCGACTACCGGTCCGGGCAAGGCAAGCTGAACCCAATTGTTGCCGCCATGCCGTGGTGGCGGCTGGTCAGGATGGTCGAACGTGGCTTGCGCGATGAACCTGTCCCAGAACGCGCGATTCTCGTTGCGGCTCGAGCTGGTCGAGTCCGCACGACCTCCAGCTTCGTCCGCGCGGACGGGTCCCAATTGCGGCAGGCGTTCGACGGCGCTTCCATCGCCCCGCACGAGGACTTCTCGTCTCACCAATTCCGTCTGAACCGACACTGCCGGAATGAGCAACGTGCGGCCGGCGTCATCCCGGAACGTGCGGATTTCGACAAAGGCAAGCCGCGACAGCAATCCGCCCTGGCTGGCTAGCAGGCGCCGCAGAGCGTGAAGGTCACTCCGGATGCCGTCGCCGGCGATGGCGAGCAGGAAGTCGCCACCCGTAAGAGATTGGTTCACCGCGTCGACGAATGGCGCTTCCTCTAGGTCCGGATGCACGGCTTTGGCCGCGGCAAAAATCGGATTCTCGCCAGTCAGCCCTCGCGACTTCTTGAGCTGTGCCTCGAGGTCGGAATAAGTCAGGCCGGCGAGGATGGTCGCATACTCGAACAGCTGAGCAACAACCTCCCGTCGCGCTTCCGGGTTGCGCCATAGCTTGCACTCGACCAGAACGAGCCTGCCGCTCGCCGAAACCCCGAGCAGGTCCAGAAAGACGTTCGACGCGCTGTAGCGCAGACGCAGTTCGCGACAAAGCGGCACGAAACTCTCGCCGTAGCCGAACATTTCCGTCATCGGCAGCAGTTGCGGCAACTCATAGAGTCGCTCCTGTAGCCAACGCTCGCTATGTCCTGTGGTCGCCGACAGCGAAACGCGCTCGAACGGTGCGAGGACGCCGCTCGCCTTCTCATCGAAAAGAAATGCAGTCATAGCTCTGTTCTGGTGGTGAAGACGTTACTGATACCGTGCAGTGAGCTTGCGATAAGTTGCGGCAGACTGCGTTGCGCAGCGACTTCGGCTCAGCGCTCAATCACTCAATAACTTCAGTCTTCGTCTGGGTCACCGAGAGACTCCCAACGACAGTAAATATCGACCAGCATGGGCGAGCCACCGTTCTCCTGTGTAAATTCGCGCAGGCGCTGTTGGGTCATCCGGTACCAGTCGTCGAACTGCTCCTCCGGTGGGAAGGCGAGCGTATCGTCCTGCAGCAGTCCGCCAATGCGATTCATCGTTGGTTTGCTAAGCGTGGTGTGCCCCCACTGCTCGATAGCATTCCGGAATTCCTGCGGGATTGGCTTGATGCGGAGCCATTTGATGAACAGGTTGACGAGCTTGTGCGATTGCCGACGCTTTAGTGGAAACTCGCGATGCGCCTGAGCCGCCCATGCTTCATGCAGGGAAGCCAGCATGTTCTTATGCCACTCATCGAAGGATTGTGGCGAAGTCACCATCCCGCTGAGCTTGCCGTCCCGTTTAAGGACGATGAGTTTTTTCAGCTCCGCCTCTGCCCAGGCGTTGTAAATCTCGTAGCCCGTGCGCGGGTAACCTTCTGGTCCGCTCTGGTTTCCCCTGAACGCGCCGGGTGTGGCACCCCACTTCGTATTCTCGTTGTTGACGATTCGAAATTGCTGGCGGCACGTGTCAATGGAGCTTTGATAGCCGCGAAGGACAAGGGAATGCTCCGTCGGATTGGTGTTGGGCGTACTCAAGGGGTCTGCCTCGCTCAATATCAATTGATGTGAATGCCTCGGCAAGCCGGGCGCTGCGCGTTAATAACGGCACACTTATCGGATTTCTGAAGGGCCGGGCGCTTTTTGCCCCAGGTTCCCCACCATCTGGTCGTCAAATATGGCTGACCGCAATCCAACGGCGCCACGATACCGCCAATAGGAGACATATTCTGTCTCTTATGGCCGTATCATGAGCAGGCTGCGGAGAACAAGGAGAAGAGATGCTGCATGTTGACGGTGTGAGAATCTATTCGGCGTCGGACCTCGTGTCCTTCCTGGAATGCGAGCACAGCACAACGCTGGCGCTTATCGATATGGATACGCCGCTTGAGCGCAGTCCGAAGGACGACCAGCTCGCGCTCGTGCAAGAACGGGGACTCATACACGAGAAAGCTTATCTCGCTGACCTGACCGCATCCGGCAAGTCCATCATCGACATCAACGCGGTCGCAGGCAAAGACATCCAGGCTCGCGTGGACGCGACGCTTAAGGCGATGCGCGCCGGCTACGACGTCATCTACCAGGCCGCCTTCCTCGACTCGAATCTTCTCGGCTACGCAGATTTTCTGGTAAAGGTTGCGACGCCGTCCGACCTTGGGGCCTTCAGCTACGAAGCCGTCGACACTAAGCTCGCGCTTTCGTCGCGCGGCAAGTTCATCACGCAGCTTTCCTTTTACTCGCACCTGCTCGCCAAGGCGCAAGGCGTCTACCCGGAGCACATGGCAGTCGTCCTCGGCTCGAACAAGACGACGACCTACCGCTGCGCCGAGTATCGCCACTATTTCGACATGGCGCTGTCGCGCTTCCTCGCGCGCGTGACGATTGACGAGGCTGCGAGCGTGACCGCTGCCGAGGTCGAGACGTATCCTGACCCGTGCGACAAGTGCTCGCAGTGTCACTGGAGCGAGCTCTGCGATAAACGCCGTGTCGACGACGACCACCTGTCGCAAGTCGCGGGCATCACGCGCGTGCAAGTGCGCAAGCTTGTCAGTGCAGGCGTGCCGACGCTCGCAGCGCTTGCAACTATGCCGTCCGTTACGTCTGTCCCCAAAATCGCGGACGAGACGCTCGCGCGTTTGCGCTCGCAAGCAGAACTCCAGCGGCACTTCCGCGAAACCGGACAGCGGAAAGTCATTCTTATCCCGAAAGCCAAGGAAGACACGCGACTTCGCGGATTCGAACGTCTGCCGGAACCGAGCCCTGGCGATATGTTTTTCGACATGGAAGGCAATCCGTTGGAGAGCGGCGGCCTTGAGTATCTGTTCGGGGTCTGGGAAGTCGACGAGCCGGAGGGCGAGTTCGTTTCTTTCTGGGCGCACAACCGAGCCGAAGAGAAGCTCGCGTTCGAAGCGTTCATGGACTACGTCGAGGAGCGCCTGAAGAAGTACCCGGACGCGCACATTTATCATTACGCGCCGTATGAGCCGACCGCACTCAAAAAGCTGATGTCGGTGCACGGCACGCGCGAATCGTCCGTGGACAATCTTCTCCGTCAGGGCAAGCTCATCGACCTGTACGCAGTCGTGCGCGAGGCGTTGCGCGTTTCCGAGTCGAGCTACTCTATCAAGTACGTGGAGCGGTTCTACCGCGGCGCCCGTGCGGGCGACGTCACCAACGCCGGCGCGAGCATCGTGTTTTACGAGCGTTGGAAGGCGCTGCGCGAGGACCCCGAGAAGAGAGCTGACGCAGACAAGCTGTTGCAGGACATTTCGGATTACAACCAAGACGACGTCGTGTCGACGTACAAGCTGCTCCAGTGGTTACTTTCACTTCGGCCGACGCCGCTTCAATGGTCGAATCGCCGCGACCCGAACGGAGGTGCAGCCGCGGCGGCAGCTGCCGTCAAAGAAGAAATTCTCCAGGCTCAGCTGCTCGTCGAGTCGCTTCTGAGTACGCTGCCTCCTGATGAATTTGACTGGACGCCCGAGCATGAGTACCGCGCGCTCATCGCGCGGATGGTCTTGTTTCACCAGCGAGAAGCTAAGCCGGAGTGGTGGGCGGTGTTTGCCCGCAAAGAAATGTCGGACATTGAGCTCACCGAGGATGCAGAATGCCTCGGAGGCTTGACGCGGGATATCACGCGCAAGCCGGAAGCGGTGAAACGCTCCAAGCGCTACTTTTATAACGCGCCGCCGCAGGAAACCAAGCTGCGCAGTGATTCTCGCTGCATGGATGTACTCACGGGCAAAGGGTTGTCCAACCTCCAGGTCGACATGGATAACCTGAGCGTTTCGTTCACCGCGACGGCGGAGCCGGGCGACAGATTGTCCATCGGACCGACCGGGCCTGTTGAGACCAAGTACCATCGCGCCGCGCTGGTTCGCTTCGCGACTGAGTTCCGTAACGGCGTAAAGAGCTACAAGGCTGTGCATGCGCTGCTGCGTCGGGAAACGCCGCGAATTAAGGAAGTCGTCCCCGGGTCCGCGCTAATTAACGAGAATGCCGACCTGCTTCCGCAGGTGGTTGATATCGTCAAGGGTATGGACGAAACGTGCTTGTTCATCCAGGGGCCGCCGGGCGCAGGCAAGACGTTCACGGGCTCGCATGTCATCCTCGAGTTGCTGAAGCAGGGCAAGCGCGTAGGCGTCACGTCCAACAGCCATCACGCCATCAACAATCTGCTTCAGGCGGTGGAAAAGCGCGCGCATGACGAGAAGTTCGTGTTTTCAGGTGTGAAGAAGTCCAGCGGCGGCGAATCGGAACTGTGCGGCTCCATCATTGTCGATGTGGGCGACGACGAGGACGTTTTCTACGGCGAGGCGGATTTGGTCGCCGGTACGTCTTGGCTTTTCGTCAAGGAAGAAATGCACGACCAGCTTGACTACCTGTTTGTCGACGAAGCAGGGCAGATGGCGCTCGCGAACCTCGCGGCCGTCGGTATGTGCACGAAGAACATCGTGCTGCTCGGCGACCAGATGCAGCTCGCGCAGCCGAGCAAAGGCATGCACCCGGGCCGTTCCGGAGAGTCTTCACTTGATTACCTGCTCGACGGCATCGCGACCATCCCGGCGGACAAGGGCATCTTCCTTAAGGCAAGCTACCGCATGCACCCCAACGTCTGCGAATTCATCTCGGACGCCGTATACGACAGTCGCCTAGAGCCAGCGCCTGGCACCTCCGCTCGTGTCGTGAATGCACCGTTTGAAGGGCGGAGCGCCGCGCCGATGACAGGCATTCGCTTCATTCCCGTTCCGCATGACGGAAACGCACAATCGAGCAAGGAAGAAGTGCAGAAGGTCGTGAGTCTGGTGAACGAGCTTCTTCAAGGCACGCGCGACGACGGCGGACAGATGGTTCCGATGACGCTTGACGATATCCTGGTCGTGGCGCCGTACAACGTGCAGGTCAATGAGCTCAAACGCGCACTGCCGGCCGGCGCTCGCGTCGGCACCGTCGACAAGTTCCAGGGACAGGAAGCGCACGTCGTCATCATGTCGATGGCGACGTCCAACGCGGACTACCTACCGCGCGATATCGAGTTCCTGTTCAGCAAGAATCGCCTGAATGTCGGAATCTCTCGGGCGAAGGCGCTTGCTATCCTGGTCGCTTGTCCCGACCTGCTCACCGTGCCATGTTCGACGCCGGAGCAGATGGCACTCGTCAACACGCTGTGCGCCCTCGTGCATTACTCCGGCCGCATCGCGAGCAGGGAGTTGCCCGCCAGCGCCCGGGTGGTGGTTTGAAGGACGGCCGGCACAGAGAGCTAAAGCCACCCATTTCGGGTGGCTGTTTTCATGGCCGCCTTCCTGCGTTCATGTTGTTAAGGGGCATCGGGAGCGGAGAGGGGCACAAAACATCCCCTGTTCAGGAATAGTCGAGGGCGTCAGGTCGGTATCTTCTGAAGCCGTCACGTGAGCGGGGCAGAATCAGACGACAGACTCCGACAAAAATGCAGAAGGCATAAACAATGAGAATACTGCAAACGACCGACTGGCAGATTGGCACCCGGTTCGGTCGGTTCACACTAGAAGAGGCCGCGCATCTGACTAAAGCGTGCTTCGAGACGGTCCCGACTCCATGGAAAGCGTCTGTGAAGAAGGCCCTAGCAGCGAAGAAGCTTGCAGCGAAAAGTCGGCGGTCCGAGGAGAAGGTCACTTCGAGAAGAGTGCGGTCAGGACGGCGGGTGCTAAACCGAACGCTGTCGTGAGCAAGAGCGTACCGGTTGCGGCCAAGAGGATGGCGGCGAAGAAATCGACAATGCAAAAGGCCGCATCTTCGAAGGCCATGTTGCCTGCAAGTACGGAAGGGCATCCTCGAAAGTTTTGGTCTCTCAGCCGCCTTTTTTTCTGTTGCCCGGCCCGGGTTTATAGCAATTTTCCATGATTGCCTCTCCGTCCTTCTCTTCGTTCGCAATCCAGTGAGCTCCGGTTAAAATAAGCACCTATCACAATTAGGGGCGAGAGTGAATATCGACGAATTCGAAGCTCAAATCGAGCCGGCTACCAGGTGGTTCTTCGACCCGACTACCGAGCAGACGCTAACCGGAGTGTTTTACGATGATGTGCGTGTGAGCACCGGTTACCTCGCGCCAGGCCCGAAGTCGCCTAGCGAAGTTCTGAAATCGTGGCATAGCAAGCTTATCAGTAGCATTCAGTCGGGCAATCCCAGCATCGCCGAAATTCGTACGGGTAAAGTTTTGGAAGCTTCGAGTTGTTGCGGAAAAGCTTCTAATGACTGATTGGAACGCGGCACGTGACCCTTCGGCACCGGCGC
The DNA here is from genome assembly GCF_041355255.1 of Paraburkholderia sp. RCC_158. NCBI lineage: Bacteria > Pseudomonadati > Pseudomonadota > Betaproteobacteria > Burkholderiales > Burkholderiaceae > Paraburkholderia > Paraburkholderia sp. RCC_158. The sequence goes on along the minus strand of NZ_JBFUPM010000004.1, from coordinate 356,199 downwards.
TTTCGGTGCATTCCGCTCGGCGCTTCGTGAATTTGGCCATTAAGGCGCTCCGCGCGCATCCCGAGTTGGGCCAACAACTTGCCGAGGCTATCTACGAAAAAGGCGATGCGACGCTCAACGAGCCGGTAATCAAGTTGGCCGAGGAGCTTCTCAGAAAAGACTTTGACTATAAGTCATCCGAAGCCGACCATGGGAGAGCCGCTACACAGTATGAGAAAGCGCAGGCTGCCATTAAGGCATTTTGTGCCAAGCATGGAACGAAGGCGGTGATTTTCGACGTCATTGCCCGCGCGGAACATCTCGCGAAGGCCGCGTAAGCAGTCCAGACGAGCGGAGCGCTGCGGGGTTTAAGTGGCGGCGAGGCTTCATGGCCGCAATGGCCACGCTTGTTCTGCGCGCTGACCGCGGTCCTTCAAAGGCTGCGTTCAAATTCTCGGCGCGATGCTGGGCGTACCGCTAGCTGCGAGCTTAGTCGTTCTGCTTGTCCTGCTTTTCGTCGACGCGGTTCGGTATCACCGGGGACGTGAATGCCGCAGCCTGAACAGACGCGGCTTATTGCTCTCCGCGTGCCGAGCCCGAGCCTCGTCGTGGAAGGCTTGGCCCCAGGTACAGGCCTTCTCGAGTGCGTCTTCGAAGGTGAGTGCGTAAAACCACTGGTCGCGACTCACTTCCCAAGAATAACCGAGCCGCTCGCCATCTACCTGGAAGTACGGCTGGCGCGCCTTGACGAGGAAGCCGAGCACCTGCTCCCGGTCGAATACGCTGTTATGCAGGATTTCCTCGAAGTCGTCGATGGTGTTTGCCGTTTCAAGGCCGGGCAGGTGCAAGCCGCCGGCGAGAAGGGCATCTCGCGCATCGGACAGTTCTGCTTCGATTTCCGAACGCGTCGGGTCAAAGAAGCGCCAGTCGACGAGCATGGAATCGAGATGCATGATGCGCTCGAGGCGCACCGACAGAGCGTTGCAACGGATGAAGCATTGAATGGGCGTGCCGGTCATCTAGTCTCCTCTTGTCAATGAACAGAATTGTCGAGCACAAACGGGACAAACTTTGTCTCTTTTTCGCTGGCATCATGCTGATTAGGGACCGCGACCCGCCAAGTGGCTCAGGCTTCGTCGTCCTCCGCCTCGCCCCAGACTTCTCGCGAATACCGTTCTGCCCACTCGAGCGCCGCGCGTTGTGCGGCCTCGTAGCTCGGTGCGTGAAACCAGGCGGTGCGCACCGGCGCCCAAGAAAAGTGAACTTCGCCATTGCCGACTACGACGAACTCGCGCTGCCGGGCCTTGACCAGCCAGCCAAGCTCGCCGTTCTCGTCCTCGATAAAGGATTCAATCTTCTGGTGCAACTGCTCCGCGTTGGCGGGTTGGTCTGCCCGTCCTCCGAGGAAATCGCGGCGCAGTGCAAGCATCACCGAGTCGAAATCGTCCGTGAATGCCTTCCTGATATCTGCAGGCAGGCGGCCGTCGTCGAGCATCGTGTCGACGTGAAACATGCTCTCCAATCGAAAGGCCAGACGACTGAACTCTGCGCTCAGGGCGGGGGTGTCGTTCAAGCTGGGACCTCCTTGATGTGCAATGTTGTTGCCTCTATTGTGCCCGTTCCGACGCCGCGAATGCCCGCGACGTCGAGAACGATATCGGTGTTTTCGTTGGCCGGATTGCGTTACCACGCCTCGAGTGCGGGCAGCACATTTGCATACTGAGTAGCGAGCTCCTGGTCGAGCGCCATCTTGAATGTTCTCCAAGACGTTAGTGTGCGCTGGGGTTGAGACATTCGGTGGCTCGATTTTTTTTATTTTCGTGTTTCAGGGCGAAAGACCGCTTTGAACATGCCGGCCACCAGAAGTGGGTCTGGCGGGATTCAATATCGTCAAGTATGGGTTGGCCCTTTCGAACATACAAGTTTCCCTCTCGCCGGGTCCGCGTATTGCCAGTGCTTGGCCGGTGCCGTGAGAGCGCACCGTATGGAGAGCCTTGGCTGATACCTCCATACCGTGAAGGTTACTAACAACGCTCCAATCGGAACGAGGTTTTGAATGGATGCCTTTCGTTAAACGCCCGGTGCGGACTCGGGCCGTGCACTTCTCTTCTTCCAGTGCCTGCACCGCGATTCGTTGCAAGGTGAAGTTGGCCAAATCCGCCGAGCACTGCAGCCAGCCCATCGTACCTGGGCAGCAGCGCAATTCATACCAAGTGCGGCGAGAAACCTCCGCTGGCCGTCCCACGATAATATGAAAAAGCACCTGGCAACGTCGGTCCACCGCGTCGTCGAGTGCGGCATCTGTAGGCGATGGCATGTCCCCAATGATTCCGTTAAGGAAGCCTCATATCATCGAGAATCCATCTTTTCCACCTCAACCAGCTCTTGAGCGCGATGTCATCGACCCAGAAGGCTCACGTTGTCAATGGCGAGACGCATCCCCAAGTTCAATTGCCTCGAACTTTTTGCTTCGACTGAGCTTTGCTCCGGCGCCTTATGCCGCATCGTGCGGCTTCGGCTTTTCCGGCTATGGCCAAGCGCGGGCCGCTCTGCGGAAAATCGATGCGCTCGTGCGAGAAGTAGCCGGCTGGGAGTGTGGACTGGGTTGTGATAGCGTAACGCCTTCATATAAACACGCCTTTTTGCACGGCGAAGAGGCTTTCATATTTTCCGGGGGACGCATGACCAGCACATCAGCCGAAATCCAGTCTCTTGACGACCTCGTCGCACCCGCCAGTGGCAGTCCGGGAAAGGTCACGAGCACCTATGCGAACCGCATCCTGCCCACGGACCTGACCATCAGCAAGTTTCTGAACAACCTCCGAGAACGCCGATATCAGATTCCCACATTTCAGCGCGACGTCGTCTGGGAAGCCGAAAACGTCAAAAAGCTGTGGGACAGCCTTTACAAGTTCTACCCTCTCGGGAGCATCCTTGTTTGGCGTACCGATATCCAGTTGCATCGCCACCGCGCCATTGGCGGTGTTGAGATTGGCTCGGACGAGCCGCTGAGAGAATTTCATTACCTGCTAGACGGTCAGCAGCGCACCACGGCGCTCTTTACCTCAATTTTCGGTGGCGCTATTGCAGGCCGTCCAGGCTTCAATCCCCAGTTGTGTGTCGACCTCACCGTGGGGGATTCTAGTGACGTTGATGACGTGAGCTACCGGCAACGCTTTCTTTTCGCGCAGGAGATTCTTGAAGACCCCGAGCTCCGGGAGCGCTACGCAGCGCGAAAAATCGTCAAACTTCAGGATGTGCTGGAAAATTATCTAGGCGTTGAAAGCGCTCTCGAGAAACTTGGCTACGAATTCAGCCACCCGGCACGCGAAAGCTTGCGGCGTTTCATGGCGCTCTTCAGCAACTATCGACTTTCGATTATCGAGCTGAATGGCATTCAGGTTGCCGAGGTGTGCGAGATTTTCGCGCGCGTGAACACTGGCGGCAAGCCGCTCAATATATTCGATATCGTGGTGGCAAAGACCTATCGTCCCGCTGAACCCGGCAAAGGCCTTTTGCCATTCTATCTGCGCGAAATGTTCGACGCCTTCCGCGATAGTCCGCAAATGAGTCAGAGTCCTTACCGGAATCTGAGCGACCTGGATTACCTGCAGATGCTTGCAGTCGTTGTGAAGTTTCAGTTCGGGAATCAGTGCGACGTTGAGAACATCACCGACCGGTATTTGCCGCAGTTACGAGCCGACCACGTGGAACACGTCTGGGAGCGTGCGACCTACGCTTTTCGCGAGACGTTTCATTTCCTACACCACCAGCTTCATCTCGGCGGCCCCGGACTGGTTCCGTACCGTTATCTCTACATGGTCCTCGCCGCGTACTTCTACAATATCGAAAGACCCGACTATTCGCTGCTGCGGCGCTATTTCTGGACGGTGTCGTTCCACCAGAAAGACCTGCTCAGCGGCACGAGCCAGATGTGGGCGCAGGCACGAGAACTCATCGCAGCGTCGAACGCAGCAGCAACCTCGCCGTCAATTCCATCATTCAGCACGCTCGAACTGGACAAGGCTGACCTGCGCACGTCAAGCTATAACTCGAAATCGCGGTTTTACCGTGCTGTCGTGGGCTTTTTCGCAAGCCAAGAGCCTCGCGACTGGGCCCCGCCACACGAGCGAGTGCTGGCCAATACGTACTATCAGGCAACAGACCAGCCCAATCTTCATCACGTTTTTCCGCGCGCCTTTGTCGAGCGGGATTCGTTCCTGCATGGTAAACAACTGGGTAACAGTCTAATGAACATCGCCTATCTCACCCAGATTACGAACCTTGACATCAGCGACCAAAATCCGGTCGACTACCTGAAGGACTACGTGGGCGAAGCGTTTAACAAAGTCATGGAGAGCCACCTGATTGGCACGGACCTGGCGCGTATTGCCTCGCTTGATGAACTGCCGGCCGACGCTCTGTTGAACTTCGTCGAAGCTCGCATCGACAATATCATCAGCGAATTACGTGGGCTCGGTCTTACGGTCAACGTGACGGACAGTGCGACGCCCGCGACAGTTGTCACGCGACCGGTTGAGGAACTGGCCTGAGCCAGTTGCACAGAAGCGACCACACACGCTCGGGCAACCATAGTGCTTCTTCGAAGCAAAGCGAAACTGTTGCTCCTGGTTGTTGTCTTGCTTGACAGCCGTTTAGGGGGCATGGCGGCGCACTAAACTGTGCCTCCCGACGGAAGACAGCCGCGGCTGCGCAATGCGACGAGTGCTCCCTAATGCCGAACGGCCCTTTCCGCGTCGGCTGCTTTCTCCCGTCGGCTGTCCAAATTCGGCATTGTGCAAGGCAATCAGACCCGCAGTTCCGCGACATGGTTAACCAGGAATGGGTTGAAAAATATCAGGCTTGTCTCGACCAGGCCTTGGCATGGTACAAGAATCCGCTAACTGAAAAAGTTAGAGGCGGCATGGGGAAAGGCGTTCACCATGTCCGCGAGAACCTCACGGGGGGGCAGACGAGGACGGGCCAGTAAGAACGTTTGAACGCTGGACGTCAACAACTGGTCGCCGCTCGTAAAAAAACAGAGGGAATACCGTACAAAATTGAATCACTTGCAAAAAGAATTTCCGATGCCAAGCAGAGCGCCGTTGAAGCCCCAACGCCCATTGGAGCCAGCTTGAGGATAGGCGTGAGTCGCCGCCACACAGTGCTCGAGTAAGCCACTGGCAACTGGTAGGCGGCGCAAGCAAACAGTTACGGGTTGACGGTCGTCGTCGCAGAGGGCGCTGTAGAAGATGGCGTGGTAGGGGCCGGAGCAGCAACTGACGGCGCCGCTAAAAGTCCGTCGATAGCTCCCATGTGCCATAGCACGCGGTCCAAGCCGCGTCGATTCATGAAGGCCGACAATTTTGCTGCCCACGGATGGCTGTTGCTAACCTCAAAGACAACATCCGGATGGTTGAAAAACTCCTCGATGCTAATCCACTCCGGTCCCACAGGTCCTTGCCTCGTGAGGTGACCGCCTATCGCGGAGTAACCGTCAAGCGGACTAGCACGCAATTCTTGGCTCATATCTGCAGGGTCCAACTTTTGACTGGTTCCAGCTGGCCGGAAATCGTTGAACAGCAGTGGAACAGTGAGCAGGTCCGCGACCAAGGAACAATAGTTCTGAAGATGAGCTAGGTCTCGAGCGTTTCCCTGAACGCGAGGCATACCCATCGATGCTAGAACGCTTGTTACCATGCTGTCGTAAATCACGGCCTGTTCCGAATATCCAGGATATAGCTGGAGCATTTTCGATATACCGGAGATTGGGCGCCGCTCTCTTACGTTCGGCTGCACTGCCGATGCGATGTAATCCAACGCTTGCGGAAAAGGCATTGCGGGCACTCTCTGGACGGTACTTCTCACCTCGAGAGCGACGTGGTCCCTTTCCGGTCCGCCAAGCCCTAGTAAGCCCTTCATAGTCGTTGCCACGCTTTTTGCATGGTTCTGGGCAGCTTGCCATTGTGGAGGGTTGGACGACAGGGGGTTGTGAACACCCATAACCTGGTCGCGGATAACTGTTGCGGTGCCTCGTGGGTCGGTTCCCTCGAAGACGACGTTGTTCCCCGCCATTCGATTCGGCTTTAGTTCCCCGACAAAAAAATCGTGGAAAAGCACGCGCGCGCCTATCCCTCTCATTGGCCACTCCATAAATTGGTTGACAAGAATTTTTTTGAGCTTCGAGAAGTCCATCTAGCTTCCGCTCGCTAACCTATACGTTGTCGGCACGAAGGACGAAATCTTGAATAATGCTGTTGGCCTTCAATGAGCATCGTCGCCAGGTGGGCGTCATAGTTAGTAGCTACGTTGAGACAATAGCGGTAGCGTCAGCTCGGGGCTCCTCGAGCTCCGTAATAAGTTCGCTCCGAACGCGAGCGGCTTGGTCCAATTTTGTGAGACGCGTTCTCGGCATTCACGCTTGCGCTCAAAAGTCGCTTTCGAACCATGTCCCGTCGAAGTCCTTCCACAGTTCGTCCTTCGTCTTGTTTGTCCAGTCGACGATGCTTTTTCCGTCCTCTGAGAGGAGGACCTCAACCATATCGCCGGGCCTGCTTCCGCGTAGACGCCCCACCAGACCTTGTCTCGGACTCGGGCCGACTATCGCCTCGTGGGCCGTTTGGTCTTCGAGCTGAAATCGCACGCGATAGCGTGGCGTGCGATGGCTCTCGGTTTGACGTCGCGTGCGATACCGGGCGGTGCGAACAAACTCGACGGAAATGAAGACAAGCGTGCCGGCAGTCACTGCCATTGGGTTCCTCGCATCGTCAACTGCATCGTCGTGACGTCATTGCTTGCTACCCGATGGCTCGGCTGGGTGTCATGGTCAGTAGCCACCGTGTCACTTGGGGCGCCCCCGAAGTGCCGACTGCGTCGAACTCGGCAACCAGGGCAGTCTGCGGTCGCTAGAGCGTTGTGTCATCGAGTCTTACATACAATGCGATTTTAAACTTCACGTAAGACGAGTCTGAATGCGCTGCGGTCGGCGAGCGGTGTGGGCGGGAAGGCCGGTCCTCGGACGCTGTCCGTTGCGCAAAATGTTTCAAGGGCGCGGAATGCGTAACGCGTTTGACGGCGCGACACTTCTGCAGCCGGGCCAAGTTTGCGAACAGCGGCAACCCACGCTCCTAAGACCTCCCGCCAGTACTGGTTGCTGCGCCAGCGAGTCGAAAGCGGGGCAAGCTCAGCAGGGAGCACCGGCTTCATGGCTTGAATGACGCGGTTCGCGCAGAATAGTGCCTGCTCGTACCTTCCTGCTGCGATTGCCGACGAACACGCAATTGCGCCTGCCGCCAATAGGTCGGCGCGGTGGGCGAGGTGGTGCATTGCGATGTCGGCGCGCCTATCCGCGTTCCATAGGGCAGTCTCCGCCTCAATTTCTTCTTCGGCAATCAATGCGGCAGAGCTTGGCTCGAGGAATGCGACAGTTCCGTCGACGGTGGCGCGTTCGCGATACTGGTAGAGTGGCGTGGCCGGGCACATGACTACACGCGGTCCCGTCAGTGTGAACCAGTCCGGTACTCCGTACAGTCGCGCCGTGAGGTCGTGAGCAGCCGGCGCTTCGAGCCGGAGTGCTGCCTGCATACCGGATGCGAACTCCCGGATGATTATGCGGCGCATCGCATTGAGCGGAATGTCTTCGGGCTTTGGCTCAAACGTTGCCGGCAGGCTGCTGATGACGTCCCACGCTCCATTGACCAGGTACTGCTGATTGCGAATTGCTCCGTACGCCCTGGTCAACCGTTCCCAGTGAATAGACTGACAGGCTGCGGCCACTGCATCCCGGGCGCCCTCGAAGCTCAGACCCTCGACTTCCTGAGAGAGGCGTTCGCTCTTGATGAGCAGACGTTTTTCGATTATCTCAATTAGCTTTTCGGCCTTGACGGTGCCGGGCGCGGGAAGGCCAACGACCTCACAGAGCGCAAAGAATCGCTTGTAGCTCACCTTGTTCACTTTCTCCGTCTCGTGTTGATATTGAATCGTAAGCTGAGAACAAGACAAACCGTGTCTCAAATGTTAGACGTCTCGTCAGCCCGAGGGCCTTGCGATTCGAACCGCTGCCACTCAGTCTCGGTTCTCGGCTACGCCTAGCTGACTGGCCATTTTGTTTGCTTTTGTCATTCACAAATCACACTGCTCGAACCACGTTCCGCCAAAGTCCCTCATAAGCTCTTCGTCTGTTCTGTTTGTCCAATCGACGATGTCGGTCCCGCTTTTGGATAGCCTCACCTCGACTATGTCCCCGAGCTTGCTCGCACGAATGTGAGCCACGAGATACTGTCGTGGATTTGGGCCGACCATCGCCTCATGAGCAGATTGGTTCTCCAGTTGGTATCGCACGTGATAGCGCGGGGTGCGATGGCTCTCGGTTTGGCGTCGCGTGCGATACCGCGCGGTGCGGACATACTCGACGCTAAGGAAAATCAGCTTGCCGGCGGTTACTGTCATGCTGCTCTCCATGTCGCGACCTGTATCACAGGCACGTGGTTGCTTGCGGCCAAAGCCCCTGAGCGGCGCTATATTCAGCGAGCCACTGCGTTGCCAACGCCTCGCCTCGTGCACCTGCCGCGACGAGCTCCGCAACCAGTTCCACTTTCTCATCGTCGGCATTGTCAAACTGCGCAAGCTGCCTAAGCGCGATGATACGGGCGCAACGCAGCCGGAAATATTCGATGTTCGCGGCACTGGACGAATCAAGGCTTGGAGAGGCTGGGGGGATGGTTCTGGATACGGCGCGCAACGTGCGATTCGCGCAATCCAAAGCCTCCTGGTCCGCCCCCTGTTCGATAAGCGCGTCCACGGCGATGCGTGCGGCGGTCAGAAAATCCGGCCTTCGGGTGAGTGCGTGGCGTGCTGCATGCGCTCTGGCGTCCGGGTGTGCAAGGTATGTGAGCGCCGTAAGCTCTGCGGCCAACCGTACACATCCCGTCGAAGAGTGCAGTGCGGCCCTCGCATCTGTCCCGGGGTCAGTCTTTCGGTACGTGTATAGGGGTTCATCAGGCGCGAGGAACGGAATATTCCCAACCAGAGCCAGCCAGCTTTCTGCTCCGTAAAGGCGTGCGGCCAGGTCGTGGGCAGCGGGTTGTTCGAGAGCAAGTGCCTTAGCGAGTCTCATGGCGAAGTGCCGCGCATAAAGTCGCTGACCGTCGTTCAACGGAACTTCGATGCTGTCGACGTCGACAGCAGCCGGTAGAACGTCCGCGACAGACCAGCGCCCGCTTGGGAACCTCGTAAAGCATGTAGGTTCCGCGAGCTCGTGTATAAGTAGCCGCCATTTCGGAATGGCGCAAGCTCGCGCGATAGTCGCCTCACTCGCGGAAAATGTGAGACCGGGCAATTCATCGCGCAAGCGTTGGCATTTCTTCTCAAGTCTGCCTAATACCAGCTCTGTCAGGCTTCGCTCGCTGCCTCCTTCTGGCGGACGTAGTCCGAGCAGGTCGGCTAGGAAGGCGATGCGGGGATGGGGTTGGGTCATTCTCTCAGGCTCCAGCGTGCGTCTTGAAAGTTGTTCTGGTCGCGTCACAGCCAATGGCATTCCCTCGTGCCTCGATAACTACACGAGAACGTTTTTCTTGTGCGGCGGCCGAGCGGGTATGGCTTTTTTCTTTCGTCGGGTTGTGGTGCCACGCTTCCGGTTTGGGCTGGACATGAAAATATTGGGCGGCGAGCTCCCGGTCGAACGGCATCGGGGAATGTCCCTCTGACGTGGGCTAGGTCGACAGTATTCATCCGGATTGAGACATCTGGTGTCGCAATTGCTGAATGTTTCTTCTTGGCAATGGTGCCGGGACGACCCGATGCGGCGCCGGAAGCTTATGTAGTCGACAGCAGGCGCAAAAGGTGATGCATGATGGGGCGTTCTGCACCTGATGCTGTTGTTCCCGGCGAGGGACAGCCGCCGGCGCACCTGTCCGTTCGAGGCAATTTGGCAGACCGACGCCGCAGCCGCCATCCTTATAAGACATGAAATGTCTCAACCCGGCCTCATAATGCGTCAACTGGCCGCTGAAGTCTCGCTGCGTTTGTTTCACGTGACGTCGGTCTCGTCAAGAGGATAGACGTGTGTCGCGCACACGATTGCATAACAGCGCGCGACGCCATCAGTCGTGGGCTCCAGTGAGCGTAACTATATAGAGACCATAGAGTACGGCTGCCGGAAGCTCAGATTTATACGGCGGTGAGCTATGCAACTGTGTAACCAGGGAATTTTCACGGGGGAACGAAGCAATGTCGGCTAATAACGTTGCAAGCTACGCCATCTGGTTTTCGATAGCGGACGGCAATCCCAAGACCCGCGCATCCAAGATGGAAGCGGCACTTCAGGCTTTGTGGGAGGCCACCCTGAAGTACTACACAGCCGAGCCGTCTCGCGCTCGCGCGACAGCGCGGTTTGAGCCGTACGTTCACGTCGGGGCGAACTTCTATCTGCTTCACACCGAAACCCATTTTTCGCCAGGCGACATTGGCGGATTTCCAAAGCACAATGAGTTGCTTGGACCCGAGGATGACGTAGTCGCCATCCGAATCGACCGCGGCTGGTACATTCCGCATCATGGCTTCGCCGACCAAAAGCGGGGAGAAGAACTGAATACCTGGAAACGTCAGGCTGATGACTTCTACTTCGAAAATCGCGCCCGTAGTTGACCCGGTCGGCTATGGACCTTGCAGCCTTGCGTGCGGGGATGCGTGGAAGCTCAACCGGGCTGCGCGACCCCTTGGGATGCAAGCCGCTCGGACCTGAAACTGTTTCTGGATGGGCGATAACGGAGGACCGGATTGTACGAACGCTTTTGTCTGCTCGCCACCGCGTTAAAGCTGCCAACGTGGAAGGCTGATGCAACACAAGATTTCCTTGGGGAGCTGAAACGGCGACTGGAAACGAAGGCATTGCGCCTACAGATGTTGCTGCCGGGTCTGAGCCGGGAATGCAGTCTTGATGCCATCAGTGCGACCTGCGTAATGCGGACCTGGAGGGAAACAGAGAAAGCGCTCGGAGCAGTCAGTACGCAACAAGACCTCGAAGACTATGCATGGGAGCTCATCGACGTGTTGCCGGGGTGCTTCGAGCCCGACCCGCGCGATTTGCCGGTAGCACCGGTGCCAAGAGTCAGCATTCGGACCTTCGCCAGACGCCTTGAGATAGCGCTGAGGATTGATGCACCTACGGCCTGCCAAGTGGTTGCAGAGCTCTTCGGGGCGACGCACTGGCAGGCCTTGATGGGGCCGAGTCCGTTTTTGCCCATTGCGGAGCCGATATATAGTTATCGGACCGATATGGTCAACGGTGAGCGCTATGCCTATCTGGAGCCGTGCCACGCGGCCCGTCTGGCTGATGAGGACTTCGACGCGTTTAGCCTCTTGCGCCAAGACATATTCCAGCTTGACGCGGCCGCTGACGAATTTGTTGACCGGCCTGGCTTGCTTGCAGCGGCGGCATTCGGGGCTGCCGGACATATGATTGCTGGCGAGTACGACATCGCGGAATCAAAGGCGCGGGCGACGCTCAGTGCGAGCGGCGCCAGTTATCCGGAAAATTGCCGCCTGCGGCTGGCCCCCCATAGCAGGACGCACCTGCTGTACATCCAGGTCAGGGCGGCGCTTTACGCTGCACTCATTTACTCTGGCAAAGATGATGAAGCGGCGGTTGAGCGCGAATTCCTGATTGCCCGTGGGCGTGAGTATCGGGCCGAATACGAGCGGCTCCTCAAAGAATGGGCGCCGCGAAACGCAACGGTCCGGCACAAGACTGTACTCAAGCTTGTAAGCTGACTCGGTTCCCGCGCGGCCATTGCAACTCGCTCCTATCCAGCAGTGACCCGCAGGCGCTCGTCCGCCACTGGCGGACTCACATTTTTGTGGCTCTCGAGAACCGCCCTGCGGCGACACGTTCGCTCGAGGCCCGTGTCTTCCTGGACGGTCTTGGCGGATGCCGGCCTGTGGTGCTGCGGGCTCGGCATCTCTTCGTTGCCTGGCGCTGTAGCACATAAAGCAGGTAAGAGCGCGGCAGACGCGCTGTTTGCGTGAGACATGAAGTGTCCGAAATCGGCAGTAGGATGAAACTCTTTCGAAGTCGGGAGGCTGCGTTGGGTACGAACGGAAAGGTTATCGTCGCGGTTTCTGCAAGAGCGCTCTTCGACTTCGAAGAAGAGAACCTCGTTTTTCGAGAGGCCGACCCGGCTGCGTACCGCGCGCTGCAGGAGAGGAAGCTCGACCTTCCCGCTCAGCCGGGCGCTGCTTTCCCGCTTGTGCGAAAGCTCCTTGCATTCAGCGGTGAAGGTGGAAATGATGTCGAAGTGGCCATTCTTTCGCGCAATGACCCGGTGACCGGCCTGCGGGTCTTCGGCTCCGCCCGTCATCATGGGCTGGCAATCAGCCGCGCTATCTTCACCAGCGGCGCTGCGCCGCATCGCTACCTGCGTCCGCTCGGCGCGAACCTGTTTCTGTCGGTCAATGCTCTTGACGTACGGGCCGCGATGGCGGGAGGGTTTCCGGCCGCACGAGTCTATCCCGCATCGGCGGGAACTCGTCTTCGGAACAACGGCGAATTGCGAATCGCCTTCGACGGCGATTCCGTCCTGTTTAGTGACGAGGCGGAACGTATCTTCAGGCTGATGCAGTTGGAGCAGTTCATCGACCATGAAGTGCGCAACGCCCGTATACCACTGCCGCCGGGACCGCTGAAGCCTTTCCTTGATGCGCTCTGCTGGCTCCAACGCGGACGCAGGTCGACTGTTACTGTGCGGACCGCGCTTGTCACCGCGCGAAGCGCGCCCGCGCACGAACGCGCCATTCGTACGCTGATGGCGTGGGGCGTCACGGTCGACGAAGCGATGTTTCTCGGTGGTCGGCCGAAAGCCCCCTTCCTGGCCGAATTTGAGCCGGACATTTTCTTTGACGACCATGTCCGCAATTGTGAGTCCGCGTCACGGCACGTCACAACCGGTCATGTTCCTTACGGAATCAACAATGAACCCGAGGTTGCGTTGCAATGACGCTAGAAGCTCAGTCACTCGAGACGGCGGCCGGATGGTTGCGCGAAGCGGATGGACTGCTCATCACCGCTGGGGCGGGGATGGGCGTGGATTCGGGGTTGCCGGATTTTCGCGGCAATCAGGGGATGTGGGCCGCCTATCCCGCACTGGGCGAGGCAAAAATCCCTTTCGAGTCGATTGCCAACCCGGATGCTTTCATGAAGAATCCCGCGCTTGCCTGGGGCTTCTACGGCCACCGGCTTGCGCTGTACCGGAGCATCGAGCCGCACGCCGGTTTTGCCATCCTGAAGCGCTGGGCAGACGGGATGAGTAGAGGAGCGTTCGTCTTTACGAGCAACGTCGACGGTCAGTTCCAGAAGGCCGGGTTTCCGGAAAGCGCCATCGCGGAATGTCATGGCTCCATTCACCACCTCCAATGCACAGAGCCGTGTTCAGTGGACATCTGGTCAGCGGCCCGTTTCGCACCCGACGTCGACGAGCGCGCGTGTCACCTCAAGAACGCATTTCCAAAATGCCCGCGCTGCGGTGCGCTGGCCAGACAAAATATTCTGATGTTCGGAGATTGGGCGTGGCTCGATTCGCGTACTGAAAGGCAGCTGGCGAGGTTGGACCATTGGCTTGGGGGCGTCGCTCGGCTCGCTGTGGTCGAAATCGGCGCGGGCAAAGCGCTGCCTACCGTAAGACGGTTCAGTGAGCGCCATGGTCCGCGCGTCATCCGCATCAATGCGCGGGAGGCCGTAACCAACCCAGCGAAGGGCGTCGGCATTCAGGGGCGTGCGGTCGAAGCGCTGTCGGCGTTGGACGAGCTTTTGAAAGACAGGTAGCGGAGGAGTTTGCCGAAGCGGTATGCGTACCATCTCGGATTTCCAGCCCTAATACATGTCGACACTTGTGTTGGCGAGCGTCAGCGTCGAAGGGCTTGTAACCAGCACTGCAGGACGTGGGCATCCTCAACCTCTCTGCCCTCGATATCGACAGAGGAAATCGAGCAGTCGTGAACATCAAAAGGAGTTTTGTGGCTTCATCATTGCCTGACCTTGGGAAATTGTTTGCCGACGCGGAGGCCAACGTTATGCGGACTTCGGACGTTGCCAGATTGGCATACCTTCGAAGCCTTGCTGACACGTCGGATGAGCGCTACTTTCTAGCGCTGATGGAATCGACCATGAGGCAAGACCCACACTGGCGGGGGCACTCATTCGAGACCACCCCCGGGAGCCAGTGGCGGTGTCGCATCATCAATTCCCGCCTGGAACTGCTGCTGCCGTACATGAAGGACATGAACCAGGTCGTTGGCTATGACGCGCACGACCGTAGGCGCATTTTCCGGCTGGCTGGCATCCCGCAGCGATTCAAATGCAACTTCACAAGATGTGTCCAGTTCGCCCGCACGGCGAAAGACATTGTCAGCGACACGAGGGTTGGGAGCCTTCATGCTTTTTTCAGCCGGTTCATCCGCATGTATGGCGGGGAACAGCAGCCGGAACTGCATGCGGCGCTTGTGGGAACGTTCAATAGTTTGGACAGCGACCACGCCGACTCGCTTATCCGGAAACTCGGCCTGACTTGCGATGTCACGCCGCCGGGGGTGCTCATTCTGCAGCGCCTCGGAGTAGTCAGCGGTGGTGGCACGCTGCGCCTCCCGTCCGAGGCGGAACGCCGCGAGGCGGCGACTTTTTATGGCAAAGTCTCTGTCGCGTCAGGGAAGCCGTTTCGTTATGTTGAGGCCGTATTTGCGTCGAACTTCGCGTGGTCTCGTCTCGACGCGATGCGATGGTCGTCGCGCAAAGTAGTGTGCGTCGGCGACGGTCCAGCGTGTAACATCTGCGCGCACGCGAGTTACTGTCGGAAGAGAGGCGTCGCGGCGTTCCTTGACGGCGAGCGCGGGTGGTTGAGCCAATACTCGGATTTCTATGGCTACCTGGCAGGTAGTGGTTCAACGCTCGGTCGCTTGCCCGGCACTGCCAGCGAAGCGGTCCTGTTGGCTCTCCGGCATGAAAATGCCATCTGGTGGCAAGCCCCTGTCCCCATGCCGCGTGAAGAACAGTTGTTTTCTGTCCGAGCATCGCTCGTCGACCTCCCCCTCGATTCAATGCGTGAAGCCTATGCAAGCCGGGAGGCTACTGGTTTGCCCGTTGGCCATGCACTGGCGGGGTGTATGCCGGAGACCTGGCCCGTAGGCGAACTCGTCGAGCGACGGGCTCCCTGTTTGCTGGGCTGCCCTCCAGCAGTGCGTTTGGCGGGAGAGGGGGACGCGTTGCTGGCGGAATATGTTCGACGTGGGTATGCAACGGTGCCGCTTCTGGCGGTCAATTGGCGGGATGTTGCAGACACCGTGGGCAAATGATGGCGTCTTGTCGCTTTAGCTGGCGCCCGAACTCAAGAAGAGACCTTTCCACCTGTCTTTTGTCGTTGATTCATTTGAATAGTGCGTAATCGCCTTTTGGGGTTCATCGCGTGGACTGTCGTGACTGCCAGGGTGGGGACCTGTATTGCAGCTACCGTCGATATTCGGCCGGCGCCCTTCCCGGTGGCAAAGTCCCGGACGCAACACGAACTTGTTGCCGCAGTGAAGGATTTGCGCCGAGAAATCAAAGCGGATGCTGGCGAGTGTGCGGGCTCCTATTCGTCGCGAGCTACAGTTCTGCTCGACACACCGTCAGTTTTTTCGGTCGAGGTGTCGGTCAGCGAGTATTGTGGCGGACCTTATCCGTTGGCTGACGTTAGACCGGTCGTGTTCGACGCTATTACCGGAGAGCGTTACTCGACGCTTACGCTCTACCAGGTTGGATGGCAGGAAGGTATCAGTGGGTCAGTGAAATGGCGCACGGACATTCGTGATGTAATCAAAAGGCGTCTCATTCTGAGTGCCAAGGCGACGCACGATGGTGGCGACTGCTCTGCGGTCATCGAGGATGATATGGCGGGGGACTCTGAGAGCGCGATAGACGCGGCCAGGCTTGGGTTAGGTCGTGATGGGCTTTATGTCTACCCTGAACCCGCGCACGTTGTTCAAGCCTGCTGCAAGACAGTTGTGCTGCCATACGCCTCGATTCGCCAGTACTTGAATGGGGCGGAAGCATCACGTATTTGCTGGATGGAGCCGTAGTGCCGGGGCAGCCGTCCATATTCGGCCGAGCGTACCTTCGCTGACTGCTGGTTCGGCGCGCGCATCCGCGCGTCAGGAAATGTTGTGTTCGCGCCGACGAGACGTCTTGGCGCAAGCCAGGAACGAATGAAACAGGAGAAACCAGTGGGAGAACTGACGCTGACGACGGGTGGCAAACTCCAATATTTTCATTGGGTGAGCGATGAGGCAACGGGCGATGATGCATACGTCCCGTCTGACACGACCGACAACGCTGCTGCGTACATGATGGAGCCAGTACGATTCTGTGGCGAGATTTACGTTCGCGACATTTTTTCGCTGCTTGACCGCAATCCTTTGCTCATCGAGATGTTCAAACGGGTGTATGCGGCGGAATACTTGCAGGAGACGAAAAAGGGCAACGCAGAGGCTTGCACGGGCGAGTACGACCCGACAGGTATCGAATATCTTGAACTGTTCTACGACTGGGAAAAGGACCGGGAGACAGATGAGCTCCGCGGCGTCCATCGGCTGTGGGTTGGCGGGGTGGGTTATGAACTGCGCGACGATGTGATGGAGGATGGTAATCTTCGATACGAAAAGGGAACCCGCATCCGGTGGGCCATCAAGTTCGCACCGGTCGGCCATATTTTCAACCTTCCGCTGCGTTTGAACCCCGAGGTGACAGTTGCTGACAGTCGGGACATCACGCGCACGCTCCATACATTTCAGTTGCCGAACCCGACGCTCGCACAGGTCATCCATGCCGTGTTGTGGGAACTGTCGTGGGCGGGTAATCCGCGGGATACGGACGAGTTCGTGGACATGATTCACGAAGCTGCAGAGGACGCGAACATGTCCGAGCCGGTGAGCGCCCAAGAGTTTATCCAACGGCTTGAGAAAATGGATGAGGAATAGTTTTCCGCCGCAACCATGATTCGCGAACTGCGTTCGTGGTGCAGGCGAATTCGAACGTCCGCGTCAAGCTGGCGCCAGCGGCGCGACGCACGAGATTTCATGGGTGCCAGAACCATACCAGGCAAGCTGGGAAACCGGCGTGCGTTGTTCACCGGTCCGAGGGGTATGCATTGTTTGTCGGGCGGTCGCTAAGGCAGGTCACGGCGAACCTCCCGAGACCCGCAAATGCTTACTTCGGCTAACACGTCTGTCTGGTCAGCACGTCGTCATCAAACTGGTGATGCGATTTGCCAGATTGCGCAGGCCTACCGTAGCGCACTCGGGCTCCACAACCCCAAAAACCTCTGTTCGTCTTGGCGACGGGTCAATCAGAAAGTTCCTCTCATGCCGGTCCTGCCGCCCCCAAGGCAGCATACTCTGGGGCGAGACGACCTCGAATGCCGTCCCAATCGCGACGAACAAGTCGTTGTCTGTCATCTCCACCTTCATGCGATGCAAGTTCATGTATTCAGGGGCTGGCTCGTGGAAGAACACGACGCCAGGCTTGACCGCATCCACTTCGCCGCACTTCGGGCATGCCGCGTCCGAACGGAACTCGTCTCCATCGTTGGCGAAGCGAAAATCGCAGGCAGTGCATTGCAGCGAATGCATGTCACCATGAAGATGTACGACATGCGGCGCCCCTGCCTTTTCAAGCAGGTCATCGATATTCTGGGTGATAAGCTGAACCCGCTCTGTGCCCCAGGTTCTTTGCCATGCGGCGAGAATCTGATGCGCTTCGTTTGGGCGTGCGTCCCGCTTCTCGGCAATTCTTTCGTTATAGAAGCGGAAAACCGCCTCGCGATTGCGGCGCCATGTCGTGAAGTTACAGACTTCGTCGATGCTCGCTTGGGTCCAGATGCCGTCTCCGGGTGCGGAACGTCGATATACCACTTTCTGCTGACAGTCCCGCGCCTGCAAATACGCATAGACGGGGCACATGAAGGTGTTGAGCAGTAGGCACTTTTACTCCCCTGGTAAGACTACAGTTTCACCGCTCGCAGGTGCGCGGCGGCAGGGTAATAAAGCTTGGATTGAGCGCCGAACGCTGACCATTTCTCCGCCCAGTTGTCCCGAAGGCTCGGCGAGCTTTTCCCATGGCGGAACAAGCGACAAGGGGAACGGGAGGGCCGGCAGAGAATCATTTCCTTCGCCTGTTTTCTGACTCTGGTAGGAGCGCCAATCTGACTCCGTCTTATCGGCAGTACCGAAAAAAACAATGGTGTCGAACAGGAGTCTTGTCACGCTGGCATGCTCCGATTCGCAACCCAACGTGGTCCTCGTCCTAACGATACCTGTTCGCCAGCTTGAGGTAGTCCGCGGCGAATTCTTGACGAAGCGATTTTGGCGCCACAATTTCAACAGCGGCGCCAATCGAGCGAAGCCACCACCGGAGCTTCAGACTCGGAATTACCGTGCCGGAAACCTTCAGGCGTCCGTCTGGCAAGGTCTCGATTTCCTGGTCCTTTGCCATGGGTGACTCTTTGAGGTGGTTACCAGCATTGCCATCAAACGCCAATTCGAGCCGCACGGGCGCTTCCGTGAGAAAGTTAAACGCTTGTTCTGTCTCGATGTACTTGCGCAATTTGAAGTCTTCAGGATAGGCGAAGCTCTTTCCTGACTCAGTAGCCGACCCAATTCGGTCCAGTCGATAAAGCGTGCGCATCCATTCGTTCCGACCTCTCTCCGGCTGCGGCGGCCGAGTCGGGTCTTGTGCCACCATATACATGACGCCTCCTGACTCGACCAGCGCGAGAGGCCACAGTGGCTTTGCCTTCGGCTCTTCAGCCTGTTCACCCTTGTAAGCAGGGCGGTATTGCACGAGCAACTCGCGCTCAAAAAAGGTTGCAGTCGCGACGGTCTGGAAGATTTCCGGACGCAGCTTCGGTCGAATGAGTGAGAACGTGCCGTCGACCGAGTCAATTTTGTCGGGCCATGCACGGTACACCCGGCTATCCGCCCTTTCCTGCGAAAGACGAACTTCCGCAGCCTGAAAAAGTGGCTGGATGTCCTTGGTGACGGCGCTGGGAAGCTTGTTGCCCGCAAACTGCTGCAGGACGTGAAAGGCAACTGCTTCGGACGCGCTCATCAGGCTAACGCCTTCGCGTGTCCCTTGCAGCCAAGGTTTTCTCTGCCACAGCAACTCGCGCCCGTTCTCGGTCGACAAGACCAATTTGTCCTTGTCTTGCAGCTTGGTCAGATGCCGCTGTACCTTCTTTGTGTACCCCACACGATGCCCACGCTCTTCCAGCTGACGGCGAACTTCCGGTGTGGACATCCAAGGCACTGCGTCTCTTTCGGTCGGCAGGACTCGCAGGATTACTTCATCGAGGCTGGAGGGCATCGCGTTCGTTCTTTCGAGGTTGGCGGGCGTACCTTGCTTTCAGGTCCGTCTCTTTGTGATTGTACGGAAGATTCGGGACGTCTTGTGTCTCATCTAGCGCGAGACGTTAATTGTCCCGGTTGCATGCAATTATTGATGTTCGGGACGGTTTCGGCTGTCCATATTTGGGCGCAGGTATCCTGGTCCCCGCACAGACAGGTAAGGCCGTGCTGCCCATGGACGGAGATGTACCAAAGCCGTGAAAACTTGGGCATAACAATTGGGGGGAAGGGAAATGCCGGCATTACTCGGACACATCGACGCCATTGCACGAAAGCTGTAGCGAGACGTGCTCTATCTCGATTTTTGACCTGGCGGACCGGCCGAACTTCAAGGATTACGCGGAACTGGACAGTCGAAAATGCGTTTTGCAGTGGTTCGATGCCCAGTACGCACCTTGGCGCGAGTGCCGGCCATATGCGTCGGAAACGGTGACGCACTCATACGCCGGTGCGGTCTTCATCGACGTGCCGTTTGACGAAGGCGACGCAGAGTACTGGAAGGTGCAGGCATTCTTCGAGTACCCGGACGGCACCATGCGCTTCGACGACGTTCAAGTCCTAAGGTGTGCCCCTTGAGAACGCGATGAAGAACTCGCACCACGACGAACCGTGCTTCTGGGAGCGGTGGCCCGAGAATTTCTGATTCCACTTGTTTCGAGACATGAAATGTCCCAGCTGAGACGTAGACTGGCTCGGGTGCGCAACGGGGTCCCCGTTTGCGACCAACGCGAGCGCAACAATACGTCACCAACTACGGGGCTTGAATGAGCACAGAATATCTGCGAGACGACCATTTTAAGGTTATTGGCAGTATCGAGACGGATTCGACGGGCAAACAGGTTGGTCGGGATGCTCATTTCGCTCGCGTCGGGGAGTACAACCCGCGAGAAGACAAGACCCGGGACAGCCATTTCCGGACTATCGGTACTGGAAACCAACTATCTGCCCTCATTTGGAGAAGCGTCAAATAATCGCGTAAGCGACGTTGTCAACCTTGTATGGGGATGCCTCATGGTCAGTTGCCGTGCGAAGCTCGCCGAGCTCGCCGACAAGATTTGCAATCTGCGGGACATCGCGACGAATCCCCCGCGGACTGGTCTCTGTTCGACGAGGTGTATCACGCCGGCAAGAGGCGCTGGCCACGTAAGTTCGTTCCCACCCGCAGCCAACGCGACAAAAATGATTAAGAGAACTGACTGCCATTGCATGACTATGCCGCTTGATTACGGCATCAGAATTCTGCTGTCCGAAGGCGCCAGGTTGAATACTGACGTGACGGCTGGTGACGTTGAGCTATCCCTGCGCTCATTGTGAGGCATTGCAATGGCTTTGGCATTAGAACGAGTGTCCGGCATTTAGCGAGTTCGGCCGTTGTCATCTGGCGCGGGTCACTGACGCTGAGCTTGCTGAGATTCATTCAACCAAGGGGCTAGGAGTGTACTGGGCAGAAAATGTCCTCTATATCGGTAGAATCTATGGTGTTGAGCTTCCGAGCTGCGTCCCTGACATCTAAGCGCCGACTCTTCCAATGCTGCACTAGACTAATACAAGAAATGACAGACCAATCAGTAAGCTTTCCAGCTGAAAGCCTTGAGTACAAGCTTGGCAGGTTCAACGCCAAAGAGCGCTTCGCTCTCATCCAGCGCGTGCTGGGCGTCAAATTCGTGCCACACGATGACTTCCTTGGCGAGGTTCTCGCGAAGTGCGGAATCGAGGTCACGACGGAAAAGGTGTTTTGCGCGATGGATTTTCACCTCGACTGGCTGTATGCGGCCCTGATGAGCGACGAACTGCGCCCAGACGAGCCACTTCCGCTCTTGGCTGGTGAGTCTGGCGCATTTCCAGTTACTGGCCGGCAGCAGGATGCAGACTTTGTGATGTGCTTCACCGAGCGTCCTGCCAACGCGCCAGCTATCACCCATCTGCTGCTGCTGGAGGCGAAAGGCGTGGGGAACTGGGACACGAAACAGATGCGTTCGAAGCTCGCCCAGTACCGGGCTATGAAGCCCGCATTTGACCGCAACCCGAACGTGCGCCCGCGGCTTGTGCTGATGTCGCCGCTGAACCCGATTTCCAGCGCGACGAGACAAAGCGCCGCGTTTCGCGCTGTTCTCGATTCGTTCGAAGATTTCGGTGAGATTGTGTGGGTTGGACTGCCCGTGGAGAACACTTTCAGTGTCGTCCGTTGCAACGCAAAAGGGACCCCGGACGGCAAGACGCCGACGCACTGGAAACTGTCATCGCGACAGGCTGCTCTATCGTAGCTGCTGACTTTGGGGCCTACGTCAAATACGGGGAGTGCATGAATGAATCTTGATGACGAACGCCAAATCATCCTCGCGCATCCGCTCATTTTTCGGAAGCTGGAATCGCGTCTGCCGAGAGGCGAGCGCTTCGAGTGCGCGCCGGGCTGGAAGGCGATTATTGCGGACCTTGCAACTGGGCTCGAGCAAATCGCGCGCGAATCAAGCGATGAGCCCATCGCGGTTGAGCAGGTTAAGCAAAAGCTTGGCTCACTTCGGGTGTACCTCGCGGGGCCCACTACTGAGGCCGCGGAGACGCTCGTGGATGGAGCGCGCGAACGAAGCCTGCGCACCTGCGAACTTTGCGGCGCACCCGGCACGCTTACGGGAGTGCGCCACAGGATATGCGTGCTTTGCGACCAATGCGCGCTTCCTTCACGAAAGGAAACGTTGGGCCAATGACCCGAATCTACCGCCTGTCCAAGTCAAAAATCATGTCCGGCCTGCAGTGCCACAAGCGGCTCTGGCTGGAGATGCACGAGCGAGAGTTGGCTCACGTTTCACCTGAGAGCGAGCACATCTTCCGGATGGGGCACCTCTTCGGTGACCGCGCACGTGAACTGATGGGGCCGGGAGAGCTTGTCGGCCACGAGCGCGACATTGTGAGGGCGCTTGACGAGACGCCGGCAGCGCTTGCACGTGCATCGGCAAATGGTACGGTCGTCTACGAGGCTGCTTTCTCGTACCGGGACGTCGTCTCAAGAGCAGATGGGTTTGCCCCATACCTCGACGGCTGGCACATGATTGAGGTGAAGGCGGCGACCTCGGACAAGGCGTACTTCTATCTCGACTGTGCTCTTCAGGCGTGGGTGGCAGAAGGCGCAGGCTATCCAGTGCGACGGGTCACCCTTGCGTACACGAACAACCAGTTCGTCTACGCTGGTGGAGAGAACTACGCCGGCCTGCTGCGCGAGTTAGACGTCACAGCGAAAGTCGCGCAGTTGAAGGTGAGCGTCGATGGCATCGTCGGGCAACTGCAGGCCATGCTGGCTCGGGACAAACCTGATATTCGCACGGGCGAACATTGCTCGAGTCCGTACGATTGCCCGTTCATCTCATACTGCCGCAGTCAGGAGCCGCCTCCGGCCGAATTCCCGGTGGAGATATTTCATCGAATCGCCGCGCGCAAGCTACGACAGGCCGGTTACACCAATGCGCTGGAGGTCCCCGAAACTGCCTTGGGAAGCGCGCGTAACCTGCTCATTCTGCGTGCGTCGCGAGAGGGCGTCCCGTATATCGCGCCTTCGGCGCAGCAATTCCTGCGAACGCGACCGTACCCGCGCTACTTCCTCGATTTCGAAACGATGTCGTCGTCCGTGCCGCTCTGGGCAGGGACGCACCCGTATCAGCAGATTCCCTTTCAGTGGTCCTGTCATGTCGAGACGGCACCGGGAATTCTGACTCACCACGAATTTCTCGACCTGTCCGGCGAGCTGCCGGCACGAGAGTTTGTGCGTTCGCTCATTGAGACGGTCGGAACCGAGGGGCCTGTCATTGTCTATTCGACCTTCGAGCGCACACGGCTAAGGGAGCTATGCGAACTGGTCCCGGAGTGCAGAGCCGAACTTCAGGCAATCATGCGTCGCCTGCTTGACCTGCTGCAGGTAGTACGCAGCGGCTACTATCATCCCGCGATGAAAGGTTCTTTTTCCATCAAGCAGGTCGTGCCGACGCTCTGCCCGGAACTGGAATATACGTCGCTGAACGGCGTGGCAGACGGTGGAGCGGCACAGCGGGCGTGGTGGGCTGCTGTCGACGCGAGTAGCTCAGCACTGGAACGCCTAGAGCTGCGGGGACGCTTGCTCGAATACTGCAAACGCGACACGCTCGCGATGGTCGCCGTGTATGGCGGCCTTTGTGCGGGCCGACCCATACGTCTGTCCGAGTACGGTATCGACGCCCCCGCTGCGGCGGACGACCAGTGTGGGCACGCACAACCAGTTGCGAGAGACCACAGCGATGTACCGGCAGCTCGATGAGTCCATCCTGTGCATCCTGCCGACCGAGCGCAGCGCCGAAAAGTGGATGTCAACTCCAAAGTCATCCGCCAGTTGGAGGTGCTCGGCATCACGTCCCGAACGCGCGGCTGATTCGCCATCATCTCGATGCGCTTGGGGACAATGGCATGGTCCTGCCGACGCGGAGCGGTGACGCCATCAGATGGCAGCGCAAGCCTTGGCTGCAGGGGAGGGCGCGAACCGGGCTTGATGACAGTCGGGGAGGCTATCGCATTCGACGTGCTGCGTGGGTGCGCGAAGAGCGGTCAGGTGTTTCCCATATCGTCGAGCGATACGGAGACTATGGGTAGCATCTCACCCGGGCAAGCTCGACGCTTCGGGCGAGCAAGATAACAAGGGAAAGTAGCAATCATGCAATCAGTGCATCCAACAGGCTGTGAGTGTTTCGAAGCAGCGGGCGGTCCCGTCAACCCCGAAATAATATTCAGCGGGGTCGATACGACGAACAGCAACTATGGCGATGTGACGCTGAGCAAATGCACGCGCTGTTCCACCGTCTGGCTGCGTTTCTTCATCGAGTATGAGTCTTTCAGTCGTTCTGGCAGATGGTATCGCGCGCCTATACCGCCGGAGCGTCTGTCCGAGGTGACCGCAGAAAGCGCCATAAGCGTGTTGAATTCACTCGAGCCGCGGTTCGCAGGTGGGAGCTATTACGACTCGACCGGTTTTGAGACAAAGGGTCGCGTGAGTCTGCAGCCATAAACGGTTTCGGTCGACGACCAGGCCGGCTCCTGACTGCCCTAGGGGTCGCTGCTTTAATCAAAAAGAAGAAAGCCAACCTATGAACATGCTCATCAAGGCGACAGCATTCGCTGCATACAAGCACCGGAATCAGCGGCGGAAAGATGCCGACTCATCGCCGTACATCAACCATCCCATCGCGCTGGCCGATGCATTGGCGAATGAAGGCGACGTGGGCGACGAGGTTGTTCTCATCGCCGCGATTCTTCACGACACGATTGAAGACACAGAGACTTCACTGGAGGAACTGGTTGCCCAGTTTGGCCGGGAGGTCGCTGAAATTGTCGCCGAGGTGACTGACGACAAGGGGCTGCCCAAGGCGGAACGCAAGCGCTTGCAGGTCGAACACGCAGCTCACATTAGCGGGAAAGCGAAGCTCGTGAAGCTTGCTGACAAAATCTGCAACCTCCGCGATATTGCCGCTTCACCTCCGGCAGACTGGTCGGTTGAGCGAAAGCGCGAGTATTTCGACTGGGCCAAGGCGGTGGTAGCTGGGCTGCGCGGTGTGCATCCTGCTTTGGAAGCGATTTTCGACAAAGCTTACGAAGCGAAGCCATCCGCGGTATAGCACACTGAGCGGCCCTTGCGTGCCACATGTTATGTGCCAACCCGGCATCCGCGTCAACGTCATCTAATGCCGCATACCATCTACGGGGAACCATATGACCAACAATAGTGAGGAACGCCTGGACCGCGTGCGCGGAGGTCTCTACGGCCTCCTGGTCGGGGATGCGCTCGGTGTACCGTACGAGTTCCACGATGCCTCTGAGATACCTGCAGAGGATGAAATCGAGATGGAACCGCCGCGGGAGTTTCGACGCGCCCATGCCGGCGTTCCCGTCGGTACGTGGAGCGACGACGGCGCACAGGCGCTTTGTCTGTTCGACAGCCTCAACCGTAACGGGTCCCTGGACTTCGTCGATTTCGCCGGGCAATTGATTGCGTGGTACGAGGACGGGCACATGACTCCTGACGGCAAGGTTTTTGATGTGGGGATTCAGACGCGGCGCGCCCTCGGTACTCTAAAAAGAAGCGGCACCGTTGCGAATCACGCGGGGCCAGCCGGAGAGCGGGACAATGGGAACGGGGCGCTTATGCGCTGCCTGCCGGTTGTCTTCGTCGCCAAATCGACGGACCATCTTATCGAATTGGCGATGCGGCAGGGTGTTTTGACCCACGGGCACGCACGCTCGCAGTTGTGCTGCGCGCTATATGCGCTCATAGGCGCGGGGATTCTTAATGGGTTGGTGGCAAAGGAGGCAGTCAGCCACGCTGAAGATGAGTTTCGGCGCAGATTTACGATTACCCAGAACGAGCGGGAAGCTCAGTTAGTATTGAGCGCTCGAGCAGAGCCGACACGGGGCTCAGGTTATGTTGTCGACAGCCTGTGGTCATCGATTGACTGTCTGCTGGCAACCACCGACTACGAGTCATGTGTACGCCGGGCCGTGATGCTGGGCAATGATACCGATACGACTGCCTGCATTGCGGGAGGCCTGGCGGGGCTTTTGTACGGCTACCGCGGCATACCTTTGAAGTGGCTCGAAGTATTGAAGGGCAAAGACATTGTCGAAAGAGTGCTTCGCGGCGCCGGCGCAAGTGCGATGAGTTGAAGCTCTGTGAGCCCTACAGGAAAGAGATAGCGCTATGGACCTAGGCCGCTGCCAGGTGTGCGGGGAGAAGGTCGGCTCTCGCATGCACTGTTTCTACAGCCGCACTCAGAAAGTGTCTATCGAAGGCGAGACCAAAGCCATTACCGTCTTACATGAACTTCAAGAGATGGCTTTTTGCGGGCAGGAATGTTGGGAGGCAATGGAGGAGCAGATTACACAAGGCCTTCATCCGCTATACCAGCCACTTCATTTGGTCGCAACGTGCTCGGATTGCCGGAAGCCAGTAGACAGAACGCAGCCTCATTACACGTTGTACACAGGCGAGTTCGAAGACGTGTCGCAGCCGTGGCTCGCATCAATGCGCATACTCGATGAAAAGGAAATCGCCGTCTTTTGCCCGGAGTGTCGGGTGCCGGAAGGGGCTTTGGCAGCAGCGCTGGGGCTGGTCGAGCAAGAGGACGAGAGCGTGGCTGGGGCTGAACCGGAAAGCACGGAGGAGTCAGAGTCCCGACTCGTGACACCCGAAGTACCGTATTTCGGTCAACGGGAATAGATTTTGTGTTCCCAAATTCGTTCCGCTGAAACAGCCCCGCGGAAGCGGTAAGATTGAGGACAATCTGGCGCTAGAGCGTATTTCCGACTAAGCCTATAAACATCGGCCCTCGTCTTGTGACAACCTATCTCGAAGTCCCTTTTAAAGAGAAAGATGAAGCCAAGGCGCTCGGCGCCCGATGGGATGCTGGCGCCCGCAAATGGTATGTACCTGAGGGTACAGAAGTGGCACTGTTCACTGCTTGGTTGCCTACGTCACTGATGTCCGCAAGTCCTGTTTCCGCTCCTTCTTCTGAGCTGGCGCCTGCCATCGAGGTTGCTGGCCGGGGAGTCGCGTTATCGAAGAAAGGCGTCACGCTCTCGCAGCTACTTGCCGGCGTCGCGCAAGCGGTTGCTCAGGCATTCAAATCCGGCGTCTGGACCATCGTGGAAGTTGTTGAGGCCCGAACCAAAAACGGCCATGTCTATCTTGAGCTTTCTGAGCGGACACCTGAAGGCGGTGTATTAGCATCAGCCAGAGCGACCATCTGGGCCAATGTTGCAAACAAAATTCTCCCTGAATTCGAACGAGCCACAGGTGCCAGCATCGCTTCCGGCATCAAACTTTTGGTCAGGGCAAAGCCGGCCTTTAAGCCGCAGTACGGCTTCAGTATTGAGATTGATGCCATCGACCCCGAGTACACGCTGGGCGACCTCGAGGCGAGGAAGAGGGAAATCCGAACGCGGCTTCAGCAAGAGGGAATATTCGACGCCAACAAAAAGCTGCCGGTGCCGTGGGATTTCAACGCTGTTCTTGTCGTTGCTCCGAAGGGCGCTGCCGGGCTCGGTGACTTCCAGGCCGAAGCCAATCGCCTCGAGCGCTTCGCTATCTGTCGGTTTGTCTACGCCTCCAGTCGCTTCCAGGGCGAGGGGGCCGCTCTGGAAATACGAGCTGCACTGCTAGATGCTCTGGAGAACTGGAGCGACTCAGATTATCCGCGCCCCGATGCTGTGGCAATTATCCGGGGAGGGGGAGCCGTCAATGACCTGGCTTGGCTGAACGATTATGAGTTGGCCAAGTGCATTTGCAGCCTGAAAATTCCTGTTTTGACCGGGGTGGGCCATGAGCGTGACAACACCATTCTCGATGAGGTTGCAAACATCCGGTTCGATACGCCCAGTAAGGTGGCCGCGGGCATAGAGCAGGCTATCAAAAAAAGGGTTGATGAAGCCAAAGCGAATTTTGAACTGTTGACTACGCAGGCAACAAGAGTTGCAAACGCCTCAAGCGCCGTACTCGATAGAGACTTCTCAGCCATACATTCCGGTGCATTCAGGCAGATTGCGACCGCGAAACAGACCGCGTCCGAATTGATGGGTGAACTTCAACTCGGGGCAACCAGCACGGTTCATGACGCAAAACACGATGCGAGGAAATTGGTGACGGATGTCCGGCATGACGCCTACCAGTTGCTGGCGATGGCAAACCGCGACGTGCCAGGCATGTTCTCAGAAATAAAGGCAGAGGCCAGCAATGTTGTGAGCACGGCACGAGTACTCGCGACGACCCGGCTTGAAGCAATTCATGACCGTACATCGTTGGATGTTCGTAGAAGCCGAGAATCGGTGGAGCAAGGCCTGCAGGATGTTACGGTGTCGGCACGACAAATAGTTGCTGGCGCGCTAACGGCCGCGACGGCGCTTTTTCGTGAAGTGGCTGGGCAAGGACCTGAGAAAACGTTGGGGCGCGGTTTTGCAATTGTGCGAGGTGAGGAGGGTAAGCCTGTTACCTCTGCAACCGATGCAAAATCAGGCGATGGGTTGGAAATCGAGTTCAGGAACGGGCGTGTAGCCGTCCGGGTCAAATAAGGATTGCGAACAGATGAGCGAGAAATCTTTCAAGCAAGCGTATGGGGTGCTGCAAAAGCACGCCGAAACTCTGCGTAATCAACAGGAGCCAAACATCGACGACCTGCTGACTATCGTTACGGAGTCGGTTGCCGCATATAAGGTCTGCAAGGAGCGCATTGATGCGGTTGAGACGGCTCTCGAGCAAGCGCTTAGTGGAGCAGGGGTCGGTAGCGCAGAACCGGTCACGATGCAGCCAAGAGAACCTGCACCGGACGATGATGACATCCCGTTCTAGACGCTGGATGGATGCCAGCGCTGAGCCATCGCCAAGCCTTCCGACTCGTTGACCCACATCGAGACGCATGCCAGTAACTAACCGACCAGCCTGCTATTGAGAAACGGCTCTCCATCACGACTGGTGCCTTCAGTGACGGAACGGACATCGGCTCGGACTTTGCGCCCATCGAAATCGACGTGCGGGTTGGAATATGTTGACCACAGCCTGTTGCCATCGATAGGCTGCTTGCTCACAACGACCAGTTACGAATGATGTGTGCGCTGAGCAGTCATGCTGGGCAACCGTGTCGGTTGCTCTGGCAGGCGCGTTACTGCGGAAGTCGGTTCGTGGCGGTTTGATTGTCGTTGGGGAAGTGACGCTGGGTGGCACCGTTGAACCGATTCACAATGCAGTCACGTTCGCGGAAATCGCGGTCGAGAAGGGCGCCCAGTCGCTCTTGCTGCCGGTGTCTTGTCGTCGACAACTTTTCGAACTGTCGGACGATATGGCGACAAAGCTTGACATCGAGCTCTATCAAGATGCGCGCGACGCCTTGCTGAAGGCGCTAGCCGAATGAGGCTATAGCGTTTCGAGCATCGGTTCAGGCATGGAACTTCGGCTCCAAGCCGACCACATGTTGTTACACCCGCCGCCGCCATACCCAAACCCATAGATTTATCGAAGCTTCGTCGGGGCTTACCTCACCATTTTCCCACCGACCCGTCACAGGCAAAACACCTGTCCGACCAGTCTTGGCCATGCTTTTCGCAGTCGAGCCGGCGACAGGTACGGCTCACTCAACGGTTCTCCGTCCTCGATTTCGCCGACGGTCTGCGTCGGCTCGTGCCACAGCGAGCGGTCTAGTCGCACGAGTTCGAGCAGCGCCGCCCACCGTCCATGCAATAGTTCCGGCGAACAGTTGGCCACCTGTGCAAACAAATCCGCCGCCTGCACGGACCACGGTGCTGCGCCTTCGGGATGGTCGTCCGCGATGAGGCTCGTTACGGCGCGGTCGAGCCATTCGCGCAAGTTCAAGCCGCATTTCTGAGCCGACAGGACTGCTGCCGCCATCACGGCGGGTGACATATGCAGAACGGTGCGAACTCCGGGCGAGCTTGTATCAAAGGGTGTTGCTTCCATATCGGCGAACTCTATCGTGATGTAATGGCATCCAGAATGGATGAATTCCAGTTGCTTCGCACGCAGTTTCGATTACCAATTTCGCTGGTGACTACACGAGATGTGCCCGGTCATGGGACTCGGCGCTTCGTGATTGAGGTCATCAATGAGAGGAAGAAAAGCGGTGTCCGCAGCAGATGTAGTCTGCGCTTGCGTAGCATTACAACGGCAGCGGCGAAAACTGGGGCCGACAAACGTGCGGCTGGAACTTGGACGGGGAAGCTATCGGACAATTGTTCGACATTTGAGGTTGCTTGCATTCACGGATGCAGGCAAAAAATGACAGCGTAGCTATGCGTGATTTTTGGGAGCCTGCTTTCGCGGGCTCTCATCATGTGCGTCAATGCCGGAAGTTCTAGAAGTACGCGTCGGTGATAGTCAGGGGCTTTGATTGCCTCGACGGATGCGAACAAAAGACGAGTTTGCGGCTCTCGAGCTCGAACTCGGGTTCTATTTGATAGAGCATCGGGGACGTATCGCGGAAGCTCATCATAAACGTCGAAGATGCGTCCGAGTCGAGTCGAGAAGTGAGGTTAGATATTTTTATATGGCGTCTAGCAACGCCATATAAAAAACCTAGAAACCACTCGTACACCTAAGCAGCAATCAATTCAGTTTGTCAGCGCGCATCCCTCGGGCAAGCGCATCTTTCTCCCAATCTCGCCGAGAAAGCGGGTTTTCGACACTAATTCGAAGACCCGCTCGATGTCGCCATCGGCCACGGCTCGCAGGTACGCGTGCTCGTCCTCCGTCCAATCTTTTGTAAAAAGCTGGTAGTGCCACGGGTGCTCACGAAGGTAGCCGATTTTAGACAGGAATCCGCCCAAGTACCGCATCCCGTTCTTATAGCTGTCGAGCGGCGAACACCTGTTAATCCTGTGCCCGTATCGTGCAAAATGAGCCTCCATACCCCGCCAGTCGTCGTCTGATGCGACGTAAAATCCTTGCTCGTCGACTCCCCATTCATCCGGTGCGAAGTCGAGCGAAGATTCCTCGCGCGCCAACGCGTCAACCTCGCTGTGCAACTGTGTTGTGGCTTTCCGCCGGAATTCCAAGACTGACATAAACGTTCTTCAAATCGAAATAAAGAGGTGTGCCCGTCGAAGGCATTGTTCGCATTTGGTTATCGACCATGTGCCGATTTTCTTTAAGCCGTGAAGCCAAGAAAAAGCCCACCGAAGTGGGCTTTGGAATCAAAAATCAGTTGTTTCGTGCGAAAAGAGCCTTATAAAACGCATCCAAGTTCGCGAGGTGCTGACGTCGTTCAACGACACCCCGACGGACACCGGCGACCATCATCAAGACGTTTAGCGAGCAGGCGGCGGCTACTGCTGCTACCACCGGGCCGGCGAGTGCATACGCGACGAACGCAGTTGCAACGACGACTGCCAGGTTGGGGACCAGTCTGAAGAAGCCCTGACGGTGCAGTACTAGCGTTCGGCGAGTAATCTCAGTTGAGAAGAAGCCGATTGTGGCCAAAATTGCAAACTGCGTGAACAGCGGGAGCGATACCAGCGGATTGAATGCCATATTGAAACACCTCGAGGTTTTGCCCTTCCATTCCGTCGCCCTTCGGCGAGGTATCCGAAGGGCGATAGTTGACGATGCCGTCGCACCGATGCAGAACATCTGCATACAGCCTATAGGCACCTTGAAAAAGTCGTCTCGCTTCCGGCGGCCGTCACACAACGCTTAATGCATTTTTTGAGACGCTTTACGAAGGTAGTCTGCTTGAATGGTTACATCGTTGGTGACGTTTAATTGATAAATACTATTCGATGGGCGAACAAAAGCCTCGCCAATAGGACGAGGCTCTACGAGGCGAGTAGCGTTTTACTTGCCTTGCTGCTCGAGCTGCGCGTAGAACTCTGCGTTCCCGTTGCCGAAGGTGGTCGGGAACGCGAAGCCGAAGAGCGCAGTGAGAAAACCGAGCGTCAGGAGCAAGTCGCGATTTTCAAGGATGGTTTGGAGCATGCGTAAAGTATACGTGGGTCTCTTGCTGTAAACAAGAGATATAGCGGGTCACTTTATACGCATGCCGATTCTGAAGCCACCGCCGAGCCGTTGCGACCAGTACAGGTGTGGGCCTCGATACGGATGTAGGGCGCGATACAGCGCCTTGCGACGTCGGCGCCAGAAGACGTATTTTGCGGACAGAATCATGACGCTAATGAACAGCGCCCAGTGCGCTGCGAGCAACGCCATGCCTGCGGTGTCGGGTGGAAACAAGATGTTTCGCATGAGAGCCTCCGTTTCCACCGTGTAGCGCGCAAAGAAAAACGGCCGCTGCATCGGCCGTCGAATCAGTTACTACGCCCAGGACTTGTTCGAAAGAACGAGTTTTCGGGACTGCAGCCCGAGTACTATATGTAGTCTTCGACGAAAAACGACCGCTGTGAAGACCTTGACGACTTACGTAGAGCAGCTGGACCGCGCTGCCGAAGAAATGCGAGTCGGCACCGACGTTGGCAATCGCCTTGCGTTGATTCTTGTCGACAACGTTATCGAGCTGATGCTGCATCGATACTGCGAGAGTCGCTTCGGCTGGGCCGGCATGATGGCATCTCCCGACGCTCCACAACGCTACAGCCGCGCGTCGAAAGCGCGAGTGCTGGGCAATCGATTCGACGAAAAGGTTAGATTCGTCCGCGCCGAAAACCGGCTCTCCGAGATAGAGGCCAACTTCGTGGGGCTTTGCCACAAGTATCGGAACGAGGCTTACCACGTCGGCCTGTCTCGAGAGAACATCCTGTTTCCGGTCGCGGCTCTCTATCACGAATTGGCTTGCGAGTTGTTCTTGCGGCTGGATACCAAAACGCGAAGTCACGGTCTGAAAATCGTTGTCCCCGAGCGCGTAGCAAAGCATGCCCCGGCCTCGTGGCAGCAGGGACGTGTCGACCTCTACATGACTCAGCCGATTGCCAACTCGCTCAACGCAGCGCGGCCGCAACTCGCGCGAAACGCTGGCGAATACTACGGAGACGCGCTCGACGAATGGATTTCGCATCTGGATAAGGTGACGGACTACACCGTGCGCGGGTTCGGAAAACCTGTACCGGATGTACTGAAGGAAGCCCAATGGTGGAAAGACCTGTTCGCGAACGTTCCGCCCGATGTCGAGGATGGCGAGCCACTATCTCGCTACCTGAGCAATAAGCACGCTGAGATGAGCGCGACCTGGCGACCGAAGTACGACGCGTTGCCTTTCGTCGGCTGGCGCAAACGGACTGGGAAGATTCGACAAACAAAAGACGGCCGCACAGCGCTGATATCGTACGACCGCCTCTACGACGAAATTGCTTTCTACGATAGCTTCATTTTGGACGCGGCTGGCGTCATTGACCAGCAGGTTGAAGAAGCGGTCGAGCGTTCTAAGGAGGAGCGCGCCAGAAACCGGCAGCGCTCATGATGTCAGTCCCTTCCCTTGCTTCGGTCTGAGCGGCGGGAGTGGCTTGCCGTCTTTCGGCGTTGCCGCTGCGGCGGCAGCCGCCATAGCTGCCAGCAACGGCTCATCACCCTCTGGCGCAGGGATGCCGAACTTGTCGCGAGCCGATTTCTGCGGCACGCCGATGCCCAACGGCACGGTCAGCGATAGCACGGTGGTCAGTGCCACCAAGTCTTCGCCTTCGTCTGCCGCGAAGCGAACTACGGGCATCGGCACTTCGGTGCCGAAATTGAAGTCAATGAGCGGACGGATGAGGTCGCGCAGCAGGGTCGACGCAAGCTGCTTTGCATCCGAACGCAGAATGTCCATCCGCACTTCGTTGTGCACGAGGCCGAGCGCATAGCTGCCGGCGCCATTTCCACTGCCCGACGTAAGCGTCTGCCCGAGCACGAGGCGGCTTGCTGGTCTTCGATGTACTTGTCGAATTTTTCGAAAATGTCGACATTGCCGGCCGAAACTCCGTTCAGGAATTTGCCCTTCATGTCGTTCGGCATAACGGCGTAGGCATCAGTGCCCAACGAAGCCAGAGCCTTCTTGAGGCTAAGCACGTCTTCTTTCTTGCTGTCTCGCTGAAACGTTCCGAGGCGCGTCGGCTGACCGTTCTCGGTGTAGCGCAGGGCTGCCGCCGAAGTATCATCTGCTGATAAGAATTCGCGACAGGGTGAAGATGCTGGTCACATATGTTCTGGGGGACTGTCCCGGCTGCCGCCGCGAGAACTGCTTTGGCAACGTCGATGTTGGCCGCAACGGCGTTCTTCGAGGCTGTCGCCATTGCCGTTATAGCCGGCACGTGTACCTCCCCCCCGTCCAGAAAAAGGTCATATATCTCGACCAGTTCTTCTTCTCGAGCGCCTTCCGTGGCGGCGACGAGCGCTTTGTTCGTGCGGCAAATCGTATCGCCGAGCTGGCAGAAGACCAGCTCATCGTGGCTCCGTACTCGAGTATTCACGAAGACGAGACGCACCAATGGCCCGCCTACGCGGAGTTGCTTGAGTTCATCAAGAAGGCTAGCCGCGGCGCCGAATTCGAGGCGGCCTACGAGGTTGAGCGAAAGCAGATTTACCGTGCATTTTCAAACTGGCGAAACGATGGTGCTGTCGAACAAGCCTTGGAGCGCGAAGACGCGCTCGATACAGAGCATGTGTTCGAATGGGACGGCTATGTTTGGATTGACGTAGGCCAGTACCACGGCGACCCGGTGCTGATTGCTGAAGCAAAACAGCAGTCGGTCGAACGGCTCATCGACGAAGTGTTCCCGAACTGGCGCCAGTCACAAGCCACTCTCGCGCAAGACGTCGTTGCCGAATGCAATGCTGCAGCGCGTGCTCTTTGGGCTAGCTACCTTCGACTCGTGCAGCGCTTGGCGCACGGGGACATGGATGCGCCCTTGGACGCTCCGATAATGTCGCAATACATGCAGGGCTGCATGTGTTCGATGCCAGAGGAGATGTCGCCCGAGGAACGGGTGCAGCAATGTGTCAGCTTCCTGATGTCCGAGCACTTCCGCTCTGTGCCGACGCAATGGCTTACGTCGCACATGTGGGCAACCTTGAAGGCACAAGTGAAGGCGGGCTCGTACCAGCGCCGCGACCGGACACTGAACAGGCTGTCTGGCGTGTATTTTGATATCAAACACATCTCCACGTACGCACCGTACGTTGATGCGTTCATCATGGACAAGCCGATGGCCGAATTGGTATCACGCCCGGAAGTCAATCTTGCGGCCCGGTACAACACCCGTGTTTTCAGCCTGAACAACTGGGACGAGCTGATTGAGTGGTTCGACGAACTGCAAGCAGGCATGTCCGACGAGCACCGAGAAGGTCTGCTGGACGCTTACCCATACCGCCGCAACAGATGAAAAAACGCCTAGAGGGTTACGACAGTTGTTCTCGACAAGGTGAGAGACTTGTTATTGGCTCTCTCGTCTAGGGCGCGGATTTCGACTTATATGCAGGTCGAGTCAGTCGACGACGACTTCCGGCGCGACGGTTGCGAGCAGCCGTGCGGCAGCGTCGAGCGGCGCGCGTTAGTCGGGCAGGTCGTCTTTGTGCAGAGGCTTGGAGGGTAGCCCACTTGGCGAGCGTCACAGCAGCCTCCTCGTGCCCAAAGGGTCGTCGGGCTGATAGCCTTCCCCCGGCGCATCAGGCGCGGCGCTAATATGTGGCGAAACTCGAGCGACGGATAGGCACCGCGCCAAAATCCGTGGTGATGGTCGCCGCTGCAATGCTGCAAGAACTGCTCGAGCGGGTCCAATTCCCTAAGAGGTCGTCGTGGCCAAAACCCTAGCTTCGCACGGGACGACGGTGTAACAGCGGCTCATTAGGAGCAATGTAAGGCGTCCACTACCGCCAGAGCGGAAGAGTTCGAGGCCGGCGGCACGTGCCGCCATCGAGGCGTCGCGAACGTTCTTGGTCACAAGGAGGGGGCGGGTAAGCAGGGGGCGAGCGAAGAGGGACATAAGCGTCTCCGTGCAGTCAGTGTTTGTGTTGTTATCAAGGGGCCGGCATCGCCGGCCCTGGTGTCATTGCGTGTTAGTCGTTGTCGCGCGCTTCGATGCTTGCTTTCGTGACCCACCTGCCTCCGTAAGCGAGGCTAGCGTCATAGTCCCAGACCTCGACCCACTCATCATCGAACCAGATGGGCATCGTGTCTTCCTGCAGTTGAGCGTGCTCGAGCAAGTCGCGGATGCCGTGAATATGAACGTAGTCGTCGCCGAAGCCCCAGCTGACTTCCCGCGCGCCAGACTCGTATTCGCGAACTCGAACGCCCAATTGCGTATGTGTTTCTTTGTCCAGCGGGTAGCGAGCCAACTCATCGCAGCATTCTTCGAGCGTGCCGTACTCCGTGTCGTGCTTTTCGCTCGCCAGCAAGCAAAGCAAAATGTCCATCGCCGTGTCGCCATAGCACTTGCCGCTTGCAACCACTTGTTCTGCTGTCAAGTCTTCGTCAGCTGCATCGCTGTTTGCATAGTGAGTGCGCACAATCGAGAGGATGTCGGCGCCCGTGTAGGTTTCTTTGAAGGTCATTTGCTGTCCAATATTTCTGTTGTTGTCAAAGGCGGGGCAGGCGGCATTGGCCAGCCCCGCATGCTGCTTTCAATCAGTTGGGTCGCGACAGACGCGCGTACATACCCATCGCGAAGCCGAGGTTGTCGTACAGATAAGCGTTGTAGAGGTCTTTGTAGTCATCCGCGGAGATTTCGAATCGTTCTTGACCGACCTTTAGCTCGTATTCGGCCTCGCCATTTTTGCGGAATCCAACACGAACGGATTTGAAGGGACCGCACGCAAGCGAGCCGGCGAAGTAGTGAAAGCGTTTCATGGTGTGTCTCACTGAAAGAGAGTTTTAAGGACAGCTCCCTGAGGGCTGTATACGACGTATAAGCACCCCATGAAAACAGCCCCTGCGTAATGCGCCTCATTGGGCGCAATGCAGGGGGCTTGCTTACAAAATATTTAGAGTGAATACTCTAAACGGTCGACTCAGACTTCTTCGATAGCATCGCTTGCGAGCAGCTCGCGGAGGCGCCGGTCGCCCTGGGCGACATACGTGGCGCGCGCGCGCAGATGGTCCATGGTGGCAAGCGGGCTGCTATCAAAGCCGTGCACCGGCACTAGGAACCAGTGCGAATGCGGCGCGCTCAGCGCCAGCAGCTGCGACATGACCGCAGCGCCTTCCTTGCCCTCAAGGTCTTTGTAGGCAGTAACGCGCTCTGATGACGTGACGCTGGCGACAAAGAGCTGCTCGCCGCTGTAGCTGCTCGACGCAGCAGCGGCTTCGTTGTCGGCAAGAAGCGGCTCGAACGGTGCCGTCGAGTACACGGCGATGAGTGGAGCGTTTGGCAGCAAACCGAGGCCACGGTAGGCGATGAAGTGCGTGGCGGGCTGCGCAGCAGAGGGCGCTGGCGGCGCCTTGTCGACAAAAAGCGACTCGGACGTGGATTCAGCAACGCGGCTAGCGGCGCGGGCGGAGCGTTTGGCGGGGATTTTCATGCAGATGTCTAGGGCGACACCTTTATCCATGTGCATGAAAAGATGGGAGAGCCGTGTAGCACGGGCCTGAGCAGCCCTTCGGCTGGCTGCTCGCATTGCTGTTGTCAACCGGCTATGCGTCAACCGAACTGGGCGGTACGCCGCAGGTAAGCGCGGTGTTTCAGCGTGCCCTGAGTGACGAGTTTCGACGTCGAAAGGTGTCGTACCGGATGAGGCGCATTACAGTTTTCAACGTTGAAAACAGGCTGGTCACCGCTCGTACTTGACGGACTTGCGACCTACCGTAATCTTTCGGGTTATGCGTCGCGCTCCGGTGCTCACCGCACCATCGACAGGAATCTGCGTTGTCTTTCCCTCGTTGTATTCGCGTGCGAGGCGGCCCGGCATAACTGCAATGCCCAAGCGCTGAAACGTCTCGGCGGCTATGGACTCAAATGGCGCAGCCGGTGCCAGTTTTCCCGTGAATTTGTTCAGTCGCGTTTTCGCATACACGCCCAGGCTCACGCGCACGAGCGCACCGTTAGCCACAAGCCGTGCGAGCACTCGGGAGACTTGAGCGGGGCTACCGAGATTTGCGACATCCGAGCGCAGCACTACAGTGCCGTCGCGCAACGCTATGGAACGCTTGATTCTCGCTTCAGTCGTCACCGGTCAACGCCTCGATATATAGCGTTGCCTTCGAATACTTAAGACAAACCTGAAAAAGTTCGCACAGAAACTCCATTTCGGGCGTAGGACAGTAGCGCTTGGCTTCCCACTCCTCCGCTACGCGTTGGTTGTACATGCGGAAAAGCAGGTCATAGCAGCTGCTGCACTGATGCAGATTAAGGCTAACAAGGTTCCGGGCGAATTTCCGGTCTTCCGCGCGCGCGGAATCTTGCTGAATCAGGGGTGCGCACTCGTGCAACATGAACGGTTTAGTGTCGCCAACCTGCACGACGACCCTTGCGCCAAATCTTCTCATCAAACGAACCTCTTTTGTTTCAAATAAATGTGGATATGTTGTCGATAAGTTCTGACCTTAGTTGCATGATGCAATTAAGGGTGGGAAAACCCCTGTTTCATCGAACAAAGTGCGACTATGCTACCATGGGAAAAGTGCAATTAACGCGCCGCGTTGAGCGCATTGGCATCGGGAGCTATATGGGTGGAACAGGGTGGTACCTTGCGATGCGACGCATTGACATGGAGTTCGATATTCCACAGTTCGTCGCTGCGGCTCTCGTCCGCAGAATCGCTACGAACGACTTCAAGCTGCCGGCGTCAGAGCGGCGCAGCTGGGACTGGTTCGCGAAGCTGCCCGACAGCGTTATTGCTCGTTGCGAACAGATAGTGCGGGAGGCTTTCCAGCAATGACATATGAAGCATTGATTCGGGATGCGCGCGCTGAAGCGAATACCGACTCTACGCGTGTGCAGGCCGCGTTCGACGCTGTGTTTGAATGCTGCAGGAGGATGACCGCACTGCAGGGGGCTGCGGAAGCGGTCGTCGACGCCGCGCTGCTTACTATGCATCTGTCCGATGCTGACAAGTACAAGGTGCGCGAGTTGTGCGGATGGGCGGTACATGTAGCGCCGCGCGACCCGCTGCCGATGCGTCCGGATGCGGCCGTCGCCCTCGCTTTGCGTGTGCACGCGAGCAACGGCGATGACTGACTTTACAGAAGCAGAGGCGGCGGCCGTCTTGCACATTACCGAAGCCGATGTACTCCGCTTGCTTGCGGTCAGCGACCTCGCACTGGACCGCGACAGCGTTCTTGCATACAGAGAAAAGCTGCGTAGCGTCCGGCCGTCCCGAGCGGGCGACAGTGAGCACGCGTATCGCGTCGAGGGACCGCTGCAAACAAA
The DNA here is from genome assembly GCF_041355255.1 of Paraburkholderia sp. RCC_158. Taxonomy (NCBI): domain Bacteria; kingdom Pseudomonadati; phylum Pseudomonadota; class Betaproteobacteria; order Burkholderiales; family Burkholderiaceae; genus Paraburkholderia; species Paraburkholderia sp. RCC_158. The sequence continues at coordinate 316,998 of NZ_JBFUPM010000004.1, read as the reverse complement.
TGCCTTAGTTTGTTTGGGCGACGGCACCGGCGACAGCGTGCAGGTTGTGTGCGAGGGCACGACGCTCTCGTACGGAGAGCCGCGTTGGCGGAGTGCGCGCAGTGCGCTGAATCGGCCCGACCCGAGAGGGCCTTTTCCAGTTTCTAGCCTCTTTACGATTTATGTGCACGAGGTGCGACTGGAAGGACCAGCGGAGTCGCAAGTGCGGGCATCTCTGCACGTCGCTGTTGAGTGCAGAAACGGGCTTGCTTACGCCAGCGTGCATAGCACGCAGCATCGCATCGACCTGCCACCCGTGGCTTTCGTCATCGGCGACGACGTTGTGACTATCGCCCGGTCAGTCCTTGAGACCGCTGATGCTGCCAGTGCCTGACGACTTCCCACACGAGCACATGCCAGCAACGGTGCCGGGCGTGCAAACAAAGGTGGGTGTAGTGCTTTCCCGCGGCCGATACATCCTTCAGTCAGCTGAAGAGCGTGCGGAGCGCTACGAGATTTGCGAAGACCTCGCGCATCAGTTGCTGCCCAAAGCGCGCGCTGACGCTGAGAAGCACCCCGGGCACGCTCAAGAAGAGACACTTGGGCGCGTTCGCCGTGCAGTTGCCGGCAAAGCCTGGGTGTCGCCTGAAGAGCTGCAGTGGCTCATTGAGCGGCTACGCGTTCTACTTGCGTGGTAGCTGTACTGTACTTTCGCGGAAAATACAGCACACGCATTCGCTCCCCTTTTTTTGTGCTCAAGAATTCGTAAGGTTTGACGTTATCCAGCGTGCCGGCGCTTTGACGCCGACCCGGGTGAGAGCCCGGTGGCACAACCTACGGGGATTTGATGGCAAAGATTGAAGCTTACGCAGCGCGTCCTACGCCGCTGATGTTCGAGAACGAAGAAGGTCAGCGTGCCGCGAGCGCGCTTATCGAGTTTGGCGGCTGGAATCACGTCTCGAAGACGTTGACGCCGATTAGCGTAGAGGCACTCACGCAAAAACCCGGTGCCCCTGTCCTGAACTGGTTCTTCGACAGCCTGGCAGCTGCAGCGGAAGCGGGCGTGCTCGATACCGATGGGCTCGCTGACCAGCTTTTTGCCGACAGTGCAGACATTGATGCACTGCTCGAGCTGATGCGCGATGGCAGCGAGATGCATTGGCTGAACGACCGATATTTTTGCGCACTGCAGAATTGCTTCAGCGATGAAGACTGTACATCGTTCGACGCGCTAGCTGATGCATTTCAGCGTGACCTGCAGTTCGCGTAATTGAAAAACAAGCCTCGAGGCGTGGCCGGATGCTGAGTTGGCCGGCATGCCTCCGGTCGACCAGCTTCGCTCCTCCGTTTTTGCTCAAGAACTTGTGAGAATTGACGATAACCAGCGAGCCGACGCTGTACGTCGACCCGGTCAAAGCCCGGTGCACTCTTGAGAACAAAGGAAAAGCAGCATGAGCGAAGTCGCAGCAGAGCAAAAATACACTCCGGCGTCCACCGCACTGGATGCCATCCTGCCAATCTTTTTTCACACGCATCGGTCGGTGGCGCAAAACATTTCCGCACCGCTCAACCCCGCGGCAGCAGTGGTGCTTTGTCTGCTTGCTAACGCTGAAGAAGACGGCGGTATGCACGAGATTGAGATGAAGCTGGGTCTGCGCTTCGCGTTCGACCGCGACGACACGAATCGCGTCGTTGCTGCGGGCATTGAGAAGGCAGTCGAGGCCGGATTAGCGGAATCCTTTGTTGAGAAAGACGAGGACGGCACGATGTACCGTCTGACCGCCGCCGGTAAGGAAATGATGATTGCGCACCTCGGTTCCGTTTTCAAGGACGGATGAAGACGTGTGAATTTTTTCAATGGCATCGGCGAGATTGAGGGCTACGCGGCTTGGTGCGTGGCCCTTGCTCTTTCATCCCTGCATACTGTATAAAAACACAGGCATTCGAGGTGGGCGATGCACGAAGAGGGACATGACAAAGCTGCGATTGAGTTTTTCCTCGAGCGCACCGCGATACGCATTGTGGACGGCGGCATGAAGCCGTTCCTTGCAGAGCGCCTCGCAGCTGTTGACACGACGTTACTGTCGACAGTTCGGTATCAGCGAGCCCATGGACACGCGCTATCGGCTACTGGTCGAAGCATACGCGAACGATAGCCGCACACGCTGATGACGCGTCAGTGTCTGTTCCTCACACTCTGAATGAACAAAGCCCCGATTTGTCCGGGGCTTTTTTTGAGCTGGCGGTGTGCTCGGCTCGGGTATCGCTCTGCGCCAACTCCACTCGGTTGTGCAATGCACCAAAAATCGTCCGATGGAAATGCGGAAAATGGGTGGAAAACAAACTGTTTTACGCTTTATACAAAATCGTGTAACTCATTGTTTATCAGCGAGTTTTACGAAAAACGTGCGTATATCGGAGCATACTGCTGCATCATCGGGGTATGTTGTGCGACGTCGCTGGCCGCTGCGGTTTGAGTGCCCATCCTCGGTATCTTTCTGATTTAGCTGTTCAGGGCGTGAGTTTAACCCGCCGACGCCGCGAGCGGACCCTGGCCGAATGGCCAATGCGGGTTGCGAGGGGTGCGGCTAGGGAATGGCGTGGCTGTTGGCAGAGCGTTCGTTCAACGAGCAGGCGAATCTTCAAACACTGGTGGACTCAAGTCCAAGGTGATCACATAGCGCTCGTCGTTTGGATGGCCTCTGCTGCCGAAGCACCGGATATTGACTGAAACCTGATATTTGTTACCGGCTTGCCAGCGCGTTGTGGGGGCGGTGCATGCCCGGATCGCATTTCGGGCTGCCTGAGTGTCTTCGATAGGGCGGTTGTCGCGAGACTGGAACGGTTTCCAGCCCGCCCGCTGGAACTGCTTTTGCAGGTCCGTGAGAATAGCGATCGACGCGTCAAGCGGCAGTGTTTCGATTTGTGGCGATAGGGTAACAAGCGACACATTGCCAAGCTGATCCGCATAAAGACTCAGGAACCTGGCAGGCGGCGTAACGAAGCCGAACTGCGAATCGCTGAAGCGGAAGGTTGCGGGGCGCGTTACGTAAAGGTTGATGGACTTCTCGTCGGTTGCAGCCGGGAGCGTCGATCGCGAGTGCTGCCGCACGTGTTCATAAGACTCACCAAGCGTCAGCACGACTTCGTCGACGGGTCTTGTCATCGCGTATATGCCCCAAACGACAGCGGAGCCGAACAGCGCGCCGCGTACCCGAACCACCTGATTGTTCCGCGCACCATGATCACCTCGGGTGCGCAATGAGATACAGCGAGTTTTCGACCGAGTGCTTTTCGATCGGGTCGCGTAACAATTCGTCGAACCGCTGGGCTGCGCGGATAACGAACGCCATGCGCTGATCGGGATCTGCGATGTTGGCGAGAGCCTGGTTGCTGAAACGTTCGTTCTTCGCGCTGGTTGCTGCCAGTGTGCATTGGTTCGCAAATGCCAACTGGATCTCGCGCGCGGAACCGGTCGGAATGTGCCACGCCCACGCGAACTGGTTGGCGCGCATCAGCACCGCGAACGCCGGATCGGTGTACATGGCCGGTTGCAGGATATTGATCTGTTCGTGACGGGCAAGCAGCCTGACGCCCTCCGCGAGATTGCCTGCATCGATTGCCCGGAACGCGAGTAACACCTCGGGTTTGCTTTCCGCGAAGAGAACACGGTCTGCGATCGGCCAGATAACCGACCCGCGGAGACCCGAGCGCTCGGTCAGGCATTTCTGAAATCGCTGCAGCCCGAACTTCCTGTAAAACATGTGCAGAGGCCAGACGTCGAGAAATAGCGCCGTGTTTCCCTTTGCGAGCATCTGATATACCTTTTCTGCGCCCGTACCGTTCACCTGATCCGGGATCGGCATGCGCGGCGATCCGTACGGTGCGATCCGTTCGAGCGGAGAGCTTTGTCTTTCCCATTGTTGGTAAGCGTTACGCTCCCGATTTGACTTGCCGATCAGTTCCGCAGCGTTGAGCAAGCCGCACCCGACCTGTTTGGATGCAAACGCCGCGAGCCCCGCCCACTGGAACCGGTGATCGTCTAGCCACAACTGCGCATACGCGGCGTTGATGCGTCGATTGCGGGCGATGGGATCGTCGATGGCAACGAGGGCTTCCGCTTTTTTCTGGTAGAAGCGCCAACAGTTGATGCAGTCTTGCTGGTCATCTTCCGACTGCTTTTTTGCGGCCGCTTCCTCGTCTCTCCAGTTCGGGTAACAGACCGGACAACGGTGGTTTTCGCACTTCGCCATCGAGCTCTTTCTCGCTGTCGGGTCTTGGGGATTTGCTGACCCCAGTTTCCCACGGCAAGAGCAGAGGCTATCTCGATATGCGGGTATTCGACGTCACGCCACCCTCATTCCTCCAGCAGCGCATGCATATTCGCAGACCGTTCGTTCGCCGCACTCCGCCGCTTTGCGAGCCACATCATGAACGTAATAAAAACGCCGAACACGACGATGATCCATTGCGCCGGCATCTTCGCCGTGAGCAGCAGCGCGTACGCGCCAAGCATCAGCAATACGGCGAGATTCTGGTTGAAGTTCTGCACCGCGATCGAGTGTCCGGCCGACAGCAGGGTGGCGCCGCGATGCTGAAGAATCGCGTTCATCGGCACGATGAAAAAGCCGGACAATGCGCCGAGCAGGATCATCAGCGGATACGCGAGCAGGATGTAGATCGGCACGACATATGAGCCGATGTGGATGCCCGCGCCCGCGGGGAAAAGGTTCTTGTTGTAGAAGGCCATCGCAATGGCGACCGCGCCGGTGACGATGCCGACCGGCAGCACGGTCAGCGAGCGGCGCAGCGGAATCAGCGCGGCCGCCGCCGCGGCGCCGACAGCGATGCCGAGCCCGGTCACGCCTTGCATGACCGCTGCCTTCGAGAGCGACAGGCCGAGGTTCACGTTGGCCCATTTCAGCACCAGCAATTGCAGGGTGACGGCGCCGCCCCACATCAGCGTCGTGACCCACAGCGCGATCTGCGCGAGCTTGTCGGCCCACAGCACGTTAAAGCAATGATAGAAGTCGCCGACGAGCTTCGTCGGCTCGGTCAGGCGATTCGGATAACGCGCGCCGGTGTCGGGAATGAAGATGTTGATGGCGGCGGCGATCGCGTACGTGAGCATCACCGCGAACATCGCCAGATCCGCCGATGAGCCGATCAGGGGCAGATGCGCGCGCGCGACGAATTTATCGGCGAATGTGCTGATGAGCGCGCCGCCCACCATGGTGCCGACGATCGTCGAGAGCACTGTCGCCGATTCGAGCCATGCGTTGGCCTTGACGAGTTTTTCGGCGGGGAGCAGCTCGGTGAGAATGCCGTATTTCGCCGGCGAATACGCGGCTGCGCCAAAGCCGACCACGCCGTAGGCGATCATCGGATGCACGCCTGCAATCATCATCATGCAGCCGCTCGCCTTGAGCGCATTGGAGATGAACATCACGTGGCGCTTTTGCATGGCGTCCGCGAACGCGCCCACGAATGGCGCGAGCAGCACGTACGAGACAGTGAAGAAGATCTGCAGCAAGGGCGTGACCCACGCAGCCGAGCGGATCACCGATAACAATGCGATGGCGGCGATCAGCAGGGCATTGTCGGCAAGCGACGAAATGAACTGCGCCGCGATGATCGTGTAGAAGCCTTTTTTCATGAAGCGGATGGGAAGCGGCGCGCGAGGCGAGGCGCGAAGGACGCAGGAACGACGCACGGATGCGAGCGCGGATCGCTGCGCACACAACGCGCATGCGGGCGCAGCGTGGGACGCGGAATGCAGCCGGCGAAAAGCGTAGGGCCGGCGCGGCTTCCCGCTTTGTAGCACGAACGCTCGCACGATGCAGGCGCGCTAATGAAAAAGCGGCCGAAGCCGCTTGTGTCGAGTGTTTGTTGTGATTGCGGGCGTGCAGTGCGCGGCTTACCCGTGGCGTCGCGTTGTGCTCGCCTGGAGCTTCGGGCGCTACGACGCGGAAGCGCGTGCCGCGCAACTCACGCGCTTCTCGCTCGGTAACGGCTCGCGCATGCGCCCGCTACACTCGGGCTGCGGACCGACCCGCCAGCCCGCCGCGCAACTCAAGCCGCTTGCTGACGCGTACGGCTGTAACGCGAGAGGATCGGCACCATCTGTGCGTAAATCTTCGGATTGCCGGCGACGACTTCGCCGACGTGCAGGAAGTCCGAGTCGCCGGTGTAGTTGCCCACCAGGCCGCCGGCTTCGGTGATCAGCAGGCTGCCCGCGGCGACGTCCCACGGGTTCAGGCCCTGCTCGAAGAAGCCGTCCATGCGGCCCGCGGCCACGTTTGCCAGATCGAGCGCGGCCGCGCCGGGACGGCGCAGGCCCGCGCAGGCTTGCGTCATTTCGGCGAACTGGCGGCCATATGCTTCGAGACCGTCGGTTTCACGGAACGGGAAGCCGGTGCCGATCAGGCCGTCCGCGAGACGATCGCGCCTTCCGACGCGAATGCGGCGATCGTTCAGGAACGCGCCGCGGCCGCGCGAGGCGGTGAAGAGGTCATTGCGGGTCGGGTCGTACACGACGGCCTGCGTCACGATGCCCTTGTGGGCCAGCGCAATCGACACGCAGTAGTACGGAAAGCCGTGAATGAAATTGGTGGTGCCGTCGAGCGGATCGATGATCCACTGGTACTCGGACTCGTTGTCCGACTTGCCGGATTCTTCGGCGAGGATAGCGTGATCGGGATAAGCGGTCTTCAGCGTGTCGATGATCGCGGCTTCGGACGCTTTGTCGATCTCCGTCACGAAATCATTGTGCTGTTTCTTGCTGACCTGGATCAGATCGAGATCGAGCGACGCGCGGTTGATGATCTGGGCTGCGCGGCGCGCGGCCTTCACAGCGATGTTGAGCATGGGATGCATGGACGGATCCTTGTGCCGGGGCAGCACGGCTGCTTGCCGGTAAATAAGCGCGACGCGCGCGCTAATGGGCGCCCTCGATGAGGCGCGGAAACAGCACGGAACGCTCGCCCGGTACAGGACCGGCGCGCATTCCGCCAACGGAGACGAATTGAATAAGAACGAGGCGCCGGGTTCTGGCTGATAGCTCTGCCTGACTGCGTGCACTGCTTTGAACTGGTGCGGTATGCAGATCGGCGTGGCGCAGGCCGGACGCGAATTCCGGTATTTTACCCGAGTCTGCCAGGCGCGGCAGGGTTCGGGTTGGGGAGGGCGCTCGTGGGCGTTCGTGGGCGCTTGCATGCGGATTTGAATGCGCGGTTGAAGACTCACGCGGAGACGCGCTCGAGCCTCTTGCAACCCGCTTGCGCACGGGCTTGAGCCGCGGTTTCGCGCGCGCGTGAGCTGCTCGCGCACGGTCTTCCAGCCGCGCTCGAACCCGCGCTTGGAGACGCGCTTGAGCGGCTTGCAACCGCGCTTGCACATGCGCTCCCAGCCGTGCTCGTGCACGTGCTCGGAGACGCGCTCCAACTGCTTGCGGCGGCGCTCGCTCACGGGCGCGCAGCCGCGCTTGCGCACGCACTTGGAGACGCGTTAGAACTGCTTGCAACCGCGCTTGCCCACGCGCCGGCGCGCAGCCTTCCAGCCGCGCTTGACGACGCATTTGCAGCCTGAATCCCCCCCGCCCACACACACGCCGTTCGGCGGCTTCGCGCGTTGGCGCTACCATACGCGTTCTCCGACTCGCAGGCTTTCATCGTGGACCATACCCACCATTCTTCCGATCCCGCCGTGGCGGACTTGCGCGGCGGCTTCACGTCGACGCGTTTCGTGCTCGTCGAGCCGAGCCATCCGGGCAACGTCGGGGCCGCGGCGCGCGCGCTAAAAACCATGGGTTTTTCGCGGCTCGTGCTCGTCTCGCCGCGCGTGCCGCACGTGCAGAGCGATCCGGAGGCGATAGCGATGGCAAGCGGCGCCGACGACGTGCTCGCCTCCGCGCACGTCGTGCCGACGCTTGCCGATGCGCTCTCCGGCGTGCACTGGTCGATCGCATTGACCGCGCGGCAGCGCGAGTACGGCCCGCCGCAATGGACGCCTCGCGCAGCCGCAAGCCTCGCACGCGACGAAGCGTTGCACGGCGAGATCGCGCTCGTGTTCGGCAACGAGCGCACGGGCTTGTCGAATGAAGACGTCGAGCGATGCAGCGCGCTCGCGCATATTCCGGCGAATCCCGCCTACAGTTCCCTGAATCTCGCTCAGGCCGTGCAGGTCCTCGCGTATGAACTGCGCATGATCTATCTGACGAGCGGTGCGGAGGCCAACGCACCGGCGAGCCGCGCGCCGCAAGCGTCGACTGGGTCGGCTGCATCGGCTGCATCGACCGCAGCCGCTGCATCGGCCGAGCCTGCAGGTCCGCGTGCCGCGAGCGATGAAATCGAGAGCATGTTTGCGCATCTCGAAAGCGCGCTCGTCGCACTCGAGTTTCTCGATCCCGCGAATCCGAAGAAGCTGATGTCGCGCTTGCGGCGGCTCTTCGCGCGTTCGGGTCTCGATCGCGAGGAGGTGAACATCGTGCGCGGGATTGCGAAGCACATCCTGCTGAATACCGGCCGCAAGGACGACAGCGCACGCTAGCGCGCGGCGCGGGCAATGAAGGGCCAATGAGCGAGCAATGAGCGAGCAATAAGCGAGCAATGAGCGGCCAATGAGCAAGCAATCAGCGGCCGGGCTGGCGGCCACCGACTAGCACGACGACCTTTTGCGCTACATGGACTTGCGGCAGGTTTGCGCGAACCGTCCTACAATCCTCGAAACCTTCTAAGCAAAGCTGCCGATCTGCTATGCGGCAGCCGCGCACGTGCGCATGACGTTTCGCGCGCGGCTTCCCCCACATAACATAGTCCCTGCCATGTTCACGAGACTTCGCGAAGACATTGCCACGATCCGAGAGCGCGATCCCGCCGCCCGCAGTGCCTGGGAAGTGCTCACGTGTTATCCGGGCTTGCACGCGCTGGTGCTGCACCGGTTCGCGCATGCGTGCTGGCGTGCGCGGCGCCGTTGGCTCGCGCGTTTCGTTTCGCAGATGGCGCGCTTCATGACGGGCATCGAGATTCATCCGGGCGCGACGGTTGGACGGCGAGTCTTCATCGATCACGGCATGGGCGTGGTGATCGGCGAGACCGCGCAGATCGGCGACGATTGCACGATCTATCAGGGCGTCACGCTCGGCGGCACGTCGCTCACACGCGGCGCGAAACGGCATCCGACGCTGGAGCGCGGCGTGATCGTGGGCGCGGGCGCAAAGGTGCTCGGCGGGTTCACGATTGGCGCGGACGCGAAGATCGGATCGAATGCGGTGGTGACGAAGCCTGTGCCCGCCGGCGGGACGGCGGTCGGCAATCCGGCGCGAATCATCGTGCCGGCGTCGTCGTCGGCTGCTGCCGCTGCATCTGTCGTGGCGAAGGCTGCGGCTGTTGGCACGGTGGCCAATGGCCGCGCGAGTGTAGCGTCGGATGCCACGGCGAACGGCGCTGCTGCGTCGAATGGCGTAACGCGTGAGGATGAACGCGGCAAGCTAGCCGCCAGGCACAGCGATTTCTGCGCGTACGGCATCACGCCGAATGCAGACGATCCGGTGTCGCTCGCCATTCACGGGCTGATCGATCATGCCGCGACGCAAGCGAAGCGCATCGATGAAATCGTCGTGGCGCTCGAGCATCTGGGCACGAGCCTGGAAGGCCTGCAAGGCGCCGATCCCGCGCTGCTCGATTTACGCCGTTTGTCCGCGGCGATCGCGGGCAAGGTGGAGGGCGCGGTGGCCGCGCGTTGAAGGCTTGAAGATGCGCGGGGCCGTGAGCGCGGCACCGCCTCTTCATGCCACCGTCGGCGGCGCAGCACATCATCATGCGGCCGGAGGCGGGGCGCAGCGTGGTCTCGCTGCTACGCGTGAGACACGACCTTTTCATGCCGCCGTGGCGGCGCATCGCCTGGTCACGCCGCGGGTGAAACGCCACCTCATCACGCCGCGCAACGCACCACCTCTCACCACCACTCTCAATCAAGCGGTAACGCCCGAATCCCTTCCGAATCGACGCGCAAATAACCGCCGCGTCGCTCGCCATGATCGAGATCCCAGTCGGGCAGCACCCAGCGTATGCCGCCCGGCTCGCGATGACGCGCGGGGCGGTGCGTGTGCCCATGAATCATCGTCGCCGCTTTCGACCACTTGAACAACGCGGCGACGCCTTTGGGCGTCACGTCGTATTTCAGCGAAACGGGACGCATGCGGCCGCCCTCGCTCTTTGCCCGCATGTTTTCAGCGAGCGCCTGACGCCACGAAAAGGGCGACGCGAGAAACAGCATCTGCGCAAGGCGGTTGCGCGCGAATCCGCGAAACAGTTGATAACCGCGATCCGCGGTGCACAGACGGTCGCCATGCGCGACTGCAATGCGCGTGCCGAATGCGGTGATCACGAACGGGTCGGGCAGCCAGATCGCGCCGGCCGCTTTCATGAAACGCTTGCCGAGCAGAAAGTCGCGATTGCCGTGCATGATGTAAAGCGCAATGCCGCGCTCGGTCAGCGTGTGCAACAGCGCGGCCATCCGCGCGACGAACGGCTCGGCGAGCATGTCGTCGCCGATCCAGTACTCGAACAGATCGCCGAGAATAAAAACCGAGTCGGCCTGGTCGGCGTTGACGCGAATGAAGTGTTCGAACGCGGCGACCGTGCGCGGGATCGCCTCGCTCAAATGAATATCGGAGAGGAACAAAAACGGGCGTGCGGCGTGCGGGCGTTTGCCCTCGCCAGGCACGCCCGCGGCGACGCTTCGCAGCGGCTTTTCTTGCAGCATTGAAGGTGCCTGTATCGCAGTTTTTCTAGTTAAGGCGCGTCCGCAATCAGTCGACGACCACGGCTTTTTCGATCACGACGTCGTCGACCGGCACGTCCTGATGAAAGCCCTTCGAACCCGTCTTGACCTTCTTGATCTTCTCGACGATGTCCATGCCTTCGACCACCTTGCCGAACACCGCATAGCCCCAGCCTTGCGGCGTCGGCGACGAGTGGTTCAGGAAGTCGTTGTCGTTCACGTTGATGAAAAACTGCGCGGTTGCCGAATGCGGGTCGTTCGTGCGAGCCATCGCGATCGAGCCGTTCACGTTCTTCAGACCGTTGTTCGCTTCGTTGTTGATCGGCTCGGCCGTCGGCTTCTGCTTCATGCCGGGCTCGAAGCCGCCGCCCTGAATCATGAAGCCGTCGATCACGCGGTGAAACACCGTGTTGTCGTAGTGGCCGGCCTTCACGTAGTTGAGGAAGTTCTCAACCGACTTCGGCGCTTTCTCGGCGTCCAGTTCCAGTTTGATGACGCCGTGGTTCGTATGCAGTTCAACCATGATGGAATCCTTTGATGAACGGGGTGGGTGGAAAAGACGCGGCGAGCCGTCGTGCGCTGTGCAATCTGTGCGCGTCGATGCGTTTGACGGCGGGCCGCGCGGGGCGTGAGTTCGACGCTTCTACGCGTGCGCGATGTTCAGTGTTGTTCCGTGTTGCTCTGGGTTGTTCCGTTACTTGCCGCCGACCACGGCAGCCGATTCGATCACGATCGGCTTTTGCGGCACGTCGCCCATCGGACCGCGCGTGGTGGTCGGCGCGGCTTCGATCTTTTTGACGACGTCCATGCCGCTCGTGACCTTGCCGAACACCGCATAGCCGTTGCCGTCCGGATTCGGATAGTCGAGGCCCGCGTTGTCCACCGTGTTGATGAAGAACTGTGCGGTCGCGGAGTTCGGGTCGCTGGTGCGCGCCATCGCGAGCGTGCCCATCGTGTTCTTCAGACCGTTACGGCTTTCGAGCGGAATCGGCGCGCGCGTGGGCTTCTCCGCGAAGCTCTGCGTGTAGCCGCCGCCCTGGATCATGAAGCCGCGAATCACGCGATGAAAAATCGTGCCGCTGTACTGGCCGGACTTCACATAGTCGAGAAAGTTGGCGACCGTTTTCGGCGCTTTCTCAGGATACAACTCGACGCGAATATCGCCTTCCGACGTCTTGAGGAGGACGGACGGATGCGCGGCTTGCGAACCGGACTGGGCGAACGCGGGTGCGTTCGCGATCAGGGCGGCGCTGCCGAGCGCCAACATCAACCATTTCATGAAAATCCTCAGGGTTGGAAAAAACGTATGACCGCGGCGGCGGCCTTATTGCGAGGGTGCCATGTAAGGCGGCATGGCGAGCGAGCCGTTGGGCCCGCCGTACTGGAAGCTCGGCGTTTGCGTCATGTTCGCGGTGGAGCCGGGCGTGTATTCCTGCGGCGCGGCCGCGGCCCGTTTCGGCGCTTTCGCGGTCTTCGGCGGCGATACGATTTTCTGGATGTCGGCGATGCGCTGCGTGGTCGTGGCGTTCGCCTTGCCGAGGCTTTGCGCGCGGCGATACGCTTCGTTGGCCATGCGCAGATAGAGGTCGCCCAGGTTCTCGTAAGCGAGACCGTAACCGGGGTTGACCTTGGTCGCGGTTTCGAGCGCCGCGCGTGCTTCCGCATAGCGGCCGTGCTTGGCGTAGAGCGCGGCGAGGTTGTTGTACGGCTCGGGCAACTCCGGATACAACTGCGTGAGTTCGGTGAACGCGGTGATCGCTTCGTCGTCGCGGTTCAGATGCGCGAGCACCGTGGCGCGCTTGAACTTCGCCTGCGCGTCACGCGGATTCGACGCGATGCGCGCATCGAGTTGCGTCAGCGAGGCTTGCCAGTCCTTTTGCGCGATGGACGCGTCGATCTCCGGCGTGTTGTCGCGCACGGCAGGCCCTTGCGGCATGGTGGGCGTTTTCTGCGCGAAGGCGGCGGCGCCCGGCAGCATGCCGAGCGCGACGGCCACGGCGACACGCAGCGTGACGGCGCGCGCGAACTTGCCGCTGGCGCCGTGCATCGAGTCGCGCACCGAAGCGCCAACAGAGGCGCGGAGAGGGGCGCGAACAGAGGCGCGAACAAGGGTGCCGGCAAGGCCGCCAAACGCCGTCGCGGCGAGGGTCGCAGCGCTGCGCGCGCGGCCGCTGGAAGGTTTCATAGGCTCGGGTCTGGGTGTTATACTCCGAGCCATTCTAACAAAAGGTCTGCGCGTTCCGTCGAACCGCCGGCTGTCTTTTCGCCACTCGTGGTCGTCTCCGCCTTGATAGCAGTCTGACCGCCGCACCAGGTGCACCGGTTTGCTGCTGTGCGTGTTTCAACAGTCGCCGCTGTGCGTGTTTCACGTCGGGCAATAGTCTGGTCATCAAGAAGTCTGATCAGAGCCCGTCCGAACAGGTAACAGGCAATAGGCAACAGTCGGCAACAATTCGTCCCCGCCGTCGTGTTCGGGGGCGGCACGCACGAAACACATTGCGGATTTCTTTCGGCCCACGCACCGTTCTCTATGGAATCACTGCGCATCTACAACACGCTCGCGCGTGACAAGCAAACTTTCGTGCCCCTGCAAGCAGGCGTCGTGCGGATGTACGTCTGCGGGATGACCGTGTACGACTATTGTCACGTCGGTCATGCGCGTGTCATGGTCGTGTTCGACATCGTGCAGCGGTGGCTGCGCACGCTCGGCTACCAGGTCACGTACGTGCGCAACATCACGGACATCGACGACAAGATCATTCGCCGCGCCGTCGAAAACGGCGAGACCATCAAGTCGCTGACCGATCGCTTCATCAATGCGTTGCATGAAGATGCGGACGCGCTCGGCATCGCGCGTCCCGACATCGAGCCGCGCGCCACCGACTTCATTCCGCAGATGCTCGGCATGATCGAGACGCTCGAGGCGAACGGCTACGCGTATCAGGCGAGCGACGGCGACGTGAACTACGCGGTGCGCAAGTTCGCGGGCTACGGCAAGCTCTCCGGCAAGTCGCTCGAGGATCTGCGTGCGGGCGAGCGCGTCGCCGCGAACGACGCGAAAGAAGATCCGCTCGACTTCGTGTTGTGGAAGCAGTCGAAAGAGGGCGAACCCGCGGACACGGGCTGGGACTCGAAGTATGGCCGCGGCCGTCCTGGTTGGCATATCGAATGCTCGGCTATGGGGTGCGCGCTGCTTGGCGAACGTTTCGACATTCATGGCGGCGGACAGGACCTGCAGTTTCCGCACCACGAAAACGAAATCGCGCAAAGCGAAGCTGCGACCGGTCAAACGTTCGTGAATTACTGGATGCACAACGGCTACGTACAGATCGACAATGAGAAGATGTCGAAGTCGTTGAATAATTTCTTTACGATTCGCGAGGTATTGGCGCAGTACGATGCCGAGGTCGTGCGTTTTTTCATTGCACGCGCGCATTATCGTTCGCCGCTGAACTACAGCGACGTGCATATCGACGACGCCCGCAACGCCCTCGGCCGCCTTTACACGGCGCTGAAAGACGTGACGCCGGACGGCGCCGCGCTCGACTGGAACGAAGCGCATGCGCAGCGTTTCCAGGCAGCCATGAACGACGACTTCAACACGCCGGTTGCGGTGTCGGTGTTGTTCGAGCTGGCAACTGAAGTGAACCGCACGCGCGACCCCGCGCTGGCCCGTCAACTGCGCTCGCTCGGCGCGGTGCTCGGGCTGCTCGGGCGCGAGCCGCGTGCATACCTGCAGCAGGCAGCGGGCGCCGCGGTAGAAGGCGCGCTGGAACCCGCCGCGATCGAAGCGAAGATCGCCGAGCGCGTGGCCGCCAAGCAGGCGAAGGACTATGCAGCAGCAGACCGGATCCGGGCGGAATTGCTCGAGGCCGGCGTTGCACTTGAAGACAAACCCGGCGGGCTAACCGAGTGGCGGCGCGTGTGAGCGCACCTCGTACTTCCCTCTGAACGACTCGCCAGGCAGGAGGCAGGATGGCAACGGCCACGAAGACGCCGGCTAAACGAGCCACGTCTCAAACAAACGCGGCAGCCGCGCCCAAGTCGACTCGAACGTCGGCGCGCACGGCAAGCGGCGCGGTGAAGGCAGCAACGTCGAAAGGCGCGGGAGCGGCGGCAAAAACCGCCGCGGGCGCCTCGAAGAAGACGGCGGTCAAGCGCGCGTTGAACGGCGCGTCCGCGCCTGCGCATGTGGGTTCGTCCGCGGCGTCGTCGCTTTCGTCCGCCACGCGACGCACGAAGGCGTCGTCCGTGAAGGCATCGCGTGCGAAGCCGAGTAGCGCGAACGGCGCGTTGCCGGCCGAACTTGCGGGCGACGTGCAGGAGCTCGCGCGCGTCGCGAAAACGCGAGAGAACCAGGAAGGCGAGATCGTGCGCAAGACGCGCGCGTCGTCTTCGGCGGGCGGCGAAGCGGCGAGCGCAAGCGAGGTCGCGGTGCCGGTGCAGATCGCCGGGCTTGCGCCCGAAGTCACGCGTCCGGACTACTGGGACAAGGCGTGCGCCGACCTCGTCAAGCGCGACCGCATTCTGAAGAAGCTGATTCCGAAGTTCGGCCCGGTGCATCTGTTGAGCCGCGGCGATCCGTTCGTCACGCTCGCGCGCTCGGTGGTCGGTCAGCAGATTTCGGTAGCGTCCGCGCAGGCCGTCTGGGCCAAGGTCGCGGCGGCTTGTCCGAAGCTCGTGCCGCAGCAGTTCATCAAGCTGGGTCAGGAAAAACTCACGGCATGCGGCTTGTCGAGGCGCAAGGCGGAGTATGTGCTCGACCTCGCGCAACATTTCGTGTCGGGTGCTTTGCACGTCGGCAAGTGGCGGTCCATGGAAGACGAGGCGGTGATCGCCGAACTCACGCAGATTCGCGGCATCGGCCGCTGGACTGCGGAGATGTTCCTGATCTTCAACCTGTCGCGTCCCGATGTGCTGCCGCTCGACGACCTCGGTCTGATCCGCGCCATCAGCGTGAATTACTTTAGCGGCGAACCAGTCACGCGCAGCGAAGCGCGCGAGGTCGCGGCGAACTGGGAGCCGTGGCGCACCGTCGCCACCTGGTATATGTGGCGTAGTCTGGACCCGTTGCCGGTCGACTACTGAAAGCAGAAGAAGCAATGCCGCTTGGCGAAACTATCAATTGTTAGATTTTGATAGTTGCGAAGTGGTTTTGACATCGGCGAGCGCGGTTAGAATACGCGCTGCCGGTAAGTCCAAGGATTAAAACCAATGAAGACCACCTTTCTGGATTTCGAACAGCCGATCGCTGAACTCGAAGCGAAGATCGAAGAATTGCGCTTCGTGCAGGACGATTCGGCCGTCGATATTTCGGAAGAGATCGAGCGGCTGTCCAAGAAAAGCCAGCAGCTCACGAAAGATCTGTACGCGAACCTCACGCCGTGGCAGGTTTCGCAAATCGCCCGACATCCGCAGCGCCCGTACACGTTTGACTACGTGAACGAGCTCTTCACCGATTTCCACGAGTTGCACGGCGACCGCCACTATGCGGACGACCTGTCGATCGTCGGCGGCCTCGCGCGTTTCAATGGCCAGGCCTGCATGGTGATCGGCCATCAGAAGGGCCGCGACACGAAAGAGCGCGCGCTGCGCAATTTCGGCATGCCGCGTCCGGAAGGCTATCGCAAGGCCGAGCGGCTGATGCGTCTCGCCGAAAAGTTCAGCCTGCCGATCTTCACGTTCATCGATACTCCGGGCGCCTATCCTGGCATCGGCGCGGAAGAGCGCGGGCAGTCGGAAGCAATCGGCCGCAATCTGTACGTGATGGCCGAACTGAAGACGCCGCTGATCGCGACCATCATCGGCGAGGGCGGTTCGGGCGGCGCGTTGGCCATCGCGGTCGGCGACAGCGTGTTGATGCTGCAATTCTCGACCTATTCGGTTATTTCGCCGGAAGGCTGCGCGTCGATTCTGTGGAAGAGCGCGGCCAAGGCGCCGGAAGCCGCCGAAGCGCTCGGTCTCACCGCGCATCGTCTGAAGGCGCTGGGTCTGATCGACAAGATCGTCAACGAGCCGCTCGGCGGCGCGCATCGCGATCCGAAGGGCATGGCGGCGATGCTGCGCCGTGCGCTCGCCGATTCGCTGCGTCAGTTCCAGGGCATGAGCATCAACGACTTGCGCGAACGCCGTTTCGAACGTTTGATGTCGTACGGCAAGTTCAAGGAAACGACGCCGGGCGTTTGAGCCCGCGCGTTTTCTTTCGTCCATCGGCGCGACGCATGACTAATGCAACCGCGCTAGCGACATGACTCCCATCGCCGAATCGCCTGCGGACCGCCTCGTTCTCGAGGCGGTCCGCGTTGCGTTTGCCGCGCTGCCCGCGAGCGCGCGCGTTGCCGTTGCGTTTAGCGGCGGCGTCGATTCGAGCGTGCTGCTGGACGCGGCCGTGCGTGTCGCCGGCTCGTCGCGTTGCATCGCGTTTCATGTGCATCACGGCCTGAGTCCGAACGCCGATGCGTGGCTCGCGCATTGCGAGGCGTTCGCGCGCGAACGCGAGGTCGAGTTCGTCGTGCGTTACGTCGACGTTTCGCGCGATGCCGGCGTGAGCGTGGAGGCCGCGGCGCGCGATGCGCGTTATCGCGCGCTCGACGCACTGTGCGCGGCGCACCGCATTGGCTGGCTATGGCTCGCGCAGCACGCGGACGATCAGGCGGAAACGGTACTGCTGCAACTGTTGCGCGGCGCGGGCCTCGCGGGCCTCGCGGCGATGGCGCCGGAGTTTTCGCCTGCGGGCGCCGCGGCGGCGCGCGTGCGGCCGTTGCTTCATCTGCTGCGCGCGCAGATCGAACGCTATGCGAGCGCGCGCGAACTGCGCTGGATCGACGACGAATCGAATGCGGACACGCGCTATGCGCGCAACGCGCTGCGCCACCAGGTCACGCCCGCGTTGGCCGTTCACTTCCCCGGTTTCCGCGACGCGCTCGCGCGCACGGCGTCGCATGCGGCGTCGGCGCAGCGCTTGCTCGATGAGCTTGCGCGCATCGACCTCGACGCCGTCTCGCGCGACGACGGGCACGCGCTCTCGCATGACGCGCTCATCGCACTCGATGACGACCGCGCGCTCAACCTGATGCGTTACTGGATGCGCTCGCAGGGCTTCATCGCGGCGTCGAGCGCGCGTCTTGGCGATGCGCTGCGGCAACTGCGCGAAGTGGGCGAGGGCGGTGACGGGCATCGTCTGCGCGTCGATCATGCGGGTCATGCGCTGCGCAGCTATCGCGGGCTGGTGTATTGGGAAGCGGGCGACAGCAGCGATCCCGCCGACGAAACTTCGCTTGCGGCGCGCGAGATCAGCGAGTTGGTGTGGCAGGGACAAGCGACGTGGCGCTTGCCGCAATGGCGCGGGACGTTTGTGTTTGAAGCGGTTGACGCTTTAGCGGTGAACGCGGCGAATGCCACCAATGCCATTAACGCCGCGCTCAACGACACCATTCCGATGAGCCTGCTGCAACAGGCACCACTGCGCGCGCGTTCGCGCAGCGGCGGCGAACGCATGCGCACGAGCGACGCGCCGGGCGCGCGTAGTCGAACGCTGAAGAACCTGTTCCAGGAGCGCGGCATTCCCGCGTGGAAGCGCGACGTGCCGCTGCTTTTTCTCGGCGACGAACTGCTGTTCGTCCCTTTGCTCGGCGTGAACCACGCGGCGTTGCACGCTGACGTAGCGCCGGACGAAGCGCGCGTGCGAATCGTCTGGCGCGAGGACTTGTTGATCGCCTGACCGGCCGGTCGGGCACTGGCATCATCCAACGGCGCGTCGTCCAAATAGGGCGCAATTATGAACGCGAACAGAAGCGCGAATCCGCATCAAAGAGCGCCGCACAAGCGCCGCTGCACGCGTCGCCACGGCCTTCGCAGCTTGTCTTTTTGCCTCTGATCGGGTACGTTAACTTGTTTGCCCGACCCGCTTTTGCCCTCGCTTTTGTCGGTTTTCCGATCGTGATCCGAGTTTTCCGGTAAGCCATTAGCGATCAATCACGGGCAAATCCGCGCGTGCTGCACGCGCGCTGCATCTACGCCGCCATACACTTCGCCGCCGTTCACAAGACGTTGCGCCCCTGTGCTTTTGTGCGGTCGTCGCGAGCGCGCCAGCGCGGTTTCTCCTTCAGTTCAGAACGACAATGGCACTCATCGTACATAAATACGGCGGCACTTCGATGGGCTCGGTCGAGCGCATCAAGAACGTCGCCAAGCGCGTCGCGAAATGGCAAAAGGCCGGCCACAAGATGGTCGTCGTGCCGTCGGCAATGTCCGGCGAAACCAACCGCTTGCTCGGCCTCGCGAAAGAGATCACGAGCCAGCCGAGCCCGCGCGAACTCGACATGATCGCCGCGACCGGCGAGCAGGTCAGCTCAGGGCTGCTCGCCATCGCGCTGCAGGAAGCCGGCGTCGACGCGGTGAGCTACGCGGGCTGGCAAGTGCCGGTCAAAACGGATAGCGCGTTCACGAAAGCGCGCATTAGCGACATCGACGGCGAGCGCGTGCTGCGCGATCTCGACGCGGGCAAGGTGGTCGTGATCACGGGCTTCCAGGGCATCGACCCGGACGGCAACATCACGACGCTCGGCCGCGGCGGCTCGGACACGTCGGCGGTCGCGGTCGCGGCTGCGTTGAAGGCCGACGAGTGCCTGATTTATACGGACGTCGACGGTGTTTACACGACCGACCCGCGCGTGGTCGAAGAGGCTCGCCGGCTCGATCGCGTGACGTTCGAAGAAATGCTGGAAATGGCAAGCCTGGGTTCGAAGGTGTTGCAGATCCGCTCGGTGGAATTCGCCGGCAAATATCAGGTGAAGACGCGCGTGCTGTCGAGCCTGACCGATCCGCTCATCCCGCTCGACGCTGAAATGAAGTCGGGCACCCTGATTACTTTTGAAGAAGACGAGACCATGGAAAAAGCAGTCATCTCGGGCATCGCGTTCCAGCGCGACGAAGCTCGCATCGCGGTGATGGGTGTGCCCGACAAGCCGGGCATCGCGTATCAGATTCTCGGCCCGGTGGCGGACGCGAATATCGACGTGGACATGATCATCCAGAACCAGAGCGTCGAAGGCAAAACGGCGTTCACGTTCACGGTGGGTCGCGGCGATTATCAGCGCGCGATGGACATCCTCACGAACCAGGTGAAGGGTCACGTGCAGGCCGAGCAGGTGCTGGGCGATCCGAAGGTGTCGAAGGTTTCGGTGGTCGGCGTGGGCATGCGTTCGCATGTGGGCATCGCGAGCACGATGTTCCGCACGCTATCGGAAGAGGGCATCAACATCCAGATGATCTCGACGTCCGAAATCAAGATTTCGGTGCTGATCGACGAGAAGTATATGGAGCTCGCAGTGCGCGCGCTGCATAAGGCGTTCGAACTGGATCAGGCGTAACTGGGTGTGATTTGGTAGAAGCGGCGGGGCGTGCAGGAGCGCCTCGTTCGTTGTTGTACATATGCGTGGCCTGGCGAAAAAAATCCTTCGTCAATGACGACATTGGCACAAAAAGTGTTCGTCGGACATTGACCTTGGCGGTCCGGCCCGCTATTATCTTGGCTTCGTCGCGCTGACTCCCTGCGCGAGCGAAAGTTTGGGAGACGTGGCCGAGAGGTCGAAGGCACTCCCCTGCTAAGGGAGCATCTGGGCCAAAACCTGGATCGAGGGTTCGAATCCCTCCGTCTCCGCCAGGAGCACCTTCCGGGACATTTCACCATGTCCCGGACTAAACCCCGGAAGGCCGCCACAAGCGCCTTCCGGGGTTTTTTCTTTGCTGCTTCCGGCTCGTACCGACAGAATCGACCCATCAAGTTGGGGTGAAAGTAGGGGTGGGAAATGGCGGAATCTCAATCCAGGCAACCTCATTGGCTCTCGCCAGCTTCGCATAGCGAAGCTGGTTGATCGCGGTTACTACGCCGATGGTGGCGGCCTTTATTTCCAGATTTCTGGCTCGGGTTCGCGCTCCTGGATCTATCAGTTCAAACTATTCGGGCATTCGCGCGAGATGGGGCTTGGGCCCATGACGACTGTCTCGTTTGCAGAAGCGCGTACCGAGGCGGCCCGATGCAGGGCACTCGTGAACGACAAGATCGACCCGATCGAGGCGCGTAAAGAGGCGCGGCGCATCGTGACGGCGACAACCCTGCACGCTGGCGTGGTCACCTGGATAAGGTGCTGGCAAAGCGGCAGGCGCGCCGTGAATCATTTTCCAGCGTTGCCGTGGGCCGACATCCGTGAATTCATACCAAAGCTTAAGGTGAAGGAAGACGAAGGTTCTCGCTCAGCCGTGATGTTGCACCTGGTGATCCTGACCGTCTGTAGAACGAATGAGATCCGGAGAGCGCGGCCCGAAGAGTTCGACTTACGCCACAAGATTTGGACGATCCCCAGCGAGCGGATGAAGATGGGCCTTCCTCACCGCGTGCCGTTGTGTGATACGGCCTGCGATCTCGTGAAGAGAGCTATGGAGACGGCCAGGTATGGCTACCTCTTTCCGGGCGATAAAAAGGGAGCTCCACTTTCGAACATGGCGATGCTCGAGTTGCTTGATGGTATGGGATATTCAGAGATTACGGTGCACGGGTTCCGTTCGACATTTCAGGACTGGGCGGAGGAGTATGGTGAGTATCCCGAAGTGCTAGCCGACAAGGCGATTGCCCACAAGACGAGCAACAAGGCGCGGCGTGCGTATCAACGAGGTGACATGCTCGAGAGGCGCCGAAAGATGATGGACCACTGGTCGCAGTACTGCGCGGGGGTGTCTGCGAGCGTCGTGTCTATTACGCCCCCGAAGGAGAATCCGGCAAAGCAACGTTTGATTCGCCTTCGCGAGGTGCGTCTGCGTGTTGGCCTGGGCACAAGTACTGTCTATCGGTATCTGGCCGGAGGTAAGTTTCCACGGCCAGTGCAAATCGGTGGTGGTAGGGTTGCATGGCTAGAGACCGACGTTGATGCATGGATTGTCGACCGCGTTGAGGCCAGTGGGCCCGGAGCAACCTAGCTTGATTCCATTCTGTCGCGGCGGTTTGCGTGACATCAGAAGCCATCGGAGCGCGACAGAACACGGACTTGCGGGACCTTGAGTTGCTCGGTCGTACTGCGGGAATGAATGCTTCGTTTTCCTTTTTAATTCGCCCTCCGCCCTCGGCAGAAGTACTTCCCGTAGCAGTCCATACTGTCCCGACACGGAGCCCGGGAGATTGCCTGATATGGCGGCCTTCGGCTCACCGGCCCCACCGGCCAGTCACGCTTGCGCCCAATGGCTTCGCCGATGGCGCGGTTTTCCATGGCCCTTCCGTATCCTGATCCGCTTTTCGGCGCACACGTTCCCAGTCAGTGCAGCTTTCGCCGCGCGAGTGAACATCGTGCATTTCCGCGCTAGTCATCGAAGTGATTTTCGAGCCACTCGCGATAGGCGCACTGTTCATCTCGTTTGGCCGGCGGAAACTCACGATTCGCAGCGGTCCTCGCCCGGAACGAACGCCACCGACAATACGGTCAGAACCTCGGATACGTAGTCAAAAGCCCGCTGGCGCCGTCCGCCATGATGAGGGCAATCTACGAACAGGGTATGTTCACTTTCCCGCACCCGATCGGCATCGCGAAGTCACAGCGCGTGCGCTGTTTACGCAAAAAGGCCGGTACTTCGATATGCCTGGACCGTAGCGTCGAAGACCGACACGTCGCCGCGTCCACGAGCGACCAGTTGCGCGCCTTCAATAGCCGCGAAAATTGCTAGCGCGTGGCGCTTAATAGACTCGGCATCTCTTCCGTCCTCCCTGAGAGACAGAACCTTAAAAAGCCAGTCGACGTTTACCTCGGTGAAGTGATCGACTTCTACCCGGACTTCGGCGGGAAGGTCATGATGCTCTGCCGCCATGATGCCGCAAAGACACATTCGATTGTCTTGCACGAGTGCCGAACGAAAGATGCTCGCATAGCGCTCCAGCGTCAGCTGCTCGTTATCGAACCGTTCGAGAAGGTCATGCAGCAAAGTGACCGCTTCCTCCGTGTACTGGCGCGCCAACGCCGCGCCTAGATCACCCTTTGTAGGAAAGTGGTGATGCACGCCTGCACTCTTGATGCCGACCTCTTTGGCGATTTCGCGGAAACTCAGCGCGTTGTATCCACGCGCCTGAACCATGCGTCGGGCAGAGCCGAGAATGCGCTGTTTGGTGTCAGTTGTCATGTGGGAGACTCTAACACGATACCTATCGATAAGTAAGTGTTGACACGGGGAGGACGCCTCGCTAAAGTGCGCTTTACTTACCTATCGATAGGTAATTGACTTTTGAGACCGACCATGAAAATTTTCGACATTCCAGGTTTTCCCAACCCGCTTCGCATCCGGATCGTGCTGGCGGAGAAAAATCTCGCTTCCCAGATTGAGTTCATCAAAGTTGATCTTCCCGCTGCGGAACACAAGCAAGCCGCCTTCCTCGCCATCAACCCCACCGGGACTGTGCCCGTTCTGCAGTTGGATGACGGAACGTACATCTCGGAGTGCACGGCCATCACTGAGTATCTTGACAATCTTGACGGCAATCCGGTGCTGACGGGCAAGTCGCCAAAAGAGAAAGCGCTGGTTCATATGATGCAGAAGCGGGCTGAGTCAGAACTGATCGATGCGGTAGGGACTTACTTTCACCATGCGACGCCCGGTCTTGGACCGGCGCTTCAGGCGTACAAGAGCCTCGATTGGGAGGGCCGCCGAGAATGGGGTGAACGCTCACGCGACAAGGCTGTTGCCGGGATGCGCTACTTTGACAAGGTGCTCACGGCGCAACCGTACGTTGCGGGCGAATCCTTCTCAATGGCGGATATCACAGTTTGGGCGGGACTCGTGTTCGCTGGTTTTGCAAACATTCGGGTCCCCGAGGAATGCACCGCGCTGCTCAATTGGCGGCAGACGGTTGACGAGCGCTCTTCCGTCAAGAATCCGGCGTAAGCAGCGTTCGTCCCCAACACCACGCCAGTTCTCGGAGCGCAGTAAGAATATTTTTTAATGTGTTGAATTCAGGAGTACTGAAGTGAGAAAGCCGATAAAAATCGCGACGGTCAAGGCGGGGGTGCTAGTACTTGCTACAGCTGCCGCTTTCGCAACTACGCCATCCAATGCGGCAGGGGAAGGGCAGAATCTGCGCGCCGTCTACACGCATCAGACAGCGCCGACGAGGTTTATCGATGTAAACGGTACGAAGCTCGCCTATCGCCGTTTCGGAAAACCCGGCAATGTGCCGCTGGTCTTTTTCCAGCACTTTGTGGGCAACATGGACAACTGGGACCCTGCGGTCATTGACGGTTTTGCTAAAAATCGAGAGGTAATTCTGTTCGACAACGCCGGCGTCGCCAGTTCAGAAGGAGAAGTTCCCAGCACCGTCGAGGGGATGGCACGGCATGCTATCGACTTGCTTCACGCACTCAACGTCAAAACGGCTGATCTTCTCGGATTTTCTCTGGGAAGTCTCGTGGCACAGGAAGTTGCCGTTGAGCGCCCTGAAGTTGTTCGACATCTGGTGTTGGTTGGGAGCGGACCTCGCGGCGGGGCTGGAATGGCCACGCTTACGCCAGAGTTCCAGGAAATGATCAAGAAGGACAGCGGAAACAACGATCAACTGCTGCTTGATGTGTTCTTCACGCAATCAGACGCGAGTCGCGCTGCGGGACGTGAATTCCTCAATCGCCTTCATGCTCGTTCGCGCGATCGTGACCCGGACGTGAATGATAAGGTCGCACCGGCGCAGGTAGCGGCGTTCGCGGCATGGGGCGCGCCTCACGCTGATGCGGATGCATACCTGAAAAACATCAAGCAGCCTGTGCTCATCGTGGGCGGCAATCACGACATCGTTCATTATCCGGTGAATTCGTTCACCCTGGAGGAGAAGCTGCCGAACGCTCAGCTGATTCTGTACCCTGACTCGAGTCATGGGGCGCAGTATCAGTATCCCAAGCGCTTCGTGGCCGATGTCACGGCCTTTCTCGATCGCGAAGACTAGAACCTTCATGCAGCAGCCGGTGCTCGCTTATGTTCATCGTCTCATAGCTGCTAGCCACGGAGAAACCTCGCAGCGACAAGAGACGAGTTTTTCAACTCTCAGGCGCGGGGTTCCGTGGTCATAGGCGGTACACGGATGCCCTTTGCGACTCTGAAAGCCGGTTGAGTACCCAACAAGCAGGCAGCCGCGCTTAACTTGAACTGTCGATAAATTATGGGAGGAAACCCGATGCGCAACGTGGGAACCATGGTCAGCTTTTGCCGTCCGGACGGTCAAGCCGTTGAGGGCTATCTTGCTAATCCGGCGAAGCTGGAAGGCGCGCCGGCAATCGTTGTGATCCAGGAGTGGTGGGGGCTTAACGCTCAGATCCGGGGCGTGGCGGACCGTCTGTCTCACGCGGGCTACATCGCGCTGGTGCCCGACCTCTACAGAGGAAAGTCTACCGTCGAGGAAGAAGAGGCTCACCACTACATGGATAGTCTGGACTTTGCTGACGCGATCTCTCAGGACGTTCGCGGCGCGGTTCAATACCTGAGTACGTACACGAGAAATATCGGTGTAACCGGGTTTTGCATGGGCGGCGCATTGACGCTTCTTGCCCTCAGCGCTGTCCCTGAATTTGCGGCTGGCGTTATATGGTACGGATTCCCGCCGCTGGATCGCCTGGACGCTTCTGGCATCAAAGCGCCCATCCAGGCGCACTGGGCCACACAGGACGCATTCTTTCCTGCCGCGAGTGTCGATGTGCTTGAGGAGAAGTTCGCCCGCAGTGAGGTCTCGGCGGAATTCCATCGCTATCTTGCACATCATGCGTTCGCCAATGAAACCGCCGTGGGCGATGGGCGCATACCAGGCACGCAATACGATCCGGTCTGGGCGCAACTCGCGTGGGACCGCACACTGACGTTTTTTGGCCGCACCCTTTGGAAGGAGCCAGTCGTAGTGAGACGTACGTCATAACCCACTGCGGTATTTCATGGCGCGATGCGACGCAGCGGCGAAAGGCGCAACACGCGGTCCATCGCTGAATACGGTCTCGCTATGCTGCACGCCGTGGAGATTGGCAGGACGAAGACGTCGCTGCCCCTTCCTAAAATCTCTGCTTGGGGGTACATCACCCCGTCACCAGATCGCAACGCATTACGCTCGCTGTGACCGTCATTCCTTGTCGGCTAGAAACCGCGGACAAAGCGAAGAATCTCGAGGTTATGCTTTTCCGCGTCGCCGGCATGTTGATCCTGCTGGCCATCTACGTCGCTCCTGCTCACGCCAGTTTCATTAGGCGAAGCGCTGACGGGTGAGATCCGTTGCGTAGCTGATTGGCCGGATGTGGTTGCCATGCAAGCGGAAAATAGCAATGGCGACAGAAGCATCGCAGCTACCACGAATATTTTGCGTGTGATCATTTTAAGGTTGTCAGAAAAATGATATCTCTGTCACTGCGTGAGCTATTGCGCAAGAGGGCGGGCGCGGCGGGCGTTAGTCCCCGCCGCGCTGATGCTTTCGAGACCGGTCAGAGCACGCCGGTGGCTCGTGCCGCGTCGAGAACTACCGCGGCCACTGCGGCAGGTTGAGACATCAGTGCTACATGGCTCGCGCCAGCAATCGACGTAATCTTCGCGCCGATCTGTTTAGCCTCGGCCTGCTGGAGCGCCGCGGGAATGATCTGGTCCTGGTCGCCATAGACCCACCACGACGGTTTGGACTTCCAGGCGGCCACAGACACCTTATCGGTAAGACAGCGCGCATTGAGCGGCCCCTGAGCCGTGGCGAGCACACTGGATGTGTCTTTCGGAAGGTCCGGTGCGAAACTGCTCAGGTAAGTGTCAGTGTTGAGCGTAAGGAATCCAGCTTCGTCGGATACCAGACCCGCCTGCCAGGCCGGCTTCGGAAAGGGACTCGTCAGATCGGAGATCGACTGATTGTCTGCGGGCGCGAATGCTGACACATAAACGAGACCTGCAACCTTGTTAATGCTGCCGGCTTGCGTAATGACGGCGCCTCCGTAGGAATGTCCGACCAGAAGGACTGGGCCCTGCTGGGCATCGATGGCACGGGTGACGGTTGCGGCATCGTCGGCTAGCGACGTGCGGGGAAGCTGAACAGTCACTACTTTCAGGCCACGCGCCTGCAGTACGCGCGTGACTGATGACCAGCTAGACCCGTCGGCCCACGCCCCGTGTACGAGTACGACCGTGCCCGTGGTGCTTGCGGAAGAGCTGCCGCATGCCGCAACGGATGCGAGAGTGACGAGACCGAGCGATACGACAAGAGCAGCAAAGAGCCGCAGAATGTAAGACTTCATGATAGGAAGGTTAAGACGCCAAATGAGATTCCAATATCGCGCCCGTCTAGCGACAGGAAGTATCAGGACGAGCGCGACGCCAACACGAACGGTAACCGGGCTAAGGGGCGCCGCCTATTGCACGTCGTCCGGTTTCAATGACATTGCGTCCGAAAGATAAGAGAGAAGATTTCCGTGGCCCATAAGACTGTATGCGCCAGCCTGTTGCAGTGTCCGCCGGCGAAGCGTGGGCGACGGAAAAGTCGGCCGATCTCTGAGGCGGCCCCTCACAAAAGCACCTCTTTGGCTGAATCGTGAGCCGCTATCCCGAAGCATTGACAAATGTGTAATAGCACATGAGAATGAGAGACATGAAACCGCTCACTGGTCCCGATCTCTGTCACTGTCTGGCTGCACGTCGCGCTGCCAGGTACGTGTCGCGTATTTACGATAGCCACTTGTCAGGCGTAGGTATTTCGATCTCGCAATTTTCGATACTTGCGCTCGTTGAAGAGCATCCAGGAATCGCGGTTGCCGATCTGGCGGACCTGATGGTGATGGAGCGGACCACGTTGGTACGTGCACTCAGACCCCTGAGGGACGCAAAGTGGTTGACGAGCGATGCGGAAGGTCCGAAAGCGGCACTGACGTTCACGCTGTCCGCTGCGGGCAAGGCGAAGCTGTCGGAGGCTGAGCCCTGCTGGCGAGCAGCGCAGGCGGAGTTCGAAGCTGGCGTCAGTCGCAAACAGGCGGCTGCACTGCGGGCAGGTCTGTTGACCGTTGTCTTTGCAGGCTGAAAATTTTTCGTTCATATGTGTAATTGCACATATTATCTGTCTCATTCCGATCAACGTCTTCTTTCAAGGACTTTGCATGACAGCCTTTCCTTCCGTCCCGCATGTGAGCACAGTCAGCGCCGAAGACCGGGCGAGCGCCGTCGATTTCGTCAATCGCGTCAACTGGTTCTTCGAGACATGGGACGTCGAAGCCATGATCGAGGCATTCCTGCCCGACGCCGTGGCGTACCACTTTCACGGAACGATTAATGGACACACCGAAATCCGGCGCTTCTTCGAGCATGACTATCCGTATCTGATACCTGGCGTGGGGCGTCATGCCACAAACCATATCGTCGATGAGGACGAAGACGGCGTGGTCGTGCGATATCAAAACCTGCTGATCCGCTATGCCTCGCCCGAGGATGCGTCGAAACTCGGTGCGGGCCAGGTGATGCACAACGATACCGGGCTGCCCGCGATCTGGCTGTATTCGCCGATGCGTGACCGGCTGCGCAAGACGGCGGCGGGGTGGAGGATCTATGAGCGTTATATCGGCGGTTCGACCACCAGTCGTGTCCTCACGCCTGCCGACACATCGGCAGCTGCCGTAGCGCCGTATCTCCCGAAGCTTCAAGGGGTGTAATCGTGCGATATCGTGTCTTCGGTAAACATACGGGCCTGCGCGTGTCTGAGCTGGTTCTTGGTACAGCCAACTTCGGCGGCCGGTGGGGGTACGGGTCAGATCTTGATGCCGCACGCGAGATCGTCGACCGATATGCGGACGCGGGCGGTAACTTCCTGGATTGCGCCGACGTGTATCAGTTCGGCGAATCCGAGGAGTTTCTCGGTAAGCTCCTCTCGGGCCGCCGCGATAACTTCGTGGTTGCGACCAAGTACACTCAGGCATCGGCGCCCAACGCGGGCGCTTTGGCGACGGGCAATAGCCGGCTCGCGATGCGCCTGTCTGTTGAGGCGAGCCTCAAGCGTCTCAAGACCGATCGCATCGACGTCTACTGGGTGCACTTTTCCGATGGCATCACGCCAACGGACGAGATCATGCGAGGCCTGGACGACCTGGTGTGCAGCGGCAAGGTGCTCTATATCGGACTGTCCGACTTCCCTGCGTGGCGCGTTGCGCGGGCGGCAACGATCGCCGAGTTGCGCGGCTGGGCGCGAGTCGCCGGCTTGCAGTTCGAGCACAGCCTGGTCGAGCGCACAGCCGAGCACGAACTGATACCGGCAGGCCAGGCACTTGGACTGGGGATGGTGGCGTGGTCGCCGCTCGGTGGTGGATTGCTTTCGGGCAAGTACCGTCGGGGCGAGAAAGGGCGCCTTGAAGCACTGGGCGGTGCCGTATTCCAGCAGGAAAATTCCGGCCAGCGTACGGCGATCGTCGATGCCACCCTCGCGGTTGCGACCGAGCTTGGGGTCACGCCATCCGAGGTGGCAGTAGCGTGGGTCTTGCTAAAGGGTTCGCTGCCGATCATTGGACCTCGGACGAGCGAACAATTATCGGCATACCTTGGCGCTGCAAAGCTCACGCTTGTGCAGCATCACGTCGAGCGGCTGGATGATGCCAGTGCATTGGCTCCGATCTTTCCGCAGTCGATGATTGACGCGCCTGCGTACCGGCAAGCTGCGGCCGGAGGCCAATACGAGCGCATCGTCATGCCCGAAACTCCGGCTCCCTGACAATGTCCGCCGACGTTACCCTGTATGGCGCGAAGACGGGTAACTGTCTTCGTGTGGCGATTGCGCTGGAGGAACTCGCGATCGCCCACCAGGTCGTGAAGCTCGATCTTCGGGCGGGGGAGCAGCGCACACCAGACTTCCTTTCACTGAATCCGAGTGGAAAAGTGCCGGTGCTGCGAGTTCGCTCGTCGGCGGCGCCTCCGCTTGTCCTCGCGCAGTCCAATGCGATTCTTCTTTACCTTGCGCGACGAGCGGGAGGCAGGTTGTTACCGCCCGAAACAGATGCATCGGCGCCGCTTGCACTCGAGCGATTCTTCTTTTTCGTGACTGACGTGATCGCGCCCAGCCACGCGGCCTTCTTTCTGAAGAACAAAGGGTGCGAGGAGGGACAAAGATTGATGGAACGGCGCAGCCTTGAGATGCTCCTTGCAAGCGAGAGGTTTCTGCAAAACGCACCGTTTATGGCAGGGCAGTCATTCACGCTCGCAGACATCGCTGCTGTCAGCATAGTGGCCGCGCAGTCGCCGTCGATCGACTGGGCGCGGTATCCGCAACTTCAGCGATGGTTCGCTGCCGTGATGGCGAGGTCCGGCGTAGAGCGTGGCATGATCGCTTTCGACTGAAGCTCAGCGTGACGGCACGCCCTGATCCGGATCTGCACCATGACGTATGGCACCGGGCGAATATCCGAAATGTGCCTTGAAGGCCCGCGAGAACGAGGAGTCCGACTGGTAACCGGCGACAGACGCTGCCTCGCTGATTCGCACACGACCGTTGCGCAGCAGGTCGGCGGCAAGGCTCAGGCGCCACCGTGCGAGATACCTGAGCGGCGGCTCGCCGACAATCTCCGTGAATCGGTCCGCAAAGTGCGACCGGGACATGGTCGCAATCTTCGCAAGCGCACCCAGTTTCCATTCATGCGCGGGATCCTCATGCATGGCCGCCAGTGCACGCCCAAGTCGTGCGTCGCCGAGGCCCCGGAGCCATCCGCTATGTGTGGGACTCTTCGCCACCCACTCGCGCAAGCTCCGTATCACCAGCAGATCGATCAGGCGCGAGATCATGAGCGCAGCGCCTGGCGACGGCTCGCTCGCTTCCAGCCGCACGAACCGCAGGATCGCGTGTTGCCATTCCGGTGTACCCGATGCGTCGGCCCGGAGATGAATGACGTCCGGGAGACCCGCGATCAATGAGCCGGCGGACGCGGATTCGAATACGAACGAGCCCGTCAGGACGCGAAAGGGCTTTTCGGCGAAGCTGCGACATTCATCGGGTCGCGAGGGTGATCCGGGCAGAGAGTCACGCGCATGGATTGCGGAGAGAACATGCGCACATCCCTTAGGTAGCAAAACAAGATCACCGGCGACTAACGTGGTCGTATCGATAGCGATCGCGTCGAGCCGGAAGGCGCCGTCCTGAATAAAGTGAAAGCGGGCGCGTCCAGCATCAAAGGGCTTGCGTTGCGCCTCGACCGTCTCGTATATCTCGATTGATTCGCCTTGTAGCCGTATCAGATCCAGAACGTCGGAAAGCACATCTTGCCGGGACAGCCTGTGTGCACGCGATTCGCGCTCATGAATGGATCGCCTCATCGCGTCGTCGCCGATCATGTCTTGCGCCTCAAAAAAAGCGCACTTCAGGGAACGTGCGCCGCGACAAAAGAAGGACCGGTATGGAGGAGCGCTCCTTCATGCCGCAAAAAGAACAAACGCGATCACCTGCCATGGCACGTGAAAGCGATTCCACGCGCACAGTAGTTAAAAGCGTGCACAGCATAGCGGATCCAGTTGTTCGCATAAATCCGTCGATGATGAATACACATGCTGCCAGGCGCGAACAATCGGGCGAAGCGTTGCTGGTTCTGAGATGCATCGGTTGAGGGCCGGTAGAGCTACTGGTTAGCGCCTTGAAAAGTCTTGACGTATTAGATTTCACATGTAATCTAACGCCAGTTAGAAGTTGTGCGAAATCTAAATAGCCGCGTTGTCCGGTCCGCGCAATCAGTTGGTGCGCCGATTGGTCGAGACGCCGTTTCGCGACGAGGCGAACGACAACACTTTTCGAGGTGATCGAAGTTGGATACGAAAACAAGGCTGGAAGACGGCAGAACAGTTCGTCGTGCGCGATATGGCACGGTGGGCCGACGCGCCAGAACCTGGGCTGCCGCAGCCGCTGTGATCATGGCAAGCGGGGGCGCGTGGTTTCTCTACTCGCATGATGGCGGTGATAGCGTCGCCAATGCTCGACCCGTGCCGCCCCATGAGGTAACAATCAGCCGGCCGCTGGTACGCGACCTCGACACCCGACTTGGATTTCTTGGGCAGTTCTCGGCCGTCGATCAGGTGGAACTGCGCGCACAGGTAGGCGGTACGCTCACAGGTATTCACTTCAGGGACGGCGACATCGTTCACAAGGGCGATCTGCTGTTCACCATCGATCCCGTGCCGTATGAGATTCGGCTCGCGCAGGCGACTGCCTTGCGGCGGACCGCTGAGGCGCGCCTCGTTCTGGCAAAGCAGGAGTTGGCGCGCGCACGGGAGCTTGAGCGCAATGATGCTGGCACGACGCAGAACGTCGAGCAGCGCACGTCCGAACTGAATGCTGCGCAAGCCGCACTCGACGATGCTGCGGCGCAGATCCGCGACGCCCGCTTCGATCTGGATCGCTGCCGCATCACGGCGCCGTTTACCGGCCGCATTGGCAGGCATCTTGTTTCCACCGGTAACCTTATTGCAGGCAGCCGTGGTGCAACGAGTCCGACGACATTGCTCGCGACGCTCGTCTCGCTCGATCCGGTCTACCTCGACTTCGATATGAGCGAGGCGGACTTCCAGTCGTTTTCGCAGTATCGCGGCGACGCCAAAGGGCCGATTGCAAATCGCGTCGAACTGGCGGCGGGCAATTCGACGACCTACACACGGCAAGGCACGCTTGATTTCGTCGACAACGTACTGGACCGTTCCAGCGGCACAATCCACGCCCGAGCGACGGTGTCCAATGCCGACCTGCGCTTTACACCTGGCGAGTTCTCACGCGTGCGTCTCGCGGTGGCGCATCCCGCACCGACGCTGCTCGTGCCGGACGCATCCGTTTTACCCGACCAGTCCGAGTACCTCGTGATGACGGTTAGCACCGACGGAACGGTTGTGGCAAAGCATGTCGAGGTCGGTGAGATACGCGGGGGATTGCGCGTGATCCGCTCGGGCCTGTCTCGGGACGATCGCGTGATCGTCGACGGTTTGCCCTTTGCGGCGCCCGGAACGAAAGTGGCGACGCGCGATGGTGCGATCCGCTATGAGCCTAAACAGAACTAGCGGACAGTGAAGCCATGCGTATTGCCCATTTCTTTATCGACAGGCCGCGCTTCGCGACGGTGGTCAGTGCCTTTCTGACGCTAATTGGCCTGGGCGCGATGTTCGTGCTTCCCGTCGCCCAGTACCCGGAAATCGTTCCACCGACTGTGCAGGTGACGACATCGTATCCGGGTGCGTCGGCCGAAACGATTGCGCGAACAGTGGCCACGCCGCTGGAGCAGCAGATCAACGGCGTCGAGAACATGCTCTACATGAGCAGCCAGTCCACGGGAGACGGCCGGTTGACGGTCACGGTTACGTTTCGTATCGGCACCGACCTGAACGTCGCGCAGATGCTCACACAGAATCGGGTTCAGGATGCACTACCGCGCCTGCCGGAAGACGTCCGGCGCCTTGGCGTTCAGGTGAGGAAGTCCACACCTAGCATATTGCTGGCTGTTCACCTGTACTCACCTGACAGAACGCGCGACACACTTTATCTCTCGAACTACGCGACGTTGCACGTGAAGGACACGCTAGCGCGTCTGCAAGGCGTCGGCGACGTGCAGTTCCAGGGTGCCCGTGAGTACGCAATGCGTATCTGGATCGACCCCGACAAGGTCGCAGCCAACAATCTGAACGCGAGTGAAGTGCTCACAGCACTACGCGCACAGAACCTGCAGGTATCGGCTGGTGTCCTGAACCAGCCGCCCACGGCGGGCAGCGACGCGTACCAGATAAACGTAGAGGCGCTCGGCCGGCTGTCCACGCCACAGCAATTTTCCGACGTCGTCGTCAAGTCCGACGCACAGGGTCGCGTGACGCGGATACGCGATATTGGCCGGGTCGAAGTCGGCGCCGCAGACTACGGCTCAACCGCTTTCATGGACCGTGACAACGCTTCGACGTTGCTCATCTACGCGGAGCCTGGTGCGAACTCACTTGCAGTCGAGCAGCAGGTTTTGTCCGCGATGCGCGGGCTAAAGAATGAGTTCCCCGCAGGAATGGACTACAAGATCATCTACGACCCGACCATCTTTATCGGCAAATCGGTCGACGAGGTGATTGTCACCATATTCGTCGCAATCCTGCTGGTTGTTGGCGTCGTCTTTCTTTTCCTGCAGAACTGGAGGGCCACGATTATCCCCGTCGTTGCAATTCCGGTCTCCCTGCTTGGGTCGTTCATCGTACTCGCCACGTTCGGAATATCGCTAAACAACCTGTCTTTGTTTGGCCTCGTGCTGGCGGTCGGCATTGTCGTTGATGATGCGATCGTCGTAGTCGAGAACGTCGAGCGCAACATGCGCTCTGGCATGTCGCCGGTCGAGGCGGCCCACCGGACGATGGACGAGGTGGGCGGGGCACTGCTGTCGATTGCGTTGACGCTATGTGCGGTCTTCATCCCGTCCGCCTTCCTTAGCGGGATTTCGGGGCTGTTCTTTCGCCAGTTTGCGGTGACGATCGCAGCATCGACTGTCATATCCTGCTTTGTGTCGCTTACTCTGAGTCCCGCCCTCTGCGCGGTGCTCTTCAAGTCGCATGAGCCGCATATCGCGTCGCATGGGGGCCTCGCGCAGCGTCTGCTACATGCGGGCTTTGATCGCTTTAACAGGGGCTTTGACAGACTGTCGTTCGGGTACGGAAACGTCACACGTCGTATCGTTCGTGGACTCACCGTCGTTCTCGCAATATACGTCGTGCTGATTGGCATTACGGGTCTTGAGTTCTCGCGTACGCCAACCGGCTTTATTCCGGAGCAGGATCAGGGTTATCTGATTACCGTGGTTCAACTTCCGCCGGGCGCGGCACTCGACCGTACCGAGAAAGTGGTCCGAAATGCCATTGACATTATCCTGACGACGCGCGGAATTGAACACGTTGCCCCGTTCGTTGGGCTTGACGCAACAACGTTGACCGTGGCGTCGAACTCGGGAACGATTTTTTCGGGGTTGCCGTCGCTGTACAACCACGAGATTCCGGGAGTGACCGCGAACACGGTACTGGCCGACCTGCGCAAACGCCTTTCCGTCATCAAGGACGCTTATGTGCTGACCATTCCGCCGCCTCCTGTGCAGGGTCTTGGCAATTCGGGCGGGTTCAAGATGATGCTGGAGGACCGCGCGGGACTTGGGTCAGAGGCGCTCGTGCATGCGGCGAATGCCCTTGTTGCTGCGGCCAACAGGGATCCCAGTTTTGCCGGAGTCTTCACCCTGTTCAATGCGGGGTCGCCATCGGTTTTCGCGAATATTGATCGTGTAAAGGCCGAAAAGGTCGGGCTCACACCCACGGATGTGTTTTCCGCACTGCAGGTCTATCTGGGTTCACAGTACGTGAACGACTTCAACTACCTTGGCAGAACTTATCAGGTCATTGTTCAGGCTGACGGGCAATTCCGGCATACGCCTCAGGACATCACCCGTCTAAAAGCGCGAAACCAGTTCGGTGAGATGGTGCCGATCGGCACAGTGGCGCAAATGGAGAACCGTACGATTCCCTATCGTGTGCCTCGCTACAACTTGTATCCTGCCGCGGAAGTTCAGGGCGTCGCAGCGCCAGGCATCGCCACCGGTACAGCACTCCATCGCATGGAAGAGCTTGCCCATCAGGTGCTGCCGCAGGGTATCAGCTTCGAATGGACGGACCTGGCTTACCAGCAGCAGCAACACGGCACGCCGACGCTCCTGGTATTCGGAGCAGCTGCGCTCTTCGTGTTTCTCGTTCTCGTCGCGCAGTATGAGAGCTGGAAGCTACCGCTTGCGATCGTCCTGATCGTACCGATGTGTATTCTCGCGTCGGTCACTGGCCTGATCGCTCGCGGCATGCCCATCGATATCCTGGCGCAGATCGGCTTCGTCGTTCTCGTCGGACTGGCTGCGAAGAATGCCATCCTGATAGTCGAATTTGCGCGTCAGAAGGAGGACGAGGGGACCGCACCGGTTGACGCCGCGGTGCACGCTGCACGCACACGCCTGCGTCCTATCCTGATGACGTCTTTTGCCTTCATCCTCGGAGTGGCGCCGCTCGCGGTCGCCACAGGAGCAGGCGCTGAAATGCGCCAGTCGCTAGGAACGGCGGTGCTGTTCGGCATGCTGGGTGTGACTTGCTTCGGACTTCTGTTCACTCCTGCCTTCTATGTTTTCATCCGCAAATTTGGCCGTAAGGAGCGCACATGATCTTCACTACTGCCGTTGCTCGCAGACTAATGTGTGTTTCAGGTTCGCATAGTGAAGCTGGCAATCTTCGACACGAGCCGCATGACGGCGCCCCATATCTGCCCGAGATCAGCGGAGCGAAACCGGCGTGCCGGCGGCAGGCGGCTGAAGACGGACGTCACACGGTCATGCGCCGGCCTTCAACGAGCCTGCTCCGTGTTATATGCGTGGGCGTAGCAATCGCGACGGGCCTGGGGGCTTGTGCGGTGGGGCCGGATTATGCGGCGCCCACTACGCAGCTTGTGCCGTTCCATAACCGGGTTGAGACAAGCACCCAGCAAGCGGCCAGACCGTCTCCGCACCTCGACACCTGGTGGACCGGATTTGATGATCCAATGCTCGTAACCGTCGTTCAGCGTGCTCTTGCGCAGAACCTGGATCTTGCGGCAGCGTTTGCCCGCGTTCAGCAGGCGCGGGCGGTCGCAGCGGGGGCGGGCGCGCAGCTTCTGCCAACGCTCGATTTCGGCGCGACGGGCACCGCCGAGCATCAGAGCCTGTTAAGTCCGGTCGGCACCATCGCGAAAACGTTTCCTGGCTACAGTCGCGACCAGCGCGAATACAACGTTGGGGCTACCGCGAGCTGGGAAATCGATCTGGCCGGCGGACTGCGCCGCAGCGCCGCTGCGGCGCGTGACGAAGTGCAGGCGGCCGAGGCTGAGCAACTCGGCACGCGGATTACGGTGGCCGCCGACGCCGCCGATGCATACCTGCAGGTCAGAGGGTTCCAGACGCGGCTTGCGGTGGCGCAGGATCAGATTGACACCGACGGACGCCTTCTTGAGCTTGTCCGGGTGCGGCGTCGCGCTGGCGCGGCGGACGAGAGGGAGATTGCCCAGGCCGAGGCTCTGCTAAAACAGGCAAGGTCCACTGTACCTATCCTGCGCACGTCGCTTGAGGCGCAACTAAACCGCCTGGATGTGCTGATGGGTGCCCAACCGGGTACGTACGCGCATGAACTGTCCGTCTCCTCCACCATCCCCGCGATCCCGAAGATTGACGATAACGACCAGCCACTGGACGTCTTGAGGCGTAGACCTGACATCATCGCGGCGGAGCGGCGAGTGGCCGCTTCAAGTGAGCGGATCGGCGCGGCAATCTCGGGCTATTACCCGAAGATCTCCCTGTCTGGCGCGCTTGGCTTTGACAGCGTGAGCACCAATCACCTCTTTACCGCGGCAGCGTTTCAGCCGGTCGGTACGGGGGCGCTTCGGTGGCGTCTGTTTGACTTCGGGAAGGTGGATGCGGAGGTTAAGCAGGCGCGAGGCGCGAACGCAGAGGCGCTTGCACTGTATCGCCAGGCGGTGCTCAAGGCCGCTGAGGATGTTGAGAACGCGTTCACAGCGCTTTCCCAGACAGAGGCTCGACGGCAGGAGTTGCAGGATGAAGTGGCATCACTGACGCGCGCCCGCGACTTGTCCGAACGCGCCTACAGAGCAGGGGCCATAACCCTCACAGATGTGCTGGACGCGGACCGTCAACTCCTCGTCGCGCGTGACGATCTGGACAGCTCACGCGCGGACGTGGCGCGCGCTGCGGTCGGGGCATTTCGTGCGCTGGGCGGCGGCTGGGACATCTCCCCGGACGCCCGCGTGGCAACGAATAGTTCTCCACCGGCGGTTCCGGTCAGGTGAGATGCCTGGGCCGTTGCCTTGTCTCCTTCGTGAGCCGGGTGGTTGTCTGGTACGGCGTCGACTCGGAGACGATATGGAC
Organism: Paraburkholderia sp. RCC_158; assembly: GCF_041355255.1. Classification (NCBI taxonomy): domain Bacteria; kingdom Pseudomonadati; phylum Pseudomonadota; class Betaproteobacteria; order Burkholderiales; family Burkholderiaceae; genus Paraburkholderia; species Paraburkholderia sp. RCC_158. Next base: position 279,298 of record NZ_JBFUPM010000004.1, on the reverse strand, counting down.
CGGTTTCAGTCAATGCAGGTGTTCGCCAGGGTGGTCGAGCTGAACAGCTTTTCCCGTGCGGCGGACGCGCTCCGTCTTCCGCGTTCGACGGTGTCTGTTGTGGTCAGGAAGCTGGAAGCACACCTGCGGGTTCGTCTGATGCAGCGGACGACCCGACACCTTAGTCTTACTCCGGAAGGAGCGGAGTACTACAGGCATTGCATACGTATCCTGGCCGAGATCAGGGAGTCGGAAGAGATGCTTGCTAGCGCTCGGAACGGACCGCGAGGTCGGCTTTCCGTGCAGATCGCGACGGCGCTTGGAAGAATTGTCGTCTTGCCAGCCATCGACGACTTTCACAAACGGTTCCCCGATCTCGAGCTGATGATCGGTCTGGATGATCGGCCCATTCACCCGAGCGATGAGAACCTCGACTGTACAATCCGTATGGGGGAGCCTGAAGACCCAGGCGTCATTCAGCGCCGGCTGTGTGATCTGGAGATAGTGACCGCTGGCAGCCCCGACTACCTTGTCCGTTACGGCGAACCTCAACGCGTGGAGGATATTCCGCAACATCTTGCAGTGCACTGCCTCTCACACGCTACCGGAAGAGTCGCGAACTTCATGTTTGACATCAACGGTGATGCGGTCGAGGTCGGCTTGCCGGCTGCGCTTTCAATCAGCGACGCGGAGAGCTGTGCAATATGCAGCGCTAACGGCATGGGACTAATTCAGGCTCCCCGGTTCATACTTGCGCCATACCTGAACTCGGGCGCACTCGTCGAAGTGCTGTCTCAGTGGCAGCCAGGGCCGATGCCGGTTGCAGCCGTGTTTCCGCACCGCCGGCAGATCGCCCTTAAGGCACGCGTCTTTGTGGAGTGGGCGGCGGAGCTATTGGAAAAAAGCCCTTTATTTCTGGGTAACCTCGATCTTGGTAATCCGTCTTCGAGTGGCTATCGCGTCGACGCAGAGGCGCCTTTGATCGACTGATGGCCCCGCCGGTGGTGGACCCGAAAGGCGCGACGATTCGCGTCACTCCCTACGCAATGAGTGCATCTCCGACTTGCGCCGGCAAGCTGGATGTTATATCAAATCTAAATCAACGAAAGATCATCGAGGTCATGAGAAAATCCAGACAGGAGGCGGCCGAGACCCGCCAGCGCATCGTCGAGGCGGCGTCCAGCCGGTTTCGGGAAAACGGCATAGACGGGACTGCCGTCGCCGATCTTATGTCGCAGGCGGGCCTGACGCACGGCGGATTCTACAAACATTTCACATCGAAGGAACACGTAGTACTGGAGTCGCTACAACTCGCCGCTGGGTCGCTGCGCGAATCGATGGAAGCGTCGCTGTCGCGTTCGACCGACGTCCGAGGTCTGAATGCGGCAATCAACGACTATCTTTCTCTGGAGCATCGGGACGATCCTGGCAGCGGCTGTCCCTTCGTCGCACTTGCAGGCGAGTTGGCACGCTCCAGCGACGAGGTGCGCGACGCGGCCACGGAGGGCGTCGTGAACCTTGTCAACCTCATCGCAAGCCGTCTCACCGAACTGCCACCCGCTGCGGCAAGGAAGAAGGCGCTTGTCATGCTATCAACCATGATGGGCGCACTTACGATGGCGCGTATGGTGAACGACGAGCAACTGTCGTCGTCCATCCTTCGAGAGGCCAAGAAAGCGCTGCTGCCATGACTTTCGCGGCAGCAGCCATGTTTATGACAGGCGACGGCCAACTTGATCGGCAATGAGGACCTGGATCAGCGGTGAGTTGTGCTATTTCGCGAGTTCGGACTAAATCGCGGCGGGTCAGGGCGACGGCACTGGCAAGATGATTTCCGACGCGATTTTCCATTGACCATCCAGATTCAGCATTGAATGATCATGATAAACGGACGCGGAGATGGATCCTGGCCGCCGTAGCTGATGGCGATTTTCATCGGCGCATACGTCTGTGCGACTGTTGAAGAAATGCCCACGACCTTTAGTTTTGCCCAGTCGGGAAACAGTGTGAGTGTGCCGGCCGCGTATATATCCCGAAGCTTGCGCGCCACTGATTCAGATCCCCAAAAACCCGCCCAGCTTCCCTCTGCGGGATCGACGCTTTTGGCGACCAGCAGCGCTGACGGTGAGTCCCAGAACATCTTCTCTATGGCTGCAGCGTCGTGACGGTTTGCCGCCAATGTCAATTGCCGGAAGCGGTTCTTCACATCTTCAAGCGATCCATCGGGCAATGGGTGCGCGGAGTCAAGATTCGCAGGAGCCACATCCGTTTCTGCGCCGTGCGTTGCGCCTGCAGACATCAACGCACCAGCGAGCGCGGCCGCGGCGAGGTATATTTTTTTCATAAATAATCCTGGGGATTGCGATCTTCAAGGAGAGCGTTCAGCGAGCGGGACCATGACTGATCTGCGCGAACGCGTTGGAGCAGGGCCATTGATCAGTACCTCGGATCGAGGACGATGACGCCCTGGGCTTCCCGGCGTTCGAGCATGGCGTGCGCATCGGCCGCGCGGCTCAGCGGGAGCGTAGCCGCAACCCTCGGTCGAATCAGTCCTTGTGCAATGCCGTCTTTCAGGAAGCGCAGACCACGTTGGATAAGATCCGGGCGCTGAAAAAACGAGGGCAGATAGACTCCGGTCAGCGTTTGCGCTTTTGCCATCAACCGACGCGGCGCGAGAGGTTTGCCGGGGCCGCGCGTCGAACCGATGACAACGCATCGGCCAAGCATGCCAAGGCAGGCGAAGTTCTCGTCGAAGACGTCGCCGCCGATTGTTTCGAGGATCACGTCAACGCCTTTGCCGTCAGTGAGGCTCAGGACCGATTCCGGCCAGTGCGGCGAGTCATAAGCAATCGCATGGTCGGCGCCACGGCTCAGTACGAAGGCTCGGCGGGTGTCTGAACTCGCGGTCCCGATCACCGTGGCCGCACCGAGTACTTTCGCAATCTGGACCGCGAGGTTGCCGACGCCGCCGGCTGCGCCATGAACCAGCACGCTTTCGCCCGGGCGCAGCACTGTGCAAACCTGAAGAGCGAGAAATGCAGTCACGCCCTGACACGGCACGCTCGCCATGACGACGTCATCGGTATCGTCTTCGAGTTCAACGAGCATGTCAGCGCGAGCCACTGCGCGTTGCGCGTAAGCGCCCTTCGACATCAGGGCCATCACCTTGCGCCCAACCAGGTGGTCGTGCGCCTCGGTGCCGGCATTCAGCACACGGCCGACCACTTGCAGCCCGCCGACCTGAGGTAGCGTCACGCCGCCGACCTGCGTCTCTGCCCGGTTGTAGACACCCATGCGCTCCCGAACATCCGGAAAATTGACACCGATAGCAGTGGTCTCGATCAACACTTCGCCCGCTCGCGGCTCGGGGTCGGGCAATCCGACGTACTCGAGGACTTCGGGGCCTCCGAATTTTCGATACTGAATGGCTTTCATTGAGGACTTCCTGTTTGATGGGATCATGCCTCGCCTGGGTGAGAGCGGATCGAGTCCGACTTCGCCCAGAGGGCAATGCCGAGTTGCCCTGACAGGGCGATGACGACCAGTGCCGTAGATAACATCGGCAACTGCGTAAGGCGGATGCCCGCGGCAAGGGCGAGCCCGCTCAGCGCAGCGCCGGCAGCACTGCCGAGATAGTGCGCGGAGCTCTGTAATGCGACGACGACGCTTGCTTTATCCGGATGCAAAGTCAGCAATCTGTGTTGTTGTGGCGCCTGCGAGGACCACGCCGCGGCGCCCCACACACCAAACAGGGCGAGAGCCGCTGCGGGATAGGGCAGCGCTGGCCCCAGGGTTCCGAAAACCGCGAGCATCAGAATCTGTACGACCGACATCACCCATTCCGGGTGGCCTGTGGCGTCGATCAGCGCGCCGCAGAAGTAGATGCCGAGAACCCCGCCTACACTCCAGGCCCACAGATAAGGTAACGGATCAGTGATGCCGCCGCTCGCGCGCAGCAGCGGTGCCACGAAGGTGTAGAGCCCGATTGATGCGGCAGATGTGACGAATGAAACAGCAATGGTTGCAGCGACACGAGGGTCGACCAGTACTGCAACGCGTTGGCGAAGCGAAGGTGGTGTCGAGGCGGCGATTTCAGGCATGCGCGAAACGACGCCCGTGAATGCGATTCCACCTAGCGCCACTATCAGCCACATCGCGCTTCTCCAGCCGAAACCGTGAGCGACGATGAGACCGCACGGTACGCCGACGGCGGTGCCCAGTGCGAGGCCGCCCACGACGACACCGAGTGCGCGGCCTCGTCGTTCCTGAGAAACCATGCTTGCAGCAGCACTGAAGGCGCTGGGACCATATAGGCCTGCGCCGACTCCGGCCGCTGCGCGCGACAGGAGCAGGACGGGGAAGCTCGTTGCGAGTGCGCTAAGCGTGTTCGCGAGCGTGAAAAGGATCAGCGCTGCGCCTAGCACGCGCCGCACGGGCTTGCCTGCCGTCAGTGCGCCAAACACCGGCGCTGCAACGGCATAACACGCGGTGAACATTGTGACTGTTTGACCTGCCACGGAGGCGGAGACCGCGAAGGTGTTGGCGATGCCGGGCAGCAAGCCCGCCATGATGTACGCGTCGATGCCAAGCGCAAACGTGCCGAGGCATAAGGGAAGAATCCTGATCAACCTGGCTCCTCGGGAATCGTTAATTTCCATCGCCATCAATAGATGCCACGCGATGCGACGCATGCACTCGGCGCCGGCATCACGATAAGATGTCAAGCATCATGCAAAATAGCACTGGTACCGGAAGTCGGAAACCCGGAAAGCATTCACATCGCTTGTGAGAATTTGCACCAATGTTCGACTGGAATGACATGAGACATTTCATCGCCCTGGCGGAGGCGGGCACTCTGTCGGGTGCGGCGCGCAAGCTGCAGGTGGATCACGCCACAGTTGCGCGGCGTATTGCAGCGCTCGAGCACGCGTTGGGAGAAACGTTGGTGGACCGCCTTGCGAGACGTTGGCGGTTAACCGAGGCAGGCCTCGACGTTGCGCGCGTCGCCGAGGGCATGCAGACGCAGGCTCATGCATTGGAAATGGCGGTGCGAAGCCGTAACACGGGAGCGCGGGCGAGAGTCGTTGTCAGTGCTCCGCCTGCTTTCGCGAGCGTCTTCCTCGCGCCTCGTTTTGCCGAACTTGCTTCACGGCATCCCGAAATCGAACTGACGCTCCTGGGCACTCAGCCGATGATCTCGCTCAGTCGTCAGGAGGCGGATATTGCCGTTCGCCTGACTCAACCTACAGAACCAAGCTATGTTTCCCGCAGGATCGGAAGCGTGAGTTATGGGTTGTATGCGGCGCAGGGCTACATCAGCCGGCCATCCGGCGAGTGGCAGTTCATTGCGTACCATGCGGCACTCGATCACGTACCGGAGCAGGTATGGCTGCTTGACTTCGCGGGTGGCCGCCGCATCGGGTTCAGGAGCAACGATCTGGTGAGCCAGCTTGCCGCGGCGCGCGAAGGTCTGGGCATTGCTGCGTTTCCCCACTTTTTTGCGGCAGACGATGAACGCGTAATCGCGCTGCCTGTGGACGCAGAAAAACTGTCGCGTGATATTTATCTGATCGCCCACGTTGACATGCGACGGCAGGCGGCCGTGCGTCTCGTGATGGATTTCATTGCGGAGAAGTTCGTCAATGACTTTGACAACGGGGAGCGGTAGAACGAACAGTGCACAACAACATCAAGAAACAGAAGAGGTTCAGGGCACTTGAGAACGACATGAGGGGCTTCATCCAATTTCTCAGCGTGGAACGTGAAAGGCTTGCGGATAACATGACGGGCCTACGCAAGGGCATCGATGAATGGAAGGCCCGGCAGAATCGCGAGCTAGAAGCGGGGTCCTATTACGATAGCTCTTCTGCTGATGGATGAAGCCGCCAGTAGATTGCTGGGTTTGGGCTGAAAAAAGCGACCCCTTGGTCGCCTGACGCCTGTTATAGACACCATCTAACCACTGCTGGAAGCGCTGGCGGCCGCGGCGCCGGCAGCCTTGGGAGGCGTACTATATCGCTTGATGGCGGCACCGATATCGGCGTCCGGATACTCGCCGTTTGCAAAGAAACAGCGTGCTTTAGCCGCATCGTCACGAACTTTGTTAAGGCTGGATACGAGCGCTGTTTCGTCACCTTCCAATTCCTCGATAGCCGCCCCTGCGTCCGCAATTGCCAACGACGCTTTGACGGCTTGCGCCACGACACCTGCGGCTTTCAGTTCGCGGGTAGCTATTTCATTGAAGCGCAGCGTCGGACTCATTCGCGCAGCATGCCGATCCTGATCCAGAAAGCCGCTTGGGCGTTGATCGACCGGCAGGACACTGTGCTTGCCTTACGTATCTGCTGAATGGCAACGAGTGGCCAGTTGGAGCCCCTATCGCGGGACCGGCGCAACGTTACATGACGTGTTGGTCAGCGCGGATCGATGCGCCGGAGGCCTGGTCAGTGCCATCCGCGAAAGAACGCGCGGAACTCGGCAGCAGGAAGCGGGCGACTGATGAGATAGCCTTGGACTACATCGCAGCCCTCCCTGGCGACCGTCCCCGCTGCTGCTCTGTTTCGACGCCTTCGGCAACGGTGGCCATGCCTGCAGCATGCGCCAGCGTAATCACTGCCCGTATGATGCTACCGCATTGGGTTCATTGCCAGGCGCCCACGCGAGTGCTTTATCGATCTTCAGCGTGTTGATAGGCAAGCGCATCAGATGGCTTGGCGCAAAACCGCGAGTATTGTCGAGGCCGACCCTCGACATGCATTGTGCGGCGGCGTGAACAGCGGGCGAGCCTCTAACTGGTGATAATCGCGACGCCGCTTTCTGGAACAAAAAATGCGCACGCCCGTTACATACCATGAGGAAAAGCGGATGAATCGGAGATACCCCGACATCTGGAGGACGGGAGTCTGATGGCCAATGCGCAGAAAGGCCAAGCTCTAGCTCTTTTGGTCGACCTGACTACCCATCTAGCCCGATGACGGAGCACTCGCGGTTTTAAACGGTTTGCTCAACCAAGTCGCGTAATTAGGGGATCGATTCAGACGTCGGCGCAATCTCAATGAGGGAGTGGGATGGCAAACCGTAATATCGTGGCTATTGGCGCGTCTACTGGTGGACTCGATGCACTATCTACTCTCGTGTCGGGTTTGGCACAAGATTTCCCAGCGGCCCTGTTGATTGTATTGCATACGGCACCGTCCAGCCCCCGCCTGCTTGCCGCGATCGTCAGCCGCTCTACTTCTCTGCCAGTCAGGTACGCCGAGGACGGCGATACACTTGAGAACGGGTGCATCTTCATTGCGCCACCCGATTGCCACATGATCGTCCGCGACCCATGCCACCTGGGATCTGACTGCGGTCCCAAGGTGCAATTTGTACGTCCGTCTATCGACAAGCTGTTTGAGTCGGTCGCCCAGGTTTTTGGCATTGGCGCGATCGGGGTCGTGCTGAGCGGCCGCGCTCACGCCGGCTCGAATGGGCTTAGTGCAATCACCGCGGCCGGAGGCGTTGGTATTGTTCAGGATCCTTTGGACGCACGGGCGGCCGAGATGCCCGCCAGTGCTATCGCGGGCGGCCACCCGAAATTCGTGCTGCCGGTAGTGCAGATAGCGTCGCTACTCTCGCGCCTCGTTCAAGAAGAGATTGATTCCTGAGATCGGGATCCCTTCGTTAAGAGGCGTTGGCCCTTACAAGCCCTTGACGGGTCGTACTGAGCCGACAGCATCATGCAGAGATCGGCCATGAAGAGTCTTTCGCGCCGTGGGATGCGCGGACGCTCAATCGTCTCCATCTCACGGCAAAGCTGCCCTGTGCCCGACGGCAATTGACGCGGTTCAGGCCGTCGGCATCGTTATCGTGCATTCCCGCGCGAGGCGTTCGAATGTGAACCGATCTTCCATTTCCTCCGGCGTCAGAGAGTGTCGCGCCGGGGTGCACGCGCAGATGTAACCCGCGGGTCGGACATGCGGGAGCACGGAAAATGGCTGCTGATTCCGCACTGAGCCGTCGCTCGTCGGACTTTGTCCGGGCCAAGATGGAAGAGCAGCCGGTGAAGTGGCCGACAGTACCTTTACAAAACCGCCGCATGTTCCATGGTGAAGCCCGACTCGGCGCAACGCCCCGCCAACCATCCTTTTCGCCCGACTCCTATGATCTGGTCTACCGCGCGGCAAACAAGCGCCAACGGCCGGAGAAGGTTCGATGCCACACCGATCCTGCGAATATCGCGGAGGAGAATAGAGCGACGGATGTCTTCAACAACGTTGCCGGCCGAAAAATCGCCTAAAGGACGCTATCGGCCATACATCTGTGGTCGCCCGGCTTCGCGACCTGGAAGCCAAAGGCGAACGATCCCATGCGAGGTTCACCGGATCCAGACGGACGTGGTGTCGAGAGCATATACCCATGCTCAAACGGTAACGCGCTGCCGCAACTCCCTGCGACCGCCACGCGCTTTCTCGAAGGAGGCTTGCGGCGTTGACGGCTAACGTTTGTGAGTGTGAAGCATGTGCTGCGACGACACGCTCGAGAGGTCGGATATCGATGAACTCGTCATCGCTCCGATCCAACGTTTGGCTGCGCAGTTCCATAACTAGAAGATCGGGAGAAGATGCAAAGATGAACCCTTTCGATACGGCAATCCAGGCTTTTCTGACGCACACTGCGATGACTTGCGGTGTATTGAACCACCCGATAAGAGTCATCGCGGACCTCTACACATTCAAAGGCCTGGTGCTCGTACCCGTATTGTGGTGGATATGGTTCAAACCCAGCCAGCGGGGCGAATGGGAGCGTGAAATGGTTGTCGCGACGATCGCGAGCGGTCTTCTCGCACTCGCGGTGTTCAGGCTTATCGCCCGATATTTGCCATTCCGGATGCGGCCCATGTTCAATCCCGACCTGCACTTCAATTTTCCGTCAGGTGGCGTCGATCCGGCCGTACTGCCCGCGTGGAGTTCGTTTCCGAGTGACCACGCGATGTTGTGGATTTCGGTTGCGATGGGAATTTTCCTGGTTCGACGCGGCGTCGGCGTGCTCGCACTTTTATACACCGCGATCGTCATATTACTGCCGCGCTTATCTCGGCTGGCACTATCCGACCGACATACTCGCGGGGGCGGCGATTGGGGTGATCATCACCTGGAGCATGACTCGGGACCCCATTAGGACCCGCTTTTCAGCTCCGATCCTCGGATGGATGCAAAGATTCCCCGGGCCTTTCTATGCCGTGATGTTTGCTTTGTGTTTTGAACTGGTGACCCAGTTCAACGAGCTACTTGTTCTCGGCCGGTCCCTGGTGCAAGGCTGACGGTCGCGCGATCGAGCAGTGCCAATTCGACGCGCAACGCGTCATGACGATGTTCCGGAAGGCTCTGAACGAGATTCTCAATGGCCGCGGACAGACGTCGCGCGATCTAAACGCTGCCCGCGCCGTACTGTCGTATCTCAGTGAAAACTGATATGCACGAAGTCTTCCCAATTGGGCGTCCGCAAGATCATGCGCACCTGCCCCGACTTATCCACCATCTCTTCGATGTGCGGAGACCGTTTGCCCACCACGCGCAATAGTCGGTGCAAACTGGTCGATGGCAAGCACGGCCGTCGTCGGATCGTTGATCGCCGCCGACAGCGCTTTCAGCGCAATATCGACCAGGATGCGAAACGCGAACATAGGGTCCTGCTCCATGCTGCGTTCCGTCCGGAAAGCGACCAGGGTGCGGAGCCTCCTCTCATCGATTGCGCCACAATTCCCGTACAGATAGAACAGGGGTTCGTCCACCGCGACGAAATCACCCACTTGCGGTACGAATTCAATGATTGAGTCAGTGCGCCGCGCCTTGGCCACCAGCCATTCCAGATTCACCGCCAGAACGATGCCAGATTTGCCGCGATGATGAACAATCCGATCCGGTACGCCTCTGTCCTCCTCGCGTCCGGCGGGGTAAGAAGCATTCGAAAATCTCTTGCAATGCTGAGGCTGCCGGATCATCAATCCCCATAGCTACGATGCATCCGACATCCGGCGAAAGGGGCGGCGGCACAAGCCGTGCGAGCGCCGCCGCGCAAGCGGGAAAAAGTGTAATGGCGCAGAATTGGATGGTGAGTACCTTCAAACGCGCGTGAGAGGAAGCGGTGCCAGACTTCGCTCATCAGGGCTTTCCGTTACCGAGGCAACTTTGCTGTAGAGGAACCAATGAAGAAAGGAAAGACAAAACTCACCCGCCATGATGCTGAGCGCCTTTTCGAGGGGCTGCCCGTCAGTAAGACGACAGGATCGAGCCGGCCGGAGAACCCATTCGAAGCAGGGGTGTTCGACGTGGTCGAGCGCGTCGACGACGAAACCAAACTCTGGAAAGACAGCCTCATTACTCTTCCGATGTCGATCGAGTTGCCGACCGGCTACGAGTCGGTCTCGCGCCTGCGCGAGGCGATGGCGCGGGCCTGGCGCGTGAAGTGGGTGAGGGAGGGCAAAAACGAGGTTGTCGCGGAGTTTCCGGAAGGGTGGACCGCCGTTCGCCCCGAGACCGGCCCCATAGAGTTGCGAGATCCGTCCGGCGTGGTCCGTGCCTTATACGGGTGGGCCACGGATGCGGAACTCAGGATTCTTCCACGGTACGTTGTTGAGTCGCAGGCGAACAGATCGAGCGGACTGGGCAGCTTGCTTGTCCGTGATCGCGGGACCGGTCAAATTCTCGAGAGGTCGTCAACATGGTCGGCTCGAACCGGTACCAACCATCCAGATTGGGCCAGGCTGTCGGCGTGGCTCAGCTCACGCTATCCACAACACCACGACCCGCTGAGGTACTGGGAAGATTGCGAGGAAAACACACAAAACTGAGTAGCGGTGCAAAGTAGCTACCGACGGGCAACGAGACAGAGCGCGGCGATATCGTCGCGAGTCCCCTTAGTCGGTCCACCCTATCGCTACGTTCGGAGAGGGCGTTTGCTCCGATGGCATCGTGCATGCATGGCATGCGCCGGTAAATCCACACGATCCGGCGATCGTCGAGTTGGCCGGCTCGTCGGGAACGCATCTACACGGTACGAAAAAATATAAATCGCGACAGCGTCACCAGATGCGTTCACACTGGGCGACATGGCCGTTGCTTTTGCGACGGGCAAAACCGGGGAACCATATTGGCGAAGAGCACGATGCGCGGTAATCGCGAAGTTAAAAAGCCCAAACAACCCAAAAAGGTAGTGTCTCCTGCGGTAGGCGTGTCCCCAGCGCTTGCCTCGAAGACCGCCGCAGGCGGCGCACCGGCCAGGAAGAAGTAGCAGGCGCCTGGGACACGGATCCGTGTCCTTTCTGCTCCATCGTTTCCGTATGTTCAGCCGCAAGCTGCGTCGACGGGGCTGTGCATACGTGCTCCTGCCCGTCGCCGATTGCCGCACCGGTCACATCGAAGCTTATCTGCCAAATTTAGTGTGCCCCTCGACGGCAGCTACCGTTTTGCGCGGGGGCGAGTCATTGCCGACCGCTTCCGCAGAAGCCGCATAGCTGCTTGGTTGTCCTGACGGTTCCTCGCGTGTCCGCCCACACCGTGAATCAAGCCACATCCCGCAGGCGTGCATGCATGCGAAGGTGGGGTGTGGCCTCGCCGAAGGAAAGTCCCGATCATGTTCCAACTCGATGAGCCGTCGGTCGCTATTACGATGGCAAACCCGACGGCAAGCGCTGTGCGCGCCGCTAACATGACACGCCACCGCGACCGGTCCACCCGGCCGAACTCATCGGCGCCGCAGGAAGTGCGCCTGTGAAAACGATCCTCAGGTATGTCGCGAGACATCGTTCGCCGTCGGCGCCGTGGACCGACACCGCGCCGGTGCGCGAAGAGCTGTTCGGCGTCGAACGGCTCGAGCAACATGCGGAGAGCCTCGCTGCCGCGCAACCGGTCACGAAGACACCGCCTGCCGTTTTATCGCTGCACACGAGACTGAACGACAATGCCGCGGTCCTGCTCGCGGCCTACCGCGCGAGCGCCGAAGAACTGGAGCGCGGCCGGGGCGTGGTGCCCGCCGCGGAATGGCTGCTCGACAACTATCACCTCGTCGAGGAGCAGATCCGCGAGATTCGTGACGACTTGCCGCCCGGCTACTACCGTCAGTTGCCCAAGCTTGCCGCAGGTCCGTTCGCCGGGTATCCACGAGTGTTCGGTATCGCGTGGGCGTTCGTTGCGCATACCGACAGCCACGTCGACCCGCAGATCCTGCGGCGTTTCATCAGCGCGTATCAACGGATTCAGCCGCTGACAATCGGCGAATTGTGGGCCGTGGCGATCACGTTGCGCATCGTGCTGATCGAGAACCTGCGACGCCTGACTGACCAGATTACTGCTGGCCGCAGCGCACGCGCCGACGCCGATGCACTCACCGACCGTCTGCTCGAATCGGGGAGTGCCCGTTCGGCGCTCGAAGCGGACATTTCCACGCGCTCCTCAGGCCTGTTGTCGGAGCTGTTCGCCGCACAGCTCGCAAAACGGCTGCGTGACCAGGATCCGCGCATCACGCCGGCACTTGGCTGGCTGGAAGAGCGGCTCAAGCTTCAGGGCGTCTCTGTCGATGAAGTCGTGCAACACGCACAGCAGCGGCAGGGCGCGTCGAACGTCACCGTGCGCAATGTGATCACCAGCATGCGGCTGATTTCCGACATCGACTGGACCGAACTGTTCGAGAGCGTGAGTCTTGTCGACGCCCGGTTGCGCGCGGACAGCGGCTTTCCGACGATGGATTTCCCGACGCGCAATCTGTATCGCAGCGCGATCGAACAACTGGCGCGCGGCTCTTCTTTCACCGAACTCGAAGTCGCCGGACTAGCGCTGGAATCGGCCCGGGTGGCGGCGCTGGAAGCAGGCGATGGCGCACATGCGCAACGCGCCGGCGACCCCGGCTATCACCTGATCGCCGAGGGCCGGCGAGCACTGGAGCGGGCGATCGGATTCCGGGCGCCTGCGCGTCTGCGGATCACGCGCCTCAACGTCCGCCTCGGCATCCACGGCTATGTCGCCACAATCCTGACGCTCGCCCTGGCGTTACTGGCGCTCGCGTTGTGGGCACTATCCACACTGGCGCCGCCCGGTACCGAAGCCTGGGTACTCGCGTTGTTTGCCGTATGCGCATTCCTGCCCGTCACCGAGGTCACGACCGCGCTAATCAATCGCGCGGTGACATGGAGTTTCGGCGCAATCACGTTACCGGCTCTCGAACTGACTGCCGGCGTGCCGTCGTCATTGCGCACACTGGTTGCCGTGCCGACGCTTCTGACGAGCGAAGCCGATCTGCGCGAGCAGGTCGAACGCCTCGAAGTGCATCACCTCGCGGGAGCCGGTGGCGACCTGTCCTTCGCGTTGCTCGCGGACGGGCTCGATGCGGATCAGGAAGTGCTGCCGGACGACGCACACCTGCTCGCCGTGGCCGCCGGCGCGATCGACGAGCTGAACCGCCGTTACGAGCCAGGCCCCGGCGGCAGCCGTTTCCTGCTGCTACATCGCCGCCGCGTGTTCAATGCGAGCGAGAACAAATGGATGGGCTGGGAACGCAAGCGCGGCAAGCTGCACGAACTCAACCGCCTGCTGCGCGGTGCGACGGATACGACCTTTGTGTCGATCGCCGGCCGTGCACCGCAGGTGCCGCCCGAGGTGCGCTACGTCATCACACTCGACGCCGATACGCGTCTGCCACGCGACGCCGCGCTGCGGCTGATCGGCAAGATGGCGCATCCGCTGAACCGGCCGACGTTCAGCGACGCCGATCAACGCGTGGTCAACGGATACGCGATCCTGCAACCGCGTGTCACGCCATCGCTGCCCGTCGGGCAGGAAGGGTCACTGCATCAGCGCGTCTTCTCCGGGCCCGGCGGGATGGACCCGTACGCCGCGGCGGTGTCCGATGTCTATCAGGACCTGTTCGGCGAAGGGTCGTATACCGGCAAGGGCATTTACGACGTCGATGCGTTTGAGGCGGCTTTGCGGGGACGCGTGCCCGAAAACGCGCTGCTCAGTCACGATCTGTTCGAAGGGATTTTTGCGCGCGCCGGACTCGCGTCGGATGTCGAGGTGGTCGAGGAAGTGCCGTCGCGTTACGACGTGATCGGCAAGCGCCAGCATCGCTGGACGCGTGGCGACTGGCAATTGCTGCCGTGGATCGTCGGCTATCGCGGCCGGGACCGACACGCGATGCCGTCGATCGGCCGCTTCAAGATGCTCGACAATTTGCGCCGCTCGCTGCTCGCCCCCTTCATGGTCGCCGCGCTCGGCCTGTGCTGGCTGATGCCGATCCACGCCGGAATGGCAGGCTCGCTGCTGGTGCTAAGCGCGCTCGCGATTCCCGCATTCCTGCCGACGCTGTTCGCGATCCTGCCGCGCCGCAGCGGCATCCATCTGCGCAATCATCTGGACGTGCTGGCCGCCGATGTGCGGCTCGCAACCTTGCAAACCGTTCTGTCGACCGCGTTCCTCGCTGACCAGGCGTGGCGCATGGGCGATGCGATTATCCGCACGCTGATACGGCTGTTCGTGACGCATCGCCGGCTGCTCGAATGGACCACCGCCGCCCAGTCGAAGGGCAGCCCCCGACTCGACTTGCGCGGCTTTTATCGGCAGATGAAAGGCGGTGTCGCGCTCGGCCTTGTGCTGCCGGCTGGTGCGATCGCGTTTGCACCCTCGCACTGGCCGCTCGTGCTGCCGTTTGCGCTGTTATGGCTCGCCGCGCCGGCGCTCGCGCTGTGGTCGAGCCGGTCGCCGACCGTCGCGCGGCGTTTCGCGATGGCGGACGCGGACGCACGCAGCCTTCGCCTGATCGCGCGACGCACGTGGCGTTTCTTCGAGACCTTCGTTACGCCCGCAGAGAACATGCTGCCGCCCGATAATTTCCAGGAAGATCCGAAGCCGGTCGTCGCGCACCGCACCTCGCCGACCAACCTCGGGCTCTATCTGCTGTCGGCGGTTGCTGCGCGGGATTTTGGCTGGGCGGGGACGACGGAAACCGTCGAACGGCTCGAAGCGGCGTTCGCTTCGATGCACAAGCTCACGCGTTTCAAGGGGCATTTCTATAACTGGTACGGGACGCTCGATCTCCGGGTGCTGGCACCGGCGTATGTTTCGTCGGTCGATAGCGGCAATCTGGCCGGTCATCTGATCGTTCTCGCCAACGCGTGCGAAGAGTGGCCGCATGAATTGCTCGCGCCGGCCGCGCGGCCCGGATTGATGGATAACCTGCAACTCGCGCGTGAAGCCATCGACACGCTGCCCGCCGCAGGCGGTGAACATGGCAGGCAACTGGTTGCGATCCTCGAAGAGATCAGCAAGCAGTTGCACGGTCCGCAGGCGTTCGAAGCGCTGTCGCCATCGCTCACGCGGCTGACCGAAAAGGCCGCGAAGGCAGCGCGTGAACTCGTGCCCGCCGGCGGCGGCGATAGTTCTGCCGACCTGATGTTCTGGATCGACGCGTTGAGTAAAAGCCTGGTCGAACATGCCCGCGACCGGCAACAACTCATCGCGGCACCAGAGCTTCTGCAGGCACGCCTGAAGTCGCTCGCCGATACGTCGCGGGCGATGGCGCTCGAGATGGACTTCGCATTCCTGCTCGATCCGGAACGCAAGCTGCTCTCGATCGGCTATTCCCAATCCGACAACAGCCTGGACGTGAACTGCTATGACCTGCTGGCGTCCGAAGCGCGTCTCGCAAGCCTGTTCGCCATCGCGAAAGGCGACGTGACGACGCGCCACTGGTTCCGCCTCGGTCGCGCTGCAACGCCGGTCGGTGACGGCTCGGCGCTGATCTCGTGGTCGGGGTCGATGTTCGAATACCTGATGCCCTCGCTGGTGATGCGTGCACCGGTCGGCAGCCTGCTCGAGCAGACAAGCCGTCTGGTGGTGGAACGGCAAGCCGCGTATGGGCGTTCGCTCGGCATCCCGTGGGGCATTTCGGAATCGGCGTACAACGCACGCGACATCGAATTTACCTACCAGTATTCGAATTTCGGCGTGCCCGGCCTTGGCCTCAAGCGGGGGCTTTCGGAGAACCGGGTGATCGCACCGTATGCAACGGGGCTAGCCGCGATGGTCGACCCACTAGCCGCGCGAGAGAACTACGCACGACTCGCCGCGCTCGGCGCGCTGGGTCGCTATGGTTTCTACGAAGCACTCGATTTCACCCGCTCGCGGCTACCTGAGAACGAGGATGTTGCGATCGTGCGCAATTTCATGGCCCATCATCAGGGCATGACGATCGTGTCGATCGCGAACACGTTGCTCGACGCGCAGATGCGGGCACGTTTTCATCGCGAACCCATGATCCAGGCCAGCGAACTGTTGCTGCAGGAGCGTATGCCGCGCAATGTCGCCGTCGCGCATCCCCGTGCCGAAGAAGTGAAAACGTCAGCAACGGTCGCCGGCGTCGTGCCGCCGACCGTACGGCGCCTCACAGCGTCGGCCGTTGCCGGCGCGGCGCCCGTGACACACCTGCTGTCGAATGGACGCTACGCCGTCATGCTGACTGCGACCGGCGCCGGCTACAGTCGTTGGCGCGATCTCGCCGTGACGCGCTGGCGCGAAGACGCAACCCGCGACGATTGGGGTTCTTTCATCTTCCTGCGCGACACGCAGAGCGGCCACGTCTGGTCGGCCGGCGCAAAGCCGGCTGATAGCGCTGCCGATTACGAAGAGGTTGTGTTCGGCGAGGACCATGCTGAATTCATCCGCCGCGACGGCTCGTTGACAACGACGATGGACGTACTGGTTTCCGGTGAAGCAGACGGTGAAGTGCGCCGCGTCTCGTTGGCCAACAGTGGACGCCGCGCGCGCGAGATCGAACTGACATCCTATGCGGAAATCGTGCTCGCGACGCCCGCTGCCGACAACGCGCATCCCGCCTTCTCACGGATGTTTGTCCAGACCGAGCACCTTGCGGAGTTCGGCGCGCTGGTGGCCACGCGCCGTCTGCGTTCGCACGACGAAAGACAATTGTGGGCTGCGCATTTCGCGGTTGTCGACGGCGAGATCGTTGCAGAGCCGCAATACGAATCGGATCGCGCGCGCTTTCTGGGACGCGGGCGCAACGCCGGCACGGCGGCAGCGATCTTCGACGATCAGCCGCTGAGCAATACTGCCGGGACCGTACTCGATCCGGTCCTTGCGCTCAGATATCGCGTGCTGGTGCCGCCGGGCAAGGTCGCGCGCGTGACGTTCTGGACAGTAGTGGCCGAGTCGCGAGCGCTGTTGCTCGATCTGGTCGACAAACACCATGACCGCAACGCGTTCGACCGCGCCAAAACGCTAGCCTGGACGCAGGCTCAGGTGCAGTTGCGTCATCTCGATGTCGAAGCCGACGAGGCTGCGGATTTTCAACGCCTCGCCGCGCCGGTTATTTACGCCGATGCGCGTTTCAGGGCGCCGTCGGACACGATCGTTCGAGGAGCAGGTCCTCAGTCCGGAGTCTGGCCGCACGCGATCTCGGGCGACCTGCCGATCGTGCTGCTGCGTATCGATGACGTCGAGGACATCGCGCAAGTCCGGCAATTATTGAGGGCGCACGAGTACTGGCGGATGAAGCGGTTGGACGTCGATCTCGTCATCGTCAACGAACGGGCTTCGTCTTATATCCAGGAGTTGCAGGGTGCGATCGAGACAGCCGTGCGCAGCAGCCAGTTGCGGCCGCGTATCGGCGAAGAGCTCGCGCAAGGGGCTGTCTTTACGCTGCGCGCCGATTTGATGAGCGTGGAGGCGCGGGCGCTGCTGCAATCGGTCGCGCGTGTCGCGTTGATCGCGCGCCGCGGTTCGATCGCCGACCAGCTCGCGCGCTTGCCGCAGTCGCCGGGACAGCCATTGGCGCTACGCCGGCAGAAGTCGCCGATGTCGTCGCCATGGCCCGCGGCGCCTCATCTGCCTCGCGCGCTTTCGCCGGTTGCATCGAGGCTCGAGTTCTTCAACGGTCTGGGCGGCTTCGATAAAGACGGCCGGGAATACGTGAGCGTCCTCGTGGCGGGCGCGACCACGCCCGCGCCGTGGATCAACGTGATCGCCAACTCCGGCTTTGGCTTTCAGGTCGCGGCGGAAGGCAGCGGCTACACCTGGGCCGAAAACAGCCGCGAGAATCAACTCACGCCGTGGTCGAACGACCCCGTCGAAGACCCGGCCGGCGAAGCCATCTATGTGCGCGACGAAGTCACTGGCGATGTATGGGGCGCCACCGCGTTGCCAATCCGCGACGGCGGGACGTATGTGGCGCGTCACGGGCATGGCTATAGCCGCTTTGAACACGAGGCGAATGGCATCGCGCTCGACTTGCTGCAATACGTGCCGCTCGCCGACCCGCTGAAGATTTCGAGGCTGACGTTGCGCAATCTGTCCGGCATGCCGCGCCGTCTGTCCGTGACGGCGTGGATGGAATGGGTCCTTGGCACATCGCGCGGCGCATCGGGACCCTTCATCGTGACGGAAATCGACTCCACTAC
The DNA here is from genome assembly GCF_041355255.1 of Paraburkholderia sp. RCC_158. NCBI lineage: Bacteria > Pseudomonadati > Pseudomonadota > Betaproteobacteria > Burkholderiales > Burkholderiaceae > Paraburkholderia > Paraburkholderia sp. RCC_158. The sequence goes on along the minus strand of NZ_JBFUPM010000004.1, from coordinate 260,871 downwards.
CGGCGCGATGCTGGCGCGCAATCCGTGGAGCATGGGGTTCGCCGGGCGAGTCGCGTTCGCCGACCTGAGCGGCCGGCAGACCTCGTGGACGGCAGACCGCACCGAATTTCTCGGACGCAACGGACGGACTGCGGCACCCGCCGCGCTAACCGGCAACGCGCCGCTGTCTGGCGCAACCGGCGCGGGCCTCGATCCATGCGCGGCGTTGCAGCGCGTGATTGAGCTGGGCGTGGGTGAGACCGTCGAAGTCGTGTCGTTCGTGGGGCAATGCGCGTGCGTCGAAGACGCACGCGCATTGATCGAGCGTTATCGCAAGGCCGACCTCGACGCCGTCCTCGCCGAGGTGACGACCCAGTGGCAGAACGTGCTCGGCACCGTCCAGGTGAAGACCCCCGACCGCGCGATGGATCTGATGCTAAACGGCTGGCTGCTGTATCAGACGCTCGCATGTCGTGTCTGGGCACGCTCGGCGTTCTATCAGGCGAGCGGCGCGTATGGCTTTCGCGATCAGTTGCAGGACGGCATGGCGTTGACGCTGGCGCAGCCGGACGAGGCCCGGCGACATTTGTTGCGCACTGCGGCGCGGCAGTTCATCGAAGGCGATTTCCAGCACTGGTGGTTGCCTCAGTCGGGGCAAGGCGTGCGCACGCGGATTTCCGATGACCGCGTGTGGCTCGCGTTCGCGACGGCGACTTACATTGGCTGCGCGGGTGACGTCGCGATTCTCGACGAGATCGTGCCGTTTCTCGATGGACCGCCACTGCGACCTGGCGAGCACGATGCGTTCTTCCAGCCGATGGTCGCGGATGAATCAGCGTCGCTGTTCGAGCATTGTGCGCGGGGCCTGGATCAATGTATGGAACTGACCGGCGAGCACGGTTTGCCTCTGATCGGCACGGGTGACTGGAACGACGGCATGAACCGCGTCGGTGCGCACGGCAAGGGAGAAAGCGTTTGGCTTGGCTGGCTCTTATTGCGGACGATCGAATTGTTTGCCCCGCTGGCTGAATCGCGCGATGCGGCTTCCGTTGCGCACGCTGCGCGCTGGCGTGCGCATGCGGCCTCGGTGCGCGAGGCGCTGGAGCGTGAAGCATGGGACGGCGAATGGTATCGCCGGGCGACGTTCGACGACGGCACGTGGCTTGGCTCAAAAGACAGTGACGAGTGCCAGATCGATTCGATCGCGCAGTCGTGGGCGGTGCTGTCCGGCGCGGCAGATCCCGCCCGCGCGGCGCTGGCGATGACCTCGCTGGAAAAGCACCTGATCCGTCCGGACGACGGGCTTGCTTTGCTGTTCACGCCGCCATTCGATAAAACGTCGCACGATCCAGGCTATATCAAGGGCTATCCGCCGGGGCTGCGTGAAAACGGCGGGCAGTATAGCCACGCAGCGATGTGGGCGATCCTCGCGTTCACCAAAATGCGCGAGGGCAACAAGGCCGCCGCGCTGTTTTCACTGCTTAACCCCGTCAATCATGCGCGCACGCCGACAGAAGTCGACCGCTACAAGGTCGAGCCCTATGTCGTCGCCGCCGATGTGTACTCCGTGCCGCCGCACGCTGGGCGCGGTGGCTGGACCTGGTACACGGGGTCCGCTGGATGGATGTACCGGGCGGGTGTCGAGGGCATTCTCGGGATTTGTCGCGAGGGCGGTTTTCTCGTGATCGATCCGTGTATTCCGGACACGTGGCCGGGGTTTGAAGCAACGGTGACGATGGATTCGACGCGGTATGAGATTCACGTCGAAGCCGCTGACGAGCTCGATGTGACGCGCGCGGTGCTCGACGGCGCGAGTCTCGAATGTGGTGATGGACGGGTGCGCGTACCGCTCGATGCCGGCTCGCACAAGCTCCTGATTTCGCTTTGTCTCCGCGTAAGGGAAGACGTGAACTCGGGCGCGTACGTCGCGTGACGAAGCACGCATCGTGCTCCGAAAGGAAAACAGGAGACGAATAGTGGTAATGACAGGCAAATCCGACCGGAGCAAACGATGTTGGCATGGCACTACACCACGGGACAAAAGTTCCGGCAGATCAGCGCAAGCGGGATGCTCATCCCTGGCGGCATCGGGGCCGAGCCCACCGGGACGCCTGTACTGTGGTTTTCGCGTAATCAGCATTGGGAGCAAACCGCCGGCGACGAGTGCCATGAGACTGGGCAATCGGTGCGCCGTCTGACGATGCGTGAAACTTACGTAGCGAGCGGCGGGCTCGTGCGGTATGGATGCGATGTTAAACGCCTGTACGCCGGCGAAGTGCTGCGGCGAAAAGCACAGATGACCCACGAAGTCTGGGCGGCCTTGTATGCCGTTGGGAAATTGCAGCAGGCGTATCCTGCCGCGTGGTGCGGCTCGGTTGACTCAATGCCGGTTGATGGCATGGTAGTGCACGTGTTGAGCGAATCATTCAAATGGCAGCGCTTCGCAGCATGCTAGCCGATTGTCCGTCATTGATAATCGGGCTTTCTGGACCTGCATGAGCAGGTCGTCCCGGCGATGCAGGCGCGACGCACGCTTTCCTTTCACACTGTCACGATTTAGTTTGCTTTTCGACGGCCATGAGCGCATGGTGAAGATCCAGATGTACCTGACGGCCCTTTTTTCGCATCCGGACAGGTATCGGTTCATGACGGTCAGTATCGCTTAAGGAGCGCGCGATCATGACCATCTCCACTATCGAATACAGAGAGTACGAGCTATGTACGTACTCTGACCACGTATTCCTTCTGCATCGTGATCCGTATGCCAAAGGACCCAGGCAGTTCCCGTCGTTCGTACGCTATGACGTACCGCATGCGAGTCAGCACGCAGCTGAGTGGAGCAGGTCATGCAATATCCGCTTTATGTGCACCGTGATGGAACTGCCGGCTTTAGCGCCAGTTTTCCCGATCTTCCCCGAGCAGTTGCGAGCGGTGATTCGTTCGATAAGCTGAAACGCAACGCGCAAGAGGTTGTCGAACTGATGTATGACCGCAGCGAGCAACTCATACCCGCTCCAACCTGCAGTACATCCGAATTGCAATCGCTCGACATGGACGATGGGCAAGGGATCTGGATGTTCGTCGAGATCAACCTGACGCGGGTTACCTCGAAAGCTGTGAGCGTTCAATTCAGTCTGCCCGAGAGTCTGCTGCAGCGAGTGGATGCTGCAGCAAAAGAGCGACACTCGACGCGCTCCATGTTCTTTACGCTGGCTGCTGTGCACGAACTTGGAAACCGGGACGAAGGGCAATTGTGCTAGATGCCGGTTTTACGGTGGCTGTTCGCGGACGGCTTCCATCGCGCGCCACGACCGCGTCAGCATTTAAAACCCGACCTTGCGATGGGTCGCGTCGTCCCGCTATCGGGGCGACGCCGACCACCTGATGGCGAACCAGTTTTTTCCATAGCAGGAGTGCATCATGATCGATGACCAGGTAAATGCCGAAGAATTGGCAGAAAGCAGGAAACAGAGAGAGGCCGCGGCGAATGCGACGGATGATGGTATGCCCGTGGGCCCCGAAGATGAAAAGCGGGTTGTCGACGGGACTCAATACAGAGGGCCGAAGCAGTGGATCCGGCACGCAAGGAAATTGCTGGGTGCTGGAGGCGGCTTTATGCGACCTTGACTTCGACTTGAAGCCATGCGCGTAAAGCCATCAATGGCTCGTGCGAGACGTTCCGGACGCCTCACACGCTGGTACGGGAGCGCGCAGAGCGCGCGGCCCATAAAGAGCTGATCCGCGACACCGAATCACCTTTGCAAGGATCCTGATGTCGCGCTACCAATTCGAAGGAGATCTGGCGCATCTCGAACGGATCATTCCGTTACTTGTGCACGGAAATCCCCTGGCGCTAGCGTACTGGCAGCGTCGAGTCTCGTCGCTATCGCAGCAGCAGAGTCTGCTTCCTGACGGCACCAGGCGCGTAACCCGACTGCTTAACGTATTCAATGAAGTCGAGCGCGCATTGATATCAGGCAAGGCCACCGCCCGACGGTCGCCGGGATGAACCGCGATGCGTCAGAAATAAATCGGAGAGGGGGCGAGCCGGCACATGCCCGGGCGCTGCAGTTCCGGCCAGCGCATATCTTGGTACGGGTTTATTCCAGGCGGGAGGTTGGCGAACTATGGCGTCGAAACCATGCGCGCTTCCTGCACGAAGCCGGTGTTCACAGATCCGGAAACATTCTCGCGACAGGGCTGTAGATCATGAAATCGAATACCGGTTCTGCGGGCCGCCGACATACTGCCTGTTTGCGATTTCGAGAACCTTTTCACGAAACTCGTCAAAGGCACCAAGCAGCGAACGCTCGTCGGACCCAACGCCAGGTTGCAGATTTCTGAGCATTGCGTCATCGATCATGAAGGTGATCTCGCGCGAATCGTCGTACCCCCAGAAACACACGCAATGTCGGGCGGCATCGTAGCTACGGCTGGGGTTGGGAAATTTAAGCACCGCGATCAGTCTTTCTCGTACACGGCCGAGTAGCGCCACTTAGTGGCGTTGGAGTCGATCGTGGCGTAACTGGCGCGTCTTTTCTCTGCTCTCAGAGCATCTGCTGCGTCGAGTATATGAGCACGCGTCCTGCATTCGGCGGCGTACTCGCTCTCCCTGCCAATTGCAGCAGAAGCGGGCTTGAATTGCGATCGCATGATGGGGCTCCTAAGCTGGAGGTCGCTCATGGACGACCGGTCTCCCCACTGTATACCCTTTGGCTGGCATCGACGTCTTTATTTACCTGCATCCCTGGAGTTCAGTTTTCCGAAACGTTATGCAGGTCCGCATAGAAAAATTCGCTCGGACTGAGAGCGCCAGTCGATACCATTCGTATTGACCTGCTGCTCAGCGGTTGGTAGCGCGGTCATGCTTCCTCAAAAAAACGAAAAGTGCAGGCTGATGATTTCACTGGCAGCATCGCCCGTGAAGCGTTGGCGCCGGCATTCCACGTTCTGATGAAACCGTCCGGGTCCAGCACGAAAATTGCGCACTTCCTGTCACCTGCGACGAGAAGCTGAAAAGCCTGCTCTTCGGAAACTTCCCCGGTCCGTGTGCAATTTGTCATAGCGTTTGAATGCAGCGCGCTGACGGAGGTTCGTCCCAATGGCCTTGTGCGGGCCTACCGCCAGGCATGATACGCGTTCAAGTTGTGCGGGCCGCTATTGGCGTCCCAAGCGGTGCAGGTCCGGGGCCAGCAGTGGGCTGGCCCCTCCATCCCAACGAAAACACCTGGAAGACGATCATGATCGAGCGACTGGTTGACGTAATAGACCGCAGCGGCACTGTGCTGCACACATACCCGATTACGCTGGGCGAGTCGGGCAACGCCGACGACTCCGAATACCTGGCCAAGGCGCTGGAAGCAGCAGCGCACAGCCGGCTTGTGCCGGACGCTGAACTCGGTACCCTGACGGCCAGGATGCACACGAGCCGGGGCGGTCAGATGGCTCCCTACGGCGATGACTTCTTGAGGGACTCGGAAACGAAATCGGGCCTGGAGCAGGCTGTTCGGGAACGCGCCTATCTGCTCTGGGAGAAAGAAGGACGCCCTGAAAGGCGTGCGGAAGAATACTGGCATCGTGCTCTCGACCAGCATCTTCGGGAGCGCGCCTACGTTCTGTGGCAGCAGGAAGGAAGTCCCGAGGGGCGACAGGATGAGTATTGGCGTCGGCTTGTGGATTTCCAGGCTCAGTGATTCCGATCACCTTGGACCGTCCGGTGCGTAGCGAAAAGGAGAACCGAGGCGGCATGCGCAGACATCCCCTTCGACCAGGTCGGGCGGATCGGTCTTCTTGCATCGCCGAACCATTGATATCGATCGCCACGGCGGCCTCTCGCTGCGGGTGCGTGTGAGCGCCGCGGCGACAACGGGGAAAGGCTGACATAAGAGTCGAGGTCGCTAACAGTGGCCGACACTCGAACGGCTGCAACGACCCCGATGACCCGCCGACCAAAACGACCGTCAGAATGGCCGTTATAGCTTGAAAGCGCCCTTCGGGTAAGCACGGGCCCGACGACCGCTTCGGGTCCGAAAGCACGCGTTCGCTGACATCCGGACCCTGCATTGGGCCAATTGATACACGAACGGCAGGGGCCCGATCTACAACTGCCTCACGGACATCGTCACCTGAGTTCCGGCAATGGCCGAACTGATGTCCCCGAAAAGTTCGCCTCGACGATCGGACCGCTCCATTACGTGCCTTTGATCTCGTGACGGCGCGATAGGCGGCAGCGCGTCGGGGGCGCCTGCGAAATTGCGCCCTGACACCATTGTCCGGCATGGGGCTGCACGGTCTGGGCTATACCTGATTACCTGATGGAACTGTCGGTATCGGAAACGGTACTGACATGTCCTCCTGAGCCGCTCGCCGTTTCGCTACACTGCGCATTTTCGCCGACAAGCTTGCCAGGAGGATGCGCATGGACCGCATGGTGACGATGGAAACGTTTGTGACGGTTGTCGATGCGGGTTCATTCTCTGCCGCCGCCCGTCGGTTGAAGCTAGGTCAGCCAGCTGTCTCAAAGGCGGTCGCCCAACTGGAGGAACGTCTGGGCGCCCGTTTGCTATTACGATCGACTCGTGGCTTGGCGCCGACGGCTGCCGGGCAGCGGTTCTATGAGCACGCGCTCAGGGCCATCCATGAGGCAGATCAAGCCGAACAGGCAGTGCGCGAGTCTTCCGATGGTCTGTCGGGGCAACTGCGCATAGGCGCGGCCGTCACCTTCGCCCGGCTGCACGTTTTGCCGGCGCTAAAGTCTTTCCTCCATCAACACCCCAATCTGAGCATCGACATCGTGCTTGACGACCGGTCCGTCGATTTACTGGAAGAGGGCGTCGATGTCGCTTTGCGTATGGGCACGCTGGACGACTCGTCCATGACTGCGCGTCGCATCGCGAGCGGGCGGAGAGTCGTAGTCGGCACGCCGTCATATTTCGCGGAAGCCGGAGTTCCGCAAACACCTGTCGACCTCGGCCGGCATCAGGCGGTCGTCTATTCCGTGCGAGGCGGCGGTGAATCATGGTTGTTCAGCCGCGATGATGGATCTGATTCAACCGTGACCCTGTCCGGCCGAATCAGCGTGAACGCGGCTGAAGGCATGCGCACGGCAGTGCTCGCTCACATGGGCCTTGCTGTCGCATCGGAATGGATGTTCGCGCCTGAACTCGCGGACGGCACGGTGCAGGCCGTCCTGACTGACTGGCCCTTGCCCACCATCGACCTGTGGGCAGTTTTTCCGGCCGGGCGTATGACGACAGCGAAAGCGCGCGCGTTCGTCGCGTTCGTCGAGCACATTCTCAATGAGCACAAATCCAGCGACGACCCGATTGCCTAGCCGCAGTGCAGCCCGGTTCGATTCGCCCCGACCTGTTCCCTTGCCGCAGGAATAGGAGCTATTCCTCGGCCACGACTACCGTACGACGCCGCCTGAGCGGAGGATACGCATCAACCAATGCATCACAGATTGGCTCTGATGCAGCGGTCTTTCCTGCAGTTCATGCCGGAGAACCGATTCAAAACCTACCCGTTGAGGAAAACCATGACTCAAGCTCTGAAAGGCAAACTCGCCCTCGTTACCGGCGCTTCGCGCGGAATCGGTGCAGCCATTGCGGCACGTCTTGCGCGCGATGGTGCATCCGTCATCGTTCACTATGCGTCGAGTGCGGAGCGCGCCCAAGCAGTCGTCAACGAGATCCGCAATGCCGGCGGCGAGGCTGAAGCTGTGGGCGCCGACCTGTCGAAACCGGAAGGCGTCAGAAGCCTCGTCGACTCGCTGAACGGCGCGTTCGGCGGCCGTTTCGAGGGGCGGCTCGACATCCTTGTCAACAACGCGGGCACAGTCGAGTACGGACCATTTCTCGATTCTTCGGAGAGCTCGTACGACACGCACTTCAACTTGAATGTTCGTGCGCCGATCGAACTGGCAAAAGACGCGGCGGCGCGCATGGTCGCGGCTGGCTGGGGGCGCATCATCAACGTAGGCTCGGCCTTTGGCGAAGCCGCGCCGCTGCCTGGCGTGACGCTCTACATCGCGTCGAAGTTCGCTCTCAGAGGCTTCACGCGCGGGCTGTCGCGTGAACTCGGCAAATACGGCGTGACCGTGAATGCTGTCCAGCCCGGCCCGATCGATACAGAACTTGCTCCGCAGCCCGGCACGGAAGATCACGCGACGATGGTAAAGCTCGCGAGCGTCGGCCGTTTCGGCAAACCGGCAGAAATCGCGGCGGCCGTCGCATATCTCGCCAGCCCCGAAGCAGGCTACACGACCGGCGAAAGCCTGACAGTCGACGGCGGATGGATTGCCTGACGCGGGCAGCCCTGTTGAACGCTATTCGAATGGCGCATGCATTTCGATTTCGAATAGCGTCAACTGAACGCAGCTAACTGCCGACGGTCATTGACGGCGTTGCAGCCGGTCGAGCCGTCGGGCGTGCAGCGGGCAGGTATCAACGCCCTGCGGTACGCAGGGCTCCCGCATTCACACGTCAGTCGGTCGCTGCGTGCTTCAGGGCACCCTAACCCGTGTGCCGGGCTTCACACAACTTCCAAGCGACAGCAGCAGAACGCCGGCCGCAAGCGGCAGAAGCGGGGCGACTTGCAGCGGTAGTCCATAGTTGTGCCGCAAGTCGAAATACCTCCCGACCGCGACCGCTCCAGACACTGCGCCAAAGGCGTAGCCCGAAAACGCGATCCCATAGAACAGGCCGAAGCGCTTCAAGCCGATATACGAGCGGGCGAGGAGATGCGATAGAAGGTCGCCTTCGCCAATTGCAAGCCCGACGAGCGCCGAGGCGAATAGCGCGCTGGGGTAGCTGTCGAGTTGCGCTAGCAGGACAAACCCGGCCGCGCCGGCCGTTAAGAAAAGGCAGGCCACGATCGGTGCGTGCACGCGATCCGCGAGTATGCCGGAGGCGAGCCGGCCAATGAGAATGCCGAATCCTGCGAACGAAGCAGTGCGCGCTGCGTCGTGAGCCGATATGCTGGGGCCACTGCATGTCGTCTCGCTAGCCGATGCACGCGAGCTCGCAGCGCGCTGCCGCACGACGCTGTTCGAAAGTGTTCATCCGATCGAGGCACGGCGTGAGCGAATTGCACGAAGTGCAGTCACCGCGATCGTGAATACATCACATTTCGGCGCCTGTCTGCGACAAAGCAGCGTTGATGTGCGGCAGATATGCAGGAACTCGACCACTAGCGCTCGCAATTCAGGCGGGCAGCTAGTCTGCATAGGGTGCAGGTGGTCGAAGGCTTTTAGGCCACTCCGGTACGGAGACCGCGATGGAAGTCCTGGGTGCTCAGCCGAATCGGCTGCGTCATGAAGACGTCGCAGAACGTATCGCAATCGTTGGGGCTCGACCCGTGGTCCGGATGAAACTCGCCGCGACAATTCCCGCCACCACACAGAACGCGATGAAAAACCAGCCGTTGGTATAGGTCTTGTGGCCCGATGCGTCGACGACCACGAGCGCTGCAAAGATCTTCGCGGAGAAAGCCGCGACGAAGTAGCCCGCGCCATTGACAAAGCCCATCGCCTTACCATAAACCTCGGGGGAAAAGATTTCGGCAGGCAGCGCGAGGAACGGGCCCCATGCCATGTTCCCGAAGAATCCCATGCCGCAGAGCGCGACCGCGAGCAGAACCTGATTTGCCTGTTGCAACGTGCCGAGCAGAACCACGAACGGCGCGAGCCCGATGAAACACACGAGGATCATGATCTTGCGGTTACCCTTGAAGACTTTGTCCGACATGTACGATGAGATGAAGCTGCCGATTGCGCCTGCCGCGAAGTAGAGGCCGCTCCACCAGCCCATCGTCTGCATTTTGAAGCCGAAGGTGTCGGACAGGTATAGCGGAATCCACGTGAGCGCGCCGTAGAGCGTAATCTGCATCACGATATCGACGAAAACGACTGCGACATACGTGCGATTCTTGAACAGATCGAGAAAGCGCACGCCGGCGCCCTTGAGAATGGTCTTTTGCGCCGATGCATATTGTCCGCGTGTGATCGTGCCTGCTTCGAGCTCGTCGCGGTACGCGTATTCGAGATCGGCTTCGGTCGCATGGCGATAGTGCTCCGGCCGGTCGAACACGAACACCGCGATCAGGGCGAGCGGCACCACCCCGAGCGCGCCCGTGACAAAAAACACGATGCGCCAGCTGTCCGCGTGCGCCGCGAATTGCGTAGCAAGGACGCTCGCCCATGCGGGCGTGATAATCCACGCCCACGCCAGAACGGTTTGCGCACGCGCGCGGCCTTCCTTGTTGAACCAGCGCATGAGCACGCGCGCCGAAGGAACGTATTCGGTGCCCACCAGCATACCGAAGATCGCCATCCGCCAGAGGTATTCTTCGCGCGTCTGGATGAGCCCCATATACATCGTCATTGCGGACCAGACGATGACCGAGAAGATCAGCATTTTCCTGGCGCCGAAACGGTCCGTCAGCAAGCCCGATACGTATTGCGCGGGTCCGTAGAAGAGCAGCATCAGGAAGGCGCCGGTGCCGATATCCGCGGTCGTCAATCCGATGTCGTGAGCGATCGCTGGATTGAGCACGCTGCTCTTCACGCGATCGAGATACTGGATGCTGTACGCGATGAACAGCACGAACGCGATGATCCATCGGTAAGCTACGCGAGGCCGCATTTTTGTCTCCTTGGCTAGTCGTATGTGTTTATCGCGTCGACGTCGCGATTTCGGGTGTGAGGCTCTGGTCGGCCGGTGCGCGTGGCGCGCGTACAAAGACCGCGACTGCCAGTGCACCGAGCAGGGCGATGGCGCCACTCAGCATGAATGCGCTTGCGAACACAGAGGTCGCCTGCACCAGAAAGCCTGTCGCTGCGGGCGCGAGAATGCCCGCCGTGTTCGCGATCAGATGCATGAAGCCGCCGACGCTGCCCATGCGCGTGTGCGGGACGGTGTCGAGAATGATTCCCCAATACGCGCCCAGCGTGAGGTTCATGAAGAACACGGTGACGGCCATCAGCGCGACGGCGAGCGGAAGGGTCGCGACGCGGCCCGCCAGTGCAACGCACACGGCGGATACGACCAGGCTCGTCACGATGACGATCTTGCGGGAGAGCACGGCTCTCCCCGTAGCGCGGTAGATGAGGTCCGATATCACACCGCCGAGTGCAATACCGACGGCCCCGCACGCCCATGGAATGACGTTCACGAAGCTCATTGACTGCAGGCTGAGATGGCGTTCCATCGTCAGATAGCTCGGGAACCACGAGAGAAAGAAGTACAGGATGTAGGCGTAGCCGAAGAAGGCGAAGGCCGTCGCAAGAATCGATGGACTGCGCAGCCACGCGCCGAGCGGCCGGCCGTCGTCTTCGGTGACAGATGCGCATTCAACGGGCGTGTCGTCGCGATGATGCGCGGGCTTTGCGTCAAGCCAGCGGTTCTCTTGCGGACGGTCGGTGACCAGCAGTGCCCATAGCGCGACCCAGACGAGCCCGAGCGCCGCGATCACGACAAACGACACGCGCCAGCCGACGGAAAGCGCCAGCATGCCGACGATCGGCCCGGCGATCGCGCCGCCGAATTGCTGTCCCGCGTTCGCATAGCCGACGGCGCTCGCCTGCTTGTTGCGCCCGAACCAGCCGCTAATCATCTTGTTCGTGCACGTCGCATACGGTCCTTCGCCTGCACCGAAGATCACACGCACGACGATCAGCGAACCCATGCCTACGACGCCCGCCGTGAGTCCGCAGAACACGGACCACAGCGACATGCTCGCAACGAGCACGCGCTTCGCGCCGAACCTGTCGGCCGCATAGCCACCGACGAAGCAGAACAGCGAATACCCGACGAAGAACACGCTGAACACGATGCCCAGTTCCGCGGGCGTAAGTTGGAGATCTTTCGCGATAAGCGGCGCAGCAACCGACAGCGCAGCGCGGTCGAGGTAGCTGATCGCGCCGGCGAGAAACAGCATGAGTACGATGAACCAGCGTAGTGAGCGGAGCTGCATGAGTGTCTCCTGCATGCGATAGGGATTGGGTCGCCGCCGCGCAACCGATGGACGCGCGTCGCCGGAAGAAGTGCCTTGCGGGCGCTTCTCCTGACGCGTGTCTATTGGATTGGGAGCGCCCGGGTGGCGCTTACGAAACTTCGTGTTCGCCGAGCGCGGTTTCGTCGAGATCGGCGCCTGCCTGCACGCCGGGTTGGAGGAGCGCCGCGTCCATGAGCGGCAGCGGATCGAGGATGAGCGCGGGTGCGAACGCCATGTGGTCGAGCACATCGCGCCGCACGTCGATACCCGGTGCGATCTCGCGCAGCACGAGCCCGTCGTTCGTGGCTTCGAAGACTGCGCGCTCTGTGACGATCAGCGCGCTCTGGCCGCGCGCGACGCCGTTGCGAACGGAATACGTGATGCTCTGGGCGTCGCGCACGAATTTGCTGACCTTCCCCTCGCGGCGAATGTTCATCCGGCCGTTTGCATAGTCGACGTCGAGCCCGCCGGTTGTGAACGTGCCGGTGAACACGAGCCGCTTCGCGTTGGCCGCGATATCGGTGAAGCCGCCCGCGCCGGGATTCGCGCGTCCGAACTTGCTGACGTTCACGCTTCCATGCGAGTCGTATTCGGCGAATGCGAGCGCGGCGAATTCGCACAAGCCGCCGTCGATGACGTCGAACTGCTGAAGGCCGTCGAGCAGCGCGCTCGGATGCAGGTTCGCAGAGAACTGCCAGCCGTTCATCACGATGCCGCCGTAAGAGCCGTGCTCGGTGGTGAACCAGTAATCCTCGGAACCGGTCTGCGGATCGATCAGACCTTGCTCCGCAAGAATGAGCGGAATGTCGGCCGCTGCGCCGAAGCCGAAGATGCCGAGCTCGCGCTTCCTGACCTCGAGCGCCGCGCGCCGCGCGATGACCTTGTCCGGCCCGAACGGAATCGAAGGAAACACGTGGCGATCGCCCGCCGAGACAAGGTAGTTGCGATCGTAGGGCGTGCCGGTCGTCATCATCATTTCCGCATCGACGACGATCGAATCGACGAAGATGCCCGGCAGGCGCACTTGTGTCGCGGGCCGTTCGCCTCGTCCGACGATGCGTCGCACCTGCGCGATTACGCGTCCGCCGCTGGCCTTCGCCGCGAGCGCGAGTGCGAGGCCGGACGAGACAAGCGGCTCGTCCTCGAAGGACAAGTTGCCGAATTCGTCGGCGCTGCTTGCGCGGATGATTGCAACATCGATCGGCCAGGTTGGATAGAAGAGGCATTCCTCACCGTTTAGCGTGATCTTCTGGATAAGATCGTCCGTGCAGCGCGCGGTGAACTTGCCGCCGCCCTGAGCGGGGTCCGCATACGTGCCCACGCCGATGCGCGTCACATAGCCGGGGCTCTTTCGTGCGACTTCGCGCAGCCAGTGCATCGACGCACCGATCGGCCACGAATACGCCTCGATGCGGTTCTCCTGGATGAGTTGCATCAGCGCGGGCCGCTTGCCCGTGCGCGGATCGATGGGATTGATATAGGAACCTGCGACGATGCGCTTCATCAGGCCCTCACGCGCGACATGGTCCATACCCTTGATGCCGACGGCGTCGCCCGTTCCGCACGGGAAATAGAACGTCAGGTTGCGCGGCGTACCGGTGTCCTCGAAGCGCTTGCCGAGTGCCGCGAGCGTGGCGTCCGGCACGACCCAGCCGATGACGCCGACGGATGCGACGGTCTGGCCGTCCCTGATTGATTCCACGGCCTGCCTGCCCGTCACGACCTTGCTCATATTCATGATTTCACCGCGAATTTTGCGAAGATTTGTTGGGCCGCATCGGACTTGCAGTCGTCGGCAAAAATGCGGGCTGCTTCTCGGTCCAGACGCTCGCCATCGAGCGCGATGAACGGCTCGAAAAAGCGCTTGGCCGACGCGACAGCACCGCGTGGGAGTCTGGCGAGGCGTTGCGCGAGCGCGATTGCCCGCGCGTCGACATGACCTGCTTCGGCCAAATGGTCAGCGACGCCCAACCGGTGTGCTTCCACGCCGTCGATGGGTTCGTCGCCCCACACGAGCATGCGCGCCCGGACCGCGCCGACCCGCGCGATGAGCGCCTGCAGGCCCCACGGCGGCAGCCAGCCGTTCGGCACCTCGGGAAGATGCCAGCGTGCGTTGACAGCGCTCACGACGAGATCGCACGACACCGCGAGAATGAAGCCGCCGCCGAGCGCGAAGCCCTCCACCGCGGCAATCACCGGCTTCGATAGTCCCGCTATGCCGCGCGCGATCCGCGCCGTTTCGAGTTCGTGTTCGCACATGTGATCGATCGAGAGGCCGCCGAGCTCCTTCAGGTCGCTGCCCGCGCAAAAGGCCGGTGGGGCGCCCGACAGCACGATCGCGGCGACCGAAGCGTCGCTTTCCGCCCTCCGCAATTCCTGTTCGAGTTGCTCCATCAGCGCCTGACTGAGCGCGTTGCGCCGCTGCGGACGGTCGAGCACGAGTTGCCGCACGCCGCCGATGTCTTCGATTTGCATTTGTATTCTCCTTAGCTCAGTTGTGCGCCGTCGCGGTCGAGCGCGCGGCGGATCGCCGACGGCTCCACCTGACGGGGCTCCAATCTTTCGTTGATGGCGATGGCCGCCGCATGTCCGATCGCGTGCCCGTACGAGAAGCACTGCGCGGTGACGCGCGCCGAGGCGACCGCCTCGTGTTCCGCCGACAGGCAGCGGCCGGCCACGAGCAGGCCATCTCCCGACTGCGGCACGAAGCAGCCATACGGCACCGTGTAAAAGTCGTCGAGAATCCACTCGACCTTCGGCTTTGCACCCGCATGCAGCTCGATTGGCCACGGCGATACGGCGATGCCGTCGTCGAACTTGCGAGCCGCGAGCACGTCGTCGTTCAACAGGCGCGTGACTCCGCTGACCTGCCGGCTCTGGCGTATGCCCACCTGCATGCCCGTGTCGTTGACGAAGGCGTTTTCGCATCCCGCGAGGTTCTTCCGGAAGAACTGTGCGTACGCATGCACCTGCTTGCGCCCTTCGATTTCCGCTTCGGTGAAGTCATCGCGCAGCAGCGAGTTCAACTCGCGGCCGTCCGCACCGGTCACGCGCGTGCAGTTGCAGAGCAATTCCCCGGGCCGCGTCGTCGTGAAGAGCCAGATCTTGGCGCGCGGCAGATTCGCGCCCGCGTCTGCGGCGGCGCGCAGTTTCAGCGAGACTTCTTCGCCCATGATGGTGTCGTCGCCGTAGGCAGCGAGAAAGCGTCCGATATCGACGCCCAGCAGGCGGAAGATCATCGTCGGGTTCTGCACACGTCCGTCATGACCGATGAAGCTCGACAGGCCCGCCATCGCGACGACGTCCGCGTCACCGCTTGCGTCGATGGTCAGCTTCACGCGGATATCGAGCGGACCTTGCTTGGTCCATGCCCGTACGCCCTCCACGCGCGCCCCATCCATCAGCGCGCCGGTCGCGATCGAGTGATAGATCACCTGCACGCCGGCACCGGCGAGCAGCGCGTCGGCGGTATCGCGCCAGATCAACGGATCGTGCACGCGCGTCCAGGTGCGCCCGTACCGGACGGGGTCCGCCAGTCCTCCGCGCGTTTCCAGCGCGCGCACGAATTCGTCCGCGAAACCGAAGACGACCTGCTCGGGCTTGGCGCCGGCGCGCTCCGTCGCGAGATACAGACCGCAGACAGTGCCAGAGAGGCCCGCGACCGCGCCGCCTCCGCAAAAGCCATAGCGTTCGAGCACAGTGACGCGCAAGCCTTGCCTTCGCGCCGTGACGGCAGCCGCCACGCCCGCCGCGCCGCCGCCAACGACGAGAACGTCGGTGGAAAGTGCATCGACCAGGCGATGTTCCACTACTGATAAACTCATAATATACTCCTGACATGTCAGCACAACATCAGGATAGCGATTGGAGTGAGGCCGCGTCAACCGCTGTCGATTGCAGGTTAACCCCGAGGGCGCATCGCGAAGCGCACGGTGCGGCAGGATCGGGGCCGGCGCAAGCCGCCTCACGCGGCCGATATGTAATACTCACTTTGGTCCAATCGAACTCTCTAACCGGCTTTCATGACGAAATCCAGCACGCGTGCCACGCCCGCCGACCCCGATGCAAACGAGCCCAAGGTGGATTACGCCTATCGGCGTCTAGAAGAGATGATCGTGACGCGGGCACTGCCACCGGGCGCGCTCGTGTCCGAGGTGCAACTCGCAAACGAGATCAACGTGGGCCGCACGCCAGTGCGCGAGGCACTGGCGCGCCTGAAGCAGTTCGGGTTCGTGGAAACACATCCGCGGCGCGGCACATTCGTGTCGACCGTCGATGTTCGCAAGCAACTGGAACTGCTGGAAGTGCGTCGCGCCTTGGAGCCTCTTGTCGTGGCAGCAGCATGCGCGCGCGCCACAAGCGAGCAGCGCACGGAGATGAAATCGCTCGCCGACCACATCGTCCGGGCGGCCAGGCAGCGCAATGTGAATGAATATTTCCGGGTGAATCGCGCGATCCACGAACTGGAAGTCACCGCAACGCACAACTCGATGCTCACGACGACCATGCAGGTCATCCATGCTCAATCACGGCGCTTCTGGTTCGTGCACGTACAGCAGAGCGAGGCTTTTGCGGAGGGCGCCGCTCGCCACGCGGCCGTGCTGCGCGCGATCGCGAAGGGTGCGGCCGACGAAGCGACGGTCGCGGGCGATGAACTGATGGTCTTCCTCGATCGGCTTACGCGCTCCGCGTTCGACACGTTCCGCTGAAGAGGCGTCGCAGTTTCGGTGTCAGGACACTTCGAGAGACGAGCGCCCGGATGTTCGTTCATGGATCGATCAAGCCATATTCAGCGGCGCGCCGATTGAAGTCTTCGTAACCGGTAAGTGCGTCGAGCGCGGCGCTGGACGCGAGCGATCCATCAAGTGCACGAATATCGCGTTGTTCCGTGAACGTCCGCAGGCTTTGCTCAATGGCATGTTGTGCCGCTTGCAGGCATAGGCCGTGATAGATCGCGACGTCGACTCCGGCCGCCTGCTCGTCGGCGACGCTCGCGCCGGCCGTGTTGACCAGCACGACCTTGCCCGGAATCCGCGCGCGGATTGTCGCCAGTTGGGCGACATCAAGCGCGCCCGGCATGACCGCGTCGGCCCCAGCGTCAAGATACGCGAGCATTCGTTCTAGCGCATCCAGTGGACTGCCGGTGACGTCGGCGATATCAGTGCGCGCGATGATCTGGAAGTTCGGATCTTCGCGCGCATCGAGCGCCGCGCGGATCTTCTGTACCATTTCCCTCGTCGAGAGCACTGCTTTTGGCATATTGGTGTGTTTGCCGCTGACGTGATCCTCGATATGGATCGCACTAACGCCGGTTCGCTCGAGAGCGCGGATCGTCTTGCCGATACCTGTCGCGTTGAAGAAGCCGCCTTCGGCATCCGCGATCAGGGGAATGCTCAGTACGTCGCAGAACTCGGCGAGCCTCGCGCACAGCGTCGTCAGATCGAGCCAGCCGACGTCTGGTTGCCCGACGCTGGTCGATAGCGCATAGCTACCGACGTAGGCGACCTCGAAGCCTGCGCGTTGAACCTGCAACGCCGATAGCGGATCGAAGGTGCCGGGAGCAGCAAGCGTGCGCGGTCTGCTCATCCGCTGTCTCAGTCGGGCACGTAGGAGAACGGCTGCATTCATGACGACTCGAACTCCGCGGCGGCGAGATCCTGTGTGCCTGCCGGCGAAGGCAGGCGGTTGAACAACAGCAGCAGACTACCCATCACGAGAATTCCGACCATGCCGAGCAGGCCGGCCTGCATCGTACCCGTCAGTGTCTTGAAATAGCCGATTAAGGTCGGACTCACGAAGCCTCCGAACAGTCCGATCGTGTTGACAAGCGCGACGCCGCCGGCTGCCGTGTCGCCCTTCATATAGTCGGACGGCATCGCCCAGAATACCGTGTACGCGGCCCACAGCCCGGCGGTCGCCACCGTGAGGCTGATGATGGTGATCAGCAGGCTGGTATCGTTCAGCGCGGCGATCAGCAACGCGACGGCGGCTAGCGTGAGCATCGACACCGTGTGCCAGCGGCGCTCGCCAAGACGGTCCGAGCGGCGTCCCCACCAGACCATCGCAAAGATCGCCGCGATGTAGGGAATCGCCGCGAGGATGCCGATCGTCATTGTGCTGGTGACGCCAGCGCTCTTAAGGATGGTCGGCAGCCAGAAGCTCACGGTGTAATGCCCGCAGATGATGCAGAAGTACGAGACGCCGAGAAGCAGCACGCGTGGATCGGAGACCACTTGGCGGAACGAATGGTGACGAGGTTCGTTGCCTGCTGTGTCGTGCTTCAGCTCGGCGGCGAGCAGACGCTTGTCGGTGTCGCTGAGCCATTTCGCTTCGGCCGGGCGATCGGTGATCCAGAATAGGCCGAACACGCCGAGCAAGACGCTCGGCAGTCCCTCGGCAATGAACATCCATTGCCAGCCGTGGAGGCCGCCGACCGTGTCCAGCAGCATCATCGTGCCGGTCGACAGCGGCGCGCCGAAGATCCCGCCGATCGGCCCGCACAGCATGATCACGGTGATCGCGCGTGCCATCCGGTTCTGGGGGTACCAGTAGGTCAGGTAGAAAATCAGCCCGGGCGCGAAGCCAGCTTCGAACACGCCGAGCAGGAAGCGGATCACGTAGAACGCGTTCGCGCTGGTGACGAACATCATGCTCGCCGAGGTCAGTCCCCAGAGGATCATGATGCGGCTCAGCGTGCGCCGCGCGCCGATTTTCGGGAGCAGGATGTTGCTCGGAATCTCGAAAAGCATGTAGCTGAGAAAGAAGACGCCGGCGCCGAGACCGTACGCGGCGTCGCTCAGGCCGACGTCGGCCTGCATCTGCAACTTTGCGAAACCGATATTGATCCGGTCGAGATACGCAAACACATAGCACAGCGTCAAGAAAGGCAGGAGCCGCCAGTTGATCCGCGCAAACAGGTTATTCGTGGAGGTCGTCAACGGCCACGTGGCGTCGTTTTGCATGTTGTCATACACCGTCGGGGGATGGGAGGTGTGGACAATGTTTCCCGGTCAAAACGTCGGGCACAACAGCAATCGCATCGCCGTTGCGCTGCCTTTTCGGCATCGCTCGGTCAGCATCGCACAAGCGCACTGCTCACATGCACTTCGGAGCCGAATAGCGGCATTTGCTCGACGATCAGATCGAGCACGCGTTGCGCGGCATTCGGCAATCGACGGCCCTCGCGGACCAGCACGCACGACTGTGCCGCACCGAACAGGGGATGCGCGAGCGGCGCGACGCAGAAGGCCGGATCCGCGCTATCAATGAGCGTCGCCGCGTACGTCAGGAAGGTAACGCCGTTGCCGCTGCGCACGAATCGCTTAAGCATCGCGACCGAGTTCGACACGAGCGCCGGCGTCAGCCGCACGCGCTCAAGGTCGGCGACCGTGCGCACGATCTGGCCCAGCCCGAAAGCCGACGACATCAGCGCGAGTGGAAACGGCGCGAGTTCGGCGATTGTCAGCGGTGTGTTCCGCGACGCGAGCGTGTGCGCGCCCGACATCAGCACGCAGACCGGGTTCGCGGCGATCGCATGCTGCGTCACACGCGCCGCGGGCTGCGGGTTG
The DNA here is from genome assembly GCF_041355255.1 of Paraburkholderia sp. RCC_158. Taxonomy (NCBI): domain Bacteria; kingdom Pseudomonadati; phylum Pseudomonadota; class Betaproteobacteria; order Burkholderiales; family Burkholderiaceae; genus Paraburkholderia; species Paraburkholderia sp. RCC_158. Next base: position 241,330 of record NZ_JBFUPM010000004.1, on the reverse strand, counting down.
TACGCGAGGCCGATGTCCACCTCATCGTTCGCAACTTCGCTGATGACGTCGTTGACCGCAAGCGTTTTCGCACTAATGTTCAATTGCGGATGCGCGTTGATAAACGGTGTCAGCACATGATCCATGAGCGGGTCGACGAAGCCTTCGCTGATGGCCAGGCGCACGCTGCCGATCTGAAGGCCGTTCAAATTTTGCAGCGTATTTTCAAACACCGCGCGTTCGGACTGGCAGCCGCGCCAGTACGCGAGCAGCGCGTGCGCTGCCTCGGTCGGCGCGACGCCGCGATTGCCGCGTTCGAACAACGGCGTGCCGATTTCGTCCTCGAGCAGCTTCATCTGTCGTGTCAGCACTGAGGACGCGGTGTTGAGCGCATCCGCCGCCGCGCGGATCGAGCCGCGCGCCAGAATTTCGTGGAAGTAGCGCAGACGGCGCTGGTTGATTTCACCAATGGCCATTCGGTTCTCCTGATCTGTCGGAATGATCTCGTCTGAGGCGAGTCGCGATGAACCCGACAGCCGTGCGACCTTCCGGGCTGTTGAAATGTTAGCAGTATGTCAGATCGTGCATCCGGGGGGCGAGGGACCGGTCTTTGTCAGCGTGCTGCCCGTCAGGCAGCGTCGAAGGCCGCATTTTGCTGTTGCCGCGCGCGCGGGTCTGGATCGAGCATTGAAGCCTGCGCTATTGCATCGGTCTATGCCTCGGGCATGGCAATTACCCGTCAAACCTACCAGACAAAGCGGAAATGAAAATATTGATCGCGGGTTTCCAGCACGAAACCAATACATTCGTCGAGCGAAAGGCGCTCTACCAGAACTTCGTGAATGGTGAAACGTTCCCCGCGTTGAGGCGCGGCCAGCAAGTGCTTGGTTTCCGAAACGTCAACCTTCCGATCGGGGGCTTCATTAGCGAGATCGAACCGGACGGTCATACGCTTGTCCCGGTACTTTGGGCAGGCGCAGGTCCCTCGGCACACGTTATGCACGACACGTATGAGAAGATTGCCGGCGAAATCGTCGAGGCGGCTGGAATGCATGTGCCGGATGCTGTTTACCTCGATCTGCACGGCGCCATGGTCGCCGAACAGACCAACGATGGCGAAGGCGAACTGCTAGCCCGCTTGCGAAGCGTGATCGGACCTCGCGTTCCTATCGTCGCGTCGCTCGATTTGCACGCGAATGTCACCGAGCGCATGCTTGCTTGCGCCGACGCGCTTGTCGCGTACCGAACCTATCCCCACGTCGACATGGCTGCAACGGGCGCGCGAGCTGCTCGCCTTTTGCGGGCGCTTCTGGGTGGAGAGCGTTGGCACTGCGCCTGGCGCCGGTTGCCCTTTCTTATTCCCCTGAACGCAATGTGCACCCTCGTCGACCCGGCAAAGTCGGCCTTTGAGAAGGTCGAGCAACGTGAGAAGGCCGGTCTTGCCTCAATGTCGTTCACACTCGGCTTTCCTGCCGCCGACTTCCCCGAATGCGGGCCGATGGTGTGGGCGTACGGGACACATAGGAATCCTGTGGAAGCCGCCGTCGGCCAAATTTTCGACGGGATAGCGCTTTCAGAGGCGGACTGGGCCGTCGATTTCCTCACGCCGGAGGACGCCGTGACGCAAGCCATGCAGCTGTCCGACGGCAAGAACAGACCGGTCGTGATTGCCGATACGCAGGACAATCCGGGCGCCGGGGGCGAATCCAACACCACCGGAATGCTTCGGGCACTCATCGCCCAGGGCGCCAGTAGTGCTGCATTCGGCGTTGTTCATGATGCCGAGGCCGCTATCGCAGCACAGCAGACCGGCATCGGCCGCTCGCTGGAAATTGAACTGGGTGGTGAATCCGGCTTGCCTAATGGTGCGCGCTTTCGTGGTGTTTTCGAAGTCGTCGAACTGTCGGACGGGAAATGTGTGTTCGATGGCCCAATGCTGAATGGCATGCAGGTTCAGTTGGGGCTGACTGCATTGCTGAAAATCCACGAGATTTTCGTCATTGTCAGCAGCGAACGTCCACCTCAGATGATGGATCGCAATCTCTATCGGGTGGCGGGTATCGAACCCGAGAACATGCGCATTCTTGTCAACAAAAGTTCGGTGCACTTTCGTGCCGACTTCGACGCCATTGCTTGCGCGACACTCGTCGCAAAAGCGCCGGGAGCCATGCGCGCCGATCCGCGCGATCTTCCCTGGAAGGACTTGCGACCCGGTTTGCGCATCGCTCCGCTCGGCGCCCCCTTCAGCGCGCGCATTGACGAGCCCGTATGAACAACGGGCCGGACCGCGCCGGAGGACCCCTTGGTTTAACTAATCTTGTCGGTGGCGATTTCGAATGACGGGCTGGCTTCCTCGATCTGCGCCAGGATTGGTTCAACCTGCTGCCGTAGCCACTCAGAAGCCGGGTCTCGATCTGAATAGGCAGCCCAGACCATCGAAATTGGTGTGACTCTAAAGTCGAACGGGACGGGGCTTGCCACCAGCCCCAACAGCGCGGCGTACCGTTTGATGATCCTCGACGGCAACGTAGCGATGACAGGCGTTTGCATGACCGCGCCGAGAATGGTCAGGAATTCGGGCGCAGCCATGGCCACGTCAAGTTCAACGCCGGCGGCGCGCAGGGCGTCGTCCAGGCATCCGCGAATACTCGCGTTTTGCGAGACAAGGGCGTGTTTCTGAGCCAGGTACGCACTTCGGCTGACGGGCACCGACAGATTGAGCAGGCGGGGGTTGAAGCAGCACATCAAGGACTGTTCGAACAGCAGTTTCCTTCGATGCCGTTCAGCGCCGTCGCCAAAACATCCAATCGCCAGATTGATCACGCCGTCATCCAGCATCCTGTGCACGTCGCCCGGTTGCGCCGGGCGACCGAGTAGCCGGATTCCTGGAGCACACCTTTGTACGTGGGCGGTCAAGCACGGCATCAGGAGCACCTCGAGCTCGCTCGAAAAGCCGATCGAAAAAGTCCGCTCCTCGGTTTCGGGACGAAACCTTTCGCGGGCAGTGATCGCATGCTGAGCCTGCTCGAGAACCGTGCCGATTGCCGCCGCGAGCGCTTCAGATCGGGGCGTCGGCTTCATTGTGTGCCCCACACGAACGAAGAGTTGGTCATCGAACAGCATACGCAGCGTACCAAGGTTGTGGCTCATGGCCGACTGCTGGATCTTCAACCGCGTAGCTGCCTTGGTGACGCTGCGCTCGCGCATCAGCGCATCGAAGGCGACCAGGAGATTCAGGTCGAAAGACCATAAATTGAAGTGATCGATGGAGCTCATGATTTGAATCGATTTGTTCGTTCGTTGTTCGAATCATAGACTACGGACGTCCTTTCAGCCAAGCGAGATCCAGCATGGTTCATCCGAACAAAACCTACCGGATCGGTGATGTGACCGTCACCAAGATCGAAGAAATGCGCCTGAACGTCGCGCCGCCGTCCTTTCTTTACCCGGCGTGGGAACCTGAACAACTCGAGCCCAATCTTCACTGGCTTACGCCCAGCAACATGGACGCGACGACCGGAAACCTGATCCAGAGCATTCACACGTGGCTGGTGCGCGCGCCGCATCACACCATCCTGATCGATACCGGCTCCGGCAACGACAAGGAACGGCCGCAGAATCAGATCTTCCATCATCTGAACACGCCGTATCTGCAGCGGCTCGCCGCGGTTGGCGTGCGCCCTGAGGAAGTCGACTATGTGTTGCATACGCACCTTCACGTCGACCATGTCGGCTGGAATACACGGCTCGTCGATGGCCGTTGGGTGCCGACCTTCCCGAATGCGCGGCACGTGTTCGCGAGGGCGGAGGAGGACTATTACGGCGGCCCCGACAGCCACAACGAAGTGAACGTGCCCAGCCTTGGCGTATTCGAGGACAGCGTCGCGCCGATCATTGCCTCCGGGCAGGCCGAACGCATCAGCAACGACGGGGGCGAGTACCTCGATAACTTCGTGTTCCGCCCGACCAAGGGACACAGTATTGGCCACATGTCGATTGAACTGCATTCGAAGGGGCAGGCGGCGCTCTTTACCGGAGACGTCATGCATCACCCGTTGCAGGTGGTGCGCCCCGACTGGAATTCGGTGTTCTGCGAATGGCAGGACGAGGCCCGCGCGTCGCGCCGCTGGGTGCTGGAGCAGGGCGCCGAACGCAATCTGCTGCTGTTCACCCCGCACTTCGCCGAGACATCGGCCGGTTACGTCACCAGCCAAGGCGACCGTTTCTCCTGGCGCTATGAATAATGAGCCAGACCCAGGAGCTACCCATCATGAGCCAGAACATCGTAGTTAAAGGAAAGCAACTTGTCTTCGAGGAATTGCGCGTAGCGACCGGTACCCCCGGCATTGACCTCTACGTTCGCAACAAGCGCCCCGCCGCGCTCGAGACCTTCACGGCGGAACGCACCATCGTCATGGTTCACGGTGCCACCTTTTCGTCGGGAAGCCTGTATGACGTTCCGTTCAACGGAATGTCGTTCATCGACTTTCTTGCCGCGGCGGGATATGACGTCTATGCGCTCGACGTGCGTGGTTACGGCCATTCAACACGCCCGGCGGAGATGGAGCAGGCAGCGGATCTGAGTCCTCCGGTCGTCGGCACCGACATCGGGTTGGCCGATCTCGGCACCGTGGTCGATTACGTCCTCAAGCGTCGCCAGCTGGACAAAGTATCGGTATTTGGCATGTCATGGGGCGGCACAGTGGCGGGTGCCTATACCAGCCGCAATAACGACAAGGTCCATAAACTGGTCCTATTGGCGCCGCAGTGGCTGAGCGATCGGCCGATTCCTATCGACACTGGCGGGAGGCTCGACGCGTGGCGCCTGGTTCCGGTGCGCGAAAGCAAGGCCCGCTGGCTCAGCACCGCACCGGAACACGGACGCGCGAGCCTGGTCCCGGAAGGTTGGTTCGAGCAGTGGGCCGATTTCACGCTGGCCGAGGATCCCTGGAGCCGGGAGCGCGCGCCGCACCAGTTGCGGGCCAGTAACGGCCCGATCCAGGATATCCGTGACTACTGGCGTGCGGGACGAAAATACTACGAGCCGGCCGAGATTCGTGTGCCCGTGTTGCTTGTCCATGGCGAGTGGGATATCGATGTGCCTATTGACCTCGCGCAGTCGCTTTTCCTCGAACTCAGAAACGCGCCTTACCGTCAGTGGGCTGAAATAGGCGAAGCCACGCACCTCGTTTTGCTCGAGAAAAATCGCTTGCTCGCGTATCAGGCGATCCGGGACTTCTACGACCGCACTTTCCAGGAAGAAACCGGGAAGCGCTAGCACAAGCGCAGGCCCACGCCCCGAAGCCCCACACTCATTGCGATTCTCGTCGACAGGCTTATCGGCCTAAACAGTGGTGTGCCCGATGACTGACTATTAGTGCGATTGAGTTGCGATCGTCGAAAAGATTGCTAGTCGAGCATATTCTATAGATAATAGATAAAAACCACTCGAGGCCCTCATGGCAAAAAACGAAATCGCACTCACAGGTTCCGATCTGACGATCGACCAGATCATCGCGATCGCGCGTCACGGCGCTCGCGTTCGTCTGTCTGACGCGGCTCGGGCGAATCTGTTGTCGACTCGAGGATTCATCGAGGAAAACTGGCTGGTCGACGACGCTCCCCTGATGTATGCGTTCAACACCGGGGTAGGAGCCTTGAAGAATCAACGTATCAGCGCTTCGGACATCGCGCGGTTTCAGCGCAATCTTATTCACTCGCACTCCGCGAGCACCGGCGAAAACATGCCGCTTGAGGTCGTGCGCGCGATGATGGCGATCCGGGTGAACACCTTTGCTCGCAATCACTCCGGCATACGCGTCGCAGTGGTCGAGCGGCTTGTGGCGATGCTCAACGAAGGCATTACGCCCGTCATCCCGGCAAAAGGAAGCGTCGGTGCCAGCGGGGACCTTGCACCGTTGGCGATCATGAGCGGTGCATTGCTTGGGCTGGAACAATCGAAAGTGACGTTCCAGGGCGCCGTAACAAGCGCGCGCTCAGCATTTGAGCGATCGGGCCTTCCAGTGACCTTCGATGTGGAAGCAAAGGATGCGACAGCATTGATCAATGGCTCGACGGCGTCGTTGGCGTACGCGGTCATCGCCGCTTTCGACGCGCGTCGCCTGCTGACTAGCGCAACGATCTCACTGGTGTTGTCGTTGGAGGCAATGCGGGCGGAGCGGGCCTGCTTTGAAGACCGTGTGATGCTAGCGCGTCCACATCCGGGGCAGCGCCGCGTCGCTGCGGCCATTCGCACGCTGCTCAATGGTTCCATGCGATGCAGCACCGAGGCACGTGCCATTCCGATGGACGCTCTTGCCGCGCCGGGCGACACGGTCCAACCGCGGATACAGGACGTCTATTCGTTCCGCTGCGCGCCACAGGTCTACGGGCCCGTTCTTGATGCACTCGATTACATTGACGGCATACTCGTCACCGAGATGAATAGCGCAACGGACAATCCGTTGATATTCGCTTCCGATGCAGGCTACGACATCGTCTCGTGCGGGCATTTTCACGGACAATACGTCGCGCAAGCGATGGACCTTCTCGCGTTGGTGACGACCGACCTGAGCGCAATCTGTGATCGCCGTAATAATCAGCTGATCGATCCGGCCTGCAACTACGGATTGCCGAGAAACATGATCGCTACCGAGCCGGGCATCAACACGGGTTTCGCCGTTATCCAGAGTATGGGTACCGGACTCGTGCTCGAGAACATAGGGCTATGTAGTCCAGCCAGTGTGACGAGTCTGCCTGCCAAAGGTAACCAGGAAGACCACATCAGTAATTCCTGTTTCGCTGCGCGGCGCACGCGGACGGTTGTTGAAAATGCGCAGGCGGTTGTCTGCGCCGAAATTCTGATTGCATCTCAGGCGCTCGATATTAGTCGCCAAGCGCTCTCACACCTGCCGCTCGGCCTTGGCGCATCCACGGCGCTGGAGAAAGTCAGATCGGTCGTTCCTGCGATGATGGGTAACGATCGGTGGGTGCATGACGATGTCGAAGCGGTAAAATGCCTGGTACAAAACGGCACGCTGAATGAAGCGGTTTCGGTTGCCTGCGGCGATATCTGGGCACCTTCGGCATAGGGAAAGCAAACGTGGATGTAGACAGCTCGGATTCACTTCCTGCACGCATTGCGGCGGCGCTGGCCGAACAGATTATCCGGGGCGATCTTAGGCCGGGAGCGCGAGTTCGGCAGGACGCAATCGCAGATGAGTTCAATGCCAGTCACGTTCCGGTCCGGGAAGCATTCAGGCGTCTGGAAGCTCGCGGCCTGCTGGTTTCGCGCGAGCGTAAAGGCGTGTATGTCCCACTGCTCGATCAGGCATCCATCATTGAGATTACCCGGATGCGTACCGCACTTGAGGTTCTGGCGCTCCGGTACGCGATACCCAACCTGACTCAAGATGACATCACGTGTGCAGAAAACGCGATGCACAAAGGGAACACGGCCCGTGACATCAGCACGTGGGAGGCCGCCAACCGGGAATTCCATGCAAGTATTTATCGACCCTGCCAAATGCCTCGGCTGCTTTCACATATTGACGCCCTGCATGAGGCGCGACTTCGCTACATGTATGCGACATCGACGCTGATTGAGTGGGACGTCAAATCAGAAAACGAGCATCTGGAGATTTTGGAAGCGATAAAAGCGAAAGACGATCGGAGTGCCTGTGCGTTGATGGAAAAACATATCGATGACGCAGGGTGCATTCTTGTCGATGCGGTGGGTTCTCTTCGCTCACAGACTGACGAGTGAGCCAGGCGCGCGCATTCGTACGTCTGGCATAACCTCGCTCACTCGCCGCGGAAATCCGCGCCCGCCCGGCGAGAGCGGCGCGACAGCGACATCGAGGGCTCAAACGGCAATGGACCCGCCGTCCACGAACAGTTCAACGCCCGCGATATAGCTGCTCTCGCTCGACGCCAGAAAGAGCACGGCGCGCGCGACTTCATCCGGCTGGCCCAGACGCCCCAGCGGCACGAGCTGGTTCAGCATATCTTCGACTCCCGGCCGCGCATCGAGGTAGCTTCGCATCGGGCTTGTCTCGGTCCCGCCCGGCGAGACCACGTTCACGCGAATGCCTCGCTCTTTCAGGTCGGTCGTCCAGCTTCGCGCAAACGACCGCACAGCCGCCTTGCTTGCGTTGTAGAGCGACTGGCCAGGAAAGCCTTTGCTGCCAGCCACCGAGCCATTGAGGACGACAACGCTACCCGACGAAAGTAGCGGCAAGGCCTTCTGCACAGTGAAGAGCATGCCGCGCACGTTGAGGCCGAAAAGCCTGTCGAAACCCTCCTCGTCGATGGTGCCCAGCGGACGCGGCTCCACTTCGGCAACGCCTGCATTTGCGAAAACCACGTCGAGCCTGCCGTGGTCGTGCTGGATGCGCTCATACAGTCGATCAAGGTCGGCGAGGTTGCTCGCGTCCCCCCGAACGCCCACCGCACCGTTGCCGATTTCCTGTATCGCCTCGTCCAGTCGAGCTTGCCTGCGCCCCATGATGTAGACCCGCGCGCCTTCTTCCGCGAAAAGCCTGGCGCTCGCAAGGCCGATGCCCTCGCTGCCGCCGGTGATTGCCACGACCTTGTTCCCGAATCGCTTTGCCATATGCGTTCCTCGTTAAGTGGAGTATTGCTCCACTTAGTATATGGAGGCATCATCCACTTATCAACAGAAATCAAGGCAACGATGAACAGAAAGTGTTCGACGACCGACGAAGCACCGCTGCGCGCCGATGCAGCCCGCAACCGGGAACGCATTCTCGAAGCGGCGGAAGCGCTGTTTCTCGAACGCGGCGCTGAGGTTTCGCTTGACGATATCGCGAGGCGCGCCAACGTTGGTATCGGCACGCTCTACCGTCGTTTCCCGACGCGCGACGCGCTGCTTGCCGCGGCGAGTGATGAGCGCCTGCTGTCGCTTGCCAAAGCAAGCCGCGCACGCGATGACAAGCTCGAACCGATCGCGTCCCTACGCGCCTTCGTCAAGGAGCTCGTGAACCACGCGAACCACTATCGCGGGCTCGCTGCGTTGCTCGGAACGGTATTACAGGAAGGGACGCCTGGCTGCCGCGCCGGCAGTGAAGAAGGACGCCGGCTGCTCGAGCGGGCCCAGAAGGCGGGGGCGGTTCGAAAGGACGTCTCCATCGGCGATCTCGTGTGTGTCGTGACGGCGATCGCTCTCGCCGTCGAGCAAGGCGGCACAACCAGATCCCGCGTCACCCACCTGATCGATCTCTTCTTCGACGGCATCGGCAAAACGTAAGCGCGGCACCAGCGACGTCTTGACTGGAGATCATGAGCATTCAGGCTGTTTCATTTAAGCCGAGCGTTTTTGTACTGCGGCCGCCGCATCGGTTGAAGCCTGATTTTTGTCGCACGCGATGGAAAGCCTTCCGCGTTTTCCCCTAGCAATCCAAGGTTGACTCGGGCTCGAGCAAAGGCCAAACTTCTTTCAACACAAGTGTGATCACAGGTCACACTTGCAGCGGAATCTCACATCGCAGCGAATCCACGGAGGCATTAGTGGCGCCACGCACGAGTTCAGACCTGCCCGAGCTTCAGCTCGTGGCGCGTGAAACGATGGCCGGTCGCGTCTATGCGCAACTCAAGGAAGCGATCATGACCGGACGCTTCGCGCCAGGACAATTGCTGAGCCTGCGCAGCGTGGCGGACGCGGTCGGCTCGTCCACCATGCCGGTGCGTGCGGCGCTCACACGCCTGCAAGCCGAGGGCGCGCTGATCGACGGACCGGGCCGCGCGCTCATCGTCCCTCCCATGACAGTCGAACTCCTCGAAGAGTTGCGCGACGTGCGTATCGCACTCGAAGGCGCCGTCGCAAAGCGGGCTGCGACTCGCATGAGCCGCGAAGATCTCGCTGTGTTGCAACAGGTATTCGACACCATGAACGCGCACGTCGAAGCGGGCGATGTGCCGGCCTATCTGCGCAGCAACTTCGAGTTTCACATCGCGATCTATGCGCACGGCGCGAGCGATATCACGCTGTCCACGATTCAGAACTTGTGGATGCGCATCGGCCCGTTTCTGAATCTCGTGGCCCCCGACATTCCGCACATGCGCAGGTCGATGGATGCACACCGCCATATCGTCGAGGCCCTGTGGCGCAGCGACGGCGAGGGAGCGCGCGCGGGCATCGAGCAGGACATCGGCGAAGCCGCCGCCGATCTGAAGGAGCGCTTGCAAAGCGCGATACAGGACGGCGAAGACCCCGGCGAACAGGCACGCGCCTGAGTTGTAAAAACACGGACAACGGAGACAGACAATGACGGTTCTTCAGATGCTGAAGCCGCACGCGGGCTTGCGCGTGCTTATCACGGGCGGCGCATCGGGCATCGGCCTCGTGATGGCCCAGGCGTTCATCGAAGCAGGTGCTCGCGTGCATGTTTGCGATGCGAGCCAGCAGGCGATCGACGCGCTTCAAAAAGCCCAGGAAAGTGTCGAACTGAACCGCATCACCGCGACGCTCGCCGACGTGGCGGATCGCGCGGCCGTGGAGCGCGTTTTCGTCGATGTGCAGGCGGAGCTTGGCGGTCTCGACGTGCTGGTCAATAACGCAGGCATTGCCGGGCCGACCGGCGGCGTCGACGAGCTCGACGAGCAGGAATGGAACAACACGGTCGACGTGAATCTCAACGCGCAGTTTTATTTCGCGCGCCGCGCGGTGCCGCTTCTCAGGCAGGCGCGCGACGGCGGCACCATCATCGCGCTGTCGTCGGTGGCCGGGCGTCTTGGTTATGCGTTCCGCACGCCTTATGCCGCGACCAAATGGGCGGTGGTCGGCATGACCAAGAGCCTTGCCATCGAACTCGGGCCTTCGAATATCCGTGTCAACGCGATACAGCCCGGCATTGTGAAAGGCCCGCGCATCGAGCGCGTGATCGCAGCGCGCGCGAAGCAGCTCAAGCTTTCCTACGAAGAGATGGAGAAGCAGTATCTCGCCAAAATCTCGCTGCGCCGCATGACCACGCCGGAAGAAGTGGCCGCCACCGCGCTCTTTCTGTGTTCGCCCGCCGGCAGCGGCATCTCGGGACAAGCGATATCCGTCTGCGGCAACGTCGAATTCCTCTAACCGCACGAGGCTCACATGGCAACGAAACGCAAGGTCATCATCACGTGCGCGCCGACGGGCGCAATCCATACACCGTCGATGTCGCCGTATCTGCCGGTCACTCCTCAACAGATCGGCGATGCCGCGCTTGCCGCGGCGAAAGAAGGCGCTGCGATCATCCATCTGCATGCGCGCGATCCGGACGACGGTCATCCGACCCAGGACCCCGCCGTGTTCCAGGAGTTCTTGCCGCGCATCAAGGCCGAATGCGATGCAGTCATCAACCTCACCACGGGCGGCAGCCCGCATATGACGGTCGCGGAACGCCTGAAGCCCGCCCATCATTTTCAGCCGGAAGTGGCGTCGCTCAACATGGGCTCGATGAACTTCGGCCTGTATCCGATGCTCGAGCGCTTCAAGGAACTCAAGTACGACTGGGAACGCAAGCATCTGGAGAACAGCCGCGATCTGGTGTTCAAGAACACGTTCGCGGATATCGAATACATCCTGACGTCTTGCGGGGCGAACGGCACGCGTTTCGAGTTCGAGTGCTACGACATCTCGCATCTGTACAACCTCGCGCATTTTGTCGACCGTGGGCTCGCGAAGCCGCCGTTCTTCGTGCAAAGCGTATTCGGTCTGCTCGGCGGCATCGGCGCGCATCCGGAAGACCTCGCGCATATGCGCCGCACGGCGGATCGCCTGTTCGGCAAGGACTACGTGTGGTCCATTCTCGGCGCGGGACGCAATCAGATTCCGCTCGCGTCGATCGGCGTGGCGCAAGGCTCGAACGCACGCGTCGGCCTTGAAGATTCGTTGTGGATCGAGCCGGGCAAGCTCGCGGAATCGAGCGCGGCACAGGTACGCAAGATACGCCAGGTGATCGAAGGCCTGTCGCTCGATATCGCGACGCCCGCCGAAGCGCGCGAGATGCTTCAACTCAAGGGCGCAGCCAACACCAACTTCTGATAGCGGAGAGCGCAGCGTGAACGCCAGATTGAAAGTAGTCGCGATGCCGACGGGCTGGCTCACCGTCGATCGCTCGTCACAGGTGTACGGCCGCTATTTCGGACAGTCGATCAAGGTGCCGGTGTGGTCCACGGCGATTGTCGGCGCGCAGAAAAAGATCGTGGTGGATACGGGCATTCACGATCCGGGCTGGGTGTCGGACTTCGTGTGTCCTTGCGACCAGGCGCCGGAAGAGAAGCTCGAGCGCGCACTCAAACATTACGTCGGCTGGAGTGCGGACGAGGTCGACATTGTCATCAACACGCATCTGCATTACGACCATTCGGGCGGCAATACGCTGTTCAAAAACGCGCGCTTTATCGTGCAGGCGAAAGAATGGGAATACGCGGGCCAGCCTCTGCCGACGCAGGCCACTTACTACCAGGAGTTTCTGATCGGCCGCGAGCCGCTCGCGTATTTCCGCTGGCAGTTCGTGCATGGCGTCGCCGATATCGTGCCGGGCGTGCGCGTCGTGCCGACACCAGGACATACGCCCGGCCATCAATCGGTTGCGGTGGATACGGAAGACGGCGTGGTGCTGATCGCGGGGGATTGCGCGAACTGCATGGAAAACATCGTCGATCTGGTGCCGGTGGGCATCGTGCACGAGACGCTTGCGGAAATGGGCTCGCTCACGCGCATTCGCCAGATCGCCGATTACGTGATCCCCGGCCACGATCCCAACGTCGTGCCGGGCAGCGCGGGTATCGCATTGCCGGCCAGTGCGCGCTTGCCGCATGTACCGGTTTCTGGCTGAAGCGTAGTTCGACACAAAAAACGAACATTGGAGGATGACATGAAAGCATGGACGCAATCTATTCGTCGTGCGGGACTGACGGCGCTCGGTATCGGTATGGGTATCGGCTTCGCTGCGGCGCTCGCTGTCTCGGGCGAGGCGCATGCGGCGGGCAAGTACAAGGTGTTCCTGTCGATGAGCTATGTCGGCAACGACTGGCAGACCGAGGCCGCGAACATGGTCAAGGCGATGGCGAACACGCCCGCGCTGAAGGACAAGGTCGATCTCGAGGTGCAGGTCGCGGGCACCGACGCGCAGAAGCAGATCCAGCAGATCAACTCGATGGTGCAGGCGGGCGCGAAGGCGATCATCATCTATCCGATCTCGCCCACGGCGCTGAACCGCGCAATCAAGAACGCCTGCTCGAAGGGCGTGGTCGTCGCGGCCTACGACGGCGAAGTGACCGAACCGTGCGCCCACAACGTGACGATCGACCAGCACCAGGCCGGCACCGTCACGGCGGAATGGCTCGCGAAGACGCTGAACGGCAAGGGCAACATCGTGCTGATCAACGGCGTTCCGGGCACGTCGGTGGATCGCGCCCGCACCGAAGCCGCCAAGGCCGTGTTCGCGAAGTATCCGGGCATCAAGGTCGTGGCGGAAGGCACGGGCATGTGGAGTCAGGCCACGGCCAAGACCGAGCTGTCGAAGATTCTCGCGACCAATAGCTGGGACAAGATCGACGGGCTGTGGATGCAGGTCGGCTGCTTCACCGCCGCGTCGATGCAGCTCGATGCCGGCATCGCCGACGACAAGATCAAGCCCTGCGCGGGTGAGTCGTCGAACGGTCATCGCGTGCAGATGCTGCCGCCTGGCGAGGTGAAAGGGCAGGGCGCCTATCGCTCGATCGGCTACCGTTCGATTTCGTATGGCGCGCCGCCGTATTCGGGTGCAATGGCGCTCAAGATGGCCGTGCAGAAGCTGGACGGCAAGGACTTCCCGCAGCGCATCACGCTCAAGCTGCCGCTCGTCGAAACGCCGCAGTCCAGGCTGTGCAAGACCGGCAGCATCGACGAACTGAAGGCGGGGTGCACGGCCTTCATGCCGGACAAGGTGCCGCCGGGCTGGTTCGCGGACATCTATTCCGAGGAAACCAGAGAGGTCGGCTTCAACGCGGCGCTCACGGGCAACCAGGACTGAGGACCTTGTCATGAGCGACGCATCTCTCGCCATCGACCTGTCGAACGTGACCAAGCGCTTCGGCGCCACCGTCGCGCTCGACGGCGCGTCGTTTCGCGTCAAGCGCGGTGCCGTGCACGCGTTGCTCGGCGAGAACGGCGCAGGCAAGTCCACCACCGTCAAGCTGCTGTCCGGGTTGATGCAGCCCGACGCGGGCACCATCCGCGTGATGGGCCGCGACCTGACGATGCGCGGCCCGCAGGACGCGCATCGCGCCGGCGTGCAGACGGCGTTTCAGGAGATGACGCTGGTGCGCGATCTCACGGTCGCGCAGAACCTGCTTCTGTCGTACGAGCCGACCGGGCTCTTCGGCCGCATCAGAACGCGCGAGGCGCAGCGCATGGCGGCGCAGTGGCTCGAAGAACTCGATCTGCCGGACGTGCGCCCCGGTGCGTATGTTCGCGATCTGTCCTTGCCGGTGCGGCAAAAGATCGAGATTGCGAAGGCGATCCTGCGTGGCCCGCAAGTACTGCTGCTCGACGAGCCGACTTCGTCGCTGTCGGGCGCGGACGTGGCGTGGCTTTCGCGCCGGATCGATGCGTTAAAGGCAAAGGGCGTCACGTTCGTGTTCATCTCGCACCGCATGCAGGAAGTGCGCGAGTTCTGCGACAGCCTCACCGTGTATCGCAATGGCCGCGATGTCGGCTCATTCGACACGCCCGACATTTCGGACGACGAGGTAATCCGCCTCGTCATCGGCCGCTCCATGGAAGCGAAATATCCGCCGAAGGTCGCGCCGCCGGCGCTGGCGCAGGGCCAAACCCGGCCGCCTGCCATGCAGGCGCGCCGCATCCGCGTGGACGGCATGGTGAGCGACTTCGACCTGACGCTTGTCGCCGGCGAAGTGCACGGCATCGCGGCGTTGCAGGGTATGGGCCAGCGCGAACTGTTCGAGGCGCTGTTCGGCGCCACCTATATCGACGACGGCGAAATCCGTATCGACGGCAAGCCGGTCACGCTGACCTCGACCGCCGATTCGCTGAAGGCCGGTGTGTCGACCAGTTTCCTGCCTGAAGACCGCAAGACCGAAGGTCTGTTTCTGCGTCTGCCCGGCGGAGAGAATGTGTCGCTGCCGGTGATCGGCCGGTATGCGCGCTTTGGACTGATCGACCGCAAGCGCGAGCAGGCCGCGATCGCCAGGTCGCTTGCGCAGATGGAAGTGAATCCGCGCGCGCTCTACAAGCCGTGCCTGTCGTTCTCGGGCGGCAACCAGCAAAAGATCGCAATGGCCAAGTGGATGCTCACGCAAAGCCGCGTCTGGCTCATGTTCGATCCGACGCGCGGCATCGACGTGGGCACCAAGCATCAGATTTTCGTGCTGATGCGCGCGTTCGCCGCGGCAGGCGGCGCCGTGCTGTTCTATTCGACCGATGTTCCCGAACTCGTCAATGTGTGCGACCGCGTGTCGGTGATGTATCGCGGCCGCAACGTCGGAGAATTGTCCGGCGATGCGCTCACGGAAGAAGCCGTGATGCGCAACATGCTTTCCAGCTGAGAGGTTGGCCATGAAAATAGCTATTGCGTCGCCCGACAGCGGGATCGTGCGTCGAGGCGCGGGCGCTGCCTGGGCTGCGCGAGTCGATCATCATCGCGGACTGATCATCGCGATCGGCGCGCTTGTCGCGATGCTCGTTGCGTGGGGCGCGCTGTCGGCCACGCCGGTGGGCGCGTACGACATCGGCTCCGTCATTTCCAGCGCGACGACGCTCGCGCTCGCCGCGCTCGGACAGACCATCGTCGTGCTGTCGGGCGGCTTCGATCTGTCCGCGTCGGCAGTCGTGTCGCTCGCCAACGTGCTCGCGGTGCGCTTCGTGCATGGCACGCCGCTTCAACAATGGGCGGGTGCGGCGCTGATTCTCGCGACAGGCGGCGGCATCGGTTTGATCAATGGCGCGCTGATCGCGTGGTTCCGCCTGCAATCCATCGTGGTCACGCTCGCGACCATGTTCATGGTTCAGGGCGTGACGCTGCTGATCCAGAACAAGCCTGGCGGCAGCGTCGGCGACGAGTTCGGCGCGTTCATCACATCCGATCTGATTGACGGGAAACTGCCGATGTCGGCCGGCGTGCTGATCGCCGCGCTGCTGATCTGGGCGTTTATCCGGCGCACGCGTTTCGGCGTCGGTCTGTACGCGCTCGGCAGCGACGCGGACAGCGCGTACGCCAACGGCATGCCCGTCACGCGCTATCGCATCATGACCTACGCGCTCGCAGGCATGTTCTACGCGGCGGCGGGCCTGTACGTGTCGGCGCAGACGGGCTCTGCCGATCCCCTCGTCGGCCGTCCGCTGATGCTGTCGATGTTCACCGCTGTCGTGCTCGGCGGAACGCTGCTCGGCGGCGGGCGGGGCGGCTGCGTCGGCACGGTGTTCGCCGCCATGACGCTGATGGTCACCGTGAATATCCTGCTGGTGCTGAACGTGTCGGCGTTCTTCACGACGATCGCGGAAGCGGTGATCCTGATTCTCGCGGTACTCGGTTCGTCGATCGGCAAGCAGTCGGCCGCGCATGAATGCGCGCGTCACGCGGCACAATGGCTGAGGGCGATGCGCACCGGCACGCGAGTGAAGAACGACGCTCATGCGCGGCGCGTGTCCTTCGAAGTGAGCGGTTTTCAGCCGATCGCCAACACGGAGCTGAAGGGCCGCGCGATTGCGGACTGGATCGAGCGCAACCGCGAGTGGGTGAAGTATGTCGTGCCGGCGTACCTGCTGTTTTTCGCGGTAGTGGTGATCACCGGCTTCGTGTATGGCCCAGCGGTGCTGACCAGCGCGAACTTCTACAGCAGCCTGCTGACGCTGACATTGTTCCTCGCGATTCTCGGCCTCGGACAGGGCGCCGTGATCCTGACCGGCGGACTTGATCTCTCGATGCCCTGGCTCATCACGCTGGCCGGCGTTCTTCTCACGGGCCTCACGCACGGCGCGAACGCGGCGGCGGCGTGGGCGGTCCCGGCCGTGCTCGGCGTCGGCCTGCTCGTCGGCGCATTCAACGGCGTGGGCGTCGTGATGCTGGGCCTTCCGCCGATCGTCGTGACGCTTGCCGCCAACGGCCTGCTGCAAGGTCTCACGCTGATCTACTGCAATGGCTCGCCGCAAGGCTGGTCGCCGTCCGCGATCAGCGAATTCACCAACGGCAAACTCGGGCCCTTGTCGTTCGCCGCATGGAGCGTGCCGGTGTTTCTCGCGCTCGCGCTGTTGTTGCTGCATCGCACGCCGTTCGGGCGGCGCGTGTACGCGGTCGGCAATTCGCAGATCGCGGCGAAGCTCTCCGGTGTGCGTGTCGGCACCACGCTGATCGCCGTGTACTGCCTCTCGGGATTGTGCTCGGCGCTCGTCGGTTTGCTGCTCGCCGGCTTCAGCTCGCAGGCGTTCCTCGGTATGGGCGATCCGTATCTGCTGCCGTCCATCGCGGTGGTCGTCGTGGGCGGCGCGCTGATCACCGGCGGGCGCGGGCATTATCTCGGCGTGTTCGGCGGCGCGCTGCTGCTGACCGCTCTCGGCACGCTGCTCGCGGGCACGACCGTGCCGCCCGCCGTGCGCGACATCATCAATGGGCTCGTCGTGCTGGCGGCCGTCATCACGCTGCGCGACCGGCGCGCATAACATCGGGACACATTCATGCAGACGAAGACGACAGCGGTAATCGGTTCGGGGCGCATCGGGCGCGCGTGGGCGATTGTGTTCGCGCGCAGCGGCTTCGACGTGAAGTTGCACGACGCCTCGCAAGACATGCTGAGGGACGCTGTCCCGGCCATTCGCGAAAGCGTGGAGGACCTCGCGTCGTTCGATCTGATCGACGAGCCGGTGGAGGCGCTCGTCGCGCGCATCACAACATGCGAGACCCTTGCCGAAGCGGTCGCAGAGGCGGATCTCGTGCAGGAGAACATTGCCGAAATCGTCGACGTGAAGCGCACGCTCTTTGCGCAGCTAGACCGCCTGACGAAGCCCGACGCGCTGCTTGCCAGTTCGACCTCGGGTCTGCCGGCATCCACGTTCACCGAAGCGTTGGAAGGCCGCGCGCGCTGTCTCGTCGCGCATCCGGTGAACCCGCCGTCGCTCGTGCCGCTCGTCGAGTTGTGCGGGGCGCCCTGGACATCGCAGGACACGCTCGAACGTGCTCGCGTTTTCTATGAGCAAGCTGGACAGAAGCCGGTCACGGTGAATCGCGAAATCTCGGGTTTTCTGCTTAACCGCCTGCAAGGCGCGGTGCTCGATGAGGCGTTGAGCCTCTACGAGCAGGGCTATGCGAGCGCCGCCGATCTGGACACCGTGATGCGCGACGGTCTCGCGATGCGCTGGTCCTTCATGGGCCCGTTCGAGACGATCGATCTGAACGCACCGGGCGGCGTGGCCGACTATGCGCAGCGCTACGGCGGCACATACCGCAGCATCGCCGAAACGCGCGTGCCTTTTGACTGGGCCGCCGCCACGCTGGACCGCCTCGATGCCGAGCGGCGTGCCGCGCTGCCGCGCGAGCGTATCGAGGAGCGCAGCCGCTGGCGGGATCGGCGTCTGATGGCGCTGCTCGCTCATCGGCGCGCGCTCAAGGACAACGAGTGAACCGAAGCGCCAACATCGTGCCAACAAGGAGGCGACGATGCCTGAAGTACGCTTGCTCGTGGATGCGAACAATCATCTTGGTGAAGGCCCGCTATGGGATGTCAAGGAGGAACGGCTGTACTGGATCGACAGTACCGCCGCGGAAATCTATAGCTGCCGCGCGGACGGCAGCGAGGTAAAGCGCTTTTTCGTGCCGCGTCATATCGGTTCGATGGCGCTGCGCGAGCAGGGCGGCGCGGTCGTGGCGCTTGCCAACGGCCTGCATTTTTACGACTTCGATGCGCAGACGGTGCAGTTCATCGCCGATCCGGAAAGCGACGATCCCGAGACCCGCTTCAACGACGGCAAGGTGGACCGGCGCGGCCGCTTCATCGCGGGCACGATGTCCTACGATTTCGACCGCTACGACGCGGATCGCGGCCAGCGCTCAACGCGCAGCGGCGGTCTGTACCGCCTGGATATCGACGGCACGCTGGCGCGGCTGGACTCGGGCATCAGCTGTTCGAACGGACCTTGCTGGAGCCCCGACAATCGCACGCTGTACTTCACGGACACGTATAGCAGGGAGATGTACGCGTACGACTACGACATCGAAACCGGCGCCGCCGGCAACCGCCGCCTGTTCGCATCGGCGCGCGACATGGCCGGCACTTTCGACGGCGCAACCGTCGATGAGGAAGGCTACGTCTGGTCCGCGCTGGTGTTCGGCGGGCGCATCCTGCGCTTCGCGCCGGACGGCAAGCTCGACCGCGTCGTCGAATTCCCGGTGCGCAATCTGACGAGCGTGATGTTCGGCGGCCCGAATCTCGACACGCTCTACGTGACGACGATGGGCCGCCCGATGTGGGGCATTCCGCAGAAAGAACGCGAGAAGGGCGGCTTGTTCGCGGTGACGGGGCTGGGAGTGCGCGGTTTGCCGGAGCCGCGTTTCGCTGGGTGAGAGAGCGGGCCGCCAACGTCACGCGATTCTTGCAAACTCCCCGGACAAAAGCAGTGTCGTTCGACATGGTTTCGCGCACGCCGTGCGCGGGCTGCATGCGGCGGGTTGGACCGGCCTGGGTAATCGCAGACAAGCAAGGAGGTTCATCGCTGCAAGTCTCTATCGCGGCTCCTCATTTGGGCGCACGCTGCGGCACCTTCGCAAGCAGGATATTGAGGCCCTCGGAGATCAACGGATGCGCAATGATTGCATCGCGCACGGCCGTATAAGGCAATCCGCCGAGCATCGCCATCTGCACCGCGGTCACTACCTCGCCGGCATTGGTGCCCAGCATCGCAAAGCCAAGGATAGCGTCTGAGTCCGCGTCGATCAGCATCTTCATGAAGCCCTTCGTCGCGCCGTTCGTCCGCGCCCGCGGCACCGCCGCCATCGGCAGCTTTGCAACACGTACCGCGATGCCGCGCGCCTTCGCGTCGGCTTCGCTGAGACCGATACGACCGAGTTCCGGCTCGATAAAGAGCGCATACGGAATGATTCTGTCGCGCGTGGTTTTCGCATCTCCCCCAGCAAGCTGCGAGCGCAACACGCGGTAATCGTCGAACGATGCGTGCGTGAACATCGGTGTGCCTGCGACCTCGCCGATGGCCCATGTGCGCTCTGCTGTCGTCGCGAGACGTTCGTCCGTTTTGATGAAGCCGCGCGCGTCGACTTCGACCCCGGCGGCGTCGAGGCCGATACCGGACGTGCCAGGGGTGCGGCCTGCCGCGACCAGAAGATGACTGCCGCTCACCGTGCTGCCGTTGTGCAGTACAACGGTCACCGACTCTCCCGACTTGCCCGTCACGCTGGCGGGTCTCGCGCCGGTTCTGATATCGATGCCTTCCTCTTTCAGCGCCGCCTCGATCGCCTCGGTGACGTCCTCGTCTTCACGCATCGCCACGCGTGGCGCGTCCTGTATCAGCGTGACCTTGCTGCCCAGTCTACGGAATGCCTGCGCCATTTCGAGCCCGATATATCCACCGCCGAGAACGATCAGGCTTTCGGGTAACGTCGTCAGCACCAGCGCTTCGACGTGCGTCAGCGGCTCGGCGGCCTTCAATCCTGGCACGTCGGGAATCGCCGCCGTCGTGCCCGTGTTGATAAAAGCATGTTCGCCTTCGATCATTCGCAGATCGCCGTCATTGGTTTTCACTTCGAGCCGGCGCGGTCCGACAAAGCGGCCCGTGCCCAGCACGAGTTCGAGGCCGGAGTCACGCAACGCGTTGCGATTGATTTCCACCATACCGTCGACCACGGCTTTCACGCGCTGCGACACTTTGGCCATGTCCGCGGCCTTGCCATCCTGTCGATGCAGTATGTATTCGGTGCGCGCGGTCTGGATCAGCGTCTTGGTCGGTATGCATGCCACGTTGATGCACGATCCGCCGATCATGCCTCGTTCGATCACGGCAACCTTGCGGCCCGCCTGCGCGAGTTCCATCGCCAGTGTCTTGCCACCTTTGCCGCCGCCAAGAAATACATATTCGAAGTGCTCGATCGTTGTCATCGCGGAGTTCCTTTTTGCCCGTCAACTATCATCGCCCGACCTCGGCGGTACCTTGAAAATCAGCACTAGCATCGTGCTGTGTGCTGCACGCCAATCCATCACGACGGCGCTTATGCCTGAGCGACCGTCCGCTCCAGTTGACGATGAATCTGCGCAACTACGGCAGCACCGTCTCCCACCGCCGCGGCAACACGTTTGGTCGAAGTCGAGCGGACGTCCCCCGCACAGAACACGCCGCGCACGCTTGTTTCATGCTCTTGCGACCCAGGTCCGGCGCCTTCGCCCGTAAGCACGAAGCCGTTTTTGTCGACGGCGACGCCGCATCCGTCAAGCCACGATGTGTTGGGAGATGCACCCGTAAACAGGAACACGTGTTCGGCGGATACAACCGACCGTTGCGTCCCGCTCAAAAGCTCTACTTCCTCGAGCGTCCTGGTGCCTCTCAGCGCGGTGATCTGAGTGCCGTACGTCACGTCGACATTGTCCAGAGCAGCGATACGGTCGATGAGATATTGCGACATACTGGCCTTCAGGCTTTGTCCACGTACCAGCATGCGGACTCGCCGCGCGCGCGACGCGAGGTACACGGCGGCCTGTCCCGCGGAGTTTCCGCCGCCGACCAGCAATACGTCTTGTCCCGCGCAAAGCTTCGCCTCGACCGGCGAAGCCCAATAGTATGTTCCTCGTCCCTCGAAGCGTTCCAGGCCCTGAATGTCGGGTCTGCGATAAGCCGCGCCCGAAGCGATAACGATCGTTCGGGACCGGATGGTCACGGCGGAGGACAAGCGCAGCGCGAACGGCGTTGTGCCGCAATCGAGGCTTTCCGCCTGAGCGGGAATGGCTACGTCGGCTCCGAATTTCTGTGCCTGTACGTACGCGCGGGCGGTGAGCGCATGGCCGGAGATGCCTGTTGGGAATCCGAAGAAGTTTTCAATGCGGGCGCTGGCACCGGCCTGTCCGCCTGGCGCACTATGATCGAGTACGATGACTCTCAGCCCCTCGGACGCGGCATAGACGGCTGTCGCCAAACCCGCCGGACCCGCTCCGACGATTGCGACGTCGTAGACATGCTCCGGATCGAAATCAGGGAGCCAGCCCAGCGCGTTGGCAAGCTCCGCTTCATCGGGTGCTCGCAAGATGGTCCCGTCTGGATGCAGCACGAGCGGGTAGTCGGCGTCATCGCGTACCCACTTCGCTACGTAACGGGCTGTGTCGTCGTCTTCTGACGACGCGCCGATGACCGCATGAGGAACATTGTTACGTCGCAGGAAACTTTGCAATGCGTGGAGGCGGGCGTTATGCGGTTGACTGACTATAACGATCCCATTGCCTCGCTCAATAAGCGCAACCCGCCTGAGAATAAGCGCCCGCATAATGCGCTCACCCAGCTCCGCTTCGGCGATCAGGAGCGCCCGCAGTCTGTCGGGGAGGATGTGAATGGCCGATACATCGCCGACCGCATCGCCGTCCACTATGCAGCGACCGCCGGATAGCTGTCCGACTTCCGCAACGAAGTGTCCCGGACCGTTTTCGCTAACGACGGCATGACGCCCGAACGCGTCGCGGCTACTCACGCGAATCATCCCGCGCAATACCACGCACATCCCGAACCCTGGCGCGCCGACTTCGAAGATCCGTTCCGATGTCCACGAACGAACAACGCCGTATTGACGCAGTCGTGCTAATTCGGCCTCGGTCAGTTGCGGATACTTCTGTTCATGACGGTCGGTAGCTGGCGCTAACCATGTGGAGCTGCTCATTTGCGTTCCTGCGGTTGCGTGCGCGATGGGAAGTTCCACGCGCCTGATTGAGCCGGCTATTACATCGACACAGACATCGACACAGCGCGCTGTTATGCCGGACGAGCGGCACGGTTTTGGCGGATAGGATGCTTATCATCCATGCCGCAGGCAGGCTTTTACAACGACATTTATACTCACGTTTTCGGACACCACGGCTGGCGTATTAATGCATCGGATTGGCTACTTCTTGACGGACGACTTCCAGGTCATGGCCATTGGGACCCAGACCGTATTTGAAATCGCCAACGTCGTTGCGCGCGAGCCTATTTATCATGTGACGAATTACTCGCTGCAGGGCGGAGAAATCCGCTCGTCGCTCGGCGTCTCCGTCATGACCAGGCCGGCCGATTCGAATGCGACGGCAGACACCTGGATGATCAGCGGCGTGGCCAATCCAACCGGCCGCACCACAACCGCCGAAGAACTCCGATTCATCAGCGAAGCGGCCGCGCGCTCACGGCGCACCGCGGGCCTCTGTACGGGTGCGTTCGTTCTCGCTGAAGCCGGGCTTCTAAACGGTAAACGCGCGACCACGCATTGGGCGTTCGCAGACGCTTTGCAGGCGCGCTGGCCGCTCGTTCAGGTCGAAGCCGACCGCATCTTTATCGTCGATGGCCCGATATGGACGTCAGCGGGTTTGACGGCGGCGATGGACCTGGCGCTTGGCCTGGTGGAGAAGGACATGGGTGCGGACTTCGCGACCAGGGTGGCGCGTGCGATGGTCATGACGCATCGGCGCTCGGGCGGGCAGTCGCAGCACTCTGAAATGCTGGCGCTCGCGCCAAAGTCGGACCGGGTCCAGAAGGCGCTCGAACATGCACGCCTCAATTTATCCAAACCCTTGCGCGTGGACGATCTAGCGAAGGCAGCGCATCTGAGCAGCCGGCAATTCGCGCGCATTTTTCTTTCCGAGACCGGCATATCTCCCGCGAAGGCAATCGAACGTCTGCGTCTGGAAGAGGCGAGAAATCTGATTGAACGTGGCCGTCATTCACTTGAAACAATTGCGCGCGAAACAGGATTTCGTGACAGGCGTCATCTCCGGGAAGTGTTCACGCGAGCCTATCAAATGACTCCGCAGTCGTTGAGAAGAGAGTCGCGGAATGTGACCGGTGACGATCACCCGATCGACGAATAGAAAGAGACGGCTTTAGTGCCGCTAGAAATTCGACGGGCTGCCAGTCGGTCATCGCTGTATCTGGGATGTCCTAAAACATGACCTTTAACGTCATTTGAGTTGGTGGCCTTCGGCACCACAATTCACTCCGGCACAACTGTCTTCAACCGGAGTGACATGATGACGCAAGCACATTTGGGCACAGCACTGATTACGGGCGCATCGTCCGGTATGGGTGCAGTGTATGCGGAGCGCCTCGCGCGACGCGGTTACGAACTCATACTCGTTGCCCGCAACCGTGAGCGCCTCGCCGCGCTAGCCAGCCGTATCACGACGCAAACTCAACGCAGTGTCGAGATTCTCGACGCCGACCTCGGGACTCGGGCTGGCCTTTCGATCGTCGAAACAAAGCTGAAACAGGATGCGACGATCACCCTGCTGGTCAATAACGCGGGCGTCGGTACGCATACGCCTCTCGAGGACAGTGACGTCGATGCGATGTCGCGCATGATCGATCTCAACGTGACGAGCGTGATGCGTCTTACCTACGCCGCCGTGCCCGGCTTTGTGTCGCGCGGCAAAGGCGCTGTCATCAATATTTCGTCGATCGTCGCGATTGCGCCGGAAGCGCTCAATGGTGTCTACGGTGGAAGCAAGGCCTTCGTGCTCGCATTCAGCCAGTCCCTGCACCACGAGCTTGCCGGCAAGGGAATTCGGATCCAGGCCGTCTTGCCGGGCGCAACGGCTACCGATTTCTGGCAAACGGGAGGGCTACCCCTCGAAAACCTGGACAAGTCGATCGTGATGTCCGCGGAAAACATGGTCGATGCGGCGCTGGTCGGGTTCGAGCGGGGCGAACTCGTGACGATTCCTTCGCTGCACGACGTCGCCAAATGGGAAGAATACGAAAGCGCGAGGCGTGCAATGTCGCCGCTATTGTCGACCAACGTTCCGGCACCGCGCTACACGACCACTCACTGACATTGGTTGCCGATACACATCTACATTAAGGAAGCGGTGATCATGAAACTTTCAGGCAACACGATATTCATTACGGGCGGCACGTCGGGTATTGGACGCGCGCTCGCCGAAGCGTTCCATCAACGCGGCAACAAGGTGATCATCGCCGGGCGGCGCAAAGCGTTACTCGACGAGGTCGCAAACGCGAACCCGGGCATCGATGTCATCGAACTCGACATTGCAGACGGCGCGCAGATTCAACAGGTGGCAAGGCAATTGATCGGGCGCTATCCCACGCTGAACGTCTTGATCAACAACGCGGGCATCATGCCGTTCGACAACGCGGGCAGTGCGCTCGACGATGCGCAGGCGGTGCATCTGATCAATACGAACCTGCTCGGTCCAGTGCGGATGAGTGCGGCGCTTGTCGAACATCTCAAGCAGCAGCCGGAGTCGACGATCATCAACAACAGTTCCGTGCTCGCCTATGTACCGCTGGCTGCTACCGCGCTGTATTCCGCAACCAAGGCAGCAGTCCACTCGTACACCATGTCGCAGCGATTCATGCTGCGCGACACCAGCGTGCGCGTGCTCGAAATCGCGCCGCCGTGGGTCGACACGGATCTCGTCCACAGGAGTGGCGATCCGCGGGCAATGCCGCTCGATGCGTTCATCGCCGAGACCTTGGACAAGCTCGCTACCGCGACGCAGGAAGTGGTGGTCAGCGCTGCCCAGCCGCTGCGCGACAACGTTGGACCTAACGAGTATGCGTTCGTCGACCAGTTCAACCTCTCGTTGAAAGACAACCCCATTCCAGTAGCCTGACGTACCCGAACGGCGATCGCGACAAAGCGGCGCTCGGCGCCGCTTGCGCGGTCCGGCCGCTTGTCCGCCGTCCGCCGTCCGGCGCCGGAATCGCTCAACTCCAGTACTCGCTCATGACCCCAGCTATCCCTGCGAAAACCACGCGTGCGCTTCGCGCGCTCAGTTTTGCGTACTTCGTGCAAGCGACAGGCGCGTTATCGGTCGTCGGCAGTCTCAATGCGATTTCGCGTGAATGGGGTCTTGCCGACGCGCAGAGCGTCTACCTGATATCTTTTTTTGGCGTGACCTTCGCGTTTGCCGCGCCTTTACTGCAAGTCGGCTTCGGACATTTGCGACGGCGTCGCCAGGTGCTCATCGGGCTCTCGCTCTTCAGCGCCGCCGCATTGCTGTTCGCGGCCGCACCAAACTACTCCGTCCTCGTTCTGTCGCGCGTGCTGATGGGATTGGGCGCGGGATTTATTGGTCCTGTGCTTGGCGCATTGGGATCGAGCCTCGTTGAACCCAGGCATCAGGGCAGCGCGATCGCCATCGTTCTGCTCGGACTGAGTATCGCGGGTCTCGTCGGGATGCCGCTTTCGGCATGGGTCGCTCACGTGTGGGGGGCGCGGGCGTTATTCGTTGCGATTGCGTGCGCGGGCGCGGCAACAGCGGCGCTTATCGTGGCGGTCGTGCCCGATTCCAGCGAGGGCGAGCATGTCGAGCTCAGAACCGTTACATCGCTGCTAAGCCGTACCGAGACACTCAGCGCGTTTCTCGTCGTGTTTTTCATCGCGGCAGGCGTCTATTCGACGTACTCGTTTATTGCGCCGATTGTTCGCGACACGTTCCATGCCGGTTCCAGTGCTGTATCGGCCGCGCTTGTCGTGCTGGGCGTTGCCGGCGTCGCAGGGAACCTTTTCGTGACGCGTGCCGCGAGGCGCTATAGCGCGGAAGCGATGTTGACCGCTGGGCTCGCGCTGCTCGCCCTCGACCTCGCGTTGCTTTGGATGACGCCACCCCATCTGCAATGGTTCTTCGGTGCGCTTGCTGGCTGGGCATTCGCCACGGACCTGCTGTGGCCTTCCCAGCAGCGCCGGATCGTCGAGATGGTGCCGGACCGGCGCGGGACTGCATTGGCGTTGACTGCGTCGTTCGTATTTTGCGGAATCGGCTTTGGTTCGGCAGTGGCGGGGCATGTCTATCCGGTGTTCGGTTTTGCGGGTGTCATCTGCACCTCGTTGGGCTTCCTCGCACTTTCCGCTGTTAGTCTGATTATTTCGCGGGCTTCCGTTGCGAGGATCCAGGTGCCTGTCGCTGGCGGCTCGAGTCAGTCCTGATCTTCCAGTGCGCGCGCACGCGGACGAAATTTATCGTGAGCTTTGTCGATTTCCTCAAGCGTGGTTCGTCGTGTGTATAGGGCGGCAAGATTGCGGCAATGCGGTCCCGATGTCGCTTTTGCGCCCTTATTCATGACTCACGCAAACCGGAGATCGTTCATGACTTACATAGATGGGTTTGTCGCCGCGGTGCCCACGGCCAATCGCGAAACGTACAGGAAGCATGCCGAATCGGCAGCGGCCGTCTTCAAGGAGCACGGCGCATTGAAGGTGGTCGAGTGCTGGGGCGATGACGTCCCGGAAGGGAAGCTGACGTCTTTTCCGATGGCGGTCAAACGGCAGCATGACGAGGCGGTGGTGTTCTCCTGGGTTGTCTGGCCTTCGCGTCAGGCACGAGACGACGGCATGAAAGCGGTGATGGCCGACCCACGGCTGCAGCCTGACACGAATCCGATGCCGTTCGACGGCAAGCGGCTGATCTACGGCGGGTTTGAAGTGATCGTGGACGCATGAGGGGCAGAGAAGGCGGCGCCGGTCGGGCCGACAATGGCCAGGAGCCTGCGATGCACCTGAGTTTTCCGCAGGTCCACCTGCGGGAACGGGCCGTTGAGGCGCTTTCTTGAAACATTCAATGGAGACGACGTATATGCAGCAAGATCCTGCCGACATCGCCCGTGCGAGTTATCTCGCCTATGTACATAAGGACCGCGCCGCCATCGAGGCGCTGATCGGCGCTGACTTCCATTTCACTAGCCCTCTGGATAACCGCCTGGATCGCAGCACTTACTTCACGCGTTGTTGGCCGAACAGTGAGTCGATTACCGACTTTCAGTTCGTCGATGTCGTTGTTCATGGCGAACAGGTGTTCGTCGTTTACGAAGGAACGACTCTTGGCAGTCGACGATTCCGCAATACGGAGCGGCTGACCGTCCGCGGCGGCAAGATCGTCGAGGCAGAGGTCTATTTCGGCTGGTCCCTTCCGCACGACGCGCCCGATGGCGGATATGTGACGTCGGTCGCGTAGCAACTCATTGGATGCCAGAAGCGCGGTTTTGCGCGGTTGTCGGCAATGGGACAACCGGATGACCTGGCCGCGATGCGCGCATCGCGGCTATGTGCTGCAGACCGGCCGCGTGGTGTTGTCAGGCACCGCAAGCGAACTGCTCGGCGATCAACGGATTCGCGATGCTTATCTTGGCGGATCGCTTGCGGCGGAAACGGCGTCGTGAGCGCGACGGATTGTGGATTGCCCTGGTGCGTTGCGTGGATAGACGACAGGTTCCGCGCGGACACCCGCACTGAAAACGCGAACACGGGAATACCCAACCCCGCCGCCGCGCCCCGCCCATTATCAGCAACGCTGCTTAGCACCTGAAAATTGCTTGGTTTGTGCTGTCCGCGAGCGTTGCTAGAGTCCACTTCTCACGCTAAGGCACGCGCTATTCGACCTCGCGCGCGGCCCATCAAAACAACAGGAAACCACCGCTATGAATCTCAGAGTGCTTGGCGCAGCGATCGCCGGAAGTCTGCTTGTCATGTCCGCTGCCGCGCACGCGGATCGCCTCGACGACATCAAGAAGGCGGGCGTATTGCGCGTGGCCGCGTTCGACAGCAATCCGCCGTTCGGCTTCGTCGATCCGAAGAGCAATCAGATCGTCGGGCTCGACGTCGATTATGCGCGGGCGCTCGCCACGCGCCTCGGCGTCAAGCTCGAGATCCAGCCGACCAATCCGGCGAACCGCATCGCGTTCCTGAAGTCGGGCAAGGTGGATCTCGTTTTCGCCAACTTCACGATTACCGACGACCGCAAGAAGGAAGTCGATTTCAGCACGCCGTATTTTGCGTCGGGCACGCAATTCATCGCGAAGAAGGGCACGCTTACTGCGCCGCAACAGTTGAACGGTTTGCGGATCGGCGCCGACAAAGGCACGACCAATGAGCAGCAGGTGCGCGCGCAATTCCCGAGCGCGACGATCATCGCTTACGACGACACGCCGTTCGCCTTCGCCGCGCTTCGCACGGGCAACGTGCAGGCGATCACGCAGGACGGACCGAAGCTCGTCGCGTTGCTGGCGAAGGTGCCGGACAAGGCGAACTACGAGATCCCGCCGTTCACGATCTCCAACGACTACGAAGGCGTGGGTGTGCCGAAGGGCGAGACGCGCCTGCTGAATGTCGTCAACGACACGCTGAAGGATCTCGAAGCCAAGGGCACGGCCGGCACGATCTACGATACCTGGTTCGGCCCGAAGAGCGCCGCGCCGCTGCCGCGTCTGTTCAGGATCGGCGATCCGCAGAAGAGCTGAACGCCCGTCGCTTGACAGCCGTCTCGACATGGCCCGGTCACGAAACGCGTGACCGGGCCTTCTTGCTGATACAGGACCGCGTTTTCTCCAAATGCATTTGATGAACTTCTGGCTGGACCCGCGCTATCTCGGCTGGCTCGCGCACGGCTTCCTGATCACGCTGATCCTGTCGGCGTGCGTGAGCGTGTGCGCGACGTTGCTTGGATTCGGGCTGGCAATGGCGCGCATCGCGCAACATCGTGCGGTCGCCGCCGCGGCGAAGCTCTACGTACTCGTGTTTCGCAATTCTCCGTTGCTGGTCCAATTGCTGTTCTGGTACTTCGGCGCGGCAACGCTGCTGCCTTCCGCGTGGATGACGTGGCTGAACACGCCGCATGTCCTGAGCGCCGGGCCGTTTGCGCTGCACTGGCCGAGCTTCGAACTGTTCGCCGGCTGGCTCGGGCTGACGTGCTACAGCACGGCCTTTATCGCCGAGGAGTTTCGCGCCGGAATCCGCGGCGTGGGCATCGCGCAATATCAGGCGAGCGCGGCATTGGGCATGACGCGTTACGCGACCTTGCGGCACGTGGTGCTGCCGCAAGCGGTGCGGATCGCCACGCCGCCGCTCGCGGGGCAATACATGAATATCGTGAAGAACTCGTCGCTGACGATGGCGATCGGCGTCGCCGAGTTGTCGTATGCGTCCCGCCAGGTCGACACGGAAAGCTTCCGGACTTTTCAGGCGTTCGGCACGGCAACCGTGCTGTATGTCGGCACCATCGCGCTGATCGAAATGGCTCTCGTGATCTGGCAGCACACGGGCGTACGCGCGCTGCAACGGGGGCGAGCATGACCGCCCTCGAGTGGCTGCCGACGCTGCGCTATCTGCTGCTCGGTGCGTTTCCCAACGGGCCGCTGGGCGGCGCGGCGCTGACGGTCGTGCTCTCGGTGGTGTCGGCGTTGCTGTCCGCCGTCGTGGGACTGGCGGGCGGCGTGGCGCTCGCGCTGACACGCGGCGGCGCACGTCTGCTGCTGCTCGGAATCGTCGCGTTTTTCCGCGCAATTCCGGTGCTGATGCTGATCTTCTGGACCTTCTTCCTGATGCCGATGCTGCTGCATATCGACGTGCCGGGTCTGGTCGCGGTGGTCTGCGCGCTGTCGCTGATCGGCGGCGCGTATCTATCGCATGCGGTGCATGCGGGGATCGTGTCGGTCGGCGCGGGCCAGCAGCAGGCGGCGCTGTCGCTCGGGCTCACGCGCTGGCAGGCGTTACGTTACGTGGTGCTGCCGCAGGCGGTGCGCATCATGCTGCCGTCATTCGTGAATCAGTGGGTGTCGCTCGTCAAGGACACGTCGCTCGCGTATATCGTCGGCGTGCCGGAATTCACGTTTCTCGCCAATCAGGTCAACAGCCGTCTGATGATTTATCCCGCGCAGATTTTCGTATTCGTCGGGATCGTGTATCTGCTTTTGTGCTCCGCGCTGCAATGGATTGCGTCTCGCATGTTGTTGCGGGAACGGCGGGCTCACGCCACGCGTATCGATGCGGCAACAGAAACGGAAACCGAAAGCGGTACGGTGCGCGATGAACAACACGGCGTGGCGGTGCGTTGATGCGATGAGTTTGCGCATCGGCTGCGGGCCGTGGGCGAGAGCGGGGGAGAGGTAGAACAGACACAGGCCGGCTCGCGACAAAGCGAATACGGGCCCGTGTCCCTTGCGTTTAACCGCGCGCAGTGCAAGCGCGCGATGCCTTGCGGCAGACGGTACGGGTACTTAGAAATCGAGTCCCGGCCCGCCCGCGCCGGGACCGCCCGGCTGTCCCGCTGCCGGCGCATCTTTCGGTGCTTCATGGACGGTCGCGTCGGTGGTGAGCAGCAGACCCGCGACCGATGCCGCGTTTTGCAGCGCCGTGCGCGTCACCTTGGTCGGATCGAGCACGCCCGATTCCACCAGGTCGCCATACTCGCCGGTCTGTGCGTTGTAGCCGAAATTGCCCGTGCCTTCCGCCACTTTCGCGACGACCACGCTGGCCTCTTCGCCGGCATTCGTCACGATCTGCCGCAGCGGTTCTTCGAGTGCGCGCAGCACGATCTTGATGCCCGCATCCTGATCGGCATTCACGCCCTTGAGCGCACTGATAGCCTGCTTCACGCGAATCAGCGCGACGCCGCCGCCCGGCACGATGCCTTCCTCGACAGCGGCACGCGTTGCATGCAGCGCGTCGTCGACACGGTCTTTCTTTTCCTTGACCTCGATCTCGGTCGCGCCGCCCACCTTGATGACCGCCACGCCGCCCGCCAGTTTCGCGACCCGTTCCTGCAGTTTCTCGCGATCGTAGTCCGAACTGGCTTCCTCGATCTGCGTGCGAATCTGCTTCACGCGTGCTTCGATGTTCTTGCTGTCGCCCGCGCCGTCGATGACGGTGGTGTTTTCCTTGCCGACCTCGATCCGCTTGGCCTGACCGAGTTCCGCGAGCGTCGCCTTCTCTAGCGACAGTCCCGTTTCTTCGGCGATCACCTGGCCGCCGGTCAGAATCGCGATGTCTTCGAGCAGCGCCTTGCGGCGATCGCCGAAGCCCGGAGCCTTGACCGCGACGGTCTTTAGAATGCCGCGAATGTTGTTGACCACGAGCGTAGCCAGCGCTTCGCCTTCGACATCTTCCGCGATGATCAGAAGCGGGCGGCCGGCTTTCGCGACCTGTTCCAGAACCGGCAGCAGATCGCGAATGTTCGATACCTTCTTGTCGTGCAGCAGCACGAACGGGTTATCGAGCACGGCCACCTGTTTGTCCTGATCGTTGATGAAATACGGCGACAGGTAGCCACGATCGAATTGCAGACCTTCCACCACGTCCAGCTCATCGTCGAGCGACTTGCCGTCTTCCACGGTGATCACGCCTTCCTTGCCGACGCGGTCGATCGCTTCGGCAATCCGCTGGCCGATCGACTCTTCGCCGTTGGCCGAGATCGTCGCGACCTGAGCGATTTCCTTGCTGGTCGTGGTCGGCCTGCTGATCTTCTTGAGCTCGTCGATCGCGGCGATCACGGCCTTGTCGATGCCGCGCTTCAGGTCCAGCGGATTGAGGCCCGCCGCCACATACTTCTGTCCTTCACGGACGATGGCTTGCGCGAGCACGGTCGCGGTGGTGGTGCCGTCGCCGGCGGCGTCGCTGGTGCGCGAGGCGACTTCCTTCACGAGCTGCGCGCCGATGTTCTGCACGCGGTCCGGCAATTCGATTTCCTTGGCGACCGAGACGCCGTCCTTGGTCACGATGGGCGAACCGAAGCTGCGTTCGAGCACCACATTGCGGCCCTTCGGACCGAGCGTGACCTTGACCGCATTGGCCAGAATGTTGACGCCTTCGACGAGTTTCGAGCGGGCGACGTCGCTGAAAATGATTTCTTTTGCTGCCATGATTTGACGCTCCGTTCGTTATTGAGTGACCACTGCCACGACATCTTCTTCGCGCAGCACGAGCAGTTCGTTGCCGTCGACTTTCACCGACTGTCCCGCATATTTGCCGAACAGCACGCGCTCGCCGACCTTGAGGTCAGGTTCGACGCGCTTGCCGTCGCTATCGCGCTTGCCCGGACCAATGGCGATAACTTCGCCCTGATCGGGTTTTTCGGCAGCGCTTTCTGGGATCACGATGCCCGAAGCGGTTTTGGTTTCCTGGTCGAGACGCTTGACGATCAGGCGGTCATGCAAAGGACGTAGGCTCATGGTTCGATATCCGCGTGTGAGTTTTGGCACTCGTCGTTGGTCAGTGCTGACCGGAATCGAGTATAGAAAGAAGAGCGCGCGTTGCTCCAATAAGCGATTCATCGAAGGTTATGCGCGTTTGGCATTTGGGTGGAGGCTAGTCGCCCGTTGCTTGCCGTTCGGTCTCCGGGCCGATATCGGGCCCGGGAAGAGAAAGCGGTCACACTATCGATATGAGCAACGCTTCGTTGGCCGGCTGATATCCGCTAGCTACGATGGTCGGTCATTCGCTACGAGCGCAGTTACGCTGCGCGCTCTTCGATGGCCGTTCCCATTCTGACCGTCGCCGCCGTCTCGAAACGCTTCGGCCCCACGCTGGCGCTCGATTCCGTCGACTTCTCGATCAGCGCCGGTGAAGTCGTCGCGCTGATGGGCGCCAACGGCGCGGGCAAATCCACACTCGTCAAAATCTTGAGTGGCGTTTATCGCCCGGACGGCGGCAATCTGAGCTTGCGTGGCGAGCCGTTCCAGCCCGCGTCGCCGCATCACGCGAAACAGCTCGGCATTGCGACCGTCCACCAGTCCATTGCGGATGCGGTGGTGCCGACGCTTTCCATAGCGGACAACCTGTTGCTCGACCGCCTGTGCGATCCGGCCTCGCCGTGGCGCGCGCCGCCGGCAGCGCGCATTCGCGACGCGGCGCCGTTGGCCGCGCGGGTAGGGCTGGACGCCGATCTGGCTGCGCCCTTGGCGTCGCTGTCGCTCGCCGCGCAGCAGCTCGTGACGCTGGCGCGTGCTTTGGCTACGCGACCGGCGCTGCTGATCCTCGATGAACCCACGGCCAGTCTTTCCGAGCCGGAGGCCGAGCGTCTCTTTGCGTTGCTCGAGCGCTTGCGCGATGAAGGTGTTGCGATTCTGCTGGTATCGCATCGGCTCGGCGACCTGCGTCGTATTGCGCAGCGCGTGACAATTGTGC
Source organism: Paraburkholderia sp. RCC_158 (assembly GCF_041355255.1). NCBI lineage: Bacteria > Pseudomonadati > Pseudomonadota > Betaproteobacteria > Burkholderiales > Burkholderiaceae > Paraburkholderia > Paraburkholderia sp. RCC_158. Next base: position 207,263 of record NZ_JBFUPM010000004.1, on the reverse strand, counting down.
GCGACGGCCGCATCGTCTCCGACTTACGCGCGCCGATCGATTTCAACGCCGCAGTGGAAACGATGATCGGCCGCAAACTGCGCAGCGATCGCAACGCGGCCGTCTCCACTCATGCTGCTCTCTCCGCTCAGAAGCCCTGCTTCAGCGTACGCGATCTGCAATTGACGCCCGGCAGCGTCCCCTTCGATCTGGACGTGCAGCAAGGCGAAATCGTCGCGATCGCCGGGCCGGTCGGCGGGGGCAAGTCGCGTTTTGCACGGGCCATTTTCGGCGCGATCCGCACAGCGTCCGGCACGATGACGCTCGACGGCAAGCCGTGGCGTCCGCGCTCACCTGCCGACGCAATCCGCGCCGGTGTCTTCCTCGCGGGCGAAGACCGTTGGCGTACGTCGCTGTTTCCGGACAGCGTACCGTTCGCGTCGATCGCGGGCACGCTCAGCTTTCCGTTTCTCACGCGCTGGTTCAGGCGGGGCGTGGTCAAGCGCGGCCGCGAACAGCGCGCCGCAGCCGACGCAATCGACAACTTCGGGATTCGCTGCACGGGTCCGGATGACCGGCTCACGCGTCTATCAGGCGGCAATCAGCAGAAAGTCGTGCTCGCGCGCTGGCATGCGCAGCCCGCGCGTTTGCTGCTGCTCGACGAACCGTTTCAGGGCGTCGATGCGGGCGCACGCGCCGATATCGTCGATACGTTGCGGCGTCACGCCGGCCAACGCGCCACGCTCGTTTTCGTCAGCGATCTCGAAGAGGCGCTCGAGATCGCCGATCGCGTCGTCCGTTTCGATCGGGCCACGCTCGAGCCTGCCGCCCATTCCGACCTCAATCTCCACGCTCACTCATGAAAACCAGCTCTTCGATTGCATCCGAGGCCGTCGATCAAAACGCTCATGCGGCACGAACCCCGGTCGCACGCAAAGGCGGCGCATTGCGCAGCCTGCGAGGCCACCTCGAACGAACCGGTATGCTCCTCGTGCTCGCGCTACTGATCGTCGTCTTTGCGCTCAACCAGCCGGCGTTTCTGAATATCGACAACCTGTTCAGCATTTTGCAGTCGGTGTCGATTGTGGCGCTGCTCGGAATCGGCGTGACCGTGACGCTTGCGGCGGGCGGTTTCGATCTGTCGGTGGGCAGCGTGGCCGCATCGGCGCAGATGGCGGCAAGCTATGTGTTGATCGTCTGGCACGGCAATACGCTCGCGGCAGTCGCCGCGTGCCTTGTCATCGGCGTGCTGGCGGGTCTCTTCAACGGCCTGCTGATTACGCGCCTGCGCGTGCCGGATCAGCTTGCCACGCTCGGCACGCTGTTTCTGCTGGCCGGCTTGCAATTGATACCCACAGGTGGCCGTTCGCTCGCCACGGGTACTATCCTGCCCGACGGCACGGAAACGACCGGCGTATTCCCCGATGCGTTCCTGGCGCTCGGACGTCTGCGTCTATTCGACGTCGTGCCGCTGCCGGTGATCGTGCTTGCCGTGTTGACGGTGGTGGCTTGCGTGCTGATGGAATGCACGCGCTGGGGCCGCGTCATTTACGCAATCGGCGGCAACGAGACGGCGGCGCGTCTGGCTGGCGCACCGACTGCGCGCTACCGGATCGCCGCGTATGTCGTGTCGGGCGCGATTGCTTCGCTGGGCGGCGTGCTGATTGCCGCGCGTGTCGGCCGTGGCGATGTCAGCGCGGGCCATTCGATGCTGCTCGATGCCGTCGCGGCATCGCTCGTCGGATACGCGGTGTGGGGCGCCAAGCGGCCGAACGTGTTCGGCACGGTCGTCGGCGCGGTGTTCGTCGGTGTGTTGTTGAACGGCTTGACGATGCTCAACGCGCCGTACTACATGCAGGATTTCATCAAGGGTGTGCTGCTGGTCGGCGCGTTGGCATTTACGTTTAGCGTGGGACGTGGCGCGGAATCTCACGCATAACGGGCGCGGCGCTGAGCGAAGCTGACGGCCAGCACGGCGAAGATCAATGCGCCGGTCGCCACTTGTTGCCAGTAGAAATTCCAGCCGATCAGCAAGAGTCCGTTTGCGACCAGACTGAGCAGCAGCACGCCAAGCAAGGTGCCGACGACGCCAGGACGGCGCGTCGGCGACAACGTGGTGCCGATAAACGTCGCACCGATCGCATTGAGCAGATAACCGTTGCCGGCCTGCGGAACGTACGCTTTGACGGTGGACGAAAGCAGCAGTCCCACGACGCCATAAATCAACGCGCTGGCGATAAAAGTCACTGCCGTGATCGTCGCCACCGGCAGCCCCGAATAGCGCGCAACGCCAGGTTGCGCGCCAAGCGCCGTGATCGCCCTGCCGAACGCGGAGCGCGAAAGCGTGACGTGTACGATAAGCGCCAATGCAGCGACGATCCATAACGGCACCGGGAGGCCGGCTACGGCGCCATGCGCGAGCGCACTGAATAGCGGCGGCAACGCCATATTCAACAGATACACGGGCTGTCCGCCATCGGTCGCGAGTTGTTGCACGGTTTGTCCGATGAACAACGTGCCGAGCGTCGCGAGAAACGGTGCGATGCCGAGTCTGCCGATCAGCACGCCGTTGAACGCGCCAATTACGAATGCGGCGGCGAGACCGCCGAATGCCGCCGGCAACACGCCCACATGATGTGCGCTCAACAGCACGAACGCGAGACTGGCGACGTCGATAGACGTGCCGAGCGACAGATCGATCGCACCCAGGGACAATGCGAGCGTCATGCCAAGCGAGGCGATAGCGAGCAATGCGAAGTTGTTGAGCAGAACGTCGGCGAGATTGCCGGCCCGCGCAAAACCGGGCGCAAAAACCGCAAAGAAAACGATCACGGCGATCAATGCGCCGACTAGCGCGAAGCGCTGAAAGCGTCCGATGGTTTCAATCATGGGCGTGACTCCCCGCATGACGGCGGCGGACCAGAGCAGTGGTGGCGACGACGAACAGAATCAACACGCCTTCCACTCCGTTGACCCAATAGCTCGATACATTGTCGAGTTGAAAGCCGTTGCTGATCACGCCGATAAAAAGCACGGCGAGCAGCGTGCCCGGAATGGTCGGCACGAGGCGCCGCGAAAACACGACGCCGAGCAATGCCGCCGCGACGGTCGCCAGCAGATTTTCTCCCGCGCCTGGTGAACTGCCGCTGAGTAGCGCGGTGGAAGCCAGTGCCGCCAACGCAGCCGCCACGCCGCTCAACACGTAACTGGCCGCAATGTAGCGGTGAGTTCGAACGCCCGCTGCCTGCGCGGCGTCGCGATGAGCGCCGACCGCGCGCAAGCGCAATCCGAACGGCGTGTAGTGAATCAGCAAGGTGAAGAGCGCGGCAACGAGCAGCAACGCATACGCAAGATGGGGCACGCCAAGCGCGCCATTGTCGAGCAGGAAGCCGGGCAATGCTCCGCTTGCAGGCACCGACGTATTCTGCGTGAGCACTAGTTCGAACCCCGCGCAGAGATTCATCGTCGTCAGGGTGGCAAGCAACGGGAAGATGCGCAGTACGATCACGGCGAACGCGTTGAGCGCACCGACTGCGGCGCCCGCTGCCAGCGTCAGCGCGAAAGCGTTCAAAGGCGAAAAGCCCTCGCGCAGCGTCACCGCGTACACCGCCGCACTCAGCCCGAGATTGGCCGCGACGGACAGATCAAGGCCGCCTCTGATCGGATCGGCACCGCCGCCTATCAGCACAATCGTCAACCCAAAGCCGAGTATTCCAACTACCGCGGATTGCTGCACGACGTTGGCCAGATTGGCGAGGCTGAAAAAGAGCGGCGAACTGATGGCAAAACCGACGAACACAGCGGCAAAGGCGAGCGCCGCACCGCTGCGCAGCCACCATTGCGCGCCGAAGAAGCGCTCGGGTATTTCGAATTTGCCGCTACGTGGCGCGTTTTCGAGGACCTTGCTCATGCGGCAACCTCCTGTTGCGATGACGCGCCGCGTGCACCGGTTGCCCATGCGAGTACGTCCTGGCTATCGGCTTCGCGCGAGACGAGTTCGCGTACGATCCGGCCTCGCGCCATCACCAGCACGCGGTCGGTCATGGCGAGCAGTTCGATCAGATCGCTGGAGAACAGCAGTACGGCAGCACCGTCCCGCGCAAGCCGGTCCAGCAGACGATAGATCTCGGTCTTCGCGCCGATGTCGACGCCGACTGTAGGCTCATCGAGCAGATACACCGACGACGCGCGGCTCAGCCACTTCGCGAGCGCGACTTTCTGCTGGTTGCCTCCGGACAGATGCCGCACCGGCGCTTCCGTGCCCGGCGTGCGCACGGCCAGATCCTCGATCAGACCTTGCACGGCGAGAGTCTCGCTGCGTTGCTTCAGCAGCCCGAAGCGACTGAAGCGCGCGAGACTGGCAAGCGTCATGTTCTCGCGCACGGAAAGCGCAGGCGCAACGCCGTGCGCGCGCCGGTCTTCCGGAACGAAGGCAATGCGTCGGCGCACGGCGTCCTGCGGACGTCGCAAACGCACCGGCTTGCCGTCGATTTCGATCACGCCCTCGACGCCGCGTTCAAGCCCGAACAGACTGCGGATCACCTGCTTGCCGCCGGAGCCGAGCAAACCGGTCACGCCGATAATCTCGCCGCGCCGCACATCGAACGAGACGTCTTCGAAGCGGTTTTGCGCGCTCAGATTGCGTACGCTCAACACGGTTTCGCCAGGTGTGCGCGCCGACTGGGGCATACGCGTTTGCGGCTGCGCGCCGATCATTGCCGTGACGAGCGACTCCGTAGAGGTGGTGCGTGCATCGACATGAGCGACGTCCGCGCCGTCGCGCAGTACGGTCACGCGATCGCAGACAGCCGCGATTTCGTTGAGGTAATGCGACACGTAAAGGATGGTCAGGCCGCGTTGCCGCAGACGATCGATGGTCTGCAGCAAGCGGTCCACTTCGCGGCTCACCAGCGCCGCGGTCGGTTCGTCGAAGACGAGAATGCGCGGCTCGCGAATCAGTTCGCGCGTGATCTGCACGATCTGCTGTTCAGCGACGCTGAGATCGGCTATCAGCCGGTTGGGCGGCAAGTCGACACCGAAGTGTTTCTGCAACGCGTCGCGCGCATCGCGCTGCATGCGGCGCACGTCCAGTAGACGAAACGGGCCCGCCGCGCGTGGACCGAAGCTGCGTTCGTCGCCCAGCCAGAGCGCCTCCGCGACCGTGAAGGTGGGCGGCAGCATGCGTTCCTGATGGATGAAGCCAATGCCGGACCCACGCGTGTGAGCGGACGCATCGAGCGGTTGTTCGATGCCGTCGACGCTGATCGTGCCCGAGTCCGCTGCGTGAATACCGGCGAGAATCTTGATCAGCGTCGATTTGCCCGCGCCGTTCTGGCCGATCAGACCGTGTACGCTGCCGCGCGCCACGTTGAGCGACGCGCCGCGCAGCGCAGGCACGCCGTCGAAATGTTTGACGACGTCGCGCAGCACAAGCGCGGAAGGATGCGCCTTTGGATTCATTTCGAGCCGAGTTGTCCCAGGGTTTGCTGGACGTTGCCGGCGTTGTCCTTGGTGACGAGAATAGACGGCACGTAAGTGTAGGGCGGCAAGGTGCGGTCGCCCGCGAGGTAGCGCGCGACGTTGTCCACGGCCGTCTTGCCGATCAACGCCGGTTGCTGTGCGACCACGGCGCCTGCGCTCGACTTCGGATCCTTGACGAGCGCCACGACGTCCGGGCTGCCATCCACGGCGTAGGTTCTGATTTCATTTCGATGCGCGGCATCCACGGCCTGGGTGGCGCCGACCTGCGGCACGTCCCATGCCGACCAGATCGCGGCAATCTGCCCCTTCGGGTACTTGGCAAGCAACTGGCTCACTTGCGCATACGCGCTTTGCACCGTGTTCGGGATTACATCGCGCAACTCGGGCTGAATGATGTGTACTTTCGGGTAGTACTTCAGCACGGCTTTCAACTGGTCGTAGCGGATTGCGCAAACCGGCACGCCGTAAAAACCATTGAATACGAGGATGTTGCCCTCGCCGTGAATGTCGTTGACGAGCTTCAGCGCAAGCTGTTCGCCGATGAAGAAGTTATCCGAAGTGGTGTCGTTGATACTCGACGGAGACGCTGTGTCGATTGTGAACAGCGGGATGTTGGCCTGGCGTATTTTCTGCAACCACGGCTCCAGCACTGTTGCAGTGCCCAATTGTTCGATGATCGCATCGGGCTTCTGCGCGATCAGCGTCTGGATCTGCGCAATCTGGCGGTTGTCGTTGCGGCCCGCGTCGAGCGCGATCGGTGTGCCGCCGAGGCGTTTTACTTCATCCACGGCGCCCTGGTAGGCTTTCAGATCCCAGTAATGATCCGTGCCTGCGACCGTGATGCCGATGCGTTTGCCCTTGAGCGAGGGCACCGGCGCGGCGTTATCGCCCGTGGACGCCGCTGCGGGCGTTTCGCCTTGCGCGTGCGCTAAAGAGAAGAGGCCTCCGGCAAGTGTGAAAGCGGTTGCGGCGAGCAGCGAGAACAGAGTGGGCAGAGTGGGCAGAGGGCGTTTCATGGTGTCCGGTTTGAAGAGGCAAGAAGGTCCATCCTGCGATGACTCTAATCAACAACGCATCGCGCATGAAACTATCGAATCGGACTATCTTTATCAGGTCGGCTGCGAAGTGCTTATCTGCGAAGGCGGAAAAATTCGTTTGCCATCCGAAGGAATATTCATTTCATAAACGTTCAGTTTGCGCGCGTCGTACCCGCTGATAGATTGTGTAATCAGTCACTCAAGCGGAGATTCGTATGGCCGAGGTACATGAAGCGAACGAAGCGAACGCGTCGCAGGTAAGCGGTGTGCATCAACATGCGGCGCGTGTCATTGCGGATGACGCCGAGGCGATTGCCGTCGCGCATGAACTGGCTGTGCGTCTTGCCAGGGACGCCGCTCAGCGTGACCGCGAACGCCGCTTGCCGCACGAGGAAATTGAATGGTTTTCGCAATCGGGCTTGTGGGCGATCACCGTGCCGAAGGCGTATGGCGGCGCGGGCGTGTCCTTCGTGACGCTGACGGAAGTGATCAAGATCGTCGCAGCAGCAGATCCGTCGCTCGGACAGTTGCCGCAAAACCACTTCGGTCTGGTGGATGTCATTTCGCTGACAGGGACCGAAGAACAGAAGCGCTATTTCTTTGCGCAGATAGTGAGCGGCAAGCGCTTCGGTAACGGCTTTTCGGAAAAGGGCACAAAAAACGTACTGGATCTGAAGACGCGCGTGCGGCGTGACGGTGACGATTACGTGGTCGACGGCACCAAGTTCTACTCGACGGGGGCGTTGTTTGCGCACTTCGTGCCGGTGCTGGGCCTCGATGACGAGCGTAAAGGCTGGCTCGCGTATATACCGAAGGGCACGCCGGGTCTGAATGTGATCGACGACTGGTCGGGCTTTGGGCAACGCACCACGGCGAGCGGTACGGTCGTGCTCGAGGGCGTGCGCGTGCCTGCGTCGCATGTGTTCCCTGCGCATCGCGTGTCCGATTTCCCCACCTTGAACGGACCGGTTTCGCAGATCATTCAGGCGGCGATCGACGCGGGCATCGCACAGGCCGCGGTGAACGACACGCTGACGTTCGTGCGCACGCGCTCGCGGCCGTGGATCGATAGCAATGTCGAGCGCGCCGGCGACGATCCGCTGACCGTGCGCGAAATCGGCCACCTGCATATTCAGTTGCACGCCGCCGAGGCGCTGCTGGAACACGCCGCGCGGACACTCGACGCGATCGCCGCCAAGGGCGACACCAGCGAGGACGATGTGGCGCTAGCTTCCGTCGCAGTCGGCGAGGCCAAAGTCCTGACCACGGAAATCGCACTACTGGCGAGCGAAAAGCTGTTCGAGCTTGCAGGCACGCAGTCCACCTTGAGCGAACACAATCTGGATCGCCACTGGCGCAATGCGCGCACGCATACCTTGCACGATCCGGTGCGCTGGAAATATCACCTTGTCGGCAACTACTATCTGAACGGCGTCAAACCGGCCCGGCATGCGTGGAACTGATGCTATGAATGCTTTGACAGAACCGGCGGCGCGTAGCGAAGCAAGGCGGATTGCCAACGACGAAGAAGCGCTGCACGTCGCGCGCCAGTTAGCGCGCGACTTCGCCCGCGAAGCGTCGCAGCGCGACCGTGAGCGCCGCTTGCCGCATGCGGAAATCGAAGCGTACTCGTCGAGCGGTCTTTGGGGCATTGCTGTGCCGCGCGAGTTTGGTGGACCCCAGGTGTCGTTTGCGACGCTGGCCGAGGTAACCGCAATCATCTCCGAAGCCGATCCTGCAATAGGCCAGATTCCGCAAAATCATTTCTATATGCTGGACGTGTTGCGGGTTAACGGCACGCGCGAACAGCAGGCGTTTTACTTCGAACGGGCGCTTGCGGGCGAACGATTCGGCAATGCGCTATCTGAGCGGGGCACCCGAACCGTCGCTGATTACCGCACCACGTTGACACCGGATGGCAACGGCTTTCGCATCAACGGGACGAAGTTCTATTCGACGGGTGCGCTGTTTGCGCAGTGGATTCCCATTGTCGCGAAGGCTTCCGACAATACGCTGCATGTGGCGTTTGCGAGCGCACAGACGCCGGGCTTGTCCGTGGTGGATGACTGGTCGGGCTTTGGTCAGCGGACCACGGGTAGCGGCACGACCACGCTCGATAACGTTTATGTGGAAGCCGCCGCCGTCGTGCCGTATAGCGCGGCGTTCAATGCGAAGCCCACGACGGTAGGGCCGGTCGGTCAATTGATTCATGCGGCGGTGGATCTCGGCATTGCGCGCGCCGCGTTCGCCGATGCACGGCGCTTCGTTCGCGAGCGGTCGCGTCCGTGGATCGACAGCGGCGTGGAACGCGCAAGCGACGATCCGCTGACGATCGAATTGTTCGGCAAGCTCGCGTTGCAACTCAATGCCGCGGACGCGCTGGTTGAGCGCGCAGGACGCAAGGTGGACCTCGCGGCTCAGGAGTCGAATGAGCAGACTGTTGCTGCTGCATCGATTGCGGTGGCGCAGGCGCGTGCTGCCACAACGGAAATAGCGTTGCAGGCCTCGACGCGTCTGATCGAACTGGCGGGCACGCAGTCCACGTTGAGCGAGCACAACCTCGACCGCCACTGGCGCAATGCCCGCACGCATACGCTGCATGATCCGGTGCGCTGGAAATACATCGCCGTCGGCAACTACTTTCTGAACGACGTGCTGCCGCCGCGTCACGGCGCGATTTAGCGCGCTCGCCGCTTCCTTTTTGCATCAACCTAACTGGATCCGATTATGGCCAGACAGATCCGTCTAAACGCGTTCGACATGAATTGCGTTGGGCATCAGTCGCCGGGCTTGTGGGCGCATCCGCGTGACACATCGTGGCGATACAAGCACCTCGATTACTGGACCGATCTTGCGAAGCTGCTCGAGCGCGGCAAGTTCGATGGCCTGTTCATCGCGGATGTGCTCGGCATTTACGATGTCTTCAAGGGCAACGGCGAAGCGGCGATCCGTCAGGCGGCGCAGGTGCCCGTCAACGATCCGATCCTGCTCGTTTCGGCGATGGCGAATGTCACCCAGCATCTCGGCTTTGGCGTGACGTGCTCGCTTTCGTACGAGCACCCATATCCGTTTGCGCGGCGCATGTCGACGCTCGATCATCTGACCAACGGGCGCGTGGGCTGGAACATCGTGACGTCGTATCTGGATAGCGCAGCGCGCAATGTCGGTTTGCCGAGCCAGGCGAATCACGACGAACGCTATGCGCTCGCCGAAGAATATCTGGACGTTTGCTACAAGCTATGGGAGTCGTCATGGGAAGACGACGCCGTTGTGCGCGATGGCGAACGACAGGTCTTTACCGAGCCGTCGAAGGTGCATCCCATCGAGCATCACGGCAAGTACTTCGACGTGCCGGGCATCCACCTTTGCGAGCCTTCTGTGCAGCGTACGCCGGTGCTGTACCAGGCGGGCGCATCGAAGCGAGGGAAGGACTTCGCCGCGCAGCACGCCGAGTGCATTTTCATCGCGGCGCCGTCGCGCACCATTCTCAAGCAGTTCGTCGCGGATATTCGCGCTCGCGTGAAGTCATTCGGCCGCGATCCGCATGACGTGCTGATTTTCAATCTGCATACGGTGATTACCGGAAAGACCTCCGCCGAGGCCCATGCAAAACATGCGGATTATCGGCGCTATGCAAGCGACGAGGGAGCGCTCGCGTTGGTGTCGGGCTGGACAGGCATCGACCTGTCGAAGTACGAACTGGACGAGCCGCTGCGTCACGTCGAGAGCAACGCGGTGCAATCCGCGGTGGAGGCTCTATCGAGCGCCGATCCCACGCGCGTATGGACCGTGCGCGAGATTGCGAAGTGGGGCGGTATTGGCGGACTTGGACCGTTGTCGGTGGGTGATCCGCAGGAGATTGCCGACGAGTTGCAGTCGTGGGTCGAAGAGACCGACGTCGACGGTTTCAATCTCGCCTATGCACTGACGCACGAAACGTTTAGCGATTTCGTCGATCTCGTCGTGCCGGAATTGCAGCGCCGCGGCGTGTACAAGACCGAGTATTCGAACGGTTCGCTCCGCGAAAAATTGCATGGCAAGGGGGCGCGTCTTGCGGAACCGCATCCTGGCGCGCGCTACCGGGCTCGACATACGGCGCACGCCGAATAGTTTGCATTCACCCATCACTACGTTAACCGGTTTGCAGGAGACCTCCGATGAAATCGATTTTTAGTCACACGTTGCGCGCGCGACGCATGGCTGTTGCATTGACGTTGTTCTCCGCGGCGGCGATGCTGGGCGTTGGTCAGCCGACGCACGCCGCGCCGCTCAAGGGCGCACCTGCACCGTTCGACAAGGGCGGTGTGAAGATTGCGTTGGTCAACTATCTTTCGGAGGGCGATTTCTTCCAGGCCTATGAGGCCGGCGCGCAGAAGCAGGCCAAGGCGCTTGGGATCGACCTGCGCATTTACGAGGGGCGGCAGGATGCTGCCGAACAACGCGAGCAGATTCAGCAGGCGATCAGCCTTGGCGTGTCGGCGATCATCGTAAATCATGGGTTGCCGGAGTCGCTTAAGGACGTGGTGCAGCGAGCGTTGGATAAAGGCATCAAGGTGGTTGCATTCGACGTCGACCTGAACAACCCGAAGGTGCCGCAGATCGAGCAGAGCGATCATGACCTTGCGACGCTGCTGTTGAATCAGGCGGTCAAGGATAACGGCGACGCGTTCTCCGCCGGCTATGTCTATGTGGCGGGCTTTGCGCCGCTGGACCGGCGCGATGCCGTGTGGCGCGAGTTCAAGAGTGCGCATCCACAGGTGCAGGAGAAGGCGCGCTTTGGGACCGTGAACAATCCGATTGCGCAATCGGTCGCGAACCAGGCCGCGGCGGCGTACCGTGCGCATCCTGAGATTCGTGTGGTCTTTGCGCCTTATGATGAATTTGCACGCGGCGCGAAGCTGGCGGCGGATGAAGCGAAACTAGGATCAAAGGTTCGCATTTACAGTGCCGATATCTCGACTGCGGACATAGAGGCGATTCGCGCGCCTAATAGTGCGTGGGTAGCGACCGCTGCGACTAATCCCGCGGTGGTTGGCGCTGTTTCTGTGCGGGCCGCGGCTTTGGCAGTGGCGGGTGAGGGTCTTGCGCATCATATCGTGGTCAAGCCTACGCTTATTACGCGTGACGATCTCGTGAAGAACGACATCAAGACTGTCACGGAGCTGGGGGCCAGGTTTCCGGCGTTCAGGTCTAGCGATGCGGCGAGTGCTGCCTGGATTCCTGTGGCGGAATGAAGGTAACGCTATTTTCTTTGTCTCGATGAGGGGGGCGCTAGTGCAGAAGCTTGCCGGGGCCCGCTATGACAGCCGGGCGGCCCTCATACAGACTTCGATCCGTTGCTGAGCCGAGGAACTGCCTGTCGTTCATCGGCGGCACGCGTCCCAGCCCGGCCCGGCTAACTGCCCTGATAGATGTCGCAAGACAAGCCCACGACACAAGCGCCGCCATTCCTCGCGCGTCCGCTTGCGGTCGATCCGCTGTACTGCGGTCCGCGGGAGTCGTTGCCGCTCATGGAGCCGGACGACTGCGCCATCGGCGGTTGAGACAGCGTTGAGTTTGCCCCCTGACTGGTATTGCCGGCCGGCTGCGAAAATGCAACGCCCGATCCGGCAAAGAGCGCCGTTGCGACGAGTACTGAAGCAAGAGAGACTTTCATTTTCCACCTCGATTAAAAGAACGGTTCTGATTAGTCGATCACGATGACCAATAGAATCGCGCAGATTGAACTGCTGATTTCAAGTGCCCCATTGGTTCCCCGTTAGTGCCACATCAGTGCCGCAATTCGCTATTGCGTGTCGATTGTTAGAAGGAGAGCATTGGCAGGCAGGAAGTTACTGCCTGGCATCCTGCTGCGCATACGTCGACTCCCAACCGCCGCCGAGTGCCTTGCATAACGTGATGAGATTCGTCGCCGCGTTCGCCGTGCTGCGCTCCAGATTGCTTTGCGCGTCGAGCAACTGCTTCTGCACATTGAGTACATCGAGAAAATCGACGGCGCCCGCTTTATATCGTTGCCGCGCAATCGAAAGCGCACTTTGATTCAGACGTACGACCTGTTGCAGGCGCTCATTGCGCCGCTGTTCGGCGTCGTAGAGAACCAGCGCATCGTCGACTTCGCGCCACGCGGCCAGCACCGTGCGCTTGTAGACGATTGCGGCTTCCTGCTGTTGCGCCTCGCGCAAATGAAGTGTTCCTTTCAGGCGGCCGCCTTCGAAGATGGGAAGCGTGATCGACGGTCCGATAACAAACTGCCCCGATGCCCAGTCCGCGAGATTCGAAAGCTGAAGGCTCTGGAATCCCGCGCTGCCGTTCAGCGATATGCGTGGATAGAAATCGGCTTTCGCCATTCCAATCGCAGCGGTGGCGGCGTGCAACTGCGCCTCGGCTCTTCTGATGTCGGGCCGCCGTTGCACGACTTCCGATGCGAAGCCGATAGGCACATTGTTCGGGAGCTTCGGAACAGCGCCTCGCGCGCTCAAGGTTTGCTGTAGTTCGCCAGGCTGCATTCCGAGCAATAAGCCAATTGAGTTGATGGTCGTCTCGCAGTTGGCTTCAAGAGTCGGAATCAGGCTTTCAATCGACGCCGCCTGGGCGGCCGCATTCGCGACGTCCAGATTCGTCGTGACGCCTTCACGCACGCGCGTTTCCGTGAGCTTCGTGGCATCGCGTGCTATTTCAAGGTTCTGCTGGGCTATTTCAAGCAGAGCCTGAGTGTCGCGCAACTGCACATAGTCGCGAGCCAATTCGGCCCGCGCGGACAGGAGCACAAAGTTGCGGTCCTCATATGATGCGTTACTCACCGCCGTCGCGGCTTCGACACCGCGTCGTACGCGTCCCCAGAAATCGAGTTCCCACGATGCATCGAAGCCGAACTGATAGAGGTCGTAAGCGGGCGAGCCTTTGTCGCCTGGCAATGGGGCCACGCCGGTAGGCGACGCGCCCGAGGCCGATTGGCTTTGGCTTCCTGTCGGCGTCACGCCGAGCAAAGACAGAATGCCGTTTATGCTGCCTCGCTCGCGGTTATACGATGCGGCGCCGCTCACGGTCGGGTACTCGTCCGCGCCGACAATACGTTGCTGCGCACGGCTTTGGCGCAAGCGGGCCGACGCGGCCGCGACGTCGAGATTCGCATCGGTGAGGCGTTGCTCCAGCGAGTCCAGCGTGGGATCGTTGAGCAGCTTCCACCAGTCCGAATCAAAGCCGGCTTCGATCGCGCGGCTTGGCGCCTGTGCGGATTGCGTGCGACTGAATACATCGGGCACAACGGTCTGCGGGCGTTCGAAATCGGGGCCCACCATACATGCACTGAGCAACATGCCAAGCAGCGTCGCGAGCACCGGTGGGCGGATTGAACACAGGTTCGCGTTCATTTTGGGTCCGCTCCGTTGATCGACACTTCGGCGGGCTTGCCGACATCGACTTCCGTTTCGACAGAGAGGCCCACGCTCAATGCAGATGCAGCCTGTTGCCCCGGGTCGATGCTGATTTTGACAGGCACACGCTGAACGACCTTCGTGAAGTTGCCGGTGGCATTCTCCGGCGCAATGGGCGCGAAGCTCACGCCGGTAGCAGGCGCAAGACTGTCGACGTGGCCTCGGATCACGACGCCTGGAAAGCTGTCCACCTTAATACGCACGCGTGCGCCGGGCCGCATTCTCGCGAGCTGGTTTTCCTGGAAGTTAGCCACGACGTATGCGTCCGATAGCGGAACGATGGCGACAAGCGGGGCGCCCGGCGTAACAAATGCGCCCACACGCGCGGAACGTCTGCCGATTTTGCCGTCGACCGGTGCGCGAATCTCCGTATACGACAGGTTGAGCTTTGCCTGCTGGAGCGTGGCTTCGCTATGCGCTAACGCGCCGGCCGCCTTGTCGCGCTGTGCACGCAAAACGTCGAGGTTCTGCTCGGTCGCGACAAGTACTGCCTGATTGCGCGATTGCTGCGCCAGTTGCTCGGCTAATGCGCTGGAAGAACGCTGCTGCTCTTGCGTCGTTCCGGCGCCGGCTTCCGAAAGATTGCTGTAACGCGCGGCGTTTGCTCGCGCAAACTGGATCTCGGCTTCGTCGGAGCGAAGCGTGGCTCGCGCCTGCGCGACGAGCGCGGGGTGACGCGCGATTTCGGCGTCGTAGTTAACGACCGATGCTTTCGCTGCAGCGACGTCCGCTTCGGCGCTCATCAGCGCGGCGCGAAAATCGCGGTCGTCGATGCGTGCGATCAGTTGCCCCGTCTTCACCTGCTGATTGTCCGCGACAGGTACTTCGGAAAGCTGGCCGGGGATACGCGCTGCGAGTAGCGTGAAATCGGCCGTGACATAGGCGTCGTTGGTCGACTCGCTATTGGGCGTCGCGAGCAGCCATATGCAGGCGACACCAATGGCGCAAGCTACTGACACATACGCTATGAGGCGAAGCGTTTTGTTGGAAGGGCGGGTGAGAACTGACATATCTATTGTCGTTTAGCGTGAAGATGGCGGCGTGGTGCTCCAGGGCGGATAAATGCGCGTGGGTAACACCGGAACAAGAAAAAGCAGGGCGACGGCAATGCACGCCATCACGCGATACAGATCAGCGGATGTCAGCACGATCGCCTGCTCATGAATGCGTTGCGCGAGTGCGCCGAAACCGTGATTTGCGTCGGCGCTTTGAGTCGTGATCAACGCGTTATTGCCAAGCCGGTCCACGAGCATGCTCGAGTGAAAGTGCTGGCGCGCAGTACCGAGCCCTTCAATGAGACCGGTGGCCGCCACGCCGGCGAAAACTTTCAGCGTGTTGAACATCGCGGAAGCAAGCGGGCCTTCTGTCGGCGGCAAGCCTCCGGTTACGCCCATCAGGATTGAGAGGATCACCATCGGTTGCGCGGCAATCTGCAATGACTGCAGCCAATAGAAGTTGTCGCGAATCCACTCGGAAGTCATGTAGCTTCCCAGGAAGCATGTGGTAGCCATGAGTGAAAGTCCGATCGCGATGACCCATCTGCGATCCACGCGCTGCATGTTCAGCAGCGCGGCAGTCAGAGGCAGCGCAATCAATAGCGGAATCGCGACCAGCAGCGCGAGCGGTGCGGTTTGCAGCGGCCTGTATCCGTGTACTTTCGCAAGGTATTGCGCGGGGATGACCGCGACGCCGGTCAGCAGGATCACCGCGCCCGCCAGTGTAATCAGACCGTGCGTGAAGTTTCTGCGGCGTAGCAGTTGAAGACCGAAGAACGGCGAGGGATGAAACCACTCGTTGATGAGAAACGCGGCCAGCAACAGCGTTCCTCCACCGAGCATGACGCGAATGAAGCCGGAATTCAGCCAGTCGAGGCGGTCGCCTTGCAATAAACCAATCACGAGCATGGCGATAGCGGGAAAGCCGGTGACGAAGCCGGTCCAGTTGAATGACTTAAAACGTTCCAATTTCGACGATTCGTCAGGCAGCCCTTGCTGGATCGCTACGCAGCTAATCAGGCCGAGCGGTACGATTTGCCAGAATGCCATTCGCCAGTCGACGTACTCGGTCCACAGAGCCGCGAGCGGCGTTGCCAGCGATGGTCCAAAGGTTGCGGTCAGCGCGTAGCCGGCAAGGCCGTATAACTTGATCTTCGGCGGAAGGTAGCGCAGCGCCGCGATAATTAACATGGGAGGCAGGCATCCGCCGGCTATTCCCTGCAGCACACGCAGCGCATAAAGCGCCGGGAGGTTCGGTGCAAACGGGCAAAGAACACCGATAAGCATCGCGGCTATTACGGCGCCCAGCGTGAACCGCTTGAGCGTGAGCGTTATCGCGAACCAGGGCGCGAAGACCATCGTGGCGACATTCGCGGCCTCGAAGAGGGCGGTCAGCCAGCTTCCGTCATCGTGTCCGATTGAAAGCGCACCGCGAATGTCGGTCATCGCCACTGCGGTGACCTGCTCGTTAAGTATTGCCAACAAAGACGCGAGAAGCATCCCGACGAGACCCGTCGCAAGACGAGGCGACAACTCCGCTGCCGCGGACTTAGGAGGAAGCGGGCTCTCTGTCTCGCGGACGACACTCGGTGACGACGCATCTGCTACGTCCGATGTTGCCGTTCCCGCGTTCCATGGCGTAGCGATGGTCATATGAGTGCGCGAATCGAGTAAGGTTGAATAAGGCTATGAATCGGACGTTGATTCATTCTAGGAGATTGCTTTGCTCTCCGAAGACAACAGAGCTGGCGCAGTTGGCCATTTCGTTCGCAAATCAGGCCACGGCTCGGCCTGGCACAATGACAATGTGCGTCCATCGCAATAGTCTTTTGTTTTCCGGACGCTGCTTTACTGTCTATGCGGAAGGTTGCACGTCCGCAAAGTACTGAGGCGCTTCGCGACGATCGAACATGCCGTACTCGCGCACCACGCGGATATGCCGCAGACGCACGTCTTCCGGCAATGCAGCCTTGCGTTCGAAAGATTCGGCGGCGGCGTGATCGCGCCAGGTCAGCACAGTGATCACATCGCCGGGCGCCATTAGCGCGTCGAATACGTCCCACGCCACGAGGCCCGCTGCCGATGTCGCTGTTGTTGCATCAAATCCGAGCGACCTTGCCACGGCTTCTGCGCCGGCCTCTTTGACCCACTCGGGCGCGCGCTGCGCATCGAGTAGTGTCACCGCCGTACCCGCTCCCGCCTCGGTGACATCGAGCCGTTGCTCGAGCAGAACTTCTCCTTCGGGCACGCGTGTATCGGCCACAGTCTGGCCGATGCGCAGCCGATAGTCGGCAAACACACGATCGCGCGCCGCCTGCTGTATCTGATGATGCTTCGTCGTGGTGCGCCAGCGAACCAGCGACTTCTCGTCGCGCCAGCTCGATAGGGAAAGAAGCCATCCCTCGCGCGTCAGGCTGGCGTAGCGGGCGTTGTCGATAAAGCCGACGATCTTCTCGAGTTCCGGGCGCAGCATCTTTGCCATGCCGAGATAAAGGTCGAACTGTTCAGGTAGCGGATTGACTTCGAGCATTGCAGAAAACATAACGGACTCTTCCTTTGCTTGTCGATACGATGAGTGGCGAGTTGATTGTCCGCGACGCGTGGGAATTGCAGAAGCCGGAATGGATCGCGTATCGGGCCAATAACGTGGAGAAATTTGCCAGCGCGGCGAAAAGCTTCATCACCGTTTTCATGCGGCGAACAAGTGTTTTTCCTGCCGCGCAACAGAGTGCCTTTGATTCGCGACGAGCATCATGAAAACTCGCTTTGCAGTCACCCGGAAGAGTGAGAAGCGGGCCATTTTCAATCGAATTCAGGCCAATGCAGGATTCGGGCTATTACGACGCCTACAATTCGCGGTGTAGACGTGAGCGTTACCGCATGGGAAGCCGGAATGGACAAATTGCGTGAGATGGAAGTCTTTGTAGCCATCGTGGATCGTGGGAGCTTCACGAGCGCGTCGGAGAAACTCGGCATGTCGACGCCCGCGGTTTCTCGCGCGCTCAATTCACTCGAAGCCCGTCTCGGCACGCAACTGCTCGCGCGAACCACGCGGACAATACGGCCGACCGACGCAGGTCTCGGCTATCTCGACGCTTGCCGCAAAGTGCTGGACGCGATCACCGAGGCCGACGCCAATGTTGCCGCCGATCATCTGAATCCCGTTGGCACACTGACTGTTTCCGCGCCGGTGATGTTTGGTCAGCGCTTTATCGCGCCGCTCATCAATGCGTTTGCGCTGCGCTATCCGGAAGTCACCGTCAACGCCATCTATGTAGACCGCACCACGCGGCTACTGGAAGAAGGCGTGGATATCGCCGTTCGCATCGGCCATCTTGGAGATTCGTCGATATTCGCTATTCCGTTGGGGTTTGTGCGGCGTCGGACCTACGCCGCGCCTGCGTATCTCGCGGCGCATGGCGAGCCGCGTCATCCAAAAGATCTCGCCGATCATCAATGTGTGTCGTTCACGGGCGTCTCTCATCCGCTGGAGTGGGTGTTCGATGGCAACGGTACGAGAATGCCGGTTCGAATCCAGCCGCGAATGATCGTCGACCTGACTGCGGCTGCCGTTCTGGCGGCACTCAATTGCGTGGGACTAACGCAATTGTTGTCCTATCAGGCGGCTCAAGAGGTACAGGACGGCAAACTCAAGCCTATTCTCACGGCATTCGAACCGGAGCCCACGCCAGTGAGTCTCTTGCATATCGAACGGCGAGGCGCGAGCGGGAAGGTCCGCGCTTTTGTCGACTTCGTGACGGAGAGCCTGCGCAGCAATCCGCATCTTCAATCCGAAGACGCAACGGCAACGTAAAGTTCGCGGTAAGCACGCACGAGTAATTCGAGGCTATACGCACGATTCAGGCCACTCGGATTTGGCAGCACCCAGGCGCGCGCACCACCGAAAGGTTCTTGCTGAAGTCCCCATTGAATATCGCGTTTGCCGGACATAGCGGATAGCGCCATCTTCCCGAGAAAGGCAATGTAGCGTGGCGCATAGCGTTTGATCTTTTGCTCGAATGCAGACGCGCCTGCTTCGATTTCCGCTCGCGATAGCTGGTCGGCGCGTGCGGTCGGGCGCGACACTGCTGTAGTGAGACCGCATCCGTACTGAACGAAGCTGCGGTCGTCTTCAGGCCGAATCTGTTGCGGAGAAAAACCCGCGAGATGAACGGCACGCCAGAACCGGTTGTTTCTGCCCTCGAAATGATGGCCAGTTGCTGCCGCACGCACGCCAGGATTGATACCGCAAAAGACCAGCGACAAACCCGGCTCGAGAACATCCGGAAGAGAAGGGGGCAACTCTTCAGGAATCACAACTGCGGCGAAAGCTGAGATGCGGCGTGCTGATCGGCGCCGCTATAGGTCCGCGGCGGTGCGCTTACTGTGCCGCGAAATCTTTGACGATATTGTTTAGGCGTGACGTTCAGTCTTCGCGTAAACGTGGTCCGCATTTGCGTGGCGCTGTGAAAGCCGCATTGAAACGCGACGGTTTTCAACGGAGCGTCCGAGTCTTCAAGCAGTTTCCTCGCAGTGTCCACGCGAACCTGCTCGACGAACGCCGACGGTGTCACCTTTGCATACTTGGCAAAGAGCCGCGAGAAGGTGCGCCGGCTTACCGAAACAGCGCCTGCCAGTTGTTCGATCGACAATGCATCGGTGATATGTTCGGTGACATAGCGGTGCACCTTGCCGATGATCGGGTTTTCCGCCTTGCCTGCACCAATGTAGGGGCTGTACTGCGACTGGCCGCCTTCTCGCTGGATATAGACAACCAGACGTTTGGCAACGCGTACCGCCATCTCGTGTCCCCAGTCTTCCGCCACTAACGACAAACACAGGTCGATGCCCGCCGTCACACCGGCAGAGGTGAAAAGACGACCGTCACGAATGAAGATCCTGTCGGGCTGTACTCGAGCAAGAGGGAAGTTGTCCGCGAGGCGCCTTGCATCGGCCCAATGAGTCGTCACCTGCTTGCCGTCGATCAACCCAGCATGTCCAAGCACGAATGCACCGTTGCAAACGGAGCCGAAGCGCGCCGCGCCGCGTGCCTGGTTTTTCAGCCAGGTCAGCAATTCGTTCGGTGGATTGCAGTCAGGCAAGCGGGGTCCGCCTGCCACCAGTACGAGGTCGAACTGAGTGACGGAGTCCGCATAGCCATAAGGAACGGCAAGCTGCATGCCGTTTGAACACGTGACCGTGCCGGCTTTGCTACCGACGAGCGACACTTCATATCGCTGATGCTCGGGAAGGTTTGCATTCGCTTCAGCGAATACATCGAGTGGGCCTGCTACATCCAGTGCTTGCGCACCTTCGAATATGACAATGGCGACTTTCATGCCGTGACCTTCATCGAGTAAGAGCACGCTCGCCTTGACGGTGCAGACCGACGTGTTTTCGTGGGAATTCCATGCATTGCGATAAGCCGCGGCAACGAGCGAGCGCCTAGCTTACCCCAATGATGGCGCGGCCCGCCCGTCACAAGTGGTAAATGACTTTTTCGCTGGCGTAAAGAGAGAAGCGCCTCGCCTGCGCGTGGGAATGCCTCTTTTTGCAAGGTGGCGCAAATCCCGCATCGAATGGCCTGACATCGCGCGATCTACTGGGTCGCACATCGGCCGCATTGATTAGACTTCGTTTGAAGAATCGTTCGTTCTGGGTTGGGTGCACTCGCGGAGAAATGGCGCATGCGTGTCGCAATGATGCTGTATGCAGGCTTTCAACTGCTCGAGGTGAGCGGGCCGATGGACGTATTCGAGGAAGCAAACCGCGTATGCGGTGAACGGTTCTATGTACAGCATGTCATTGGCCCGACACTCGGGCCGGTCATGTGCTCGAACGGGACCGCGGTACGGACGACCGAATCTCTGCGCGATTCATGGACATCGTTTGATATCGTCATCGTGCCCGGCTCTCCGGCGGTCGGCTCGGCGCGTGAGCATCGGGAACTGGTGAGCTGGCTCGGCGGCGTGGATCGTACTGCGACAAAGATCGCGTGCATATCCAACGGTGCGTTTCTGCTGGCGCGTGCCGGTCTCGCCGATCATCGCTCATTGACTATTCGCGAGTGCGACGCACATCGTCTCGCGAGTGACTTTCCATTGGTGCACGTCGTGCCAGATGCGGGTTGTCTGAAAGACGGCAATCTCTATTCTTCGGACGGCGTGAGCGCCGGTGTTGACCTCGCGCTGACTCTGGTCGAAGAAGATCTGGGCGCAGATGTGGCGCATTGCATTGCGGAGACATTGCTGGCTCACACGCACGTCAAAGACCGCGTCAAAGACCTCGTGACCCAAAAGCGAACTCTTTTGGCCTGTGACGCAAATGCATCCCCGCGCAGCAGGTCCCGATAGTTGGCAGAATCAATTCATCCTCGCAATTCTTCCAGATGCACACCAAGCAAGTGCTAAATGGACTGCACCGGTATGGAGATCCCGCCGCAGTAATGGTCCATGAACTGGCGCCGAACATACGCTGTTCTCGAATTGAACGGGATATTCCCCAATCGCGGCCGCTGATGCCCTCAGCGCCGGTTTCCATACGAGTCAGCCGTGACCCAGAATCCACAAATAGCTTCGCAAGTTTGTCCAGACCCGACACATGACGGCGAATTGATGTCGGGCGCCGACATCATTCTGCGTGTACTCGCGGAACAGGGCGTCGACACGCTATTCGGCTATAGCGGCGGCGCGATCCTGCCGACTTACGACGCGGTGTTTCGATTCAATGAAGCGTGCGCGTCGCATCCCGAGCGCCAAATCAGATTCATCGTGCCGGCCAACGAACAGGCGGCCGGCTTCATGGCCGCCGGCTACGCGCGAGCGAGCGGAAAAGTGGGCGTATTCATGGTCACGTCCGGACCTGGCGCGACGAACGCCGTGACACCCATTGCGGACTGCAATGGCGATTCGATTCCTGTTGTACTGATATGCGGGCAAGTGCCGCGCGCCGCGATCGGCAGCGATGCTTTTCAGGAAGCGCCGGTCTTCAACATCATGTCGGCCTGCTCCAAACAGGTGTTCCTGGTGACCGACGCAACGAAACTCGAGCAGACCCTGCGAAGCGCATTCGAGATTGCGCGCACCGGACGTCCCGGTCCCGTTGTCGTCGACGTGCCAAAGGACATTCAGAACTGGATGGGCGTTTATCAGGGCAAAGGCACGTTGCAGTTTCGCGGCTATTCCGATCGCCTGCGCATGGTCGCGAAAGGCAGCGATCTCGGCGAGGACAAACGCGCGCGTTTCTTCGATCTTCTGCGGCAGAGCGAACGACCGCTGCTGTACGTCGGCGGCGGTGTCATCGCAGCGGGCGCAACGGCCGAGCTGCGCGCGTTCTCGGAGCGTTACAGGATCCCGGTAGTGACGACGCTAATGGGTCTCGGCGCCATACCGGCAAAACACGAATTGTCGCTTGGCATGCTCGGCATGCACGGCGCCGCGTGCGCGAATTATGCGGTCGAAGATTGCGACTTTCTGATTGCCGTGGGTTCCCGATTCGACGATCGCGTCGCCGGTGGCCGCCCGGACGCATTTGCCGCCGGCGCACGTTACGTCGCGCATATCGACATCGACGAGGCTGAGATCAACAAAGTGAAGCGTACGCACTGGAGCCACGTGGGCGATGCGAAGCACGCGTTGCGTTCGTTGATGGAGCACGGTGCAGGTGTGCAATCGCCTGCCGGATGGCTCGAACGAGTGGTGGAACTCAAGCAGCGCCACGGCATGAACTACGACAGGCGCAGTCCGCTGATTCAGCCGCAATTCGTCGTCGAGAAACTCAGCGAAATTACTCAGGGGAGAGCCATTATCAGTACGGGCGTCGGCCAGCATCAAATGTGGACGGCGCAATTTTTCGAGTTCGTCGAGCCTCGCAGCTTTCTGACGTCAGGCAGCATGGGAACCATGGGCTTTGGATTGCCCGCGGCTATTGGCGCACAACTGGCGCGGCCGGATGCGCTGGTAATCGACATCGACGGTGACGGCAGTATCCGGATGAATGCGGGCGAACTGGAAACAGCCAGCACGTATGGCGTCCCAGTCAAGGTGTTGCTGCTCAACAATCGCGGTGACGGGATGATCAGACAGTGGCAGCGTCTCTTTTACGAGGGCCGGACGTTTGTCAGCGACAAGTCGCTTCATCAGAAGGACTTTGTGATGGCGGCGCGCGCCGACGGATTCAGATTTGCCTGCCGCGTCGAAGCGATAAGCGAACTCGAGGACAAACTGAAGTCATTCGTGAAGTTCGAAGGACCCGCCTTTCTCGAAGTGATGATCGATGAGAACGCCGACGTGTTCCCGATGGTAGGGCCAGGCCAAAGCTACTCGGAGATGATCACGGGGCCATTCATCCCTTCGCGTCGCACGCCAGAAGCTGGACATCAGGGCGCAGTGCGTTTGAACGCTGCGGACATGTTCTGACCATGCCTTCTTCTATCGCCATGATCGACATCGACCTGATCTATAAAGCCCTTGCGAATCCCTTTCGGCGGGACGTCCTCCAATGGTTGAAGGCGCCTGCCAAAGTATTCGAGCAGGGCCATTTCGATTTCAGTCATGGCGTACCGCCGAATCTGATTCATGCACGAAGCGGTCTATCGCAGTCGACCGTCTCTGCGCACATCGCAACACTTGTCGCGGCCCGGCTTCTTGTTGCGACGCGGGCAGGGCAGTGGACTTTCCTGTCGCGCAATGAAGAAGTGATCCTCGCGTTTGCCACGCAGATGAGTGACAACTTGTCAGCATCGCGCCCGCGTAGAGCTTCGTCGAAATAGTCGGGCATGCCGCGCAAATCATCCTATGCTGAAAGTCCGGCAGCCGCCGGAAGACATTTGCACAAACTCCTGGAGGTGTCGTCATGAATGAGCCTTCCGATTTCCAGCTCAAAAGAATAGCGCTCAGTCACGGCGGCGGCCGCATGCCCGCAGTCGGATTTGGCACGTTGATTGCCGATGCAGCCGTCACGACAAGCGCCACGACCGCTGCGCTAAAAGTTGGATATCGGCACCTTGATTGTGCCGAGCGATACCGCAATGAGCGCGAGGTGGGCACGGCTTTACAGGCCGCGCTGTCGGCACGAGAGCTTTCGCGAGAAGACATCTTCGTCACGACGAAACTGTGGAATTCCAATCACCGGCCCGAGCGCGTCGAACCTGCGTTCAATGCGAGTCTGGACAGACTAGGGCTCGATTATCTGGACCTTTACCTGATTCATACGCCGTTCGCGTTTCAACCTGGCGACGAGCAGGACCCGCGAGACGAGCATGGAGCCATTCTCTATGATCGCGGTGTGACTTTACTCGACACGTGGCGGGCGTTTGAAGATCTCGTCGACCGTAAAAGATGCCGCGCGATCGGCCTTTCCGACATTGGCCTGAATGAGCTCGAGCCACTGTATGAATCTGCGCGAATCAAGCCGGCGGTCGTGCAGGTCGAGGCTCATCCTTATCTTCCGGAAAGAGAACTTCTGGAGTTCTGTCAAAAGAACGACATCGTCTTTCTGGCGTTTGCGCCATTGGGGCATGGCATAAGGCCCGGACCACTTGAAGATCCGGTTGTCTTGCGGATTGCCGAGCGAGTTGGAAAGACGCCTGCGCAAGTGCTGATCGCATGGGCAGTGCAGCGCGGCACCGCTGTATTGACGACACCGAAGACTGACGCGCGTGCGCGTGAAAACTTCGACATCGCGCCGCTGCCCGATGATGCTTTCGACGCGATCAACGACATTCAGACAAGGCAGCGCTTCAATGAAGTCGTGAAGACCGGCAATCCAGGGTTTATTCCGAGATCGCAGCTTTGATGCGTTGGCCGGGGTCATGGGTTCCGCTTTCCCCGGATACGAGTCCATCCGAACGTATTACATGAACACACGAGCGCACGATGCGCGACACCGTATTGGACGATGGCACCGCGCGGTGTTCGCGGCTACCGCCCTCGAGCGCGAGCTCGTCGCAATTCGTTTCTTAAACGCGCGGATCGAAATCGAATTCGAGCCTGATGCCGCCGGGTTCATAAACCATCGCGTGCCGCTTTGGTCCTTGACCGAGGTCTTCAGGCGCGAATTCGGCCACCACGCCTTCCCATTCCGAAACGCGCGCAAATATCTCGTTTAATGCTTCTTCACTACCCACCTTCAATGCGAGATGGTGCAGGCCGACGTTGGTCTTGCGGTCGAACTCGACGCGCCGGTCCGCGTCGAGTACTTGCCAAAGCGTCAGCGTGACGTGTCCATCGGACACGAACGCCGCAGGGTAGCTCGGGCGCTCGCCGACGAGAGCCCAGCCGAGGCATTGGGCGAAGAACTCCACCGTGAGCTTGAGGTCTCGAACCGTCAGACCGATATGGTCTATTCCGCGCGTTAGGGGTTTGCCTTCCACTGTGACTTCTCCGTTATTAATGAACTGGTCGCGTTGCGCCATTATGCCTACTTGCCACCCCGACTTACTTCGCCCGTATATCGATCCAGATGAATCTCCACGTCGGGCTTTTTCTGCAGCCCGAGTTCCATCAGCTTGCCGATATCGTGCTGTGCCTGCGGACGCTGTACGGAAGTAATGAAGGCGTCCCATTGTGGGCCGAGCTCGCTATCGGGCGGGAGAGTGGCAATGTTGACGAAATGCTTGATTTCCCCAATGGTTTGCTTGTCGAACGAGGCAATGCGCCGGGCCAGGGTGTCGACAAACTTATCCAGCTCGGCATCTGGCAGCGAGCGGTTGACATAGCCATATCGCTCCGCAAGTTCGCCGTTGATGTCGCTGCCGCTCAGCAGGATTTCAAGCGCACGGCCCCGTCCCATCAGGCGGGGAAGACGCGACATCGGTCCGCCACCCGGATCGAACCCGGCGCCCACCTCGAATTGCGAAAGCACGGCTTTTTCGCGGCTGGCAAAGCGCATGTCGGATGCAAGCGACAACTCACTGCCAACGCCGGTAGCCCGGCCCCGGATCGATACGATCGACACGACAGAAGAGCGGCTCAGGCGACTCAACATATCGGGTAGTGGCGGCATACCGGTGGGTCCGGGCGGCATGCTCGTAGTCGCTTCGAGCGGGGGCACGAAATCATAGTGAGTCAGGAAAAAACCAGGTACGGCGCTGTCGAACACCACGACCTTTAGTTCGGGATCGTTTTCTATCTGCGTGATGACGCTGTTCAACTGGGGTATGGATTCGGGGCCGAAGATATTGAACGGCGGATGATCGATGGTGACACGCCAGTATTGCGGCGTTACGCGTCTGATACTGAACTCCGGCTTTGCGCCCGCTTCCAGTTGCACCGCCTGCTTCGCGGCAGCGCCGCTTTGATTGTCTTGTGCGATCGCGCTGCTATTGAAAAACAGTGGGCTTGCGATCAATGCCACCACAAATTGAGTCGGGTTCATGTTTGCTTCCTTTTGGTCCTGAGAAGATTCGCGGGACAAAAAGCGTGCGGCGCATCCGGTCCACCCAGGTAGTCTAGTCGCGGCCTTGTGCAAGACCAATGAGCGTGACGCCATCGCTCGATCAATAGTCTTGATACCGTATTGAGCGAGGCGAAAAAACGGCTGGCGTATCCGGCTGTGTTGCCGTCGCATGACATCTCACACGGTGCTTTACGCGCATCGTATGTATCGCTGCGGCCACGCTGATTGCAGCGGAAAAGATCTATTCGCGGCCGACACAACTGTTGTTCTAACGCGGCCGTTTACCCGCAAGGCTTGTTTGCCCACAATCGCTACCACCACTGCGACGTGCGGCGTCGCACTTATTGCCAACAGGAGTCTGTATGGCCGACGATATCTTTCCCGAGACCGCATCGCGCCGTCGCTTTATCGGCGTGGCGGCGTCGGCCGCTGTTGCTGGTTCACTAAGCCGACTGGCGTTCGCAGAACCGAATCGATCGATCATTGACGCATCGCCGTCAGGCGGCGCCGACAAATCGGCGATTCGGCCACTCCGTGTGCACGCGCCGGAATCAAAAGTTATCGATTTGAAGAGGCGAATAAAGGCGACCCGCTGGCCTGAGCGCGAAACCGCGAAGGATGCCTCTCAAGGCGTGCAACTCGCAACCATGCAAAAGCTCGCCCGTTGCTGGGTGACGGACTACAACTGGCGCGACGTCGAGGCGAGGCTGAACTCGCTGCCGCAATTCGTCACCGAGATTGACGGCGTCGACATTCACTTCATCCACGTTCGCTCGAAGGACGCCAATGCGTTACCGGTCATCATCACGCACGGGTGGCCTGGCTCGATCATCGAGCAATTGAAGATTATTGGCCCGCTGACGAACCCAACGGCGTACGGCGGCACTGCGTCCGATGCATTCGATGTCGTGATTCCGTCGCTCCCTGGCTACGGCTTCTCGGGGAAGCCGACCGAGGAGGGCTGGGACCCCGTTCGCATCGCACGCGCATGGGTCGTACTGATGCAGCGGCTCGGCTACACGCGGTACGTCGCGCAAGGCGGCGATTGGGGCAATGCGGTGACGGAGCAAATGGCTTTGCTGACACCGCCGGAACTGCTCGGCATTCACACCAACATGCCGGCGACGGTGCCCGACGACATCGCGCGGGCGCTCAAGTTCGGAGAGCCGGCGCCGGCGTCTCTGTCAGCCGACGAGAAGCACGCGTTCGATCAGCTCGACTATTTCTACAAGCACGGCCTCGGCTACGCATTGGAAATGGCGAACCGCCCGCAGACGCTGTATGGCATCGAAGATTCGCCGCTTGGCCTCGCCGCGTGGATGATCGACCACGACGCCGCCAGCCAGGCACTGATCGCGCGAGTATTTGACGGTCAGTCCGAAGGAATCACACGCAACGACGTGCTCGATAACGTGACGCTCTATTGGTTCACGGGCACGGCAATTTCATCGGCGCGCCTGTATGAGGAAAACAAGCTGAACTTCTTTGCGCCGAAGCACGTTGCTATTCCGGTTGCCGTGAGCGTCTTTCCGGATGAGATCTACGCTGCGCCGCAAAGCTGGACAGCGAAAGCATATCCACAGTTGATCCACTACAACCGCCTTCCGAAAGGCGGCCACTTTGCGGCGTGGGAACAACCGCAAGTTTTCTCGGAAGAGTTGCGCGTGAGCTTTCGGTCTCTGCGTTGACCGCACAGATACGGCGAGTAGAAGCGCAATGCGGGTGACGTCATGTAATCAGGATTGCCCGCGACTGACTATCGATCGTCCATGATTTACTTACCGGCAGGAGCCTGACATGCAAACCCGAGTACTGATCTTCACCATGACGGCCGTGGCCGCTTTTACGATGGCTTTGCCTGGCGGCATACCGAGTACTTCGGCTGCGGATTCGTCGTCCGTCAGCACGGATGCTCCGAGCAAGAAGCAGCTTCGAGCCGACAATCGCGCTTTGAGTCATGCCGTGCGCAAGTCGCTCACGAAAGTGAAAGGGCTGGACTCCTCGCACATTAACGTGCTGGCGCACGGCGGCGTCATCACGCTTGCGGGAACTGCGCCCGATGAGGCGCAAATCCAGTCGGCCGGAACAGCAGCGGAAAACGTAGGAGGCGTTCATCGCGTGGACAACCGGCTCACGGTCTACGAGCCCGGAAATTGACTTCGTGTGGCGACGGAGCCCGCGTGTGAATCTGATC
The DNA here is from genome assembly GCF_041355255.1 of Paraburkholderia sp. RCC_158. Classification (NCBI taxonomy): domain Bacteria; kingdom Pseudomonadati; phylum Pseudomonadota; class Betaproteobacteria; order Burkholderiales; family Burkholderiaceae; genus Paraburkholderia; species Paraburkholderia sp. RCC_158. Next base: position 178,747 of record NZ_JBFUPM010000004.1, on the reverse strand, counting down.
TTCGATGGGTAGGCTCACCATGTTCAATATCCTTCTCGTGCCGCTGGACGGCACGCTTCAAAGTGCGAATGTCATCGACCTGGTGCGGCGCGTCGCGTCGCCGGGTCGCGCGACCGTACATCTTCTCTGCGTTATCGATCCTTCTTATGCACTGCCTCCCGGTAGCGAAAGCGGTATCGCGCCCGACGGGCTGACCTATCCGCCCGCAAGCGCGCAGACATCGTTTGCGCGATCCGTCCTCGCCACAGCAGCGGGGCAGCTTGCCGGCCACAATCTGATCGTGGAGCAGCACCTTCGCGCGGGAAATCCTCCGGCCGATGTGATCATCGAACAAGCCGGGCTGCTGGCCGCCGAGGTCATCGTGATGGGGCACCACCATCTGTCACGGCTGCGCCGCTGGGCTAATCCGTCGATCAGCGGAGAAGTGATCGACCGGTCGCCTTGTCCCGTACTGATCGAAACACGGGACAAAGGGCTGACGTGATGATGGCGGCGATAAAAGCAAGGTTACGTCTGTAGTATTTCACCAATCAGCGCGAGTAGCCGCACGCCGTCCACTGGCTTCGAGAAGAAACCGGCGGCTCGGCTCGCTTGCGCTTTTTCGAATAACTGTTGAGTCGCGTAAGCCGTAATAAAAATGACGGGGCTTGGACGTTGCCATAGTTTGATCGACTCAAGAAGCGCAAAGCCGTCCATACCGGGCATGTGAATATCGGCGATAACCAGATTCGGCTGCGACCGGGATGCATCGACCAGAAGATGGTTGGCGGACTCGTAAACAATAGCGTGCCAGTTCGCCGAACGGAGCAGATTGGATATCGCCATCCGGATGGATTCGTCGTCGTCCACCACTGCAATAGTTGCAGGAGAGCGCTTTGATTTCATCAGGAATCCACAGAGCACGGACACGGATTCGAACAAGCTGATTCTTCTTGCAACTTACAGGCCAACGGGCGAAGCAGCAATAAGACGTTCGAATGATCCGGATGACAGTGTGTATTAGCCTGAGCGCATTCGTCGTGATTAGAGAAGAGGTGAGGGCAGCGCGATAGCGCCAAGTCGGTTTGTCGAGCCGCTCCTAGTGCAGAGGCGCCACTTGCTGTAGCTTCCTCACGACGTCAGGCACTGAGCGTGCATTCAACTTGTGCATCGCTTGCGCGCGATGGATCTTGACTGTCACTTCGCTCAGAGAAAGCTGGCCCGCGATCTGCTTGTTCAGCAGTCCATCGGCGACCAGTCTGATGACTTGCCGCTCGCGCGCCGTCAGGGATTCGTACGTTTGACGGATGCCCGCAACGATCTTCGCCTGACGCTTCAATTCTCCATCCCGCTTCAGCGCTGCGGCGATCGTATCGATCAGGTCCTGATCCTTGAACGGCTTTGTCATGAAGTCAAAAGCGCCTGCCTTCATCGCCTTCACGGACATTTCGATGTCGCCGTGCCCGGTCAGAAAAATGACCGGAAACGGGACGCTCTCCCGGAATGGATGCTGTTGCAGCGTGAGGCCGCTCGTGCCTCGCAGCCGAACGTCGAGAATGAGGCAACTGGGCACGTCGGGCATTTCCGCGGCCAGAAAGTCGTCCGCCGATTCGAACGCCAGTACCTTGATGCCGACGGAAGTGAGCAGAGAAGTCAGTGCGCCCCGAATGGATTCATCGTCGTCGACCACATAAACAAGCGAGTCCGACAATGATTCCCTTGCGCCCATCGCATTGTCATGTTTCATCGCTTGCTCATCCAGAACTGGTTGCATTAAGCCGACGCGGATACGTTCGTATAGTAAGCAACCGTCCCGCTTATCGCCAGATTTTTGTAGACGGTTTTCCATATTGCCACTCGAGCCGGGCGCTGAAGACGAAGTACTCGTTCTGCGCAACCGCACAGGCCGGCAACGCCATACGTAGGTATTGATTGAACAATCGAACGGCGGTCGCCCGACATGCGTTGTACGTATGGTGTGCCGCCGCGATTGGGCGTAGCGTTACCGGTGTCCGCCCAGCCGTCGCACAGGCATGTCCTCGCAATCAACCGGAGACTGACAATGAAGGTTTTGATGGTTTTGACTTCGCACAACGTGCTTGGAAACACCGGCAAGCCGACCGGTTTCTGGCTCGAAGAGTTCACGGCTCCGTACTATGCGTTCGTCGATGCCGACGTGGAGGTCACCGTGGCTTCCGTCAAAGGCGGCCAGCCGCCGATCGACCCCAAAAGCGACGAGCCCGGCAACCAGACAGATTCCATGGAGCGCTTCAAGAAAGACGCTGCCACCCAGGCAATTCTCGCCAACACCGTCAAGCTGTCCGAAGTAAGCTCCGACGGCTACGATTCGGTCTTCTATCCGGGCGGGCACGGCCCGCTGTGGGACCTCGTGGAAGACAGAAACTCGATCGCCTTGATCGAGGCGTTCTATAACGCCGGCAAGCCGGTCGCCGCCGTCTGTCACGCGCCGGCCGTATTGAACAACGTCACGTATCAGGGGCAGCCCATCGTCAAGGGAAAGCGTGTCACGGGCTTTACCAATAGCGAAGAAGAGGCTGTGCAGCTTACCGCGGTCGTACCGTTCCTGGTCGAGGACGAGCTGAAGCGTCTGGGCGGCCTGTTTGAAAAAGGCCCGGACTGGTCGGTATATACGATCGTAGACGGGCGGCTGATCACAGGCCAGAATCCGGCTTCGTCTGGCCCGGCTGCCAGAGAACTGATCAAGCTCCTGCGGGCCTAGCGAGTGCAGGGCGTGATTTGCCGGCGCTGCCGCCTGCCTGCCGCGACGGCGCGCAGCCTCGCCACGCGGGCGCCAGCCGGCCGGTCAAGGAGGTTCGGCAATGAGCAACGAGCCAGAGTCGCCAGGCAAGGCGCCCGCCCGCGAAGTGACGGAGAACACGAGCCGCGTTGATGACGAGGCGCTCGCCGACGACCCTGCGGTGCGCGACCATCCTCGCTACAACCAGATGTTTCCGGTCCTCTCCGCTGCGGAGATCGACAGCATACGGCGGTTTGGCAGCGTGTCGCGCTACGTCAAGGGCGACTTGCTTTACCGTGCCGGAAGCCGTTGCCCAGGAATTTTCGTCGTGCTGTCAGGCAAGGTCCGGATAGTCGGCCGCGACGGCCTCGGCCACGAACGCGTGATTCACACCTACACGAAGCGCGGCGAATTTACCTCTGACGTCACGCAGCTATCGAGCAAGCTGGCCGTGGTCGACGCGCATGTCCTCGAAGATGTCGAAGCCGTGCTCGTGCGGCCCGCCGAGCTTAGCGCGATGATGGTGAGCGAAGCCGACCTCGGCGAAAAGATCATGCGCGCGCTGATCTTGCGGCGCGTGCTCGTCATCGAACGCGGACAGGGTGTCGTTCTCGTCGGCTCGTCGCGCCATCCGCAGTTGGCCGCCTTGCAGAATTTCTTGCGGCGCAACGCGTTTCCCAACATGACGCTCGATAGCGAGCAGGACGCGGAAGCCATCGCGTTGCTAGAGCGACTGACGCCGCAGCCCGACGACTTCCCGCTGATCTTTTGTCCGGACGGCACGGTGTTGCGAAACCCCGATGAAGGACAACTGGCATCGTGTCTCGGACTCATTCCGGAATTCGATCCGACGCATGTCTACGATGTGACGATCGTCGGCGCGGGTCCGGCGGGCCTGGCAGCAGCGGTCTATGCGGCGTCCGAAGGATTGTCGGTGGCGGCGCTCGACTGCCGCGCGCCCGGTGGCCAGGCCGGCACGAGCGCGCGCATCGAGAACTATCTCGGCTTTCCTACAGGCATCTCCGGGCAGGCACTCGCGGGCCGCGCGTTGGTCCAGGCGCAGAAGTTCGGCGCGCATATCGGAATCCCGTGCGAGGTCAGCGCACTGCATTGCGACAGGCAACCGCTTGTCGTCGAACTGATTGGCGGCCGCCGCATTACCACGCGCACGGTGGTGATCGCGAGCGGCGCTGAATATCGCCGGCCTTCCGTCGAGAACCTCTCGCGCTTCGAACGCTCCGGCGTCTATTACTGGGCGACGCCGATCGAGGCGAGGCTGTGCCGCAAGGAGTCCGTCGTGCTGATGGGCGGCGGCAATTCCGCGGGACAGGCTGCCGTGTTCCTCGCCGGGCACGCGGAACATGTGCACATGTTCATTCGGGGCGCGACCCTCGCTCGCAGCATGTCGCACTATCTCGCCGATCGTGTCGCGTCGCTCGCGAACCTCACGCTTCATACGCGGATGGAACTGACCGCGCTCGACGGCAATGCGCGTCTCGAGCGCGTGCACTACCGTGGTGCCGGCGGCATCGAAGGAAGCATGACGGCGCATCACCTGTTCGTTTTCATCGGCGCTGAACCCAATACGGGCTGGCTGGATCAATGTGCGGTGTCGCTCGACAGCAGCGGCTTCATATTGACCGGCGCCGACCTGGAAGAAGCCGGCGCGTCGACGATGCCGTTGCAGACGAACATCGAGGGCGTGTTCGCGATCGGCGACGTTCGCTCGGGTTCGACCAAGCGCGTCGCCTCGGCGGTGGGCGAGGGCGCGGCTGTCGTGGGGCAGATACACCGGTTTCTCGCGGCTGGCGCGTGAATAGACGCGCTCAGTCGTACTCAGTCGTAAACCGGCGAGCCGACCGCGTCGAACGAATGATGGATGGCGCGCGCCATGCAAGGCGGCGTGGCGGCTTTTCGCACCGTGACGGGAGCGACGTGCGGCGCTGTCGCGATGTCGTCGATGTTGAAGTGATTCACGATGAAGTCGATGAACGCGCGAATTCTCGCGGGCATGTTATGGCGTGTTTCGAACGCGACCGACAGGTCGAGGCGCGGCATGTCGATGTCTGGCAGCACATTGACGAGCAGACCGCTGTCGATATCCGGCTCGGCCAGATAGGCCGGCAGCACGGCGATGCCGTGACCGTCCACGGACATCTTGTGCAGCATCGCGAGACTGTTCGACATGATCAGGCTGTCCGGATGACAGCGGCCATCGCCCAGCCGCTCGAGCCGGCGCAGGCATTCGGAGAACTGCTTGCCTGAATGCTGCAAGACCACATGATCGTTCAGCGCGGCCACTGTGGCCGGTACGCCGTGCCGCTGCAGATACATTGGCGATGCAACGAGTTGCATCGGACTGGAGGCGAACCGTCTGGTGACGAGCGAATTGCCGCTGGCTTCCACTTCGGGAACGATCACGACATCGACCCGCCTTTCGACCAGGTTGATCGTGTCGTCGCACAGCGCCACATGCGGCATGACGAGCGGATAGGCGTCGCGGAACGACTTCAGGATCGGACTCAGGTGCCGCAGCCCGAACGCAACGGGAGACGCGATCCTGAGCACGCCGCATGCGCGGCGCTCCTGACCGGCAACGGCCATTTCGGCCTCGTCGATGTCGTCGAGAATACGGCGCGCGCTTTCGAGAAACGTCGCGCCGGCATCGGTCAATGCGACGTGTCGAGTCGTGCGCCGGAAGAGCCGGGCGTCGAGACGTTTCTCCAACGCGACGACGCGTCGCGTCACGACGGCTGTGGTCACGGCGAAGTGCTCAGCGGTGCGGCTGAAGCTCGATGTATCGGCAACTTTCACGAAGATACGGATGGTTTCAAGATGGTCCATGATGCGACTCCTGGAGGCGACGCCGACGAGATCGAAGTAATCGTTATGAATCGATATGAGCGAGCATTTCGTGTGCAGCAACGCGGGCTACATCGATCGTTAGCAGTTCTGCCGGGTTGGTCGTCGTACCCGCTCAGACCGCTGCGATGAGTAGATGAAACCGCGAGTCGGAAGGCCAGTCCATCACACGATGGTATGGCTTGCCACACCATCGTGCTATGACGAAGGCACCGTCGCGAAACTGCGTTGAATCGGTGCATTACAGGCTGAAAGATTCGAGTGCGGCGACGCGGAGCGCGGTTGGTGGAGCGTCGCCGTTGCGCGTGCAACCGTAAGTTTTGCTTTGCGTTTGTTGTCTATTCGTACAAGAATGGTCGCTCAATGATCGCGGGCGTGATGTTGTTGGCTGATCGGGCGCGCAAGGTCCCGCGCTGGCTCCGTTCCTGTCCGTTCGGCGCACTCGACGACAGGAGGCGGCGTGATCCTCAGCGGGTACGAACTCGAGCCATTACACGATGACGGCGATTTCTCGCTGTATCGGGCGAGGAAAGCCAGTCATGCGGTGACGATGCTTGCGCTGGTCGCCGCGCGGCCGACTTCGCGCAGTGTCGCGCGCCTCGTGCACGAGTACCGTCTGGCACCGTTCCTCGATGCAAGCTGGGCGGCGCATCCGCTTGCGCTCGACCCGCGCCGCGAGCCGCCCATGCTGGTTCTCGACGACGACGGCGGCGAGCCTTTGCGGCGCATCTTGCGCCGGCCTCTCGAACTGGCGCGTGTGTTGCGTATCGCCGTCAACCTCGCAAAGGTCATCGGCCGCGTTCATCAATGCGGTCTCGTACATAAAGACATCAAGCCGGCGCATGTGCTGGTCGATAGCAACGATCGCGTGCGTCTTACCGGCTTTGGCATCGCTTCGCAATTGCCGCGGGAGCATCAGCCGCCCATACCGCCGGAAGTCGTGGCGGGCACCTTTGCATACATGGCGCCTGAGCAGACGGGGCGAATGAATCGCTCGATCGACACCCGCAGCGATCTCTATTCGCTCGGCGTCGTTTTGTACGAAATGCTTACGGGTTCGCTGCCGTTCACGGCATCCGACCCGATGGAATGGATCCACTGTCATATCGCGCGCAGGCCGCCGCCGCCAGGCGAGCGGGCGAGGGGCATTCCCGAGCCTGTCGAGCGCATCGTGCTGAAACTGCTGGCCAAGGCCGCGGAAGACCGCTATCAAACCGCGGCGGGCGTCGAGGCGGATCTTCGTGCGTGCGTTGCGTCGTGGGGCACGAATCATTCGATAGCCCCGTTTGCGCTCGGCTTGCACGATGCATCGGACCGTCTGCTGATTCCCGAAAAACTTTATGGGCGCGAGGCGCAGATCGGGAATCTCGTCGACGCGTTCGAGAGAATCGTCGCGGGCGGCGCGACCGAACTCGTGTTGATTGCGGGCTATGCCGGCATCGGCAAATCGTCGGTCGTCAACGAGTTGCACAAAGTGCTGGTGCCGCCGCGCGGGCTGTTTGCTGCCGGCAAGTTTGATCAGTACAAGCGAGACGTTCCGTACGCCACCTTTGCGCAGGCATTCCAGTGGCTCTTGCGCGATCTGCTCAGCAAAAGCGACACAGAGATCGAGCCCTGGCGCGAACAGTTGATGGAGGCGCTCGCGCCCAACGGGCAGGTGATGGTCAACCTGATTCCCGAGCTTGCGCTCATCATCGGCGAGCAGCCGCCCGTTCCGAATCTGCCGCCGCAAGATGCGCAAAACCTGTTTCATTGGGTGTTCCGTCGCTTCCTGGGTGTGTTCGCGCGGGCCGAGCATCCGCTCGCGCTATTCATTGACGATCTGCAATGGCTCGATACCGCAACACTCGAACTGCTGGAGCATCTCGTCACGCATCCCGAGGTGCGCCATGTTTTACTGATCGGTGCATACCGCGACAACGAAGTCGATGCGTCGCACCCGCTTGCGCGCACGCTCGATTCGATTCGTAGCGCGGCCGGCAACGTGCAGCAGATCGTGCTCGAGCCGCTGAACGCGCGAAGCATCGCGCAGCTTGCTTCCGATGCGTTGCACTGCGACGGCGCACCGGTCGAGGCGCTTGCGCAACTGGTGCATGAGAAGACAGGCGGCAATCCGTTTTTCACGATCCAGTTTCTGACCGCGCTGCACGATGAAGGCTTGATCCGCTTCGATCATCGCGCCGCGGTATGGACGTGGGATTTGCCGGGCATCCGCGCAAAGGGCTATACCGACAACGTCGCCGACCTGATGGCTGCGAAGCTCGGCCGCTTGTCCGCCGAAACACGTGACGTGCTGGGACAACTCGCGTGCCTCGGCAATGTGGCCGATGTCACCGCGCTGACATGGGTGCAGGACAAAGCGGAAGACAAAGCGGAGGAGGTCACCAACGCCCGCATGTGGGAAGCCATACGCAGCGGACTGGTGTTTCGCGTGGGCTCGAACTATGTGTTCGCTCACGACCGCGTGCAGGAAGCCGCGTATGAGTTGATTCCCGCCGGCGAGCGGCCCGCGGCGCATTTGCGAATCGGCCGAGCGCTCGCCTCGCATACTCCGCCCGAGGCGCTTCACGAGGCGATTTTCGACATCGTCAATCACCTCAATCGCGGTGCGGCTTTAATACAGAGCAAGACGGAGCGCGAGCAAGCCGCGGCACTCAACCTGATTGCAGGCAAGCGCGCGATGAGTTCGACGGCGTACTCGTCGGCCCGAAGCTATCTCGCCCAGGGCGTCGCGCTGCTCTCGGACGCCGCGTGGGACGAGCGTTACGACAGCACGCTGGAACTCTATCTCGCGTATCTGGAATGCGAGTACCTGGTTGGCGATTTCGCCAGGGCGGACGCCGTAGCCGATCTAGTACTCGAAAGGGCGCATGACAATCTCGATCGGGCCAAAGTATTCAGTCTGCGGATGGAGTTATATCAGCTCGCCGGAAAGTACAACGAGAGCTTCGCCGCCGCACTGGCGGCGTTGCGTGACTTCGGTATCGTTTTTCCAGAGGCTGACGACGAACTCCGCGCAGCCGTCGACGACGCGTTGCTGGAGGTGCCCATCAACCAGGCGGGTCGTCCGACCGAACAACTGGTCGACGCGCCCGTGGCCGAAGATCCTGCAAGCCGCGCGGTCATCAACCTGCTTGTCGAGGCCATGCCGTGCGCGTTCGCCGCGCGTCCGGTCTTTTATCCGCTATTCACGCTGAAGGCGGTCAATCTCTCGCTGCGTCACGGCAATACCGACAACTCGAGTTTCGCGTACGGCAATTTCGCGTTAATGCTGGTTTCCCGTATCGGCGATATCCCGGCTGCCGTGCAGTTCTCCGAAATGTCGTTGCGTCTGAACGAAAAGTTCGGCAATCGCCGCCTGTACGGAAAGCTGCTTCATCTGTATTGCAGTCATGTCAATTTCTGGCGATGTCACATCGACGAGAACCTCCCGGTGTTTGAACAGGCGGCCGTTGCCTGCATGGAAGTGGGCGACCTCGTGTTCGCCGGCAATCTCGCGTTCAATGCCGTATGGCAGTCGATCGAAAAAGGCGACGCGCTCAAGGACGTGCACGCGCATTCGGCACGATACGCAACGCTCATGCTCGAGAGTCATAACGACGCGGTTCATGAAACGATTCGTATCGAGCAGCAGTTCGTCGCGAGCTTGCGAGGTCTGTCGAGCGGAATGTTCACGCTCAACGACGACCACTTCGACGAAGCCGCCTGTTGCGAGGCCATCGTCAAATCCAATTTCGGCTGCGGCATCGGCGTTTATCACATCATCAAGCTGATGCTCGCGTATCTCGATGGCCGCTATGCCGACGCACTGAACGCCGCAGCGATGGCCAACGCGGTCCTCAGTTCCGTGATGGCGCTGGCGATCGAGCCCACGTTTCACTTTTTTCATGTGCTCACACTGAGCGCGCTTTATGCCGACGGGTCTACCGGCCAGCAGCAGGCGTATCGCCAGGTCATCACCGAGAAGCTCGAGAAATTTGAAATGTGGGCGCGACATTGCCCGGCGAATTACGGAAACCGTTATTCGCTGGTTCTGGCGGAACTGGCGCGCATCGACGGTCGCGACGTCGACGCGATGCACCATTACGAAGACGCGCTGCGGCTCGCCCGCGTGCACGGCTTCATTCAGAATCAGGCGATGGCCAATGAGTTGGCCGCGCGATTTCACGCCTCGCGAGCTCGCGCGACGCTTGCCGATCATTATCTGACCGATGCTCGCTCCTGCTACGAACGCTGGGGCGCACAAGGCAAGGTGCGTCAACTGGAAAGTATCTACCCGCAGTTAAGAGCCGAACTGGTCGACGAAGAAGGGTCGGTTGCGACATCGGTAGAACAACTGGACCTCGCGACTGTCGTCAAGGTATCGGAGTCCATTTTTAGCGGCATGGATCTGAACGAGCTGATTCGCAAGCTGATGCTGCTTGCGCTCGAACACGCCGGTGCCAACCGCGGGCTGCTGATTCTCGCGCGCGGCGACGAACTGCGCATCGAAGCGGAAGCCGAGACAGTCGGTAATACGGTGGCAGTGCGTTTGCCGAAATCGCGCCCGAGCGCCGCCGATCTGCCTATGTCCATCCTTCGCTATGTCGCGCGGACCCGGGACATACTCATGCTCGACGACGTGACTGCGCCCAACCCCTATTCACAGGACGAGTACATTCGCGCGCATGACTGCCGCTCGATCCTGTGTCTTCCGCTCGTCAAACTGACCAGGCTGATCGGCGTGCTGTACCTCGAAAACACGCTGACGGTGGACGTATTCTCGCCGGCGCAAACAGCCGTGTTGCGGCTATTGGCATCGCAGGCGGCGCTGTCGCTCGAAACGTTGCGGCTATACGCCGATCTTCAACACGCGGAAGCGCTGTTGACGGCCGCCCAGGAGTTGAGTCACACGGGGAGCTTCGATTGGGATGTGACGGGCGATGCGATGTTCTGGTCGAAAGAGAGTTTCCGTATCTTTGGCTACGACGCAAGCATCACGCCGACGTTGCAGTTGATGCTCGATCGCGTCCATCCCAACGATCTTGCCTTCGTGCGCTCGGCGTTCGATCGCGCCGCGCGCGACGGCCAGGCGTTCGACATCGAGCATCGGCTGTCGATGCCGGACGGCTCGCATGGTCACTTGCAGGTCGTGGCGCACGTGGTGGCCGATGGGCCTGGTCAAAGGCGGCTGGTCGGCGCGCTGATGGACATCACGACCCGCAAGCAGGCGCACGCCGCGCTTGCGCGCAGCGAGCAACGCTATCGCAGCCTCTTTCGCGATATACCGGTCGGACTGTGGCAGATCGAGGCGCAGCCGTTGACCGCGATGCTGACCGAACTGCGCAGGCAAGGTGTCGACGACCTGTCGGCATATATCAGCGACCACGCAGACTGGCTCGAGCGCGCGAAGAACACGCTTGTCGTCGAAGAGACAAACGACCATGCGCTTCAGATGTTCGGCGCGACCGAACGGCGCGCGCTGCTTGGTCCGCTGCCGTGGGTCTGGAAGGAGAGTCCCGATACGCTTCGGCGCGCGCTCGAGAGCCGTTATCGCGGGGACATGCTGTTCCAGGAAACGACCCGGCTGCCGACGCTCGACGGGCGCGTGATCGACGTTCTGCTGACTGTCGCGCGCCCGCGCACGGTCGACGACCTGGGGATCGCGCTGATTAGCCTCGTCGACCTGACCGAGCGCGTTCGTGCCCAGGACATGCTGCAGCGGCTACAAGCGGATTTCGCGCATGCGGCGCGCATTTCGATGCTGGGTGAACTGACGGCGTCGATCGCGCATGAACTCAACCAGCCGCTCGCTGCGATCGCGATAAATTGCCAGGTCAGCGAGCGCTGGTTGAACCGGCCGGTGCCCGAACTGGACGAGGTGCGGGACACGAACCAGCGCATCGCCGCCGATGCGCAGAGGGCCGTCGACATCATCGGCCGGATTCGCGGGATGGCGCTGCGGCGTGGGCCTAAATACACGCTCGAACCGCTTGCGCTGCTCATCGACGAGGCGCTGGTTTTCTTGCGCCGTGAGATCCAGACGCGCGACGTCCAGGTTTCGCTCGAACTTGCGCCGGGCGTGAGGCGAGTGCGCGCCGATCGCGTGCAATTGCAGCAGGTGATCGTCAACCTCGTGGTCAATGCGATGCAGCAGATGGAGCAGACGGGCAGCCCGGAACGGAGGATCACCATTCGAACCAATGCACCGGACGCGGGCACGCTGCATTGCGCTATCGAGGACAGTGGTCCCGGCATCGCGCCCGAACATATGGATCGCGTGTTCCAAAGTTTCTTCACGACGAAGGAAGGCGGGATGGGAATGGGCTTGCCGATATGCCGCTCGATCATCGACGCGCATGACGGACGCATCGAGGCCGACAATCTGTCGGTGCACGGCGGGGCGCGTTTTCACTTCACGCTGCCGTCCGCGGGGGCTGCGCCTTAAGGCCATTGTTGATACCGGGGATCAAGTGTTGTTCGTGCTGCATCGGTTTTCCAGGTGAGCAAAAGCGCTATTTTCATGGAAGGCGAAATAGACGTCGGGGCATGGTCTGCGTGCAATGTTCCCTTCACCCGACGTGTCTTCTACTGGAGAGCGCACTTGATCATGACCAAGCGAGTGGACCCGTGGGCGCAGACGATACATCTGCTTTTATCCGGATCGCGATGCGAGGAATGCGCTGGGCGAAGAACTTCCGCGCACGAGCGTATGACGCCGTGCCGTTCAGACGCGCACTCGAACGTGAACTGTGCTGCCCGACCTGTCGTAAGTCTGATCGAGCGAACCTCGCCCTCCGCCGTCACGATTCAGTGGCGCGATTCCACGAGCTGCTTTTACGGCGCGCAGATATGGCGAGTGGCCGGCGCCAAGGTTTCAGGCGTGTGTGTCCTGACCGGACAACGGATTCGTCGCGGCGATCGTATTTATCATCCCTGGCGGTCGAACCCGGAACCCGTCAACGCGCACGCCATGATTCTCGAATCGGCGCTAGAGTTGATGGCGCCGCTGCAACCGACCACCGCGCCGTGACGATTCATACACCGGCTTCAGTTGTTTTCAGGCGTAATTCAGGACTTGTTTGCGACGGTCTCGTAGGTTATGAATTCGGCATGGCAATGCCGCGGTCCCGTCATTGCTTGCCGCCAGTCTTCATTCACTGAAAAGGAGTCAAGCATGGCCAGTAACACGATTGCCGGATACCTCGCGAGAACGCTTGCCGCAGCGGGCGTCGAGCGAATCTGGGGTGTGACCGGCGACAGTCTGAACGGGCTCGCCTACAGCCTCGATGAAGTCGGCTCGATACGCTGGATGCATACGCGTCACGAGGAAGCCGCCGCTTTCGCGGCCGGCGCCGACGCGGCTTCGAGCGGGCGCCTCGCGGTGTGCGCGGGCAGTTGCGGTCCGGGCAATCTGCATCTGATCAACGGTCTGTTCGATTGCCACCGCAATCATCAGCCCGTGCTGGCCATTGCGGCGCACATTCCTTCGAGTGAAATCGGCCTCGGTTACTTTCAGGAAACGCACCCGCAGGAGTTGTTCAAGGAGTGCAGTCACTATGTGGAAGTCGTGTCGTCGGCCGCGCAGTTTCCGCGCGTGCTCGCCCGCGCGATGCGCACCGCGATCGAGGAGCGCGGCGTCGCGGTGATCGTGCTGCCCGGCGACGTCGCGCTGAGCGAAGGCCCGGCCGAGCCAGTGTCGTGGACGGAAAGCGCCGCGCCGCGAATCCTGCCCGCCGAAGAAGACCTGGATCGTCTCGCGGCGCTTCTGAATGCGTCCGACGCCGTGACGATCATGTGCGGCAGCGGCACGCAAGGCGCGCATGACGAGGTCGTGGCGCTCGCCGATACGCTCGGTGCGCCGATCGTTCACGCGTTGCGCGGCAAGCAGTTCATCGAATACGACAACCCCTACGACGTCGGCATGACCGGGCTGATCGGCTTCAGCTCGGGCTATCACGCGATGATGTCGTGCGACACCTTGTTGCTGCTCGGCTGCGACTTTCCCTACCGTCCGTTCTATCCCGCTCACGCGAAAATCATTCAGGTGGACTGGAAAGGCTCACGGCTCGGCCGCCGTGCGCCGCTCGCGCTCGGGCTCGTGGGCACGGTGAAAGAGACCATCGCCGCGACGCTGCCAAGGCTGCAACGCCAAACGGATCGCGGTTTCATCGACAACGCGCGCAGGCATTACGCGTCCGCACGCAAGGATCTGGACGATCTGGCGACGCCGGCGGGGCCAGGGCGGCCGATCCATCCGCAGTATCTGGCGAAGATGATCGACGAAGCCGCCAGCGACGACGCGATCTTCACCGCCGACGTCGGCACGCCCACGGTCTGGGCCGCGCGCTATCTGACGATGAACGGCAAGCGCCAGTTGCACGGCTCTTTCAATCACGGCTCGATGGCCAACGCGATGCCGCAGGCGCTCGGCGCGCAAGGGGCGCATCCGCGGCGGCAAGTCGTGTCCCTGTCCGGCGACGGCGGCCTGTCGATGCTGCTCGGCGATCTGCTCACCGCGCGGCAGCTAGACTTGCCGATCAAGGTCGTGGTCTTCAATAACAGCCTGCTCGGCTTCGTTTCGATGGAACTGAAGGCGGCCGGCTACCTCGATACCAATGTCGATCTGGCCAGAACCGATTTCGCGGCGATCGCAAAGGGAGCCGGTATCTTCGGTGTGCGCGTCGAGCAATCGGAAGATGTGGCGGCTGCGTTAAAGCAGGCATTCGATCATCCGGGGCCCGCGCTCGTGGACGTCGTCACGGCCAAACATGAACTGGCGATGCCGCCCAAAATCGAGTTGGCGCAAGCGAAGGGATTCAGCCTTTACATGATGCGCGCGATCCTCAATGGACGCGGCGACGAGATCGTCGAACTGGCGCGCACCAACTTGCGTTAGGCAGCGGGCCGATCTTGTGCGAGGCTGTTCATTCGCGTGTGGCGATTGCTGGCTGGCCTCGTCAAAAGAAGCAGGCGATCAGCAATCCCTCAGTGAACACGCCGAGAATCGTACTGACGAGAATCGTTGCCGTGGCGTCGCGTGTGTAGGTGTTGCTCTTGATCGCGAACATGGCGGCGGCGGTCGCGGTCGGCACGGCCCCCGTAATGATGGCCTGATGTGCGGGGGCGCCGACTACGCCGAACAGTACGGCGCCGAGCGCCATCAACGCGGGCTGGACGAAGTTCTTGATGCCGAGATTCACGAGGATGTTGGCGTTGATCATGAAGCGCTCGCCGTAAAGCATCAATCCGAGTGCGAACAGCGACGTGCCGCCGGCGGCCTTTGCAATGAGGCCGACGGAGGTCAGCACCGGTTCGGGCAGCGTGACGTGGCAAAAGCTCAGCACCATGCCTGAGACCGGCAGCCACACAATCGGATGGATGACGGCGCGGGCAATGCTTTGCCGGAACACCCGCAACACGTCCAATCGCTCGCCGGCCTTTCCGTTGTTGTTGCCGAGCCCGGTCAGGACTATCGTCAGCGGCAGCATGAACAGGCTCGTGATGAGATTGCCGACCAGCACCGCCAGAAATCCTTCCGGCCCGAACACCGCGGCGAGAATCGGGGCGCCGAAATAGGCCATATCGGGAAATGCACACACCAGCGCCTGCATGGTAGCGGTGCGCAGATCATGTCTGAAGACGAATCGGCCGATCCCTAACGCAATCACATACGTGCCCATCAGTCCGAGTGTCAGGCATAGCGCGAACCCCACGTTGTGGAGCTTGTCCGGCGAAGTCCTGACCGCGCCTTCGAACAGCGCGAAGGGTAGTGCGAAACGGATGACGAGCGTCGCGAACACGTTTGCATCGCCGTGTTTCAGCAAGCCTATGCGCGCCGATAGCCAGCCCAGCATGATCACGAACGCGACCGGCAGAAGTCCGTTGAGAATGGTGTTGAGCAAAGGTGCTCCTGGTTTTTCAACCGGCCTCGACGCCGCTGACTTTGATTCGCCTATAGGGGAGTCTAGTTGGCAATGTCGGCGAGATCAGATGAGGCAAAAGACATTTTCGTTTTGTGCGGGGGTGGGGGAGCGGAGGAGGGAGCCACGTCGTCCGTGCACGTCAGCGCCAATGGTGCACAATAAATAACCCACGGGCGCCTGCTTTGCAGGTGTGAAGGTGGGCGTCACTCGCCAGCGTATGGTCGGAGAAATCGCCCGACACAGTGGCGCTCACATAGCAGCCGGAGTAACGCCCGGTCGTCCGTGGCAGTTTCGATATGTGTCGCGGTGCCCGAGCTAGACGACATCGTTCCGCTCACCTTTCGCGAGCCGCTCAAGATAGACCCACGGAAAAATCCCGCGCTCATGCGCATCGTCGAACACGAGTTGCAATCCATAGCCCGACGGCCGCGCATCGAGCAGCTTCACATCGGGTCGTGACAACGGAGCTTCCCCGTCGTACTTGCGCTTGCGGCACTGCGCGCACATACACGCCGCGCGCAATGCGGCGAACGGCAACTGCGCGGCCGAGCCGTCGGGCCAGCGTATCGACAGGCTAGCGCTGCTTGCGTCGATCGCCACATGGTCTGGAATGTTCACGGCCGACGCCCGGCGATTTGACGCAGCGCGATTCGCGCCGCCTTGCGCACTTCGGGATCGCCGTCGGCCTCGGCTGCTTCGAGCGCGGACAATGTGGGCGCATCGTCGCTGCTGCCGATCTCGCCTAGCGCGAGCGCGGCTTCCTTGCGCACGTTGCTGATCGAATGCGACAACAGGGGAGCGACGCGTGCCGCGCTCGCGCTGTCGCCAATCTGTCCGAGCGCGCGCAGCGCACGCAAGCGCACTTGCCAGTAGGCGTCGTCGAGTGCTTTCTCCAAAGCCTCGCGCGATTCGGCGGCGCGCAGCTTGCCGAGCGTCGTCGCGGCCTCTTCGCGCACTTGCCAGGCGTCGTCGCGCAATGCACTGAGCAACGCCGCGGTCGTCTCGCGATGTGCGGGCGGCGCAAAGCCAAGCGCCGCCGCTGCGGCACGCCGGATCGAAGCATCCGCGTCGCTGGTTGCGAGCGACGCCAACGGTTCGAGCGCGAGCGGGTTCTTCAACCATCCCAGCACGCCGACGGCTTGCTCGCGCACATTCGCGTCCACATCGGCGAGCGCCTGCAATGCAGGCGCGAACGCATCGGCCACGCGAAGTTCGCGCAACGCGCGCAACAGCGCGGCGCGCATGAACGAATCGGGACGCTTCAACCACTCGAGCAGGATCGCGCCCGAGGACGCGTGCTTCAGTTCGGAGAGGCTCTGCGCCGCGCTCGCACGCACCGACGCGTCGCCGTCGAGTAACGCGCCGCACAGCGCCTCCACCACATCGTCGCGCTCCCACGAAGCCAGCACGAGCGCCGCCTCGCTGCGCACTTCAGGCGACGCGTCGCGCCGTAGCGCGTCGACAATGGGCTCGATCACGCAGGCATCCTCGAGATCGGCGAGATCGAGCAGCGCGATCCGGCGCACGACGGCGTCTTCGGACGCGAGACGGGACAGCAGCGCAAGGGCTTCCGCGGGAACGGCGTCGAGCGAAGCATTCGGATCAGTCGAATCGGACATGAATGAACGTGTTGAAAGAGTAGACATTCCGCGCATCGCTTAACGCAGAAGATACGGAATGGACACCTTGACGGCGCCCGTCGGGCAATCCTGCTCGCAAGGCATGCAGTACCAGCATTCGTCGAATTGCATATACGCCTTGCCCTTCGTCATGTCGATTGCGAGCAGATCCAGCGGGCACACGTCGACGCATACGGTGCAGCCTTTTTCGGCGATGCACTTACTTTCGTCGATCGTGACGGGCGCTGAACTGCGCTGGAAAATATCGTGCGGCGTAAAGGCGGTAAGCGGTGATGTAAGCGGCGTCGAGGACATGGTCATGCTCCGTCAGGCTGTGGCGGCGTCGAGCGCGGGCTCGCCGATTCGCAGGTTGCGATAGGCATCGCGTTCGTTCTCGTTGAGCGCGACGATGTACGGTTTGACCGCACGCTTTTCGCTCGTCATGCGGCCATTCGCGTCCTTGCGCAAATGCGTGTGGCAGAACCATTGCGCATCGTCGCGCTGCGGGTAATCCACGCGATGGTGGTAAAGCCCCCAGCGGCTCTCGGTGCGAAAAAGCGATGCACGTGCGGCCATTTCCGCGCAATCGCGTATCGCGCGCACTTCGGCGGCGCGCATCAACTCGTGCGGATTGGCGGCCGACATCGATTCGATATCCGAACTGATTTCAGCAAAGCGCTGTAGACCGATTTCCATTTTGCGCGTGACCTTCGGCGGCTGCAGATAGTCGTTCACCATGCGGCGCAGTTTGTATTCGACCTGCGCGGGCGCGAGACCGTTGCTGCGCTCTAGCGGCGCATAAATGCGCGCGCGCTCGGCGTCGATCTGCTCTTCGTCGACGGCCGCATGTTCGCGGCCCGCCACGTAGTCGGCCGCGTTGTGCCCCGCGAACCATCCATACGTGAACGCGCCGAGCATGTAGTTGTGCGGCACGGCCGCCATGTCGCCGGCAGCATAAAGGCCCGGCACGGTGGTTTCCGCGCGCGCGTTCACATACACGCCGGACGCGCTGTGTCCGCTGCAAAAGCCAATCTCCGAAATGTGCATCTCGATCATCTGGCTGCGGTAATCGGTGCCGCGTCCTTCATGAAAGCGGCCGCGGCTCGGGCGCTCGTTGGTATGCAGAATCTGTTCGATCGTCTGAATGGTTTCTTCCGCGAGATGGTCGAGCTTCAGGAACACAGGGCCGTTGCCGCTTTGCAGTTCCTGATAAAACTCCCACATCATCTGGCCGCTCCAGTAATCGCATTCGATAAAGCGCTCGCCCTTGCCATTCGCGGTAAAGCCGCCGAGCGGACCGGTGACATACGCGCACGCGGGGCCGTTGTAGTCCTTGATGAGCGGATTGATCTGGAAGCATTCGAGATTCGCGAGCGCGGCGCCGGCGTGGTAGGCCATCGCGTAGCCGTCGCCGGCATTCGTCGGGTTCTCGTAGGTGCCCATCAGATAGCCGGACGCCGGCAACCCGAGTCTTCCGGCCGCGCCGCAACTCAGCACGACGGCCTTCGCGCGCACCACGTAAAAATCGGCGGTGCGGCAATCGAAGCCGAGCACGCCGCACACGCGGCCTTGCGAATCGGTCAACAGGCGCGTCGCCACAATGCGGTTCGTGATCGCGACTCGCGCGCGTTTGAGCTGCCTGTACAGCACTTTCTTGATGTCGTGGCCTTCGGGCATCGGCAGCACATACGAACCCATGTGATGCACTTTCTTGACCGCGTAGTCGCCGTTGCCGTCCTTTTCGAACTTCACGCCCCAGCGGTCGAGTTCCTCGATCGTCGTGAAGCTATGGCGTGCATACGCGTACACGGCCTCCTGATCCACGATGCCGTCGTTCGCGATCGTGATCTCGCGCGTGTACTGCTCGGGCGTCGCGTGGCCGAGAATCACCGCGTTGTTCAGGCCGTCCATGCCCATCGAGATCGCGCCGCTGCGCTTCACGTTGGCCTTTTCCAGCAGCAATACCTTCAGAGACGGATCGCGTTCTTTCGCCTTGACGGCGGCCATCGGGCCGGCCGTGCCGCCGCCGACCACGACGACGTCGTAGTCGAGTACATGGGTATTCATCGTGCCTCCGTTGCGTTTTTGGGGCTTTTTTGCAGGGGTTTTTGCTGTTGTTTTTGCTGTTCTTTCTCGCGGTCCACGCGCAGCCGGTATTGGAAGGCGTCGCCGCGAAAGTACAGATATTCGAAGTCGACAGGCTGTCCCGACGCGTCGTGCGTGAGACGCTCGATACGCAATACCGGGCTGCCTTCTTCGACGTGCAACGCATCGACGATGTCGGCGTCGGCAAGAATCGCGTCGATGGATACATCGGCGTGACCGAGCGGCACACCGCAGTCGTTCTCGAGAATCAGGAAGATGTCGCGCGTCGCGAGGTCCGCGTTCGCGAGGCGCTTGCCGAGCGCTTCAGGCACCCACGTCAGTTCGAGCGAGACGGGCTCGCGATTGAGCAGCCGCACGCGATGAATCTCCGTGACAGGCGCGCCCTCGGCAATGTTCAGGCGCGTCGCGACGTGGCGGCTGGCTTCGACCGTTCTGAAACTGCGCAACTGGTTGACGATTTCATAGCCCATCGACGACATCGCTTCGGCAAAGCCCTGCAACGACGTGACGTTCTGAAATGCCTTGGGCTTCGAGACGAAGGTGCCCTTGCCATGCAGTTTGAACAGCAGACCTTCCTTCTGCAAATCGCCGAGCGCTTGGCGCACGGTGATGCGGCTCACAGCGAATCTGCGGCACAGTTCGTGTTCGGACGGCATCTGCGAATGCGGCGCATACGTGCCGTCGAGAATGCGCTCGCGCAGCGCGTCCTTGATCTGCGCGTACAGCGGAAGCGGGGAGACCGAGGCGCGAGCAGTGTCGGCGCCCAGCGGTACGAGAGTCGTTTTGGACATCGCTCAAACTTGTTATGACAAGACGATGTGAGTCTAGTAAGACGTCGTCTGCGATCAAACCAAGTTTTTCTGCTTTGTATTTCTCGCCGCGGAGTTAGAAGAATGAAAGCGCGGAAGATGCGCTGCAACGCCGGCAGCGCATCGTGCCCGGATGCAAAGTTAGAACGCGTGCCTCAAGCCGACCATGCCGACGAACTGCGAAGGTCCCGACGACGGCGTCGTGTTCTGCGAGTCGCCGACCACGGCCACCGCGTCGATGATGCTCGTCGCGTTGCTGCCCGCCGCGGCGAGCGTCTTGCCTCGCGCGAGCTGATACGCCTCGAGCGCGTAGAGCGTGGTGCGAGTGGAAAGGCTGTACGTCTGTTCGAGCGAAATCTGGTGATAGCGCGCGGGATCGCTGACGCCGTTCGCCTTGCTCGCCCGCGTGTAGCTGTAGCCGGCGCCGACAATCACGGCCGGCGTGATCCGGTAGGTCGAAATCACGCCGTAGGTATTGAACACGCCTTCGCTTGCGAACAGCGAGCCGTGGCCCGGCGCATATTGCACATTCGAATAGTTGATGCCGACCATCAGATCCTGCGCGGTGTAGCGCGCCGCAGCCGCGAACAACTGCGCACTGCGCGCCGTCGCGTAGCCGCTATTCACCGGCGAATTGATCGCGTAAGTGCCGAGCGCGGCGCTCGTCGCAATGTCCTTGAGCTTGACGTAGCCCGCAGCGATGGCGAACGGTTTGTAGTCGTAGCGGAACGCCGCGCTGAAGTGGCTACCGTTCGCGACACTGCCCGGCACGCCGCCGAGCCCGTATTGCGCGCTGAATTGCAGACCTGCGAGTGTCGGCGATAGATAGGTTACCGAATTATTCAGGCGCAGCGTGGTGTCGAGTGCGTCGATGTCGCCGGGATGCGCGCCCGTTGCGCCGGTCAGCACGCCGGTCGGTCCTAGTGCGCCGACCATCTGGAAGTAGGGCGTGTACTGGCGGCCGAGCGTCAGCGTGCCATAGCGGTCATTGCTGAGCCCCACATACGCCTGCCGGTTGAAGATGAAACCCGAACTGCTCTGCGCGCCCGTCAGCGAATTGAAGCCGCTTTCAAGCCGGAAAATCGCTTTAGTGCCGCCGCCGAGATCTTCCGCGCCGAGCAGGCCGAATTTGCTTGCTTGCAGATTGCCCTGGCTCATATAGAAGTTCGCATGGCCGCGCTGATTGCTGACATAGGTGAACGCGTTGTCCACCACGCCGTATAGCGTGACGCTGCTTTGTGCCGATGCGCCGCTCGACAGCAATGCGCCTGCGAGCGGCAGGCACGACATGACCGCGCGGGTCCGTGCGCGCTTCGATGAATTCATGGTGAGAAGTCTCCGGTCCAGTCTTTCGGTGTTTTCGGTGTTGTGTGATGCAACGGAATAGCGCGCGTTTCAGGGCGCGAGGGAAATGGTCAGGCATCGCCAGCCGTCGGCGGATTCGTCGTTAAGCAGCGTGCCGCGTGTGCACGTGACCGGTCGCGTTTCGTGTGCAGGCACGAACAGACGGACTTCGTTCTGCGTGTGCGGCATCGCGCCTTCGCGTTCTATGGCAACGCGCAGCGTCGCGGCGTCGCTCGCGATCGTCACGTTCCAGCGGCCTTGCGCGCCCGAGCGCCAGGCTTCGCTTTCGCCGTCGTCTTCGATCGAGCCGCCATTTGCTGTGCCTGCGCCCAGGTAAGGCACGGCGATGAACGCGCGTTCGTCGGCGGATTGGCCGAAGTGCTGCTCGGCAATGTTCAATGCGATCACACTGCCTTCGCGCAACAACATGACCGGTTGCTCGAACGGTGCGGGCAGCGTGACGCTCTGGCCGCCGTCGAACGATTCGCCGCTCCAGTACGACACCCAGCGCGTTCCCGTGGGCAGATAGACGTCGCGCGTCGCTTGACCGGCATCCACCACGGGCGCGACCAGCATCGACGAGCCGAGCATCATGTCGTCGCCATCGACGAGACAACGCGGGTCATGCGGAAACTCGGCGAACATGGGCCGCAAAACCGGCTCGTAGGCACTGTGCGATTGCCAGAGCAACTCGTACAGATACGGAATCAGCCGATAGCGCAGTTTGATGAGCGCGGCGATCTGCGGAGTCACTTCCGGGTACATCCACGGCTCGTTGACGGTGCCGTCGTCATTCCACGAATGAATGCTAAAGCGCGGCAGGAAGATGCCGAACGCGACCCAGCGCGCGAACAGTTCGGGACCGGGAGCGGGGCCCGAGAATCCGCCGATGTCATGGCCGCTGTTCGACACGCCGGACATCGCGAGCCCGAGACCCATCTTCAGATTGAAACGCAGCGTTTCCCACGACGTGTAGTTATCGCCCGACCACGTCTGAACATACCGATGCATGCCCACGCCGCCCGAACGCGAAACGAGAAAAGGCCTGCGTTCAGGGGCGAATTCGCGTTGCGCGTCGCGCGAGGCTCGCATCATCAACTGCGTTTGCAGCACCTTCGCCTGGTGCGCCGGATACGCGTTGCCGAAGCCGCGCGCGATGGCGTCGCGTGTCCATATCTCGAACTCGTTGTTGTCGTTCCAGGTTGCAGCGATGCCGTGTTTCAGCAGGCTTTCTTTCACCCGCGACTTCCACCAGTCGATCGTGTCGGGATTGGTGAAGTCGAGGTACGCGCCGACTTCGTCCCAGAACTGCACCCACGCGGGTTCGCCGTCGCGCGACTCGATCAGCAAGCCGGCCTTCGCGGCTTCTTCGAATGCAGGGTGGTCTTGCAGCAGGCACGGCTTGATGTTCGCGCACAGACGCACGCCGTGTTCCAGGTAACCGTTGACGAAGCCGTCGATGTCCGGAAACTTCTCGTGATTCCAGTTGAAGACGTAGCGCTTCGCGCCGATCGACGTATAGCCCGACGATAGGTGGAACGAATCGCACAACACGTCGTGTTCGCTGCATCGGTCGATGAATTCGCCCATGCGTTGCTGTGCGTCCGGCGCGTCGGTGTAGCTCATCGTCGAGCCCGAATAGCCGAGTCCCCATTTCGGCATCCACGCGGGACGTCCGGTGAGCCACGTAAAGCGGCGCACCGCGTGCAACGGCGTATCAGCCGACGCGATGAAGTAATAGTCGAGGTCGCCATGCTCGGCGACGAAATGGCGATAGTGGCCGTGATAGTTGTCGAGTTCGCGGCCCATGTCGAAGCGGCAATCGGCGAGCGTGTCGTAAAAGAGCCCGAAGCCCGTCGACGTTTGCGGCTGCCACGTCACGTAAAACGGAATGTGCTTGTAGAGCGGATCGGTCGTGCGCGCGTTGTAGCCCATCGCGTCGATATTGCGCATCTCGTACGACTGCTCCGCGCGATCGAGCGAGCCGGCTCGCTCGCCGAGGCCGACGTAAATCTCGTCCTTGCGCCGCTCGACGTAGTGATAAACGCGCTCGTCCCACCAGCCGAAGTTGTACGCCTGCGTCTTGCGGTCGTTCATCACGCAATGCCATTTGGCGCCGCGCAGAATGTCCCACGCACAGAAGCCGCCGTTAAGCGCCACGCGCAGACGGATGCACGCCGTTTGCACGACGAGTTGCGCGCCGTCGTTCGATACGTGAAAGGGCGGCGGCGTGAAGCCGCTCATATCGCGGCGCTCGCGGCCTTCGAGCGCAACGTCTTCCGCGCCGGGCGCGATGGCCCATGTGCGCGGGCCATGCAGTTCGCCGTCCGGCAACACCAGCACGCGGATGATGTCTTCGGCAAGAACGAAGAGTTCGATCCGGCAATTCGCGGGGGAAGCGAGAACGATGCGATTGCCTTCGTGAGACGCCAGCGCGAAGCGCGGCGGATGCTTCAGATTCGTGATTGAGCGCATGATGAGTTCTCGATGAAATCACGCCGCTGCATTCGAGGCCGCATCGGCTTCGCGCGGACGTGCGTCGCGCGAAACACCGCGCATCAGGATGATCAGCAGCGTCGCGCCGATGATGTCGAAAGCGCCGAGCGCGCCAAAGAGCGGCGTATAGCCGATGGTGTCCGCGAGCGCGCCCACCAGCAGCGAGAAGCCGAGGCCGCCGATCCACGCGGACATGCCCGCGAAACCCGCGACAGTGCCGACTTCGCCCGGATCGAAGACATCGGCGGCGAGCGTATTGACGAGCGCGGAGATCATCTGATGCGCAAAGCCGCCGACGCAGAAAAGTGCGATTGCTTCGTATGGCGAGGCAACGAGACCGATGCAGGCGGGCCCGAGCATCATCAATGCGCCGAGCGCGACGCCTGCGATGCGCGACCAGATCAGCGGCACCCGCAGATGCTTCATCAGGAACGGTGACAGATAGCCGCCGAACAGACCGCCCAGGTCAGCCGCGAGGAACGGCAGCCACGCGAACAGCGCGATCTGTTTCAGATCCATATGGCGCTGCGTGGCGAGGTAAAGCGGAATCCAGAAGCTGAAGGTCTGCCATGCGGGCTCGGCGAAAAAGCGCGCTTGCGCGATTGCCCAGAAGCGGCGCGTGCGCAGCACTTCGCGAATGCTGCTGCGCCGCGCGGCCGGCGGCGTCTGTCCGCTGATGATGGTTTGGCGTTCGGCTTCGCCGATGTGCGCATGCTCGGCCGGCGAACGGTACAGCGTATACCACGCAGCGGCCCATATGAAGCCGAGCGCGCCCGTCACGGCGAACGCGCTTTGCCATCCGTAACGAAGCGAGAGGAACACGACGAGCGGAGGCGCAAGCAAAGAGCCGAGCGACGTGCCCGCATTGAAGTAACCGACCGCAACCGACTTCTCGCGATTCGGAAACCATTCGGCGACCACCTTCATGCCGGCCGGAATCGCGACGGCTTCAGTGAGGCCCATCAGACCACGCAGCGCGGCAAGCGAGAACCAGCCGCTCGCGAAGCCGTGCAGCACGCCCGTGAGCGACCAGAGGCACGCAAAGAGGGCGAAGCCGAGGCGCAGACCGATCAGATCGATGATGAGACCGCACACCGGCTGCATGACCGTGTAGCCCACCTGGAACGCGCCGACCACATACGAGTACTGCTGCGTGCTCATGTGCATGAGCTTCATCAACTCGGGGGCCATCACGCCGAGCGCGTTGCGCGACAGGTAATTGACGATCGTCCCAAGACATACGAGAGCGATGATCCACCAGCGCAAACCAATGATTGTCTTCAAAGTCTGTCTCCGTGCCCGCATGTCCGGTGGCCGGCCGCTGACGCGGCAATGCGCGAATTCGAACATTTATCGGCGTTTAGTGACAGTCATCGTATCACTGAGAAAGCTGTTTCATACTAGGGAAAACCATTGTTTGTAGCGCTGTATGGCCGGATTTAACGTGAGTATATAGGTGACGCGGTCGTGTGACCGTAATGAAGTCCGACGACTGCTTTCTTATCAAAGTGCGATTAAAATGTTCTTTCGAACATGTAATGTTCATTGACGATCGGCGTGGTCGCCGCCGTGCAGCGCCCGCTCATGCCCGCGTGCGTCAGCAAGCGGGCAGGGGACCGCCGCCGGGCCGCATGCTGCCTAAACGGCATAATAATTCGCCATCCTATGTATTTCGACGACTGCAGAGACCGCGCAAAAGCAGGCATGCGCGCCTTTGCCTGGTGTCCCACTCACTGCGTTCACCTACTCGGAACCGCCCAGGATGTAACCGGAAGTAACGTCAGACCGATGCTGCGATCTTATGCATCAGTTATTACAAAGTTGAAATACGCGGCTTGCGGGGTTGCGCTATATTTCCGCCAACAACACATTCTTCCAAAGGGTGATCGATGAAGTCCGCTCGTTTTGTTCCGCTTCTTCTCGGGGTTATCGCGTTGGGCGCGTCGGGTGCAGCCATGGCCGGCGGCGTCAATATCGGTGTCAATATCGGCATTCCCGCGCCGGTCTACGTGGCGCCGGCTCCCGTTTATGCGCCGCCTCCGCCGCCTCCGCCGCCCGTGGTGTATCAGCCGGCGCCGGTGTATTACGGCGCGCCGGCCGTCGTGATCGGCTGGCATGGCGACCGCTACTGGGACGGCCGCCGCTACTGGGCGCGCGACGACTGGTATCGCCATCATCCGCCGGGCCGCTATGACTATCGCCGCGATCACTACGATCACGGCCGCGGCTGGCATTGAACGGCAGCCGCGAATCTTTAGCGTCTTTGGCGCCTTTAGCTTCAGCGACGAGACAAACCGAACCGCCCCAACGGGCGGTTTTTTTATGCCTTCGCGCGTCGGCGATGTGGCCAGCGAACCTACAGTTGGCGTGAGTTTATTCGGTAGAATTCCCTCACCACGCAATTGCCCACTGACCAAAGGCGCTTATGACAACTGGCTCGCGACGGGTTCCATCGCCTCGTGCGCTTCAATACGCTATCCAATACGTTATTCGACGTGTTACTTCGAGGCGCTCGCGTGTCAGTCCGGCCGTTGCATCGCGGTTATCGCGCAAAGCCTGCGTCGCGATAGGGTGTGGCGTGATCGCCGCGGCCGGTCTCTTCGCGGCGCCGCAGGCTCACGCGGTGTATGCAATCGCGCAGTACGGCGAGCCCAAGTATCCGGCCGGCTTCAAGCATTTTGGTTACGTCAACCCGGATGCGCCGAAGGGCGGCACGCTCGTGCTGGCCAATCCGAGCCGCCTGACCAGCTTCGATAAATTCAATCCGTTCACGCTGCGCGGCAATTCCGCGCCCGGCGTCGACCTGCTGTTCGAAAGCCTGACGACCGGTAGCAGCGACGAAGTGGCGTCCGCCTACGGGTTGCTCGCCGACGACATCAAGGTTGCACCGGACGGTCTGTCGGCCACCTTCCATATCAACCCGCGCGCGCGCTTTTCGAACGGCGATCCCGTTACCGCGGACGATGTCAAGTATTCGCTCGACACGCTCAAGAGTCCGCAAGCCGCGCCGCAGTTCATGTCGATCTTCGGTCAGATCGTGCGCGCGGTCGTCGTCGATCCGCAGACGGTGCGCTTCGAATTTCACCAGCGCAATCGCGAGTTGCCGTTGCTCGCGGGCGGCATGCCCGTGTTCTCGCGCAAGTGGGGGATGAAAGCCGACGGCAGCCATATTCCGTTCGATCAGCTCGCGTTCGAAAAGCCCATTGGCAGCGGTCCGTATCTGATCGAACGCTACGACAACGGGCGCACCATCGCCTATCGACGCAACCCCGATTACTGGGGCGCGGCGCTGCCGGTGCGCGTGGGCATGTACAACTTCGATCGCATCGTCTACAAGCTGTATTCCGATAGCGTCGCGCGGCTCGAAGCGTTCAAGGCGGGCGAATACGATGCACTCGTCGAGTATGTCGCGCGTAACTGGGTGCGGCGCGATGTCGGCAAGCGGTTCGACAGCGGCGAATTGATCAAGAAGGTGTTCCCGCAGCACAACGGCACGGGCATGCAGGGCTTCATGCTGAACACGCGGCGGCCGTTGTTCCAGGACGTGCGTGTGCGCAAGGCACTCGATCTCGCGCTCGATTTCCAATGGCTGAACCGGCAGTTGTTCTTCAATCAGTACAGCCGTATCGACAGTTTCTTTGCCAACACCGATCTGCAGGCAAAGGGACTGCCTTCGCCCGGTGAACTGGCGCTGCTCGAGCCGTGGCGCGCGAAGCTCGACCCTGCGGTTTTCGGGCCGCCGCCGAAGCAGCCCGACACCGATCCGCCGGGCTCTTTGCGCGCGAATCTGCTGCAAGCCCGCGCGTTGTTGCAAGAGGCCGGATGGACCTATCGCGACGGCGCGCTGCGCAACGCGAAAGGCGAGCCGTTCGAGTTCGAGATACTCGACGACTCCGGATCGGCTGGGCAAATGGAGCCGATCGTCGCGACCTTCATTCGGAACCTGAAAAAGCTCGGCATTACGGCAACGTTTCGCGTGGCGGACTTCGCGGTGTATCAGAAGCGCCTCGACGCGTTCGACTTCGATACCACGACGATTCGCATGCCCGACGTGCAGGTGCCAGGTTCCGAGCAGATCGAGCGCTTCGGCAGCAAGGCAGCGGATACCCACGGCTCGGACAACGTAATCGGCTTGAAGTCGCCGGCCGTCGATGCAATCCTGCGCGCGCTCGTGCAGGCGCAAACGCGCGAGCAACTGCTGGATGCGACGCATGCGCTCGATCGCGTGCTGATGCATGGCTATTATGTGGTGCCGCACTGGTACAGCGCGACGCATCGCGTGGCGTTCAAGCGCGGGCTGGCCTGGCCGTCGACGCTGCCCCTGTACTATGGCGCGGAAGGCTGGATCACGTCGACGTGGTGGTTCGCAGAGCCGCAAGCGGCGAGTCAGGCGAAGCCGCAGTAATCGACGGCATTGAACCCGCACGCTATCGTCATTCACACACCGCCCTCGCAACGGAACGCCCGCCATGTGGAGCTACATTCTCAAACGCCTGCTGCTGATGATTCCGACTTTGCTCGGCGTGCTGACGCTGACCTTCGTCGTGATCCAGTTCGTGCCGGGCGGTCCCGTCGAACAGATGCAGCATGAACTGCGCAAGGGCGCCGAGGGCGCGGCGCCGTTCGGCCTGCGCGCGCACAGCGGCGTGGACGCGCAGCAGATCGCGCAACTCAAGGCGCTCTACGGTTTCGACAAACCGCCGCTCGAGCGCTATGTGCTGATGCTCAAGCGCTTCTCCACGTTCGACCTCGGACAGAGCTATTTCCGCCATCAGAGCGTGTGGTCGCTGATCGTGTCCAAGTTGCCGGTGTCGATCAGCATCGGTTTATGGACGTTTTTTCTCACGTATCTGATTTCGGTGCCGCTCGGCATTTCGAAAGCGGTGCGCAACGGCTCGCGCTTCGACATCGCGACGAGTCTCGTCGTGCTGATCGGTTATGCGATCCCGGGCTTCGTGCTCGGCGTGCTGCTGCTCGTGCTGTTCGGCGGCGGCACGTTCCTGCAGCTTTTCCCGTTGCGCAATCTCACGTCGGATAACTGGGCGCAGTTGAGTGTCGTGGGCAAGGTGCTCGATTACCTGTGGCATATCGCGTTGCCGATCACGGCTTCGGTGGTCGGCAGTTTTGCCGTCGTCACGATGCTCACGAAGAATGCCTTTCTCGACGAGATCCGCAAGCAATACGTGCTGACCGCGCGCGCGAAAGGTCTCTCGGAGAAACGCGTGCTGTGGAAGCATGTGTTTCGCAACGCGATGCTGCCGCTGATCGTCGGTTTTCCCGCAGCGTTTATCGGCGCCTTTTTCACGGGCAGTTTGCTGATCGAGACGCTCTTTTCGCTCGATGGTCTCGGCTTGCTGTCGTATGAGTCGGTCGTGCGGCGCGACTATCCGGTCGTGCTCGGCACGCTCTATCTCTTCACGCTGATCGGTCTCGCGACGAAGCTCATTTCCGATCTTTGCTATGTGTGGGTCGATCCCCGCATCCAATTCGAACAACTGGAACGCTGATGAATCGAGCCCGCCTCTCAGCCGATGCAGCAGCGCGCGTCGAACCCGCGCGCGCGTTCGTCTCGCCTTCGCCCGCGCGCCGCATATGGCAGCGCTTTCGCCAACAGCGTCTTGGTTACTGGAGTCTGATCGTATTTGTCGTGGCGTTCGCTGCGAGCCTCGCGGGGCCGCTGTGGTCGAACGACAAACCTCTCGTGGTGCGCTACGACGGCCATCTGTATTTCCCGCTTTTCAACACCTACGCGGAAACGACCTTCGGCGGCGATTTCCCCGCGCCCGCGGATTATCTCGATCCTTATATCAAGCAGCGTTTTGACGCGCCGGGCAATTTCGCCGTGTATCCGCCGAATCATTACTACTACGACACGCTGAACTATTTTTCAAAAGCGCCCAACCCGGCGCCGCCTTCGCGTGAAAACTGGCTCGGTACCGACGATCGCGGCCGCGATCTGTTCGCCCGTCTGCTGTACGGCTTTCGCGTCTCGGTGGAATTCGGCCTCGTGCTGACTTTCATCGGCACGATACTCGGAATCGCGGCGGGCGCCGTGCAAGGTTATTTCGGAGGACGTACTGATATTGTCGGGCAGCGCCTGATCGAAATATGGAGCGCGATGCCGGAGCTTTATCTGCTGATCATTTTCTCGTCGATCTTCGAGCCCGGATTTATTCTGCTGATCGTGCTGCTCTCGTTGTTCGGCTGGATCGGCCTGTCCGACTATGTGCGCGCGGAGTTTTTGCGCAACCGTCAGCAGGACTACGTGCGCGCGGCGAAAGCGATGGGCCTGTCCAACTGGCAGATCATGTGGCGTCACGTGCTGCCCAACAGTCTGACGCCGGTGATTACGTTCCTGCCGTTTCGCATGAGCGGTTCGATTCTCGCGCTGACCAGTCTCGACTTTCTTGGCCTTGGCGTGCCTTCGCCGACGCCGAGCCTCGGCGAGCTGCTCGCGCAGGGCAAGGCGAACCTCGACGCGTGGTGGATTTCGTTGTCGACCTTCGGGGTGCTGGTCGCGATGCTGTTGCTGCTGACTTTCATGGGCGACGCGCTGCGCAACGCGCTCGACACCCGCATCTCAGATGCGATGCGCGCCGGAGGAAACCAGTGAGCATGCAACGGCAAACAAACGGGCAGCAGCACGACGGCGGCGAAGCGGGGAGCCATGCGCCGCTACTCGAACTGGATCACCTTCATGTGAGCTTCGGCGAAACGGTCGCCGTCGACGACGTCACGCTGACCATTCGCCGCGGTGAGCGCATCGCGCTGGTCGGCGAATCGGGTTCGGGCAAGAGCGTGACGGCGCTGTCGATCCTGCGTCTGTTGAGCGACGCGCAGGTGAGCGGCGCGATCCGTTTCGACGGCGAGGATCTGCTTGCCAAGAGCGAGCGCGAGATGCGCGGCCTGCGCGGCTCGGACATCGCGATGATCTTTCAGGAGCCGATGACGGCGCTCAACCCGCTCTACACGATCGGCGAGCAGATTGCGGAGACGATCGTCGTGCACGACGGCGTGCCGGCAGCGGAAGCCCGCAAGCGCGCGGTCGCGCTGCTTGGACGCACGGGCATTCCCGAGCCGGGCAAGCGCGTGAACAGCTACCCGCACGAGCTTTCCGGCGGACAACGGCAACGCGCGATGATCGCGATGGCGCTCGCGTGCCGTCCGCGTCTCTTGCTCGCCGACGAACCGACCACCGCGCTCGACGTGACGATTCGCGCGCAAATCGTCGACTTGCTGCTCGAACTGCAGCGCGACGAGGCCGAAAAGCGCGGCATGGCCGTGCTGCTGATCACGCACGACCTGAACCTCGTGCGCCACTTCGCACAGCGCATCGCGGTGATGGAAAACGGCGTGCTCGTCGAAAGCGGATCGGTGGAGCAGGTGTTCGAGTCGCCGCAGCATCCGTACACGCAGCGGCTGCTCGCGAGCCGGCCGCAGCGCACGGTCGTGCCGGTGCTGCCCATTTCGCCCGTGCTGCTGGAAGCGCGCGGCGTATCCGTCGATTTCAAAACGAAGTTGCCGGGCGTGGCCGGCTGGTTCCGCTCGGGGCGCTTTCGTGCGGTCGCCGACGCGACGATTGCCGTGCGGCAAGGCGAGACGCTCGGGATTGTCGGCGAATCGGGCTCGGGCAAGTCGACGCTCGCGATGGCGCTGCTCGGCCTGCAGCGCACCGCGCATGGCGACATCGAATTTCAGGGCAGGGCGCTCGGCAGCTACCGCGGCACGGAGCAGACGACGTTGCGCTCGAACATGCAGGTCGTGTTTCAGGACCCGTTCAGCTCGCTTTCGCCGCGTCAGACGATCGAACGCATTGTTGGGGAAGGGCTCGCGCTGCACCGGCCGCAGATGTCGCCGCAAGCGCGGCGCGACAAGGTGCTTGCCGTGCTGCGCGAGGTCGGGATCGACCGGACCGCGCTTTTCCGGTATCCGCACGAGTTTTCCGGCGGGCAGCGTCAGCGCATCGCGATTGCGCGGGCGCTCGTGGTCGAGCCGCGCATTCTGATCCTCGACGAACCGACCAGCGCGCTGGATGTTTCCATCCAGCAGCAAGTGCTGAAACTCCTCGCCGGACTGCAGCAGAAGTACAACCTCGGCTTCGTTTTCATCAGCCACGACCTGGCCGTGATCGGGGCGATGGCACACCGCGTGGCGGTCATGCAAAACGGTTCTATCGTCGAAAGTGGAGACGTTGAGAAGATCTTTGCGACGCCTTCGCACCCGTACACTCGAAAACTCCTGAAAGCCGCGTTGGACCGCTGATTTTTCACCCTTTCACCAATTGGGTGCGTGTCTCGATTGTATTTTTCTATTTGTTTTGACACGTGAATACTTACTGGCTAGTATCGACCAAACTTTTTTCCGTAGACCCCTGATTCTTTAGCAAAAAATACCGACCAATGCAGCACAGAAATCTGACCCAGGCTTGCACGCGCGCCGTCGCCGGGATGTTCATTGGCGTCTTGATCGCAGCAGCTCCCGGCGCTTTCGCCGACGAAGTAAGCAGTTTCAATCAGAATGCCTCCTTTTCGCCGACTAACCCGGCGAATTCCTCGTCTTCCTCCAGTTCGCAATCGCTCGCCGGCAACACCGACAGCGGCGCCAAATCGTTTCTTTCCGGCATGGCCGGCAAGGCGGGCGACGTGGTCGTCGGCGCGCTGAACATGATCGGCGTGCGCTACCGCTGGGGCGGCAACACGCCGGACTCCGGGCTCGATTGCAGCGGATTCGTGCGCTACGTGTTCCAGGACACGCTGGGCATGGCACTGCCGCGCCGCGCCGAGGAAATGAGCCGCGTCGGCGAAAAGGTTCGCGTGAGCGACCTGAAGCCGGGCGACCTGGTGTTCTTCAACACGATGCGCCGCACGTTCTCGCACGTCGGCATCTATATCGGCGACAACAAGTTCGTGCATTCGCCTTCCACGGGCAGCACGATCCGCGTCGACGACATGGATAGCGGCTACTGGGAAAAGCGCTTCACGGGCGCACGCCGGATCGAGACGTCGTATCAGGAAGGCGAAGATCTGCGCAAGCGCGTGAATGCGACGATCGGCGGAAACAACTGATTCCGGTTCGCCGGCGGTTGTTGTGCTGATCCAGCGAAAAAAGCCTGCTTCTTAAAGAAGCAGGCTTTTTTGCGTGTTGCCGCTAAGCCCTTAGGTCCTTCGCCACTAAGCCCTTAAGCCCTTAAGCCGCCACCCGGCTCGCGGCCAGCTTGCGCTGCAACTCCGGCATGATCTTCGCGACGGCTTCCTCGCCGGCGAGAATCGCTGCGTTGCGTTGCGAGAAGTCGCTGCCGCTCATGGCCGCCAGATTCGGCCGGATCACGATGTCGGCGTATTTGTCGAGTTCGTACGCCTTGATCGTCTGGCCCATGATCGTGAAGGTTTGCATCAGCACGTCGAACGAACTGGCCGTGAGGCCGCTTTCCGGGCGCTGCGAGATGTCGACCGCGATCACGAAGTCCGCGCCCATCTTGCGCGCGAACGAGGCCGGCACCGGACTCACAAGGCCGCCGTCCACATATTCATGTCCGCCGATTTTCACCGGCTCGAAGATCGACGGCACGCTGCACGACGCGCGCACCGCAACGCCGGTATTGCCGCGCTGAAAAAGAATCGGCTGGCCGGTTTTCAGGTCGGTGGCGACGACGCCAAGCGGCTTGACCATCTTCTCGATCGGCCGATTGTTGAGCGTGGTGTTCAGATAGTTCTGCAGCGCGATGCCTTGCAGAAAGCCACGCGTGCGAAACGGCATGGCCCAGTCGCTGATCGACGCTTCGTCCATGGTGAGCGCGAGCTTGTTGAGCGCAAAGCCGTTCATGCCGGACGCGTAGAGCGCGCCGACCACCGACCCGGCGCTCGTGCCGGCCACCAGATCCACCTGAATGTTGCGCGCCTCGAGCGCCTTGATCACGCCGATGTGCGCGAAGCCGCGCGCCGCGCCGCCGCCCAGCGCGAGCGCGACGCGCAGCGGCCGCTGCGGCTTGTCGAGCGGCGGCGCGTTCGTGGTGGGCGTGGCGGCGTTCGACGACACGCCGTCGATTTTGCTGCCGGCCGTGGTGCAGGCGGCGAGCACCGCTGAAGCGGCCGCGAGCGAAAAATGGCGGCGGCCGTAACGAGGCGACGAAGGTTTCAACGAGTTCTCCAGCAACGGCGTAAGCGGCGAAATGGGCGCCGCCAACTGCCGCGATCAGGCAAGGGTCAGGGACAAACCGGGGACAACACCGAAGACAGCGCCAGGGACAAAGTCCACGCGGCCGCAAACAAAGCGCCTCCAGCGCGCTGACGGGTCCGCGCCCCAGCGCGCGCACATCATAAAGCAAAGCGGCGCGCTCGCGGCGGCGCGTAATGAAACGTTGCATGGACGCTTCCCTGGCGCCTCGCCAGGCCATTCGGACGAGGGCGGCCGGGCCGTCCGTGAAAGGTATAATTCGGCTCTTGCTTTGATTCCTTCGTGTCCGCGCGGCAGCCGTTGTGCCGTCCGGGCGCGCTTCGCTGCCGCGCCTGACGGGCGATGTCTGTCCGAGGCCGGCGCCCGTCTTCGAGTAACCGCTAATGACCACCTCCGTTCGCACCCGCTTTGCACCGAGTCCCACCGGCTTCATTCACCTCGGCAACATCCGCTCCGCGCTTTATCCGTGGGCGTTCGCGCGCAAGATGAAAGGGACCTTCGTGCTGCGGATCGAGGACACCGACGTCGAGCGGTCCACGACTGAATCCGTCGACGCCATTCTGGAAGGCATGGAATGGCTCGGCCTCGATTTCGACGAAGGCCCGTTCTACCAGATGCAGCGCATGGACCGTTACCGCGAAGTGCTCGCGCAGATGCAGAGCGCCGGGCTCGTGTACCCGTGCTACATGTCGACGGAAGAACTCGACGCGCTGCGCGAGCGTCAACGCGAAGCCGGCGAAAAGCCGCGTTATGACGGCACATGGCGTCCCGAGCCGGGCAAAGTGCTGCCCGAGCCGCCGGCGGGCGTGCAGCCCGTGCTGCGCTTCCGTAATCCGCTGACCGGCGTGGTCGCCTGGGACGATGCGGTGAAAGGGCGCATCGAGATCTCGAACGAGGAACTCGACGACCTCGTGATCGCGCGGCCGGACGGCACGCCGACCTACAACTTCTGCGTGGTGGTGGACGACCTGGACATGCGCATCACGCACGTCATTCGCGGCGACGACCACGTGAACAATACGCCGCGGCAGATCAACATTCTGCGCGCGCTCGGCGCCGAGCCGCCCGTCTACGCCCATTTGCCGACCGTGCTCAACGAGCAGGGCGAAAAGATGAGCAAGCGTCACGGCGCAATGAGCGTGATGGGTTATCGCGACGCCGGCTATCTGCCGGAAGCGGTGGTGAACTATCTCGCGCGCCTTGGCTGGTCGCATGGCGACGCCGAGATTTTCTCGCGCGAGCAGTTCGTCGAATGGTTCGATCTCGAGCATCTGGGCAAGTCGCCGGCGCAGTACGACCACGACAAACTCAACTGGCTCAACGCGCACTACATCAAGGAAGCGGATGACGCGCGCCTCGCCGGCCTCGCGCGTCCATTCCTCGCCGACCTGGGTATCGACGAAGCGACGATTGCGCAAGGCGCGGATCTGACCGCGGTGGTTGGCTTGCTGAAAGATCGCGCGTCCACGGTCAAGGAGATCGCCGAGAACGCGGCGATGTTCTATCGCACGCCGGCGCCGGATGCCGAAGCCCTCGCGCAGCACGTGACCGATGCGGTGCGCCCGGCGCTCGGCGAACTGGCCGCCGCGCTGAAAACGGTCGAGTGGACCAAGGAAGCCATCGCCGCCGCGCTCAAGGCAACGCTTTCCGCGCACAAGCTGAAGATGCCGCAACTGGCGATGCCGGTTCGTCTGCTGGTGGCGGGCACGACACATACGCCGTCGATCGATACGGTGCTGATGCTGTTCGGCCGCGAGGTTGTCGTGAGCCGTATCGAGAAGGCGCTGGCTTAAGACGCGGAAGGGCGCAAGCGCATTCGTCCGTGCATTGAGATGGTTTGCGTGCGAGTTCGGAAAAAAGTCGCACGCAGTTGCTCAAAGGGTATTTACAAAGCGCAAAACGGCCTCTAGAATCTCGTTTCTGTTCTGCAAGGGGGGTATAGCTCAGCTGGGAGAGCGCTTGCATGGCATGCAAGAGGTCAGCGGTTCGATCCCGCTTACCTCCACCATCAGAGCAGAGTGAAGTCGTTCCGAAGTCTGGAGCTTGTAGCAAAAAAGACTTCACAAGCCGCTGTATCGTAGTTAAAATAGCGGTCTTCGCAGTTGACGAAACGAACATCTGACCAGTAACCGCGGTTAGTATCAGTTGATTCGAGTCAGCAGCGAGTTAAAGACAGAGTCTGAAACGATTATGTCCCCTTCGTCTAGAGGCCTAGGACATCACCCTTTCACGGTGAGTACAGGGGTTCGAATCCCCTAGGGGACGCCAAACATCAGCGTCGCTTTAGCAGTAAAGCAGCGCAGCTTGCAGAGACATAACCGACGCTCGCAAGCTAGGGTGTAAAGACTGGAGTGGTAGTTCAGTCGGTTAGAATACCGGCCTGTCACGCCGGGGGTCGCGGGTTCGAGTCCCGTCCACTCCGCCAGACAAAGCCCGTTCATGCAAACTTGAACGGGCTTTTTCATTAAAGGTGTAAGCAGTACGTTGTCCCCTTCGTCTAGAGGCCTAGGACATCACCCTTTCACGGTGAGTACAGGGGTTCGAATCCCCTAGGGGACGCCAGAACATCGGCGTCGTTCGGTAAGAAGTTGAACGGTGCGGTTGGCGAGCGAGCAAAGCCTTGCTTCTCACTTGCCGGTCAGTTGTAAAAATCTGGAGCGGTAGTTCAGTTGGTTAGAATACCGGCCTGTCACGCCGGGGGTCGCGGGTTCGAGTCCCGTCCGCTCCGCCAGATTTTGAAAAGCCCACTTCGAAAGAAGTGGGCTTTTTTTATTGCGCCGCCTTTCCGCCTGGCTATGCTCGGGACAAACAGCCATTGCCAGCGCGCGCGGCCTGTTTTACCGTTTATCCGACTTCTCTTCGTCGTGCCGCCATGTTCGATCCAACCGAAGCTCCGTCACCGTTCCATCTGCGCAAAGCCAGCATGGACGACTTCGAGTTCGCCGAGGCGCTGACTCACGGCAACATGGGCGGCTACTATCAGCGGCATCATCTCGTCTGGCGCGGCGATCTTTTTCTCGGCAGTTGGCGCGAGTCCGAAAACTTCATCCTCGAAATGGACGGCAAGCCGATCGGCGTGCTGCGCATCACGCAGGAGGGCGATTCGCTGCATATTCGCGACGTGCAGATCGCCGAGGGCTACCGGCGGCTCGGCGCCGGCACCTACCTGCTCGACATGTCGCACCAATGGGCGCGCGAACGTGGACTACGCGAGCTGGAGCTGCGCGTGTTCGTCGACAATCCCGCCGCACGTCTCTATCAGCGCAAGGGCTACAAGCTCGCGGGGCCGCGCCTCGCGCAACTCGGCGCGATTCGTCATCTGGCGCGGCGGGTTTGAGTTCGCCGAGCGGCGCCTAGCGGCGCTTAGCGGCGGTCCGCGCCCGGCGCGATCGGATCGGCGCCGGTCGGCAAAGTCTGTTCAAGAGAAATTTCGTCTTGATCGGCGTCGTCAGCGCTTTCGCCATTTTCCAGCCGATGTTCCGAGCCGCGTTCGATAAACGCGCGCGGACTTTCACCAAAGGCACGGCGAAACATCGCGGAAAAAGCGCTCTGGCTTTGATAGCCCAACTCTTGTGCGACGTGCGACAGCGGCCGTCCCTGGCTCAGCAGCGGAATCGCGCGCGCCAGAATCGCCTGCTGGCGCCATTGCGAAAAGCTCACGCCG
Organism: Paraburkholderia sp. RCC_158; assembly: GCF_041355255.1. Lineage (NCBI taxonomy): Bacteria > Pseudomonadati > Pseudomonadota > Betaproteobacteria > Burkholderiales > Burkholderiaceae > Paraburkholderia > Paraburkholderia sp. RCC_158. The sequence continues at coordinate 141,032 of NZ_JBFUPM010000004.1, read as the reverse complement.
AGTTCCTGCCGAAAAAGCCGCGCGATGGTGCGCGTGCTCGCGCCCACGCTCGCTGCCCATTGTTCGAGCGATTCACCGGGCGTCGGGTCGGCGATCACCGCTTCGCAGAGCGCGCGCAGGCGCTTTTCGTTGGGCATCGGCACCGAAAGGGGCAGCGGCTGGGAACGCGTCAGCTCGTCGAGCGCGAGTGCGCCAAGCAGGCGCTCGCGCGCGGGCGAGAGGCCGGGCGTATCCAGCGCGGCAATGACTTCGCGCAGCAGATTCGACACTTCCACGACACGGGGCGCGTCGAGCCCCGCGGGCACCGTGCTTTCGGTGATGTACAACGTGCGTAGAAACGCGTCTTCGACGGCCACCACTTCGTGCGTCACATGCGGCGGCACCCAGATGGCGCGCGAGGGCGGCACCATCCACGTCGTGCCGGTTGTGGCGACGCGCAACACGCCGCGCGACGCATACGCGACCTGCGCCCACGCATGCTGGTGACGCGCGAAGTGCGAACCCATCGGCATGGGACGCGAGCGCACGCGAATCGGGTGCGCTTCGTTCGGCTGAAATTCTGGCGGCGTGTCGGTCAGGCTGACGAAGCTCGAGCGGTCCGAGCCGGCGTACGGAGTCATGGGCAAAGGTCGATCCATAAAACGAAACGCCACTGAACGAAGCGCGATCGCGGGCGGGCGGTTTCCTATTGTAGAGCGTGCGCGCTTTGCGACGTTGCATAATGGCCAGTCTGACCGACCACATACTCGAGGAGCACGAACGACGATGCAAACCGTCTTTGTCTACGGCACGCTGCGAGCGGGCGAAGTAAACGACATCCGCGAAGCTGCGGCGCGCAACGAGATCGCCGAGCCGACGCTGCTCGGCACGGCCACGGTTCGCGGCCATCTGTTCGACTTCGGCTCGTATCCGGGCCTGGTGGTCGACGATCAGGGTGTGGACGTGATCGGCGATGTCTACGAAATCGACGATGAACTCGTCGCCGTACTCGACGAAATCGAGGCCGTGTATCCCGGCGTCGAAGATCGCTTTCTGGCTCGCGACGTGATGGTGAAAGTGGACGGCAACGTGGTGAACTGCCGCTTCTATCCGGTCGCGCCGAACACGGTGAAGGGACTGCCGGAAATCAAATCCGGCGATTGGGTCAAGTATCGCGCAACGCGCTGATAGATAGCCCGCAAAAGCGCCGGCACGCCGCAAAAAAACAGCCCGCGAGACAGCAAGCCTCGCGGGCCGTAAGGCCGGTCATTCTTTGCGCCCTTGCTCAGATTTCCTCGTAGAGCGGCAGCGTCAGGAAGTCCGTGAACTGCTCCGACGTCGACATCTGCTCGAAGATCTGCGCCGCGCGCTCGTACGGCTTCGTATCGCCGCCGACAGCCTGCTTCACCTTGTCGAGTTCCTGCACGGCGAGTTCGCGCACCAGCTCGGCAGTCACCTTGCGGCCGTCGTCGAGCGTGCCCTTCGGCGAGCGAATCCACTGCCACACTTGCGAGCGCGAGATCTCGGCGGTCGCGGCATCTTCCATCAGGTTATGAATCGGCACGCAGCCGTTGCCCGCGAGCCATGAGCCCAGGTAGTGAATGCCGACGTTGATGTTGTTGCGCAGACCCGCTTCGGTGATCGGCGCTTCCGGGCGGAAGTCCGTCAGATCCGTCGCGGTCACGAGCACGTCGTCGCGTTGCTTGCCGATCTGGTTCGGCTTGTCGCCGAGCACCTTCACGAACTCTTCCATCGCGATCGGCACGAGGCCAGGATGCGCGACCCAGCCGCCGTCGTAGCCGTCGCCGGCATCGCGCGCCTTGTCCGAGCGCACGCCGGCCATGGCCTTGTCGTTCGCGGCCGGATCGTTCTTGATCGGAATCAGCGCGCTCATTCCGCCGATAGCCGGCGCATTGCGGCGATGGCAAGTCTTCAGCAGCAACAGCGCATAGGCGCGCATGAAGGGCGACGTCATCGTGATCTGCGAGCGGTCCGCGAGGCAGAAGTCGCGGTCGGACTTGAACTTCTTGATCGCGGAAAAGATGTAGTCCCAGCGGCCGGCGTTCAGGCCCGAGCTATGTTCGCGCAGCTCGTACAGGATCTCGTCCATTTCGAACGCGGCGAGAATGGTTTCGATCAGCACCGTCGCGCGAATCGTGCCGCGCGGCACGCCGACCGCTTCCTGCGCGGCGACGAAGATGTCGTTCCACAGACGCGCTTCGAGATGGCTCTCCATCTTCGGCAGATAGAAGTAGGGGCCCGAGCCGCGCGCGACCAGTTCCTTCGCGTTGTGCACCATGAAGAGCGCGAAATCGAAGATGCCGCCGGACACGCGCTTGCCGTCCACCTTCACGTGCTTTTCGTCGAGATGCCAGCCGCGCGGACGCACGATCAGCGTGGCGACCTTGTCGTTCAGCCTGTAGCTCTTGCCGTTCTGCTCAAGCGAAATCGTGCGGCGCACCGCGTCCTTCAGGTTGATATGGCCGGTGATCTGGTTCTCCCAGCTCGGCGCATTCGAATCCTCGAAGTCGGTCATGTACGAATCCGCGCCCGAGTTCAGCGCGTTGATGATCATCTTGCGCTCGACCGGCCCGGTGATTTCCACGCGGCGGCATTGCAGGTCGCGCGGCAGCGGCGCGATGGTCCAGTCGCCTTCGCGCACGCTCTTCGTCTCTGCGAGGAAGTCGGGGCGCTCGCCGGCGTCGAGGCGCTTGGTCCGTTCGGCGCGTGCCTGCAGCAACTGCTGACGGCGCGGCTCGAACGTGCGATGCAGCGCGGCGACGAGCTCCAGCGCCTTGCGCGTGAGAATCGCTTCATAGCCGGGCTTGATTTCGCCGGTGATTTCCATGCCTTGCGGCAGGTCTAACGATGACAGCGATGGCAGCGAATTCGCCATGTTTTCTCCTTGGTCGGTCAGATTGCGAAGATGCAAAGTTGAGGTGCGGTTGTAATCGTTTGAGTGGGCTTGATGAGTCGGCTAAGGGAGGCGCGGCTATGCGCCCCCGCTGCTGCGCGGACGGCGCGTGCGGCTCGCGGCGGTGGCGCGTCCTGGGCGCGGCGCATCGCCGGCAGATGCGAGCGTGTTCACGAAAGCCAGCAGATCGTTCATGCCCGCGCCCGTGCCGTGCGGCGTCACGCCCAGTTCCTCGAGCGGCGCGTTCTGGCGGTTGAGCCAGAACGTCGTGAAGCCGAACCACGTCGCGCCCGCCACGTCCCAGCCGTTCGACGAAACGAAGACGATGTCGCGCGGCTCCACACCGAAAGCCTGGGTGCCGAGCGCATACGCGACCGGCGCGGGTTTGTAGGCGCGCACGGCGTCGACGGAAAGCACCTGGTCGAACAGGCCGCTCATGCCCGCGCTTTTCACGGCGACGTCGAGCATTTGCGGATTGCCGTTGGAGAGAATCGCGAGGCCGGGGCGCGCGCTAGTCGCCGCTGACGACGAAACCCCATCGCGCAACAGACGCAGCGCCGGCACCGCATCGGGAAACGCCGACAGACACGCGTATTCGTCCATCAGACGTTTTTCCGCGGTACGGCCGAGCGTGAGCTGAAGTTTTTTCGCGGAAAAGCGCAGAGCGTCGAGCGTGATGTCCCACAACGGCCGATAGTGCGCGGCGCCTTCGCCGGCATCGGCAAGCGTGCGCAACTGCGTGTATTCGATCTGTTTCTGGCGCCACAACTGGGAAAGCGCGTCGCCGCGCCCGGGGAAGATCTGCTCCGCCGCGGCGACCACCGAGTGCACGTCGAACAGCGTGCCGTAGGCGTCGAAAATGATGGCTTTTGGGGAGAGTGTCGTTGTGGCCGACATTGCCGTGCGCTCCTGTCAGAGGTCGGGACAGATTGTATTAGCGGTACTGCGCGCTAAAAAAGAGGCTAAAGATCACTTGATCTTTTACTTTCATCCACCTAATCTGGCGCGCACCGGCCAACTTTGCCGCCCGAGCGGCGCTTCTTCCATGGACCGTTTCAAGCAGATCGAGACTTTCGTCACCGTCGCGGCCAAAGGCAGCCTGTCCGCCGCGGCGCTTGCCGAAGGCGTGGCGCCGGCGATCATCGGCCGCCGTATCGACGCGCTCGAAGAGCGCCTCGGCGTCAAGCTGCTGGTGCGCACGACCCGCAAGATCACGCTGACCTTCGAAGGCTCGGCGTTTCTCGAGGACTGTCAGCGCATCATTCACGACATGCAGAATGCCGAGGCGAGCGTGTCGGCGGGCGGCGTGAAGGCGAGCGGGCATTTGCGCGTTTCCGCCCCGGCCGGCTTCGGACGCCGGCACGTCGCGCCGCTGGTGCCGGCGTTCACCGTCGCGCATCCCGATGTGTCGATCACGCTCGATCTGTCGGACCGGCTCGTCGATCTGGTCAACGAAGGTTTCGATTGCGCGGTGCGGCTCGGCGAATTGCCTGATTCGTCGCTCGTGTCGCTCAAGTTGGGCGAAAACCGGCGCGTGTGCGTGGCGTCGCCCGCGTATCTGAGCCGGCGCGGCGCGCCGCACAGCCTCGCGGATCTCGCGCAGCACAACTGTCTCGCGCTCGGCGCGAGCGCCAATCAGCAGCGCGGCTGGATGTTCCAGCACGACGGCAAGGTGGTGTCGATCAAGGTATCGGGCACGATGGAATGCTCGGACGGCGCGGTGCTGCACGAGTGGTGCCTCGAAGGCCACGGCCTCGCGTGGCGCTCGTGGTGGGAAGTCGGCGCGGACATCGCGGCGGGCCGGCTCGTCAGCGTGCTCGACGAGTTCGCCGCGCCGCCCATCGGCATTCATGCGGTGTTTCCGCAGCGCCGCCATTTGCCGCTGCGCGTGCGGCTCTTCCTGGATTTTCTCAAGCATACGTATGGCCTTCCAGACTACTGGGGATGACGCCGCGCAACGGGTTTTCGATATTCGGACAGACCCGCAATAAGACCTGGGCGCCGGTTTCTGCGGCCTACAATCGGTTTTAAGGCGTGGATGAAAAGCGCCGCGGGGATTGCGCTTAAACCCGACCCGCAACCGCAGCAGCAACCCAACCGGGCACGCAAACGGAGGGCACATGTTCAGGCACATTCTCGTCCCGACCGACGGTTCGGACCTCTCGCGCAAAGCGATCGCCGGCGCCATCGATCTCGCACAGGCGGTCGGCGCGCGCATTACCGCGTACGCGTGCCTGCCGCAATATCCGTACGCGCCGTTCTCCGAGATCGCCGTCGAACCGCCGTCGGAGTTTCTCAACCGCAGCGAGCGCGAAGCGCAAGAGCATCTGCGCGAAGTCGAATTTGCGGCGAGCCGCGTCGGCGTGGTCGTCGATCGACGCACGAGCGTACATCCCGCGCCGTATCTCGGGATCATCGAAGCCGCGGAGCGCGGTGGCTGCGATGTGATCTTCATGGCGTCGCACGGACGGCGCGGTCTCGGCAGTCTGCTGATCGGCAGCGAAACGCAGCGCGTGCTCACGCACACGAAAATTCCAGTGCTGGTGTATCGCTGAAATTCGCGGATACCGGCGCTTATCGTCGTCGCTATCGCCGTCGTTACCGCCGTCGTGATCGCTGATAGTGGAGAACGCGCCGGCGCCTGGGCCGGCGCGTCGTCCATTCGCCGCACAATCCGGTGATGCCTGGCTGTGCTGGCTTTATGCAGCCCCCGCCTTACCGTCAACTCCCTCCGGCGCTGCGCACAAGAACCGCCGATGCGCCGCTGAAGCTCCTCCCTGCCGACGGCGGCCAGCCGGCGCAACCGCTGCGCCGCCCGTCCGCTGTCTATCTGCCTTTCATTTTTGCGATCAGGTCGCGAGACCGTTACGCGACTTTCTTGTCGAAGAACTGCTCGTCTTCCGTCGAGCCGTGCAGCGCGGTCGTCGATGCTTCGCGCTCGACCGTCTGCGTGACCGCGTCGAAATAGCCGGTGCCCACTTCGCGCTGATGCTTGACGGCGGTGAAGCCCTTTTCCGCTGCCGCGAATTCGGCCTGCTGCATCTCGACGAACGCCGTCATCTGATTGCGCGCGTAGCCGTGCGCGAGGTTGAACATCGAGTAGTTCAGCGCGTGGAAGCCGGCCAGCGTGATGAACTGGAACTTGTAGCCCATTGCGCCGAGTTCGCGCTGGAACTTGGCGATGGTCGCGTCGTCCAGATTCTTCTTCCAGTTGAACGACGGCGAGCAGTTGTACGACAGCAGTTGATCCGGGTACTCCTTGTGGATCGCGTCGGCGAATTTCTTCGCGAACTCGAGGTCCGGCTTGCCGGTCTCGCACCAGATCATGTCGGCGTAGGGCGCGTAGGCGAGGCCGCGCGAGATCGCCTGTTCGAGACCCGGCTTCGTGCGATAGAAACCTTCGACGGTGCGCTCCCCGGTCAGGAACGGCTTGTCGTTTTCGTCGACGTCGGATGTGATCAGGTCGGCGGCTTCCGCATCGGTGCGGGCGAGCAGCACGGTCGGCACGCCGGAGACATCGGCGGCGAGACGCGCGGCGGTCAGCTTGGCGATGTTTTCGCGCGTCGGTACGAGCACCTTGCCGCCCATGTGACCGCATTTCTTCACCGAGGCGAGCTGGTCTTCGAAGTGCACGCCCGCGGCGCCGGCTTCGATCATCGCCTTCATCAGTTCGAACGCGTTCAGCACGCCGCCGAAACCGGCTTCGGCGTCCGCGACGATCGGCGCGAAGTAGTCGATATAGCCTTCGTCGCCCGGATTCTTGCCTTCCGACCACTGGATCTGATCGGCGCGCGTCAGCGTGTTATTGATGCGCTTGACGACGAGCGGCACCGAATTCGCCGGGTACAGCGACTGGTCCGGGTACATTTCGCCGGCCACGTTCGCGTCGCCCGCGACCTGCCAGCCCGACAGATAGATCGCCTTCAGCCCTGCCTTGACCTGCTGCATCGCCTGATTGCCGGTCAACGCGCCGAGCGAGTTGACGAACGGCTCGGTGTTCACGCTATGCCAGAGCTTTTCGGCGCCGCGCTTCGCGAGCGTGTGCTCGACCGGCACCGAGCCGCGCAGGCGGATCACGTCTTCGGCGGTATAGCTGCGCTTCACGCCTTTCCAGCGCGGATCGGTTTCCCATTGCTGTTGAAGTTGGCGGGCTTGTTCTTCGCGCGTCGTCATGATTTTCTCCTTGGTTGCCTAATGAACAGATGGTGGACTCTGTCTTCGTCGAAGCGGGCCGGCCGGCGCTCAGCGCCTAAGCGTTTCGTTTCGTGAAGTCTTATATAAGAGTCTAGGCAAATCGACAGACGCGCAATAGCGGGGCGGGCGCGATTTTCCAATAAATCTTTATTCGAATAATCAGTAGGTTATCTTCGACGTTCCGCATTAAGAAACGTTATTTTCCCTGCTGCAATGCCCGTCGTTGTGCCGTGCAGCACGATTTTTTACGACGCAAAAAATTTTTCCACATCGTGAAATTTGGGCGGCGATGCGTCGCAGGCGAAAAAAAACCGGTGCCTGGGCACCGGTTTTTCTGTCGACCAGCCGACGATGAAGCGCTGTCGGGGTCATTCAACCCATTGCTACGCAGAGCGTAGCGCTGCGTACGTTAGCTGCCGCGACGCGCGGTACGCGGACCGTCGCTGCGGCGTGCGCCGTAGCCGCCGTCACGCGAGCCGCCGTAGCCTTCGCGCGAACCGCTGCCTGCCGGCTTGCCGGCCCAACCGCTGCCATTGCCGCTGCCGCTGCGCGAGCTGCCTGCGCTGCCGGCCGGCTTGCCCGAGCCGCTGCCGAAGCGACGGCCGCCGCTATTGCCGCCGCCCGGACGGCCGCGGCCGCCAAAGCCAGGACGGCCGTTACCCGACGGAGCCGACTTGCGCGGCTCGAAGCCTACGACGACGTTCACCGGCAGCGGCGTGCGCACGAAGCGCTCGATGCGCTTGAGCGCGCCCTGTTCGGCGTGATGCACGAGGCTCACCGCGATGCCCGAGCGACCGGCGCGGCCAGTACGGCCGATACGGTGCACGTAGTCTTCGGCGAACTTCGGCAAGTCGTAGTTGAACACGTGCGTGATGCCCGGAATGTCGATGCCGCGAGCGGCGACGTCCGTTGCCACCAGCACGCGCACGCGACGCTCGCGCAATGCCTTGATCGTGCGGTTACGCGCGCCTTGCGGCAGGTCACCGTGCAGTGCGGCCGATTCGAAACCGGCGTCGGCGAGACGTCCGGCCAGTTGATCGGCGTCCATCTTGGTTGCCGTGAAGACGATGGCCTGATCGAGGCCTTCGTCACGCAGCAGATGGTCGAGCAGACGGTCCTTGTGATCGCGGTCGTCCACGTAATGGACGGTTTGCGCGATGTTCGTGCGTTGTTCCAGGCGCTGAACGATCTCGATACGCTCCGGATCCTTCAGCAGACGGCCCGTCAGCGAACCGATCTTGCCGTCGAGCGTGGCCGAGAACAGCATCGTTTGACGCGTAGCCGGCGTAGCGGCGACGATCGTTTCGATGTCTTCGATGAAGCCCATGTCCAGCATGCGGTCAGCTTCGTCGAGCACGAGAATCTGCAGTTGCGACAGGTCGATACGGCCGCGTTCCAGGTGGTCGATCAGACGACCCGGCGTGGCAACCAGGATTTCCGGGTTCTTTGCCAGCAGCATCAATTGCTGACCATAAGCGACGCCGCCGAGAATGCTGACGGTGCGCAGGCGCTTGAGGTGCTTGCCGTACGTGGCGGCGGCGGTGGTGACCTGCATCGCGAGTTCGCGGGTCGGCGTCAGAACCAGCATGGTCGGACGTGCAACCGGTTGCGGACGGCGCGTGTTGCGGGCGCCGTCGGCCGGACGCGGCTCGCGCGGCTGGCTGGCTTGCGCCTTTTGCAATTGCGAGAAACGCTCGATGGCGGGCAGCATGAACGCGGCGGTCTTGCCCGAACCGGTCGGGCTCGAGACCATCAGGTCGCGGCCGGCGATGGCGGCGGGCACTGCGCGTTGCTGAACCGGCGTCGGGTTCTGATAGCCAGCGGCGGTCAGCGCGGAGACGACATCCGCGGACAGGCCGAGCGACGCGAACGACGGGCCGGCGGGGGCGGCGGCTTCAGCGGCGACGGCAGGCGCGGCAGCGGCAACAGCGGGTGCTGCAGCTTGCGCGGGTGCGTCGGCGAAACCGAGGGCCTGGTCGGCGATGGCGTTCAACGGGCTGCTGGGGGTATTGCTCGAAGTCATGAGAATCCTTAAAACACAGGGAATTAAAACGTCGGCGCCAATCGGCATACCCAAGTCGTCGGATTCAGCGAGCAAAGAAGCAGCGAGCAAATCGAAAAACGGGGGCAACTCGCACCAATGGAGGGCGAGTTTTTCGTTAGAAGCTGTATCGGATGCGACACGCCAACATTGGCTTGCCGCCAGCCTGGGACATGATCGCCCGTAGGGGGCTAGGCAGGAGGGGACAGGTTCTAAACTGGATTGGAGCTAAACGCTACGAGGCGCTGCGCCGCAAAGGCCGCTTGAGAAAGCCGGGCAAAGCAGTGAAGCGCAGGCAGCATTGTATAGGTATTTGTTGCACTGCGCCACTGTTAGGATATTTCCTAGCGCGAAACTTGCGGCGCGGGCCGGCGCTGCGGCGCGTTGGGGCGCGTGTTTCGGCCGCTTTATGGCTGCGCTTATGGCCGAATTTCCAGCCGGATTCCCGCCCGCACGCGTGTCAGGCCGAGGCGCCGCTCTTCAGCGATTCCACGAGTTCCACGTATTGCTGCTTGGCTGCGTCCTGCGCGGTGCCCTTGAGCGCGGCCCACGCGTCGTACTTGTATTTGCCGACGATGTCGGTAAAGCCCGGCTTGTCGCCCTGCACGTCGCCTTCGCTCGCCTGCTTGAAGAGCGCATAGAGGCGCAGCAGCGTGAGGTTGCCCGGGCGTTCGGGCAGTTGCTTGACGTCTTCCTGGGCCTGGGTGAACTGCGTGTCGAGGTTCGTCATCTTGATGCGCTCCGGCGCGGTGATCGGGTGGCCGACGATCATAGCAATTGCATGCCGCGGCGTGGCCGAGGGCTTATTCCAAACGCCGGCGATCGCTGATCGGCAAACCGGCACCCGGATGCGGGCCCAAACCGCATCCGGGTGCGCCGTGCCGATTACAATACCGTCCATGACTCAGACCGTGCTTCTTGCCCTCGATACCTCCACCGAATTCTGCTCGGTCGCGCTGTTGTCCGCCGCCGTCGACGCCGCCGGCAACGCGCAAACCGGGCCGCGCGCGTGGGTCCGCCACGAGCAGACCGGCGCCGTCTCCAGCACGCGGCTTCTGCCCGCGATCCGCGAACTTTTCGACGAAGCCGGCCTGACGCTCGCCGACTGCAACGCGATCGCATTCGGCTCCGGCCCCGGCTCTTTCACCGGACTTCGCACCGCGACGGGCGTCGCACAGGGACTCGCGTTCGGCCTCGATCTGCCGGTCGTGCCGATCAGCACGTTGCTCGTCTGCGCGGAAAGCGCCCGGCGCCGCGATCCGGCCGCGACGCGCGTGCTGGCCGCGCTCGACGCCCGCATGGACGAGATTTACTGGGCCGATTACGCGTGGGACGAAGCACAAGGCGAGTGGCGCGTCTTGCAGCAAGCGTCGCTCGACACGCCTCAGCAGCTTGTCGTGCCCGCCGAGCCGTTCACGCTCGCGGGCAACGCCGCCGCGGCTTTCGGCGCGCGTCTGCCGGCCGCGTCCGCCGCCCGAACCGTCGATCACGACGCGCTGCCGCATGCGTTGCCGCTCGCCTACGCCGCGCTGCGGGCGTTCCACGCGGGACGCACGGTGCCCGCCGACCAGGCCGCGCCCGAGTACGTGCGCAACAAGGTCGCGCAGACCACGGCGGAGCGCATCGCCGAAAAAGCCGCGAAAGCGGAGCAGGCGGCGGCGCTCGCGGAGCGCCCGAACGGTGCGGAGGACACCCCATTGCGCGAGGGCCGGCCATGAGCGGCGTGCTGCTGGCGGATCGCTACATGTCCCCGATGACCGAAGGCGATCTGGACGAAGTGGCTGCCATCGAAAAGCTCGCCTATGAATTTCCGTGGAGCCGCGGTAACTTCGGCGACTCGCTGCGCAACGGCTATTTCGGCATCTGTCTGCGGCATGTCACCGGCACGTTGATTGGCTATTGCGTGCTGATGCCCGTCGTCGACGAAATGCATTTGCTCAATCTGTGCGTCGCGCCCGATGCGCAAGGCGCGGGCGCCGGGCTCACGCTGCTGCGCGAAGCGGTGCGCATCACGCGCGCCGAAAAGCTCGACGGACTGCTGCTCGAAGTGCGGCCGTCGAACCATCGCGCGATCCGGCTTTACGAGCGTTTCGGCTTTACGTCGATTGGCCGGCGCAAAAACTATTATCCGGCGCGGCATCGCAGCCGGGAGGACGCCATCGTGATGCGTTTATCGTTTGTCAGGGAGGGCGCGGATGGCGCTGCATGAATCGGTATTGGAAGAATTCGGACTCGCGCCGCGCTGGGTGCGTCGCGGTATGGGCGCGGTGCAGGAAGCGGCTGCCGGGCTGAGCGACGAGCAGCAGGGCACGCGGACCGACGATGCGGTCCACGCGCGAACCTCGGTTGAAGCGGGATCGCGTACTGACGGCGTTCAGACGCCACGAGCGGCAGCGCTGCCGCGTGAGCGGTCGCAGAGCGGGGAGCCGGCCGGGCGCGCCGCCGAGTCCGCGCGCTTCGCCGGGAGCGCGCAGCAGGGCGCGGAGCTTGGCGGCCTTGGTGCGCCGCCTGCGTCGCAAGCGCGGCAGCAGCAACGCGTGCAACCGGCAGCCGACGGCAGCGATCCGCGAACGGCGCAACCGTTGGGCACGCCTGAGCCGGAGCGCCGGCCTTCCATCGCCGCAAGCGATGAGCCGGCCGTGGCGCAGCCGCCGCGCACATCGGAGCCGTCTTCTTTCGACGCCCCGCCCGACGACGGCTTCGCGTGGTTCGACGATTTGCCGCTACATCCGCCGGGAGACGCCGAGGCCGACGCCGCCGTGCCGGCGCTGCCCGCAATCGACACGCTCGACTGGGACGCACTGAGCGAGCGCGTCTCGACCTGCGAGCGCTGTCGGCTGTGCGAGAAACGCACGAAGACCGTATTCGGCGTCGGCGATCGGAACGCGGACTGGATGCTGATCGGCGAAGCGCCAGGCGAAAACGAGGACCGCGTGGGCGAACCGTTCGTCGGCCAGGCCGGCAAGCTGCTCGACAACATGCTGCGTTCGCTGACGCTCGCGCGCGACAGCAACGTCTATATCGCGAACGTCATCAAGTGCCGCCCGCCTGGCAACCGCAATCCCGAGCCCGACGAAGTCGCGCGCTGCGAGCCGTATCTGCAACGCCAGGTCGCGCTCGTCAAGCCGAAGCTGATCGTCGCGCTCGGCCGCTTCGCCGCGCAAAGCCTGCTCAAGACGGATGCGAGCATTTCGTCGCTGCGCGGCCGCGTCCACGAATACGAGGGCGTGCCGGTGATCGTCACGTATCACCCGGCCTATCTGCTGCGCAGCCTGCCTGACAAAGCGAAAGCGTGGGCCGATCTGTGCCTCGCGCGCGATACGTGGCGCGAGGCGGGCGGCGCGCCGTCGAATGCGGCGAGCCAGTGACGGTCGACCCATCGTCGGCGCCCCGGCCTGACGCGGCCCGGCCTGACGCGGCCCGACCTGACGCGGCCCGGCCTGACGCGCCGCGCGCCGACGCGGCGATGCTTCGCGCCTTGCTCGACGCGTTGCATGACCCCGCAGTGCGCGATCTCGCGTGGCTGCTTCTGAGCGCCGATTTGTTGCGTCCGCAACCGCCGGCAGGCGAGTTGGCCACGCTTTTTCATACGCCGCAGGAACTCGCCGAAACGCTGGACTTTCTGCGCTCGCTCGACGCCGCGCCCGAGCCTTTGCATCGCGATCTCGCGGCGACGCGCATCACGCGGCTTGGCCGCTACGCCGAACGTCTGCTGGGCTGGTTTCTGCAGCACGGACCGGCGGCGCGGCTCGTCGCGGCCGGTGTGCCGTTGCGGCGCGCAGGCGTCACGCTTGGCGAATGCGATTTTCTGCTCGAAACGCAAGAAGGCGCGCGGCTTCACTGGGAACTCGCGGTGAAGTGCTATCTGCATGCGGGCCATTCCGGCACGCACCACGCGTCAGAGCTATCGGACTATGTCGGCCCAAATCTGAAAGACCGCTTCGATCTGAAGCTCGCCCATCTGCTCGGCCATCAATTGCTGTTGAGCGCGCGTGAAGACTTCGCGTCGGCCGGCTATCCGGGCTCGTGGACGCCGCAAATGTTCATCAAGGGCTGGCTGTTCTATCGGCACGGACACGGCGAGACGCCGGCCGATCCCGTCGAACTCGATCCCGCGCATGGCCGCGGCTGGTGGGTGACGCATGGCGAGTGGCTGCGGTTCGCGTCGGCGCATGGCCGGCATTGGCGCACGTTGCCGCGTCTCGAATGGCTGGCGCCGCGCCGCTATCGTGTGGACGAACAACACGCGGCCAGCACGCCCTTCGTCGATGCACAAACACTCGCGGCTCAAACTTCACAGCAGCACGTTCCGACGATGGTCGCCGCATTCGACGAAGACACGACGGGCAATCTGCTCGAACGCAGTCGCGGTTTCATCGTGCCCGACGATTGGCCGCAGCGGGCGAGGGACTACGCACGGCAGCAGTAGCAGTGGGCGCGCTGCGTTACCACCATCGATAGAAATGATGCACCGGCCCGACGCCGCTGCCGACGTCGAGGCGATCGCTCGCCTGCAATGCGCCGGTCAGATATTCCTTGGCATCCGCGACCGCGCTCGCCAGATCGCCGCGTTGCGGGATCAGCGCTGCAATCGCCGACGACAGCGTGCAGCCCGTACCGTGCGTGTTCTTCACCGGTACACGCGGACCGCCCAGCCGCAGCGTGCCGCTCTCCTGCACCAGCCAGTCGGGACTGTCGGCGGCGTTCAAATGGCCGCCCTTCATCAGCACCGCGCGGGCGCCGAGCGCGCGCAGCGCTTCGCCTTGTTCGAGCATCGCGGCTTCGTCGGCAGCGGCTTGCGCGCCGCCGAGCAGCGCGGCGGCTTCGGGCAGATTGGGCGTCAGCAGATCGGCAAGCGGCAGCAGTTCGTCGCGCAAGGCCGCGACCGCGTCGGGCAGCAGCAGCGCATGGTTGCTCTTCGAGATCATCACGGTATCGAGCACGATGTGCGCGGGCTTGTGCCGGCGCAACGCGTCGGCGACGGCGCGCACGATCGACGCATTGGCCAGCATGCCGATCTTCACGGCGTCGATGCGGATGTCGTCGAACACCGCGTCGAGTTGCGCGCTGACGAAGCCCGCGTCCGGCGCGTGAATCGCGGTGACGCCGCGCGTGTTCTGCGCGGTCAGCGCGGTGATCACGCTCGCGCCGTAAGCGCCGAGCGCGGAGAAGGCCTTCAGATCGGCCTGAATGCCGGCGCCGCCGCCCGAGTCGGAACCGGCGATCGTCAGCACATTGGGAATCGATTGGGTCATGGCAAAGCGGACGGGCACAGCAGCGTAAAGCCGCGAGGACGGTTGACGGTGGGCGGCCCGACAACCGGGCCGCGCGCGTGGTTCAGTGCTTGACTTCGCCGATCAGCGCGACCGAGTCGAACGCGCGCTGATTCGCCTGGTGACGTCGCATGACGAGCCACATCATCACGCAGACGAAGGTGCCGAACAGCACGATCACCGCCGCGACCGGCACGTCGAGCCAGACGAGCACCGCGTACAGGCACAGCATGACAAGCACGGAGAGATTTTCGTTGAAGTTCTGCACGGCGATGGAATGGCCGGCCGACAGCAGCACGTGGCCGCGATGCTGGAGCAGCGCATTCATCGGCACGACAAAGAAGCCCGACAGGCCGCCCACGATCATCAGGAAAATGTACGCGAAGATCAGATAGCCGGGCACATGCATGCGGCCGAAGTACAGCCCCCAGTGAGCGGGGAACAGGTGGCGCGTGTAGAACGCCATCAGCATCACGGCAATGCCCATCATGATGCCGACCGGCAGCACCGACAGCGACTTTTTGAGCGGCACGCGCGAAGCCGCGAAGATCGCGCCGGCCGCGACGCCGACGGCCACCACCGCCTGCAAAATCGCGGCTTCGGAGAGCGACATGCCGAGCGACACTTCCGCCCACTTCAGCACGATGAATTGCAGCGTCGCGCCCGCGCCCCAGAAGAGCGTGGTGACGGCCAGCGAAATCTGCCCGAGCTTGTCGCGCCACAGCACGACGAAGCAGTCGGCGAAATCGGTCACGAGCTTGATCGGACCGTGCTGCTGCTTCGGATAGCGCGCGCCGGTATCGGGAATCCGCAGATTGAAGAGCGCCGCGATCACATAGATCACCATGATCACGAGCATCGCCGCTTCGGCGGGCGTGTTCACTGTGGGAATGTGGTGCCGCAGAATGGGCGCCGCGATATGCGGACTGATCAGCGCGCCGCCGAGCACGGTGCCGAGAATGATCGAGCCGACCGTGGTGCCTTCAATCCAGCCATTGGCGGCAACCAGGCGGTCAGGCGGCAGCAGTTCCGTGAGAATGCCGTATTTGGCCGGCGAATACGCCGCCGCGCCGAAACCGACAATACCGTAGGCAATAAGCGGATGCGCGCCGACCAGCATCGTGATGCAGCCGAGCACCTTGATCGTGTTCGTGATGAACATCACGCGTCCTTTCGGACGGGAATCGGCGAAGGCGCCCACGAAGGCGGCAAGAACGACGTACGACAGCACAAAGAACAGCTTGAGCAGCGGCGTCATCCAGTTCGGAGCGTGAAGATCTTTCAGCAGTGCGATAGCGGCGATCAGAAGCGCATTGTCGGCCAGCGACGAAAAAAACTGCGCGGCCATGATGGTGTAAAAACCTTTTTTCATCTGATGCGATGCTGTCCTCGCTGCGGTCTGTCCGCCCCGGCCGTTTGTTATGCGTCCGGGCTTATGCCGTTCGAAATGGGTTGTGCGCACGGCTTTATATCATGAAAATAGCTGCATTCAGACTAGCAGAATCCTTGATCGCACCGCCCAGCGGGCTGCCGCGCGTTGAAAACGCCCTGTAAGCCGCTGATTCGCAAGCGTCTTTACGAAAATATTCCATGCCGCGCCCCCTCTCAGCCACGATTCACACGTCCGCCCTTGCCAATAACCTTGCCGTCGCGCGCCGCTATGCGCCCAAATCGAAGATCTGGGCGGTCGTCAAGGCCAACGCCTACGGGCATGGCCTCGCGCGCGCTTTTCCAGGTTTGCGCGCAACCGACGGCTTTGGGTTGCTGGACCTCGAAGAAGCCGTGAAGTTGCGTGAATTGGGCTGGGCCGGCCCGATTCTTTTGCTCGAAGGCTTTTTCCGTCCGACGGACATCGACGTCATCGACCGCTATAGCCTCACCACGGCGCTGCATTCGGACGAGCAGTTGCGCATGCTGGAAATGGCGCGGCTCTCCAAGCCCGTCAACATCCAGTTGAAGATGAACAGCGGCATGAACCGGCTCGGCTACACGCCGGAAAAATTCCGCGCGGCGTGGGAGCGGGCGCGCGCCTGCCAGGGCGTCGGCCAGATCACGCTAATGACCCATTTCTCCGACGCCGACAGCGAGCGCGGCGTGGCTCACCAGATGGAAGCGTTCGAGCGCGGCGCGCAAGGCATCGCCGGCGCGCGCAGCCTCGCTAATTCCGCTGCGACGCTGTGGCATCCGCAATCGCATTTCGACTGGGTGCGGCCGGGCATCATTCTCTACGGCGCGTCGCCTTCGGGCGTGTCCGCGGCGATCCAGGGCACCGGCTTGCAGCCGGCCATGACGCTTGCGTCGGAACTGATCGCCGTGCAAAACATCGCGGAAGGTCAGACCGTCGGCTACGGATCGCTCTTCAAGGCGCGCGGGCCGATGCGCATCGGCGTGGTCGCGTGCGGCTATGCGGACGGCTATCCGCGGGTCGCGCCCGAAGGCACGCCGGTGATCGTGGACGGCGTGCGCACGCGGATCGTCGGACGCGTTTCGATGGACATGCTGACCGTCGACCTCACGCCGGTTCCCACGGCGAACGTCGGCTCGCGCGTCGAATTGTGCGGCGCGTCGTTGCCCATCGACGATGTGGCGCGCGCGTGCGGCACGATCGGCTATGAGCTGATGTGCGCGGTCGCGCCGCGGGTTCCGGTGCGTGCGGAATGACGTAGGCGACAGCAAATAACAACCAAGCAACATTAGAACAACCGCAACTCGGGCAGGAACGCGTGGCAAAAGCAAAAACGTTGTACGTATGCAGTGAATGCGGCGGTCAATCGCCGAAATGGGCAGGACAATGCCCGTCATGCCAGGCTTGGAACACACTGGTCGAATCGGTTGCGGAAGCACCTTCCACACATCGTTTCCAGTCGCTCGCGAAGAGCGCGCCGGTGCGGCGTCTGGCCGACATCGAAGCGTCCGACGTGCCGCGCTTCACCACCGGCGTCGGCGAATTCGACCGCGTGCTCGGCGGCGGTCTGGTGCCGGGCGGCGTGGTGTTGATCGGCGGCGATCCGGGCATCGGCAAATCGACGCTGTTGCTGCAGTCGCTCGCCGAAATTGCCGCCGACAAGCGCGCGCTCTACATCAGCGGCGAGGAATCGGCTGCGCAAATTGCGTTGCGCGCGCAACGATTGTCGCTGCTCGAACCGGGTTCGAAGGCGAGCGAGTTGCAATTGCTCGCCGAAATCCAGCTGGAAAAAATTCAGGCGACGATTGCCGACCAGCGGCCCGATGTCGCCGTCATCGATTCGATCCAGACCGTGTACTCGGACGCGCTCACGTCCGCGCCCGGTTCAGTCGCCCAGGTGCGCGAGTGCGCGGCGCAATTGACGCGCATCGCGAAGCAGTCGGGCACCACGATCATCATGGTCGGCCACGTCACGAAAGAGGGCGCGCTCGCGGGGCCGCGCGTGCTGGAACATATCGTCGACACCGTGCTGTACTTCGAGGGCGACACGCATTCGTCGTTTCGCCTCGTGCGCGCGATCAAGAACCGCTTCGGCGCGGTCAACGAACTCGGTGTGTTCGCGATGACCGAGCGCGGTTTGCGCGGCGTCGCCAATCCGTCGGCGCTTTTTCTGTCGCAGCATGAACAGTCGGTGCCGGGCTCGTGCGTGCTGGTGACGCAGGAAGGCACGCGGCCGCTGCTGGTGGAAGTGCAGGCGCTCGTCGATGCCGCCAATGCGCCGAATCCGCGGCGCCTCGCGGTCGGCCTCGAACAGAATCGTCTCGCGATGCTGCTCGCGGTGCTGCATCGGCATGCGGGCATTGCCTGTTTCGATCAGGACGTGTTCCTGAACGCGGTGGGCGGCGTGAAGATCACCGAGCCGGCCGCTGACCTCGCAGTGCTGCTGGCCATTCATTCGTCGATGCGTAACAAGCCGCTGCCCAAAGGTCTCGTGGTGTTCGGCGAAGTCGGCCTCGCCGGCGAAATCCGGCCGTCGCCGCGTGGTCAGGAACGTCTGAAGGAAGCGGCCAAGCTCGGCTTTTCGGTAGCCGTGATTCCGAAGGCCAATGCGCCCAAGCAGCCGATCGAAGGCTTACAGGTCGTTGCGGTCGAGCGTATCGAACAGGCAATCGACCGGGTTCGTACGCTCGAGTAGACGGGCGTTTCGCCGCTGCCGCGACCGGGGCGCGCGCGGCGCTTGCCGTAATGCGCGGTAAATATCTCCAGGTTGGCTGTAACCAACAAGCCCTTCCTTTTTCCTTAAGCTGCCAGGGTATTGCATCCCTTCGATGCCGGAAAAAGGATCGCGCCTTGAAACAGTCACATGAAACCGTAGCCGAGCGGCCGATACAGGTGCGCGGTTGCCGGGTCTCCGCGCCCATTCAGCAACCGTGGGGCGGCGCTTGCCGGATTGTCGAGTGGATCGACCGGACCGGACAGATTTCACGCCGCGTGGTAGCGGGCGACGCCACCGCCGCCGACGTGCGCGCCACCATCAATCGCCACGTGGAAGGCCGCAAGCATCTGCTTTACGACGATGAAAAGACGCCGCGTCAGACGTTGCCGCGGCAGACGGTGGCGCGGCGGTAGTTGTCGGCGGCGTCCTCGGGTTGGGATGAGGAGCGAAGGGCGCTTTAGCCTTCGCTTTCCTTGTTGCGCTGACCGAACGCGTCGAGCTCGTGGTTCGGCTCATGCGCTTGATCCGCTTCCTGCGTTTCATACGCCCGCGGATCAAACAGCACATGCCGCGCCGCTTCCGCCGCCGTCAGTACAGGCGAGACGCAGCAATCCAGCGGCTCGAGCAGCGCGACCCATTCGTCGAGTGCGCGCGAGCCGAACACGTCAGCAAGCTCCTGCGTGAGCGCGGCGGCGTCCGGTCCGCCAATCGCCTGACCAAGACTCCAGTGACGAGTGGCCCACTCGGGGTGATCGAGCGCCATGCACAAGCTCTCCCAGAACTTCAGTTCGAGCGCGCCGACCGCGAGCCAGCGGCCGTCCAGCGTGCGGTAGAGGTTGTAGCAGGGCACCCCGCCGTTCAGCAGACCCGAACCCGCGCGTGTTTCTTCCGGCGCCTGTCGCGCTGCGCTTGCCGCCATGTTTCCCGCTGCGCTTGCTGCTATGTTTGCCGCGGCATTCTCATTGGCAAGCGCAACTTGCGCGACCACGTTATGCGCATGCGTGGCGTGCGTCATGGAAACGTCGACAAAGCGGCCCTCGCCGCCGCGCGACACCTGCCACAACGCGGCGAGAATCTGCGTGACCGCGCTAAGCGCGCCGCCAAGCAGATCGGCGATCTGAAAGTTGGGCACGATAGGCGTGCCGTCGCGACTCTGGAGTTGATCCAGCACACCCGCGTAGCCGATGTAGTTCAGGTCGTGCCCGGCGCGATCGGCGAATGGTCCGCGTGCGCCGTAGCCGCTAATCGCGCAGTACACCAACCGCGGATTGGCCGCGCGCAGCGTCGCATAGCCGACGCCGAGCCGGTCCATCACGCCCGGCCGGAAGCTTTCGATCAGCACGTCCGCCTCGGACGCGAGCGCGCGCAGCACATTGCGTCCCGCTTCGGATTTGAGGTCGAGACGCGTCTCGCGCTTGCCGCGATTGACGAGCCGGTAGAACGCGCCGGGCCGCCCGGCTACGCGGTCGCTCGACGACTGCATCATCGTGCGGGTAGGGTCGCCGGCGCCGGGCGCTTCGATCTTCAGCACGTCGGCGCCGAGTTCCGCAAGCCGCAAAGCGGCAACCGGGCCGGGGAGCAGGCGCGTGAGGTCGAGCACGCGCAGGCCCTTTAGAGGCGGTGGCGCGGCGTCGGCCGGCGCGGACTCGCCGAAAGACGAAGCAGATGCAGCAGATGCAGCAGATGCAGCAGATGCAGCAGATGCAGCGGAAGACGTCGCAGATGACAAAGCCAACCTCTCGTCGATGCCGGCGCGGATCGCAGCGAGCGTTCCGCTAACCGATTTGTTCGAGTTCCTCGTGTGTCTCGAGCCACTCGGCTTCGAGCGCCTCGAGGCGTGCGTTCACATCTGCCTGACGGCGGATCGCGTCCGTCAGCTTGCTCTTCTGAGCGGGCTCGTAACTGGCCGGATCGGCGACGAACGCGTCGAGCGTCGCCTTCTCCGCGTTGAGCGCGTCCATTTCCTTCTCGATCTTCGTGATGCGGCTTTGCAGCGGCTTTTTCAGATGCGCGAGCTTCTGACGCGTTTCTGCTTCGAGCCTGCGTTGCTCCTTGCGATTCACGCCGCCGTCAGCGCCGTTGTCGGTACCGTTCGAGCCACCGTTGGACACGCCGTTCGCCGCATTCCCCGCCTTCAACGCAGCGCGCTGCTCCGCTGCGTGCTGCAACAGCCAGTCGCGGTAATCGTCGAGATCGCCGTCGAATTCCTGCAGACGATGCTTCGCGACCAGCATGAACTGATCGGTCGTGGCGCGCAGCAAATGCCGGTCGTGCGAGACGAGAATCAGCGTGCCTTCGAACTGCGCGAGCGCCATCGTCAACGCATGCCGCGTCTCCAGATCCAGGTGATTGGTCGGCTCGTCGAGCAGGAGCAGGTTCGGCTTTTGCCAGATGATCAGCGCAAGCGCGAGCCGCGCCTTCTCGCCGCCGGAGAAGGGCGCGATCTTCGACGTCGCCATTTCGCCGGAAAAATTGAAGCTGCCGAGGAAGTCGCGCAATTCCTGTTCGCGTGTGTCGGGCGCGAGACGCGCGAGGTGCTGCAACGGCGTGTCGTCCGCGCGCAGCGTCTCCAACTGATGCTGCGCGAAATAGCCGATGCGCAAACCCTTGCCTTCGCGCACATGCCCGCCGAGCGGCGCAAGCGTGCCGGCCAGCGTCTTGATCAGCGTTGACTTGCCCTGGCCGTTCGCGCCGAGCAGGCCGATGCGCTGACCGTTCTGGATAGACAGCATCACACGCTCGACGATCGGAATCTCCGCGCCGTCCTCGCTGTGGTAGCCGCAGCGCACGTCTTCCATCACCATCATCGGATTCGGCGCGGAATCGGGCGTGCGGAATTCGAACGTGAACGGCGACGTGGCGTGTGCCGGCGCGATCAGTTCCATCTTTTCCAGCGCCTTCACGCGGCTTTGCGCCTGACGCGCCTTGGTGGCCTGCGCCTTGAAACGGTTGATGTAGCTCTGCAGATGCGCGACCGTGCGCTGCTGCTTCTCGTACGCATTCTGTTGCAGCGCGATCTGCTGCGCGCGCAGCACTTCGAATTGCGAGTAGTTGCCGCCGTAACGTTTGATCTGCTGCTGTTCGAGATGCAGCGTGACGTTGCAGACGGAGTCGAGAAATTCGCGGTCGTGCGAGATCACGATCAGCGTGCCCGGATAGCGATGCAGCCACTCCTCGAGCCAGACGATTGCGTCGAGGTCCAGGTGGTTGGTCGGTTCGTCGAGCAGCAGCAAGTCCGACCGGCACATCAGCGCCTGCGCGAGATTCAGGCGCATGCGCCAGCCACCCGAGAAGCTGCTGACCGGCTCGCGGGTCTGCTCGAGCGTGAAGCCGAGACCGAGCAGCAAGGCTTCGGCGCGCGCGGGCGCCGTGTAGCCGTCGGCGTCCGCAAAGGCTGCGTGGGCTTCGGCTTCGGCCGCGCCGTCGTGCGCGGCGGAGGCGGCGGCAATGCGTGCTTCGATCGCGCGCAATGCGGCGTCGCCGTCGAGCGTATAGGCGAGTGCGGTCTTGTCGGCAGCGGGCGTTTCCTGCGCGACGTGCGCGATCTGCCACGTGGGCGGGATCGAAAAATCGCCGCCGTCCGCGTGCAGTTCGCCGAGCAGCACGGCAAACAGCGTCGACTTGCCCGCGCCGTTTGCGCCCACGAGGCCGGCCTTTTCGCCGGGATTGAGCGTGAACGTGGTGTTGTCGAAGAGCGGCTTGGTGCCGCGCGCGAGGCTGAACTGGTTAAAGCGGATCACGAAAAGGCCGGCTGAAGAAAAACGCTATTTTAGACTGCCGGGGATGACACCGGGACCTTAGCCGGCATCGGCCATTCGGCCGACTGTATCGGCCGCGCTTTTGACATAGACTGACGGCTTTCGTGGGGAGAGCATATGACATCGATTTATTCTTTTACGGCCCGCACGCTAGGCGGCGAAGAAGTGAGCCTCGCGCAGTACGAAGGCAAGGTGCTGCTGATCGTCAATACGGCGAGCGAATGCGGGTTCACGCCGCAATACGCGGGCTTGCAAAAGCTCTACGACGACTACGCGGCGCGCGGGCTCACGGTGCTGGGCTTTCCATGCAATCAGTTCGGCAAGCAGGAACCGGGCGACGCCGCGCAGATCGGTAGCTTTTGCGAGAAGAACTACGGCGTGACGTTCCCGATGTTCGACAAGATCGACGTGAACGGCGCGAATGCGCATCCGCTGTTCCGTTATCTGACGGGCGAGGCGCCGGGGCTGCTCGGCCTCGAAGGCATCAAGTGGAATTTCACGAAATTTCTGATCGGCCGCGACGGCAACGTGGTCAAGCGCTATGCGCCGCTGACCAAGCCGGAGACGATTACCGAGGACATCGAAAAGCTGCTGTGAAACCGGCGGCACGTGGCGGGGTTTTAGAGAATCGGCGAGAACAGCCGGGCCACATGCATGAGTACGCGCCGCACCGCGCTCGCCTGGCGATACTCGTTGCGGTCGATCTCGCGCGATTGCGCGAAGTCGTCGAGCAGCATGGCTTCGACTTCTTTCGCAAATGACTGATCGACGGTCACGACCATGATCTCGAAGTTGAGCCGGAACGAACGGTTGTCGAGGTTGGCGCTGCCCACTGCGGCGGCCACCGTGTCGATCAGCACGACCTTCTGGTGCAGAAAGCCGGGTTGATAACGAAAGATGCGGATGCCCGCGCGCAGCGAATCGTACGCGTACAGCTTCGACGCTTCGAACACCACGACGTGATCGCGCCGGCTCGGAATCATGATGCGCACGTCGACGCCGCGCAGCGCGGCGAGCCGCAATGCGGAGAACACGGCTTCGTCGGGAATGAGGTAGGGCGTCGTGATCCAGATGCGCTCGCGCGCCGCGTTGATCGCTTCGACGAAAAACAGCGAGCAGGTTTCCTGCTTGTCGGCGGGGCCGCTCGGCACAACCAGGCAGTGCATGTCGTGGTTTGCGGCGGGCGTTGAGCTTGCGGGGAGCGACGCGTTCGTGGAGTCCACCGGCATCGGCGGCACATCGAGTTGCGGCAATTGCTGCGTGGCCCAGTACCAGTCCTCGGTGAACACGAACTGGATGCTCGCGACCGCCGGCCCGCGCACTTCGATATGCGTGTCGCGCCACGGCGAAAGCGGCGGCTTCGCGCCCAGATACTCGACGCCGACGTTGTGTCCGCCGACAAACGCGCGTTCGCCGTCGACGGAAACGATTTTGCGGTGATTGCGAAAGTTCAGTTGCAGCCGGTTGACGAACAGGCGATTGGTCGCGAACGGACGCGTGTCCACCCCGCCCGCGCGCAACGACGCGACGTAACGATGAGGTAGATCGAAGCTGCCGATGCTGTCGTACAGAAAATAGACGCGCACGCCTTGCCGCGCTTTCGCGATCAACGCTTCCTTGAACATCTCGCCGAGCGCGTCTTCACGGACGATGAAGAACTGCACGATGATGTAGTGACGCGCGTGCTCGATGGCGTCGAAAATGGCCTCGAAAGTCGCCGTGCCGTTCACCAGCGTACGCACGGCATTGCCCGGCAGAAACGGCATGCCGCCCAGGCGCGTCAGCGAGTGCACGAGCCTGCCGCCCAGCGCGTGCGCGGGCAGTTCGACCGACGAAGCCAGCTTGTCCCACTGCGGAGGATGCGCGTGCGTGCGCAACAGTTCGTTCTCGACGCGGCGGGCGTCGGCATAGCCGGCGAACTTGCTGCGCCCGAGGAAAAGATAAGGGACGAGCGTCAGATACGGCATCGCGACCAGCGACACGGCCCACGCGATCGCGCCTTGCGACGTGCGGGTATTGAGAATCGCGTGACACGCCGCGACCGCGCCGAGTATGTGCGCGAGGGCCACCAGCGTGCCGACGTGAAGCAGGTCGAATTGCATAGGCGAGCGAAGGGTTGAGCGAAATGCGGTGCCGGGGCGTCGGAGGAACGCGGGCAACGGCGCTCATCTTACCGAACGCGAGGCGGTTGGGGTGAGGGCGGGGTTTGTGTGGGGCGGCGGCGGGGGCGGGCTTAGAGCTTCTGTGGACTGCGCGTGCGCGTGCGCGCGGCGGCGCGCGTGCTCGCCGGCTGGCTTCGGCGCGCAGCCCAGCAAAAGAGGCAAGCCAACGCCGACCGGCGCGCAGGCGCCTCTCGCCCACGCACCGCTCGGCGCTAAAACATCGTCACAACATCAGAGAGGCAGATCCGCAGCCTGAATCAGGAACACGTTGTCGTCGCCGGCGCTCGTCGACAGCCAGACGAGGTTCAGGCCGCCGAACGCCGCTTCCACATGCTGACGCTCGTTGCCGATCTCGATCACGAGCACGCCGTCTTCGGTCAGCCAGTTGCGTGCGTCCGCAATGATTCGTCGCACGATGTCCATACCGTCCGGGCCGCCCGCAAGCGCCATTTCCGGCTCGTGCTTGTACTCGGCGGGCAGTTCCTGCATCGACGCCGCGTTCACATACGGCGGATTGCTGATGATCACGTCGTAGCGGCGCTGCGCGAGCGGCGCATAAAGATCGCCTTCGAAGAGCGCGATGCGGTCGTCGAGCTTGTAGTCGGCCATGTTGCGCGCGGCGACTTCGAGGGCCGGCGCGGACAGGTCCACCGCGTCGATGTCGGCATTCGGAAACGCGTGCGCCGCGAGAATCGCGAGACACCCGGAACCCGTACACAATTCGAGCACGGCGCTCACCTGCTCGGGATCTTCCACATACGGTTGCAGGCCGTCCTGCAGCAGCTCGCCGATAAACGAACGCGGCACGATCACGCGCTCGTCGACGTAAAAGCGAAAGCCGTGCATCCACGCTTCCTGCGTGATGTACGCGGCCGGCACGCGCTCGCTGGCGCGGCGCTCGATCACGTTGAGCACGGCGTCGATTTCGGCTGCCGAGAGACGCGCGTCCATGAACGGCTCGAGCAGGTCGAGCGGCAGATGGAGCGTGTGCAGCACCAGGTAGGCGGCTTCGTCGTAGGCGTTGGCCGAGCCGTGGCCGAACGAGAGCCCGGCCTGATTGAAGCGCGACACCGCGAAACGCAGCAGGTCGCGGACGGTGGAAAAGGGCAGCGTCATCGCAATAGTCCTTGAATGTCCCTCGTATGTGCCGAGGGTTAAGCGATCAGTTGTTCGAGCACGCGGCGATACACGTTCTTGAGCGGCTCGATGTGGGCAACTTCGATATGTTCGTCGATCTTGTGGATGCTGGCGTTCAGCGGGCCGAACTCGACCACCTGTTGGCAGATGCGCGCGATGAAGCGGCCGTCCGACGTGCCGCCCGTGGTCGACAGTTCGGTGCTCACGCCGGTTTCGTCCTTGATCGCTTTCGCCAGCGCGCTCGACAGTTCGCCGTGCGGCGTGAGAAACGGTAAGCCGCTGACCGTCCATTGCAGATCGTATTCGAGGCCGTGCCGGTCGAGGATCGCGTGGACGCGCTGCTGCAATCCTTCGACCGTGCTGGCCGTCGAGAAGCGGAAGTTGAACATGATGTCGGCGTGGCCGGGAATCACGTTGGTGGCGCCCGTGCCGCTATGAATGTTCGACACTTGCCAGGTGGTGGGCGGGAAGTACTGGTTGCCGTCGTCCCAGCGTTCGGCGACGAGATCGGCCAGCGCGGGCGCGAGCAGATGCACCGGATTTTTCGCCAGGTGCGGATACGCGATATGGCCTTGCACGCCCTTGACGACGAGTTTGCCCGACATCGAGCCGCGCCGGCCGTTCTTTACCGTGTCGCCGAACTGCGCGCTCGAAGTCGGTTCGCCGACGATGCAGTAGTCCATGCGTTCGCCGCGCGCCTGCAGCGCTTCGACCACTTTGACGGTGCCGTCGGTGGCGGGGCCTTCTTCGTCGCTCGTGATCAGGAACGCGATCGAGCCGCGATGCTGAGGATGCGCCGCGACGAATTCCTCGCTCGCCACCACGAAGCCGGCGATCGACGTTTTCATGTCGGCTGCGCCCCGGCCGTACAGCTTGCCGTCGCGATGCGTCGGCTCGAACGGCGCGGATTGCCATTGATCGAGCGGGCCGGTGGGCACCACGTCCGTATGACCGGCAAACGCGAGCAGCTTGCCCGCGCGGCCGTCGACGCCGCGTTTCACGGCCCACAGATTCGTCACGCCGTTCGATTCGATGGTTTCGTGCTCGAAGCCGAGCGCGGACAGGCGCTCGATCAGAAGGCGCTGGCAATGCTGGTCGTCGGGCGTGACGGAGGCGCGCGCGATCAGTTGTTCGGTAAGGGCGAGGGTGCCGGACATGGATTCAGTACAAGCCACTTGGAAATGAAAAAATGCCGGCTGGCGGTGAAGCACCGCAGCCGGCAACAGCTTTGACGCAACGCGGCGGACCGCGTTTTTAGATAAACAACGCCGCGCTCAGGCAAACAACGCCGCGTATTCGTCGGCGGAAAAACCGAGCGACTTGACGCGGCCGTTGACTACCAGCACCGGCCGCTTGATCACCGACGGCTTGTGGATCATCAACGCGATCGCGCCCGGCTGCGTGTCGGCAGCGGCCTTCATGTCGTCGGACAGGCCGCGCCATGTGGTGCCGCGACGGTTCAGCAGCGCGTCGAGCTTTACGTCCTTCAGCCAGTCCTGCACGAGCGGCTCGGTCACGCCGGCCTTCTTGAAGTCGTGAAACTCGAACTCGACGCCGTGCTCCTCGAGCCACACGCGCGCTTTCTTCACCGTGTCGCAATTCGGAATGCCGTAGACGACAGTTTTTGTGCCGCGCGCCATCAGTCGCCTCGCAGAAGCTCGTTCAGGCCGACCTTCGCGCGTGTCTTCGCGTCGACCTTCTTGACGATCACGGCGCAGTAGAGGCTATGCGAACCGTCCTTCGACGGCAGATTGCCCGCCACCACGACCGAACCCGCCGGAATGCGGCCGTACGACACTTCGCCCGTTTCGCGGTCGTAAATCTTGGTGCTCTGGCCGAGGTACACGCCCATCGAAATGACCGAGTTTTCCTCGACGATCACGCCTTCCACCACTTCCGAGCGCGCGCCGATAAAGCAGTTGTCCTCGATGATGACCGGGTTCGCCTGCAGCGGCTCCAGCACGCCGCCGATGCCCACGCCGCCCGACAGGTGCACGTTCTTGCCGATCTGCGCGCACGAACCGACGGTGGCCCACGTATCGACCATCGAGCCTTCGTCGACGTAAGCGCCGATGTTGGTGTACGACGGCATCAGCACGACGTTCTTCGCGATGAACGAGCCGCGGCGCGCGATGGCGGGCGGCACGACGCGAAAGCCGCCGGCCGCGAAGTCTTCAGCGGTGTAGTTCGCGAACTTCGACGGCACCTTGTCGTAGAACTGGCTGTAGCCGCCGGCCGGCATCGGCGCATTGTCTTCCAGGCGGAACGACAGCAGCACGGCTTTCTTCAGCCATTGATTGACGACCCAGTCGCCATCTTTCTTCTCGGCGACGCGCAGCGCGCCCTTATCGAGTTGCTCGATGGCGTGGGCGACGGCTTCGCGGACGTCGGCCGGAGCGGCCTTGGGCGACAGCTCGGCGCGGTTGTCCCAGGCGGTGTCGATGATCTGCTGAAGTTGTTGCGACATATGCGTGCTTTATGAAGAGTTGAAGTCTGAAGAAGGGAGGCGGTGTGCAGTGTTCGCGCAAAGCCGGCAGCGCAAATCCGGCAAGCGCAAACGCGGCAGCACGACAGTCAGCCCGCGAGCCCGCGGCAAAAATCGACGATTCGTTGCGCACCCTGCGTGCATTCGTCGACGTCGGCGACGAGCGCCATGCGCACGAAATTGCGGCCTGGGTTCACGCCGTGCGCGGTGCGTGCGAGGAACGAACCCGGCAGAACCGTCACATTATAGTCGGCGTAAAGACGCTGGGCGAACTCGGTATCGGAGAGGCCGGTGCGCGAGACGTCCGCCCACAGATAGAACGCGGCGTCCGGCAGACGCACGTCGAGCACCTCGGCGAGCATCGGCGTGACCGTCGAAAATTTCTGCACGTATTTCGCGCGGTTCTCGCGCACATGCGCCTCGTCGTTCCAGGCCGCGATGCTGGCGCTCTGATACACGGTCGACAACGCCGCGCCGTGGTACGTGCGGTACAGCAGGAAGTCCTTGAGGATGGCGGCGTCGCCCGCGACGAAACCCGAGCGCATGCCCGGCACGTTCGAGCGCTTCGAGAGGCTCGACAGCATCACGAGCCGCTCGTAGCCGCGGCCCAGTTTGTGCGCGGCTTCGAGGCCGCCGAGCGGCGGCCTGGCTTCGTCGAAGTAGATTTCGGAGTAGCACTCGTCGGAGGCGATCACAAAGCCGTGACGGTCCGACAGCGCGAAGAGTTCGCGCCAGTCTTCGAGCGTAAGCACGGCGCCCGTCGGATTGCCTGGCGAGCAGACGTACAGCAGCTGCGTGCGGGCCCAGATCTCTTCGGGCACCGCCGAGTAATCGCACGCGAAGTTGCGCGCCGGGTCGCTGTTCACGAAGTACGGCTCGGCGCCCGCGAGGATCGCGGCGCCTTCGTAGATTTGGTAGAACGGGTTCGGACAGAGTACGATCGCAGGCTCGCCTTCTGCATTACGCTTCGGGTCGATGACCGTTTGCGCGAGCGCGAACAGCGCCTCGCGCGAGCCCGACACCGGCAGCACCTCAGTCGCGGGATCGACGGGCGGCAGACTGTAGCGCTGCGTGACCCAGGTCGCGATCGACTCGCGCAGCGGCGCCGACCCGAGCGTCGCCGGATACGCGGACAGACCGCCGAGCGAGGCGATCACCGCGTCGCGTATCAGCGCGGGCGTCGGATGCTTGGGCTCGCCAATACCGAAGCTGATATGCGCGAGGCCGGCGGCCGGCGTGACGTCCTTGAAAAGCGCGCGCAGCTTTTCGAACGGATAGGGCTGAAGGGAGTCGAGTAGCGGATTCACTGGGCGGATCGGGCCTGATCGAAGAAAGCGCGGAAAGAGGTGCGACGACGCATGCGCCTCCGCTGGTGTCCTGTCGAGCCGCGCTAAGTGGCGGCGGGACGGCGGCGGCGAGCAGGGAATTATAGCGTGGCGTGGGGCGGGCTTGGGCCTGACGCGGCGCGGACGGCGCGGGCCGTAACGCGAGCAGCAACGCAAACAACGACGAGCAGCAATACAAGCAGCAACACAAGCAACAAGACACGCAGCAACACGAACAGCAACACCGCAGGAGCAGCAATGTACGCAGGAGCCGGGCAGACATCCAGGCAATGCAGCCGTGAAAACACCGCTGCTTTCCACACCAGCAACAGCAGTAACGCGCGCAAAACCAGCAACACCAGCAACGCCATCGAGCGAATCGCCGCCACGCTCTCGCGGAGCCCGTCGCCATGACGAACTGGCTGCGCACAGGCTGGCCGACGCTCGCGATCATGCTGGGCGCGTCGGTGTGGGGCGTGATCTGGTATCCGTTACGGATGCTGGCGTCGCTCGGCGTTACGGGCACGGCGGTGAGCGCGCTGACGAGCGGCGCGGGTTGCCTGTTCGTGCTGCTCGTGCGTCATCGGGCCATCCGGACCGTGCGCTGGCACTGGCTGCTGCCGGCGCTTGCGCTCGCCGCGGGCATCACGAATCTCGGCTTCGTGTGGGGCTCGATCCACGGCCAGGTGATGCGCGTGCTGCTGCTCTTCTATCTGACGCCCGCGTGGACCGCGCTGTTCGCGCATTTCATCCTGCATGAGCGCCTGACCTGGCCGGGCGCGGGTCTCGCCGCGCTGTCGCTCGTCGGCGCGATGACGATGCTATGGTCGCCGCAGCTCGGCATTCCGCTGCCGGGCAACCTCGCCGAATGGGCGGGCCTCGCGGGCGGCATGGGCTTCGCGATGAGCAACGTCCTGATCCTCAAGACAAGCCGCGTGTTGCCGCAGATGAAACCGGAGATGCGCACCGCGACCATCTTCGGCGGCGCGGCGATTTTCGGCGCGTGCGCGTCGCTGTTCGAAGCGATGCCCTCGCCGCCGACGGGCGCGCATCTCGGCACCGCGGCGTGGCTCGTGCTGGGGCTCGGTTTCCTGCTGGCGTCGAACAACATGCTGGTGCAGTACGGGCTCTCGCGTGTGCCGGCCAACCGGGCGTCGATCATCATGCTGTTCGAACTCGTGGTGACGGCGCTCTCCGCATGGCTCTTCGCCGGCGAAACGCCCGGCCCGCGCGAATGGGCGGGCGGCGCGTGCATCGTGCTGGCGTCGGCGCTGTCGAGCTGGATGCATCGCCCGAAGGCCATGCCGCCCGATCCCGCCAATCAGGACACAGGCGACGCCGCCGCGGACGACCGCGACAACAACGACGACAACAAGCACGACAGCGCGGGCGACCAGTCCAACGACCGCAAGAACCGCCGACGCGCGATGGTATGATTGCCCCTCATTAGCCGGCGCATGCGCGACGCGCGTGCAACCGGCGCCCCAATTCCCGAGGGCTGGCAAGGACCGTAGGCCGTCTCGCCGCAGCCGCGAACGGCTCGTGCGGTCTTCGTGAGCCACCTATTATTTTTCCTTCTCAAACAGCGAAATCGCCGTGCGTCTGACCTCGATCAAACTCGCTGGATTCAAGTCATTCGTCGATCCCACGCATTTCCAGGTTCCGGGCCAGCTAGTCGGCGTGGTCGGACCGAATGGATGCGGCAAGTCCAACATCATCGACGCCGTGCGCTGGGTGCTCGGCGAATCGCGCGCCTCCGAGCTGCGCGGCGAGTCGATGCAGGACGTGATCTTCAACGGTTCGACTGCGCGCAAGCCGGGCAGCCGCGCGAGCGTCGAACTCGTGTTCGACAACGCGGACGGCCGCGCCGCCGGCCAGTGGGGCCAATATGCGGAGATTGCCGTCAAGCGCGTGCTGACGCGCGACGGCACCTCGAGCTACTACATCAACAATCTGCCGGCGCGCCGCCGCGACATCCAGGATATTTTTCTCGGCACCGGTCTCGGGCCGCGTGCGTACGCGATCATCGGGCAGGGCATGATCGCGCGCCTGATCGAAGCGAAGCCTGAAGAATTGCGCGTGTTTCTCGAAGAAGCCGCGGGCGTCTCGAAGTACAAGGAACGCCGCCGCGAGACCGAGAATCGTCTGCATGACACGCGGGAAAACCTGACGCGGGTCGAGGACATCGTCCGCGAACTGAGCACGAATCTGGAGAAGCTCGAAGCGCAGGCGGTGGTCGCCACGCGCTACAAGGAACTGCAGACCGATGGCGAGGAAAAGCAGCGTCTGTTGTGGCTGTTGCGCAAGAATGAGGCGGGCAGCGAGCAGGAACGTCAGCAGCGCGCGATCGAACAGGCGCAGATCGACCTCGAGGCGCAAACCGCCAAACTGCGTGAAGTGGAAGCGCAACTCGAGACGCTGCGCGTCGCGCACTATTCGGCGAGCGACGCGATGCAGGGCGCGCAAGGCGCGCTCTACGAGGCGAACGCCGACGTCAGCAAGCTCGAAGCCGAGATCAAGTTCATCGTCGAATCGCGCAACCGCGTGCAGGCGCAGATCGCCGCGCTCACCGCGCAGCGCGAGCAATGGCTCGCGCAGGCCGAAAAGGCGCAAGGCGATCTGGAAGACGCCGAGGAACAGCTTGCCGTCGCCGAAGAAAAAGCGGTAGTCGCCGAGGAAGAAGCCGCGGCGAAGCATGACGCCATGCCCGCGCTCGAAGCGCGCTGGCGCGATGCGCAAGCGGAACTGAACGCGGAGCGCGGCGGCATCGCGCAGACCGAACAGGCGCTCAAGCTCGAAGCCGCGCACCAGCGCAACGCCGACCAGCAATTGCAGCAGTTGCAGCAGCGTCATGAGCGGCTGAAAGCGGAAGCCGGCGGTCTCGATGCGCCCGACGAAGCGCAACTCGAAGAACTGCGCATGCAGCTCGCCGAGCACGAAGAAATTTTGCACGACGCGCAAGCGCGTCTCACGGATGCGCAGGAAACGCTGCCGCGTCTGGACGCCGAACGGCGCGCCGCGCAAGAGCGCGTGCAGGCCGAAAGCGCGCAGATTCATCAGCTCGATGCGCGCCTCGCCGCGCTCAAGCAGTTGCAGGAAAACGTGCAGACCGAAGGCAAGATCCAGCCGTGGCTCGAAAAGCACGAACTGGGTGCGTTGCCGCGTCTGTGGAAGAAGCTGCATGTCGAAGCCGGCTGGGAAGCCGCGCTCGAATCCGTGCTGCGCGAGCGGCTTGCCGCGCTCGAAGTGTCGAATCTCGACTGGGTCAAGGCGTTCGCCACCGACGCGCCGCCCGCGAAGCTGGCGTTCTACGCACCGCCCGTCGCCGGGCAGCCGGTTGCGGCGCCCGCTGGGCTGCGGCCGTTGCTGTCGCTGGTGCGGATCGACGACGCCGGCATCCGCGCCGTGCTCAACGACTGGCTCGGCCTGGCTTTCGTCGCCGACGATCTGCAGCAGGCGCTCAGCATGCGCGCGCAGTTGCCCGAAGGCGGCGCGTTCGTCGTGAAGGCGGGGCACGTGGTGACGCGAGTCGGCGTGCAGCTTTATGCCGCCGATTCCGAGCAGGCCGGCATGCTGGCCCGTCAGCAGGAAATCGAAAATCTCGCGCGCCAGGTGCGCGCTCAGGCTTTGCTCGCCGACGAAGCGAAGGCCGCCGCGATCCGCGCCGAAGCCGCGCACACGCAAGCCGCGCAGGTGCTGACCGACGTGCGCCAGCAAGCCGAGCGCGCGACGCAGCGTGTGCATGCGTTGCAGCTCGACGTGCTCAAGCTCACGCAGGCGCACGAGCGCTACACGCAGCGCAGCACCCAGATTCGCGAGGAACTCGAAGAGATCAACGCGCAGATCGACGAACAGCGCGCGCTGCGTGCCGAGTCGGAAGCGAACTTCGAGCGTTACGACGGCGAACTCGCAGAATTGCAGGCGCGTTTCGAAGATCATCAACTGGCTTTCGAGGCGCTCGACGAAGAGCTGACCACGGCCCGCGGACAGGCGCGCGATCTCGACCGCGCCGCCACCGACGCGCGCTTCGCCGCGCGCAACATGGCCGCTCGCATCGACGAATTGAAGCGCAGCATTCAGGTCGCGCATGAGCAAAGCGAGCGCGTGGCGGCGTCGCTGGAAGACGCGCGCGCCGAGCTCGAAACGATCAACGAGCAGACCGCGCACACCGGCTTGCAGGACGCGCTCGACATTCGCGCGGTCAAGGAAGAGGCGTTGCACGCCGCTCGCCTCGAACTGGACGACCTGACCGCCAAGCTGCGAGCCGCCGACGAAACGCGTCTGACCGCCGAGCGCGCGCTGCAACCGCTGCGCGATCGCATCAACGAATTGCAGTTGAAGGAACAGGCCGCGCGGCTGAACGGCGAGCAGTTCGTCGAGCAACTGGCGGCAGCGGGCGTGGACGAGGCGGAACTGCAGGCCAAGCTCACGCCGGACATGAAGCCGTCGTACCTGCAGGGCGAAGTCACGCGCATCAACAACGCGATCACCGCGCTCGGTCCGGTCAACATGGCCGCGCTCGACGAACTGAAGGCGGCGACCGAGCGCAAGACGTTCCTCGACGCGCAATCGGCCGATTTGACGAGCGCGATCGAAACGCTCGAAGACGCGATCCGCAAGATCGACGCGGAAACGCGCACGCTGCTGCAAGGCACGTTCGACGAAGTGAACCGTCATTTCGGCGAACTGTTCCCGCGTCTTTTCGGCGGCGGCCAGGCGAAGCTGATCATGACCGGCGACGAAATTCTCGACGCCGGCGTGCAGGTCATGGCGCAACCGCCGGGCAAGAAGAACTCGACCATTCATCTGCTGTCCGGCGGAGAAAAAGCGCTGACCGCGACCGCGCTGGTGTTCGCGATGTTCCAGTTGAATCCCGCGCCGTTCTGTCTGCTGGACGAAGTGGACGCGCCGCTCGACGACGCCAACACCGAACGTTTCGCGAACCTCGTGCGCGCGATGTCCGACAAGACCCAGTTCCTTTTCATCTCGCACAACAAGATCGCGATGGAAATGGCGCAGCAACTGATCGGTGTGACGATGCAGGAGCAGGGCGTGTCGCGCATCGTTGCCGTCGACATGGAAACGGCTGCGGGTTTCGCCCAGAATATCGTTTGAGCTTAGGTTCGAATTCGGTTCGAATTTCGTTTGAATCATGGAAGCGCGGCCGCCCGCGTTCAGCGC
Source organism: Paraburkholderia sp. RCC_158 (assembly GCF_041355255.1). NCBI lineage: Bacteria > Pseudomonadati > Pseudomonadota > Betaproteobacteria > Burkholderiales > Burkholderiaceae > Paraburkholderia > Paraburkholderia sp. RCC_158. The sequence goes on along the minus strand of NZ_JBFUPM010000004.1, from coordinate 106,462 downwards.
TGCGGCCGCGGCTGCGCGACACGTGGAGCGGGCATCGGGCCGCGCATATAAAGAATTGCTGATGGAGCATGCATGGACGAGTTGACACTCGGTTTGATCGGCGCGGGCGCCGTGGTGGTCGGGGGCGTGGTCGTGTACAACGCGTGGCAGAGCGCCAAGGTGCGTCGCAAGATGCCGCGGCCAATGCCGGCGGACGCCGCGGAGAGTTTCGCGCGCGACGACCACGAGGAGCAGAGCCCGTTCATCGAACCGGCCCGGCCGACCACGCGCCGCGAGCCGGTGGTCGGCGCGGATACGTCTGCCGATACGGCGTCGGCGCGTGTAGAGCCGACTTTCGGCGCGCCGGTGGGCGCTGCGCCGCTCGATACGCCGGCTGATATTCAGGCCGAGACGACTACGCCGAACGGTTTTACACCAGCGGGCAATGACGACGATGCCGAGCGCGGTGCGAGCGCCGGTGCTGACAAAGACGCAGCGGCAGCACAATCCGCCGACGCTTCGCGCGAGTCCGACGAGCACATCGAACCGATCCTGCCTGCGGCCACTACGATTTCGTCGGCGCCGCCGGCCATCGTCGATCGCCGCATCGACTGCATCGTGCCGATTCGTCTGAACGGACCGGTTGCGGGCGACAAGGTCATCCCGCTTGCGCAGCGTTTGCGCCGCGCGGGCAGCAAGCCCGTGCATATCGAAGGCAAGCTCGAAGGCGGCGCGTGGGAACTGCTGCAAAACGGCGCGCGTTACGAAGAGCTGCGCGCGGCCGCGCAGTTGGCCAACCGCAGCGGCGCGCTCAACGAACTCGAGTTTTCCGAGTTCGTGACAGGCGTGCAGCAGTTCGCCGACGCGCTCGACGCATCGCCGGAATTTCCCGACATGCTCGAAACCGTGGCGATGGCGCGCGAGCTCGACGCTTTCGCCGCACAATGTGACGCGCAGTTGTCGATCAACGTGCTGTCGGACGGCGCGCCGTGGTCGGCCAACTATGTGCAGGCGGTCGCTTCGCAAGACGGCTTGCTGCTGTCGCGCGACGGCACGCGCTTCGTCAAGCTCGACGCGCGCCAGAGCCCGGTGTTCATGCTGCAGTTCGGCGACACCAATTTCCTGCGCGACGACCTCACGTACAAGGGCGGGCAGATGATCACGCTGGTGCTCGACGTGCCGGTCGCCGACGAAGACATCCTGCCGTTCCGTCTGATGTGCGACTACGCGAAGTCGCTGGCCGAGCGCATCGGCGGGCGAGTGGTCGACGATGGTCGGTGCCCGTTGCCCGAGACCGCGCTGCTCGCGATCGAAAAGCAGCTGATGACGCTTTACGCGAAGCTCGAGCAGGCCGGCATTCCGGCGGGCTCGCCGGCCACGCGGCGCCTCTTCAGCCAGTAACTCACCGAAGGTTTCCAGTGTTGCCGACGGCCGCGCGATGCGCGGCCGTTGTCGTTTGCAAATGACGTTGCGCTCACTTTAACGCCATTGCACGAGGCCCGAAACCTGGCCATTCGGACGATGTAAAGGGGCACGCTTTCCTGCGATAATCCAGTGTCCGATTTCACTGAAGAAGCGTCCCACAGCATGGCTCGAACTCCCGCCTCACATTCAGCCACGAGCGCTCCGGCCGAGCGCGGCCCGGCTGCACGCGCCGAGTGGCTGCGCGCGGAACTCGAACGCGCCAACTACGCGTACTACGTGCTCGACCAGCCTGATCTGCCCGACGCCGAATACGACAAGCTGTTCAAGGAGCTCGAAAGCATCGAGGCGGAGCACCCGGATCTGATCGTGCCGGATTCGCCCACCCAGCGCGTGGGCGGCGAAGCGGCGAGCGGCTTCGAGCCGGTCGTCCACGACCAGCCCATGCTGTCGCTGAACAACGGTTTCGCCGACGAAGACATCATCGCGTTCGACAAGCGTGTCGGCGACGCGCTCGGCAACAATGCGAAAGAGCCGCCGGTGCCCGTCGACTACGCAACGGAGCTGAAGTTCGACGGCCTCGCCATCTCGCTACGTTACGTCGACGGCGTGTTCGTGCAGGCCGCGACTCGCGGCGACGGTGCGACGGGCGAGAACGTCACCGAAAACATCCGCACGGTCCGTTCGATTCCGCTCAGGCTCAAAGGCAAGCGCGTGCCGCACATACTCGACGTGCGCGGCGAAGTGCTGATGTTCAAGCGCGACTTCGAACGTCTGAACGAGCGTCAGCGCGCGGCGGGACACAAGGAGTTCGCCAATCCGCGCAATGCAGCCGCAGGCAGCTTGCGTCAGCTCGATCCGAAGATCACCGCGCAGCGGCCGCTGTCGTTCTTTGCCTATGGCATCGGCGTGCTCGACGGCATCGAGATGCCGGTCACGCACAGCGAACTGCTCGACTGGTACAAGGAGCTCGGTCTGCCGGTCAATTCCGAGCGCGCGGTCGTGAAGGGCGCCGAAGGTTTGCTCGCGTTTTTTCACGCGGTGGGCGAGAAGCGCGACAAGCTGCCGTACGACATCGACGGCGTGGTGTACAAGGTCAACCGGCGCGACGAGCAGGAGGCGCTGGGCTTCGTATCGCGCGCGCCGCGTTTTGCGCTTGCGCATAAATTCCCGGCGCAGGAAGCGCTTACGAAGCTCGTCGCGATCGACGTGCAGGTCGGGCGCACCGGCGCAATCACGCCCGTTGCGCGGCTCGAGCCGGTGTTCGTCGGCGGAGCCACGGTGACCAATGCGACACTGCATAACGAAGACGAAGTGCGCCGCAAGGACATCCGTATCGGCGACACGGTGATCGTGCGGCGTGCCGGCGACGTGATTCCCGAAGTGGTGAGCGCGCTCATCGACCGTCGTCCGGATGACGCTCGCGAATTCGTGATGCCGACGCATTGCCCGGTGTGCGGCTCCAACATCGAACGGCTGCCGGACGAGGCGATTGCGCGCTGCACGGGCGGGCTGTTCTGTCCGGCGCAGCGCAAGCAGGCGCTGTGGCATTTCGCGCAGCGGCGCGCACTGGACATCGACGGATTGGGCGAAAAAATTATCGATCAACTCGTCGAACAGAACCTGGTGCGCACGCCCGCCGATCTGTTTAACCTCGGCTTCTCGACGCTCGCGCAACTCGACCGTTTCGCCGACAAGTCCGCGCAGAACCTGCTCGACTCGCTCGAGAAGGCGAGGCACACCACGCTCTCGCGTTTCATCTACGCACTGGGGATTCGGCATGTCGGCGAATCCACGGCAAAGGATCTGGCGAAGCACTTCGGCTCGCTGGACCCGATCATGGAGGCTTCGGTGGAGGCGCTGCTCGAAGTCAACGACGTCGGGCCGGTTGTCGCCGAATCCATTCACCAGTTTTTCGCCGAAGAGCACAACCGCACGGTGATCGAGCAACTGCGCGCGCACGGCAAGGTCACATGGCCCGAGGGCCCGCCCGCGCCGAGGGCGCCGCAAGGCGTGCTGGCCGGCAAGACCATTGTGCTGACCGGCACGTTGCCGAACCTTGCCCGCGAAGAAGCGAAGGAAATGCTGGAGGCGGCCGGCGCGAAAGTGGCCGGCTCGGTGTCGAAGAAAACAGACTATGTGGTGGCAGGGGCCGAAGCTGGCAGCAAGTTGGTGAAGGCCGAGGAACTCGGCATTCCCGTACTCGACGAAGATGGTATGCGTAAGCTCCTGGAGGGGCAGTCATGATCCGCGAAATTCTCAAGATGGGCGATCCGCGCCTGTTGCGTATTGCCGATCCGGTCGATCACTTCGACACGCCGGAATTGCATGAGCTCATTAAAGACATGTTCGAGACCATGCACGACGCGAACGGGGCAGGGCTTGCCGCGCCGCAAATCGGCGTCAATCTGCAGGTGGTGATCTTCGGCTTCGGCAGCAATGAGCGTTATCCGGACGCGCCGCCCGTGCCGGAAACCGTGCTGATCAATCCGACCATCACGCCGGTCTCGCTCGATATGGAAGAGGGCTGGGAGGGCTGCCTGTCGGTGCCGGGCTTGCGCGGCGCGGTCAGCCGTTTTTCGATGATCAAGTATCACGGCTTCGATCAGTACGGCAAACCGATCGACCGCGTTGCCGAAGGGTTCCATGCGCGGGTCGTGCAGCACGAATGCGATCACCTGATCGGCAAGCTGTATCCGATGCGAATCAACGATTTCGCGAAGTTCGGCTTTACGGAAGTGCTGTTTCCGGACCTGGACCCGAATAGCGACGATTGAGGCGGAAGTTCGGGGCGAAAGAAAAAACCCACGCGAATGCGTGGGTTCGATGAGATTGCTGGATGACTGGGACAGCCCGATCGGCTTACGCTGATCGGGCTGTTTTTTCGGACGTCTGTCAGAACGACTCGTCGGCGGCCAGGTAGCGCCACTGTCCGGGCGGCAGCGCGCCGAGCACCACGCGACCCATCCGCACGCGCTTCAGGCCGATCACTTCGAGGCCGACCAGTTCGCACATCCGGCGAATCTGGCGCTTCTTGCCCTCGCGCAGCACGAAGCGCAACTGCTCGCCGTTTTGCCAGCTGACCTGCGCGGGCTTGAGCGGAACGTCGTCGAGCGAGAGGCCGTGGCGCAGCAATTCGAGGCTTTCCGCCGGGAAGTGACTTTCGACGTCGACGGTATGCTCGCCGTAGGCGACGCGCACCAGATATTCCTTGTCGATCTCCGAATGCCCGCCGATCAGTTGCTTGGCGATGCGGCCGTCCTGCGTCAGCACCAGCAAGCCCGTTGAATCGATGTCGAGACGCCCGGCCGGCGCCAGTTGACGCAAATGCGCGACCGAAAAGCGGATGTCCGAATGGTCGCCTTCCCAGCGGTTTTCCGGCGTGACGAGCGTGATGGCCGGCTGATAGCCGTCCTCCGCCTGGCCCGACACGTAGCCGACTGTCTTATGGATCAGCACCGTGACCTGGCTCGCTTGCACGGCTTCGGCGGCGGGGTCGATCTCGATCCGCTGATCGGGACGCACTTTAGTGCCCAGCGTGTCGATCCGTTCGCCGTCGACGAGCACCCAGCCTTTCTCGATCCATTCGTCGGCCTCGCGGCGCGAACAGAGGCCAAGCTCCGACATGAGCTTGGACAGACGCAGCGTGCCGGGCGCGTCTTCGATGTCGCGGCGCGGTGTGCGCGGGGCCTGCTCGGCTTGCGCGTGACGGTCGGCCGATGCGGCGCCGCGCGGCTTGCCGGCGCGCGCGGGGCGGTCGTCGGGGCCGCGGTGTGTGGCGGCGGATGGCTTATCGAAGCTGCGGGGGGCGCGGTCCGTGCGCTCTGTGCGCGGGGCGGAGGCGTTGCTGAAATCGCGTCGGGCGGGTGTGCGTTCGCCGCGTTCGTCACGGGGCGCGCGTGCTTCACGGTCCGGGCGGTCGCCGTAGCCGCTCTTCACGGGCTTCGCAAAGCTTCGTTCTCCACGCTCTCCGCGTTCGCCTTCGAAGCGACGCGGGGCGCTGTCGCTACGCGGTCCGCGCTCGCTGCCGAAACGCGGGCGATCGGATGCGTCGCGCTCGCGGCCCGTCGGGCGCTCGCCGCGCGCACCGGCTTCCGCAGGACGGCCTGCTCCGGTGCGTGGTCCAGCAAATGGCCGGCGCTCGCCGCTGTCGCCGCGCGGCGCACGGTCTCCACCGAATTTGCGCGCGGCGCCGCCGTCGGCGTTGCCGTCGAAGCGGCGGGGCGGGCGCTCGGTGCTGTCTCCGAAACGACGGGGGGCGCGCTCGGCGCCTGCGCTGCGAGGGGCTCGGTCGGTGCTGCCGGTGCGGTCTTCGAAGCGTCGCGGTGTGCGGTCGCTGCTGCCGGCGCGGTCTTCAAAACGTCGCGGTGCGCGTTCGGCGCGGTCGCCGGCCGGGGCGCGAGGTCCGCGCTCGCCGCCGCCTGCGCGATCGTCGAAGCGCCGCGGTGGGCGGTCACTGCTACCCGCACGATCGTCGAAGCGTCGCGGTGCGCGCTCGCTGCTACCGGTGCGGTCTTCAAAACGTCGCGGTGCGCGTTCGGCGCGCTCGCCAGCCGGGGCACGAGGCCCGCGCTCACCACCACCTGCGCGATCCTCGAACCGTCGCGGTGCGCGCTCGCTGCTACCGGCGCGATCTTCAAAGCGTCGCGGCCCACGCTCAGCGCGGTCGCCGGCTGGGGCACGCGGTGCGCGCTCGCCACCACCGGCCCGATCCTCAAACCGTCGCGGCGCTCGCTCGCCACCGCGCTCACTGCTTCCTTCAAAACGCCGTGCAGGCGCACCGCTCGTACCTTCGCGACGCGGCGGCCGATCGGACCCGCTCCGCCGCGCGCCAGCCGCGCCGCCAGCCCCGCCAGCGCCACGCTCACGCGCGAACCCACCTTCCTCGCGAGGAGCACGCGGCGCGCGAGCGCCAGCCGAACGTTTTCCGCCCGCCGACGCCCCCGCGTCTTGGCCGCGCGCCTCGCCCGGGCCGGACGTCGACGGTTTGGGTCCCGCCGGCCGTGTCGGCTTGCGCGCCGACGTGCTGCCGCTACGGACAGGGGCGCGTTCGGACGAAGCCGGCCGCGGGTGCTTGGCTGTTAATTTGACTCGCATGAAATCTCACACTGCGATCGCGCGCAGCAGTTCCGTCTCGACCTGAATTTGCAGGCGGTTGTCCGACAGACCGTGCCCATCCAGCAGGAATACGTCCTCGACGCGTTCGCCGAGCGTATTAATCCGTGCCGACGCGACGCCGACACGATGTTCGGCGAGCACGCGCGCGATCGAATAAAGAAGGCCTGGCCGGTCGTTCGCCGACACGGACAGGATGTAGTATTGGCCGCGATCGTCGGCCCGAAGATCGACGCGCGGCGTAACAGGGAAGGTCCGCGACAGCCGCGACAAGCGGCCCTTCGACGGGCCCGGAAGCCAGGTGCCGTCGCCGGTGAGGCGCGCGGTCAGTTCCTGTTCGACGAGATTGGCAATGTCGCGATAATGCACGTCTTCTTCGGTATGCGCGACGAGGAAATTATCGAGTGCATAGCCGTGACGCGTCGTGCTGACGCGCGCATCCAGCACCGACAAGCCATTGCGGTCGAAATACGCGCAAATGCCGGCGAACAGATCCGGCTGGTCCTTCACGTACACGAGCACCTGAAGCGCTTCGCCGATCGGCGACGGGCGAGCCCGGACGATCGGCGTGGGCGTCTCGACGTAACGGTAGAGCACACGCGTTTGCCACGCGATGTCGGCCGCGTCGTGACGCAGGAAATAGCCGACGTCGAGCTTGTCCCACAGCGCCTTCTGCGCGCCTTCGGGCACAGTTTCCAGGCGCAAGAGCGCAAGCGCCTCTTCCTGACGCGACTCAAGTTCCGAATGCGCGTCCGGCCGCGCGCCGCCGAGCACGGCGAGCGTCGCGCGATACAGGTCCTCGAGCAGCTTGCCCTTCCACGTGTTCCAGACTTTCGGGCTGGTTCCGCGGATGTCGGCCACCGTCAGCAGATACAGCGCGGTCAGGCGGCGTTCGGTGCCGACCAGTTCGGCGAACCGCTTGATGACTTCGGGATCGCTCGTGTCCTGCTTTTGCGCGACCTGACTCATGGTCAGATGCTGCTGGACGAGCCAGACGACGAGTTCGCCGTCGTCGCCCTCGATGCCGTGATTGCGGCAGAAGCGCCGCGCATCGGCCATGCCGAGCGTGGAGTGGTCGCCGCCGCGGCCTTTCGCGATATCGTGAAAGAGCGCCGCGACGTACAGCACCCACGGCCGGTCGAAGCTGACGATCAACTGGCTGCAGAACGGATACTCATGCGCGTGTTCGGCCACGGCGAAGCGCCGCAGATTGCGCAGCACCATCAGAATGTGCTGATCGACCGTGTAGACGTGATACAGATCGTGCTGCATCTGTCCGACGATGCGCCGGAAATTCAGCAGATATCGCCCTAGCACGCTGGTCTGGTTCATCAGGCGCAACGCGTGCGTGATGCCGGCCGGCTGCTTCAGGATGTCCATGAAAAGACGCCGGTTTTCCGGATCGCGGCGCCAGTGCTGGTCCATCACCTCGCGCGCGTTGTAGATGGCGCGCAGTGTGCGCGCCGAAAGCCCTTTCACGCCAGGCGTCTGCTCGTACAGCAGGAAGGCTTCGAGAATCGCGTTCGGTTCGCGCTGGAACAGGTCGTCGCTGGCGATTTCCAGCATGCCCTGTTTTTCGACGAAACGATCGGACAGCACCCGCGTAATGCCGCTCGTGCTGGGAAAAAGCTGAGCCTCGATGTTCTGGATCAGAATTGTCGCGAGTTGCGTGACCGCCTTCGCCGCCCAGTAATAGCGGCGCATCAGCTGTTCGCTCGCGCGCTTGGTGGCGGTCGGCTTGTAGCCGAAGCTCTCGGCCACCGGCGTTTGCAGGTCGAACACCAGAATGTCCTGGCGACGGCCGGCAGTGACGTGCACCCGCGCCCGCAGCGACTTCAGGAAGCCCTCGTTGCGCCGCAGTTCCTGCGCTTCGCGCTCGGTGATGAGTCCGCGCGCCTCGAGTTCGCGCCAGCTACTGCCGAAGCCGGCCGCCTGGGTCACCCACAGAATCAGTTGAAGATCGCGCAGACCGCCGGGGCTTTCCTTGATATTCGGCTCAAGCGCGTAAGGCGTGTCCTGGAACTTGGCGTGACGCTGGCGCATTTCCAGCACTTTCGCCTGGAAAAACGCTTTCGGATCGAGCGCCTCGCGGTAGCGCTTCGCGAAGTCGTCGAACAGGGCCGCGCTGCCTGTAATGCGCCGCGCTTCGAGCAGCGACGTGCGCACCGTGACGTCGTTAGCGGCTTCTTCCAGACACTGCGAGACGCTGCGTACGCTGCTGCCGAGCTCGAGCCCCAGATCCCAAGCGAGGCTGATGAAACGCTCGATGCGCGCTTCCAGATGCTCGAGCGGCGCATCCGGCAGCAGCACCAGAATGTCGATGTCGGAATGCGGAGCCAGTTCGCCGCGGCCGAATCCGCCTACGGCGACGAGCGCCAGCTCGGCCGGAAGTTCGCAGGTGTTCCAGGCGGCGCGCAGGGAGTCGTCGGTGGTGCGCGAGAGCGCCGCCATTAATCCTTCGACGTTGGTGGCGGTCCTGAAGCGTTCCAGCAACTGGGCTTTGGCCACTTTGTAGTCCGCCTTGAGCGACGTGGCGTGGGATCGGGCGACGGCTGGAACACTACTCATGGGCGGCTGGCGGTGAAAAGGCGGGATCGGTCAGGCCGTGGCGGCGATCACCGGCGGGCGCGCGGGCGTGCCGGCGGACACGGTCAGCACGTCATAACCGGTTTCCGTCACGAGCACCGTGTGTTCCCATTGCGCCGACAGACTGCGGTCCTTCGTCTTGACGGTCCACTGGTCCGGCATGGTGCGGATGTCGCGGCGGCCGGCGTTGATCATCGGCTCGATCGTGAAGATCATGCCGGCTTGCAGTTCCAACCCGGTGCCGGGGCGGCCGTAGTGCAGAATCTGCGGGTCTTCGTGAAACACCGTGCCGATGCCGTGGCCGCAATATTCGCGCACCACGCTGTAGCCTTGCGCCTCGGCGTGCTTCTGGATCGCATAGCCGATGTCGCCCAGATGCGCGCCGGGGCGGACCTGGTCAATGCCGAGCCACATGCACTCGAAGGTGGTCTGAACCAGCCGCTTCGCGAGAATCGAGCCCTCGCCGACGATGAACATGCGGCTCGTGTCGCCGAAGTAACCTTCCTTGATCACCGTGATGTCGATGTTCAGCGCGTCGCCGTTCTTAAGCGTCTTGTCGCCGGGAATGCCGTGGCAGATCACGTCGTTCACCGAGATGCAGGTGGCCTTGGGGTAGGGCGGATAGCCGGGCGGCTGATAATTCAGCGGCGCGGGCACGGTGCCCTGTTCCTTGAGCATATATTCGTGACACAGGCGGTCGAGTTCGCCGGTCGTGACGCCGGCCGTGACGAACGGCGTGATGTAGTCGAGCACTTCGCTCGCAAGTTTGCAGGCGACGCGCATTTGCGCGATGTCGTGTTCGTTTTTGAGCGTGATAGCCATGAGTCGGGCCTGAAATGCGATTTATTCCGGGATTATCGCACCATATTCCCCGTGCCGCAGTCTTTTGGCGGCGTTTCGGCGGCTGTAACGATGGAGCAGGCGGGTTTGCCGCTATGGCTAGAAGACGACGCGCGACGCGGCCAGGCAAGCGCCGGGTGCAACCGGAGCCCGCGCGAAGGAGCCACCCGGCAGGTTGAGTCAGCCGATAGTCGCATGCTATAATGTTTGGCTAAGTCGATCCTTTTCCTGTCCTGGTGGCTTCTTGTCATCGTTCAGACCGACTCCGGGCTGATTATGGTGGCAGCAGGCTGGTGGCAGCAGGCCAGCAACCAATCAACCAACGGCAGATAGAGGTGAAGCTTCCCGTGGCGCTTGTCGCCCGAGCCACGGGTGAGAGCAGTATCAAGGCGGCAGACTCGCAAGCCGGCGCACCCAGGGTGTTCGCGGCGCTCAGCCAGACAAGACATGGCGGCGCGGCGGATACGGCAGCCGGCTTAAGACCCAACCCTCGCGGAGATTTTCATGGCAGTTACCATGCGTCAAATGCTGGAAGCCGGTGTCCACTTCGGTCACCAAACGCGCTTCTGGAACCCGAAGATGGCCCCCTTCATTTTCGGCCATCGCAACAAGATTCACATCATCAACCTCGAAAAGACGCTGCCGATGTACAACGACGCGCTGAAGTACGCGCGTCAACTGGCAGCCAATCGCGGCACCATCCTGTTCGTCGGCACGAAGCGTCAGTCGCGTGACACGATCGCCCAGGAAGCGCTGCGCGCCGGCATGCCTTATGTCAACGCACGCTGGCTCGGCGGCATGCTGACCAACTTCAAGACGCTGAAGGTTTCGATCAAGCGCCTGAAGGACATGGAAGCAGCGCTGGAAGCAGGCGAAACCGAACGCATGAGCAAGAAGGAAGCGCTGCTGTTCGAACGCGAAATGGCCAAGCTGCAGAAGTCGATCGGCGGCGTGAAGGACATGGGCGGCATTCCGGACGCGATTTTCGTGGTCGACGTCGGCTACCACAAGATTGCCGTCACCGAAGCGAACAAGCTCGGCGTGCCGGTCATCGCAGTGGTCGATACGAACCACTCGCCCGAAGGCATCGACTACGTGATCCCGGGTAACGACGACGCCAGCAAGGCCGTCGCTCTGTACGCGGCCGGCGTGGCTGACGCGATCCTCGAAGGCCGTGCCAACGCGGTCAACGAAGTGGTGCAGGCTGCACGCGGCGACGACGGCGACGAGTTCGTCGAGGTCAACGCGGAAGCGTAAAGCTGCCCCGTGTCCGGCAAAAAAGGGGGCTTTCTACAGGCCCCCTTTTTTTAAGCCGCGACGCTGTAGCAAGGCGTTATCCGCAAAAAATTCGCATAACGCTGAAACGAATTCTTGCCGCCGGTATCGAAGTGCGGGCGGCGTGTGACACGGAACACAGACGGAACTCAAGGAGCAAATGATGGCGGCAATTACCGCAAGCATGGTTGCAGAACTGCGCGCAAAGACCGACGCGCCGATGATGGAATGCAAGAAGGCGCTGACGGAAGCCGACGGCGACATGGCGCGCGCCGAAGAGCTGCTGCGCGTGAAGCTGGGTAACAAGGCCAGCAAGGCGGCATCGCGCGTCACGGCTGAAGGCGTGGTCGCATCGTTCATCGGCGGCAATGCAGGTTCGCTGGTCGAGCTGAACTGCGAAACCGACTTCGTTTCGAAGAACGACGACTTCCTGGCTTTCTCGAAGAAGATCGCCGAACTGGTCGCCACGCAAAACCCGGCCGACGTCGCCGCGCTGTCCGCTCTGCCGCTCGACGGCCAGACCGTCGACGCAGTGCGCCTCGCGCTGGTCGGCAAGATCGGTGAAAACCTGTCGATCCGCCGCTTCGTCCGCTTCGAGACGTCGAACAAGCTGGCAGCGTACCTGCACGGCACGCGCATCGGCGTGCTGGTCGAGTACACCGGCGCGGACGAGCAGGTCGGCAAGGACGTGGCCATGCACATCGCCGCGATGAAGCCGGTCTCGCTGTCGTCGGACGACGTGCCGGCGGACCTGATCGCCAAGGAACGCAGCATCGCCGAGCAGAAGGCCGCCGAATCGGGCAAGCCGGCTGAAATCGTCGCGAAGATGGTGGAAGGCAGCGTGCAGAAGTACCTGAAGGAAGTGTCGCTGCTGAACCAGACGTTCGTTAAGAACGACAAGCAGACGATCGAACAGATGCTGAAGGCGGGCAACGCGAGCGTCCAAAAGTTTGCGCTCTTCGTGGTCGGCGAAGGCATCGAGAAGAAGCAGGACGACTTCGCCGCTGAAGTTGCCGCTCAAGTGGCTGCTGCAAAGCAACAATAAGCATCGCGAGTCTCAGCTAGTACCGTTGTACCCGCGGCGCAGCAAGACTGTGCCGCGGTCGGCAGCGCCGCAAGGCTGCGCGCGGGTTGATCCTCGCCGCGCGGCCGCCGCCGGTGGACCTTCCGGGTTCATCAATTTGGCGGCGCTTGCCCGAATCGGCGTTTCACCCCTACATTAGTCCCTTGTTGTTGCCCTGTTCTGCGCGATCTGGATACCCCTATGCCCACTGCCTACAAACGCGTCCTGCTCAAACTCTCCGGTGAAGCTCTGATGGGCGACGATGCCTTCGGCATCAATCGCGCGACCATCGAACGAATGGTGGCGGACGTGGCCGAAGTGGTCCGTCTTGGAACGCAGTTGGCGGTAGTGATCGGCGGCGGCAATATCTTCCGCGGCGTCGCGGGCGGCGCGGCCGGCATGGATCGCGCCACGGCCGACTACATGGGCATGCTGGCCACCATGATGAACGCGCTGGCGCTGCAAGACGCCATGCGTCACGCCGGCATCGAGGCGCGTGTGCAATCCGCGCTGCGCATGGACCAGGTCGTCGAGCCGTACATCCGTCCGCGCGCGATTCGCCAGCTCGAAGAAGGCAAAGTCGTGATTTTCGCGGCCGGCACCGGCAACCCGTTCTTCACGACCGACACGGCCGCCGCGCTGCGCGGCTCGGAAATCGGCGCCGAAGTCGTGTTGAAAGCCACCAAGGTGGACGGCGTCTACTCAGCCGACCCGAAGAAAGATCCGAGCGCGACGCGCTACACCACGATCAGCTTCGACGAGGCAATCGGCCGCAACCTGCAGGTCATGGACGCCACGGCGTTCGCGCTGTGCCGCGACCAGAAGCTGCCGATCCGCGTTTTTTCGATCGTCAAGCCGGGCGCATTGAAGCGCATCGTGCTCGGCGAGGACGAGGGCACCCTCGTCCACGTGTAAACTCTCGTTCACATAACGTGGGCTTTGACGCGAGCCCGGGCCGCCGCATATCGCGCGTGCTGGCCGGCTCGCACCGTTTTGAAGGTTCGGAGGTTTTAAAATGTCTGTGGCTGATATCAGGAAGGGCGCTGAACAAAAGATGCAGCGTTCCATCGACGCGTTCAAGAACGATCTGTCGAAAATCCGTACGGGCCGTGCGCACACGGGCCTGCTCGATCACATCCAGTGCGATTACTACGGCTCGCCGGTGCCTATCTCGCAGGTCGCGAACCTGACGCTGATCGACGCGCGCACGATCGGCGTGCAGCCGTGGGAAAAGAAGATGGTCCCGGTCGTCGAAAAGGCGATCCGCGAGTCGGATCTCGGCCTGAACCCGGCTACCCAGGGCGACGTGATCCGCGTGCCGATGCCCGCGCTGACCGAAGAACGACGCCGCGAATTGACGAAAGTCGTCAAGAGCGAAGCCGAAACGGCCAAGGTCGCCGTGCGCAATCTGCGCCGCGACGCGAACGAGCAACTGAAGAAGCTCGTTAAGGACAAGGAAATTTCGGAAGACGACGAGCGCCGCGCCGGCGACGACGTTCAGAAGCTGACGGACAAATTCGTCGCTGAAATCGACAAGCTTGTTGTGACCAAAGAAGCAGAGATCATGACGGTATGAGGCTGCGAGGCTCCGAACAGAACGCCGGCTCGCTTCGGCGTTACTGTCTGTGCGGAGCTCGCGCGAAGTCCGAGCCGTGAAGCGCCAGGTCTGGGAGCACTCACACTTTCAGGATTTTTACTTCTTCATTTGCAGTTATTGTCCCGACGGCCATGACCTACACCAGTTCAACCGTGCGCGTGCCTGATGTCGCCGCGGTGCCGCGACACATCGCGATCATCATGGACGGCAACGGCCGTTGGGCCACCCAGCGCCGCTTGCCGCGCGTGGCCGGTCATACGCGCGGCGTCGACGCGGTGCGCGCGGCCGTCGAGGCGTGCGCCCGCCAGGGCGTCGAATATCTGACGCTGTTCGCTTTCAGCTCCGAAAACTGGCGCCGTCCGAACGACGAAGTGTCGTTCCTGATGCGCCTTTTCGTCACGGCGCTGGAGCGCGAAATCGGCAAGCTGCACGCAAACGGCATCCGTTTGCGCGTGGTCGGCGATCTCGAACGTTTCGATGCACGCATCCGCGACCTGATCAAACGGGCGGAAACCAAGACCGCGCGCAATTCCCGCCTCACGCTGACCATCGCCGCCAATTACGGCGGCCGCTGGGACATCATGCAGGCGACCCGCAAGCTCGTGGAACAGGCCGCGCTCGCCGGCAAGCCGGTCGAGGTGAACGAGGATTCGTTCGCCGAGCATCTGTCCATGGCCTATGCGCCTGAGCCCGACCTCTTCATCCGCACGGGCGGCGAGCGGCGCGTCAGCAATTTCCTGCTGTGGCAACTCGCCTACACCGAGTTCTATTTCACCGACACCTTCTGGCCGGATTTCGACGCCGACGCGCTCGGCCGCGCGATTGCCTCATACGGCGAGCGTGAGCGCCGTTTCGGCCGCACCAGCGCTCAGCTCGAGCCGCAATCGCAAAACGTCGATTCGCTTCCATGCTAAAAACCCGTGTCATCACGGCGATTGTGCTTCTGGCGGTGTTCCTGCCCGTCACGTTGTTCGCGCCGGTCGGCGCGTTCGGCGCGCTGATCGCCTTCGTCGTCGTGTTCGCCGCATGGGAATGGGCCCGCCTGCTGAAGCTGGGCGGCGCCGGCCCGGTTATCTACGCGCTCGTCGCGGCGGTCGCGCTCGTGGCCAGCACGCGGCTTGGCATCGGCGTGGACAGCGCGCAGCCGTTTTACAAGGCGGCCGCCATTTTCTGGGTGATCGCCGGCCCGTTCGTGCTGCTGCGCAAGCCGACGCTCGCGCAAGGCGCCTGGCGCAGCTTTCTGCTGCTTGTCGGGATTGTGATATTCGTCGCCTGCTGGCATGCTCTCGTCGCCGCGCGCATGCAAGGCGTGCCGTTCGTGCTGTCGCTGCTGCTATTGGTATGGCTCGCGGATATCGGCGCATACTTCTCGGGTAAGGCGTTCGGCAAGCACAAGCTCGCGCCCGCCATCAGTCCCGGCAAGACGTGGGAGGGCGCGATCGGCGGCTGGCTCGCGGTGATGATCGTCGCGGTGGCGGCGGTCCTTTCGCATGCGTTCGAGCCGACCCTGTATTCTGAGCTGTGGGCGCATTGGGGCGCCCCGCGCGCGCTGCTTGCCCTGACGCTGCTGGTGGCGTTCAGCGTGGTGGGCGACCTTTTTGAATCCATGATGAAACGCCAGGCCGGCGTGAAAGATTCGAGCGGCCTGTTGCCGGGGCACGGAGGCGTGCTCGACCGCATCGACGCATTGTTGCCGGTGCTGCCGCTTGCCATGCTGCTGCTCGGCTAGAGAAAGAGATATGCAAAAACGTCTGACATTGCTCGGTTCCACGGGCTCGATTGGAGACAGCACGCTCGACGTCGTCGCGCGTCATCCCGAGCGCTTTTCGGTTTATGCGCTCACCGCGCACCGCAACGGCGACAAGCTCGTCGAGCAATGCCTGCGCTTCCGGCCGGAAGTGGCGGTAGTCGGCGACGCCGACACGGCGGCGCGCGTCGCGGCCAAGCTGCGCGACGCGGGCTGCAAGACCGAGGTGACGCACGGCGCCGAGGCGCTCGTCGAGGTGTCGAAGAGCGACGGCTGCGACACCGTGGTCGCGGCCATCGTCGGCGCGGCCGGCCTCGCGCCGAGCCTCGCGGCCGCGCGCGCCGGCAAGCGCATCCTGCTCGCGAACAAGGAAGCGCTCGTGATGTCGGGCGCTATCTTCATGGATGCCGTGCATGACAACGGCGCCGTGCTGTTGCCGGTCGACAGCGAACACAACGCCATTTTCCAGTGCCTGCCGCGCGAAGCCGCGCTGCATGGCGGCGTCTCCAAGATCATCCTGACCGCGTCGGGCGGCCCGTTCCGCACGCGCGAACCGGCCACGCTCGCCGACGTCACGCCCGATGAAGCCTGCAAGCATCCGAACTGGGTGATGGGCCGCAAGATCTCCGTCGACTCCGCGACCATGATGAACAAGGGCCTCGAGGTCATCGAGGCGCATTGGCTGTTCGGCTTGCCGGGCGAACGCATCGACGTGCTGATTCATCCGCAAAGCGTGATTCATTCGCTGGTGTCGTACGCCGACGGTTCGGTGCTCGCGCAACTCGGCAACCCGGACATGCGCACGCCGATCGCGCACGCGCTCGCGTTCCCGGATCGCGTGGATTCGGGCGTCGCGCAACTGGATCTGGTGGAAATCGCGTCGCTGTCGTTTGAAAAGCCGGACTACACGCGTTTCCCTTGCCTGGCATTGGCCATGAAGGCGCTCGCCGAAGGCGGCGTCGCCAGCGCGGCGCTCAATGCCGCTAACGAAATTGCTGTTGAAGCGTTCCTGTCGCGCCAGATCGGCTTCATGGCGATCGCGCAGGTGGTCGACTCGGTGCTCAACGCGTTGCCCAATCGCAGCGCGCATGCGCTCGAAGACGTGATCGAAGCGGACGCCGCCGCGCGTCGCGCCGCAGCCGAATTCATCGCGCGTCTGCCCGACGCCGCCCGCCGCACGGAACGCGCCGTCCAGTGAGGCGCCTATGAATCTGCTGATCGAAGTGCTCGCCTTCGCGGTCGCGATTGGCGTGCTGGTGGTCGTCCACGAATATGGGCATTACAGCGTGGCGCGGCTGTGCGGCGTCAAGGTGCTGCGCTTTTCGATTGGCTTCGGCAAGCCGCTGTTCCAATGGGTTAGTCCGAAGAGCGGCACCGAATGGACGGTCGCCGCGCTGCCGCTCGGCGGCTACGTGAAGATGCTCGACGAGCGCGAGACGGGCGGCGCGCCGATTCCCGCCGAAGCGTTGCCGCATGCGTTCAACCGGCAGTCGGTGTGGCGCCGTATCGCAATCGTCGCGGCAGGGCCGGTCGCGAATTTCTTGCTTGCCATCGTCCTGTTCGGCCTCGTGTTCGCGACCGGCGTCACCGAACCGGCGGCGATTCTTGCCACGCCCGCGCCCAACACGACCGCTGCGGCCGCCGGTTTCGAAGGCGGCGAAACAGTGGTGGCGGTGCGCGCGGAGAACGCGGCCGAGTCCGAGCCGGTGCGCTCGTGGTCCGACTTGCGCTGGAAGCTGCTCGGCGCTGCGTTCGATCACAAGCGCGTCGTGCTGATCGCAAAAGGCGCGAACGGCCCGTCCGACTTCCAGCTCGATTTGCGCGGTGTCACCGAAAAGGACGTCGACGACGACTTCATGTCGCGGCTCGGCTTCGAACCCGGCGGGGGCAAGCTGACGGTTGCCGGCGTGCAACCCGGCAGTGCCGCGCAAAAGGCGGGACTTCTTCCGGGCGATCGCTTGCGCGCGATCAACGGAGTCGCGACTGATAACGCCACAGCCTTCATCGCGTATGTAAAATCGCACGCCGGCCAACCGCTGACGCTGCAAGTAGAGCGCGCAGCCGCGGGTCAAACGGAAGCACAGGGCTCGGGCAAGCTCGAAGACATCAGGATCGTTCCGCAAGCGCAGCGCGACGCGGCAACGGGGCAGCAGGTCGGTCGCATCGGCGCCGAACTGGCGACCCAGGTGCCGTCCATCAACGTGCGTTATGGACCGGTCGAAAGCCTTCAGCTCGGCGCGCGCCGCACGTGGGATCTCGCGGTTTACTCGGTGCGGATGTTCGGCCGCATGATCGTCGGCGATGCATCGCTGAAGAATCTGTCCGGTCCGGTGACCATCGCCGATTACGCAGGAAAGAGCGCACGTCTAGGTCCTTCTGCATTCCTGTCGTTCCTCGCCCTCGTCAGTATTAGCCTCGGTGTACTGAACCTGCTACCAATTCCGGTATTGGACGGGGGTCATCTGTTATATTATTTGGTTGAAGCTGTGACCGGTAAAGTTGTCTCCGATCGCTGGCAACTCGTTTTTCAGAGGGCGGGTCTCGCCTGCATCGTCGCTTTGTCGGCGATTGCACTGTTCAACGATCTCGCTCGTTTAATCCACTTTTAAAGTGTCCGGCGGCGCTCACAATAGCGACCGTCCGACCTGATGCAGCTATACACACTGGGGAAGCACGTTGTTTAAACCTCATCGCTTTGTTCCGAAGACGGTTATAACCGCGGCATTCGCCGCGCATGGGCTGGTTGCTCACGCAACCACGCCCTTCGTGGTGCAAGACATCCGGATCGAGGGATTGCAACGCGTCGAACCCGGTACGGTGTTCGCCTACCTGCCCATCAAGCAGGGCGACACGTTCAACGACGACAAGGCATCCGAAGCGATTCGCGCGCTGTACGCAACGGGTTTCTTCAACGACGTCAAGATCGCGACCGAAGGCAATGTAGTGATCGTGCAGGTGCTGGAGCGTCCGGCCATCGGCACGATCGACTTCGCGGGCATTCACGAATTCGACAAGGAAAACCTGACCAAGGCGCTGCGCGCGGTCGGTTTGTCGCAAGGCCGTTACTACGACAAGGCGCTCGTCGATAAGGCGGAACAGGAACTGAAGCGCCAGTACCTGACGCGCGGCTACTATGCAGCCGAAGTCACGACCACCATCACGCCGATCGACCGCAATCGCGTCTCGGTGCTGTTCTCGGTGGCCGAAGGGCCGAGCGCCAAGATTCGCCAGATTAACTTTATCGGCAACAAGGCGTTCAGCACCGGCACGCTGCGCGACGAAATGCAGTTGTCCACGCCGAACTGGTTCTCGTGGTACACGAAGAATGACCTGTACGCGAAAGACAAGCTCACCGGCGACCTCGAAAGTATCCGCTCGTACTACCTGAACCGCGGCTATCTCGAGTTCAACATCGAGTCGACCCAGGTGTCGATCACGCCGGACAAGAAGGACATGTATCTGACGGTCACGCTGCATGAAGGCGAGCCGTACACCATCTCGAGCATCAAGCTGGCCGGCAATCTGCTCGACCGCGAGCCGGAGCTCGCGAAGCTCATCAAGATCAAACCGGGCGACCGCTTCTCGGCCGAAAAGCTGCAATCCACGACCAAGGCAATCGTCGACAAGCTGGGCGAATACGGTTACGCGTTCGCGACCGTCAACGCGCAGCCGCAGATCGACCAGTCGAATCACAAGGTGGACCTGACGCTGCAAGTGGACCCGAGCCGCCGGGTCTACGTGCGCCGCATCAACGTGGTGGGCAACACCCGTACGCGCGACGAAGTGGTGCGCCGCGAAATGCGCCAGCTCGAAAGCTCGTGGTTCGACTCGAACCGCCTCGCGTTGTCGAAAGACCGTATCAACCGTCTTGGCTACTTTACCGACGTCGACGTGACCACGATCCCCGTGGAAGGCACGCCCGACCAGGTGGACGTGGACGTGAAGGTCGCCGAAAAACCGACCGGCGCGATTACGCTGGGCGCGGGCTTCTCGTCGACGGACAAGGTGGTGCTGTCCGCAGGCGTCTCGCAAGACAACGTGTTCGGTTCGGGCACGAGCCTCGCGGTGAACGTCAACACCGCGAAGACGTATCGCACGTTGACCGTCACGCAGGTCGACCCGTACTTCACGGTGGACGGCATCAAGCGTATTACCGACGTCTACTACCGCACGTATCAGCCGCTGTACTACTCGACCGATTCGAGCTTCAAGATCGTCACGATGGGCGGCGACCTGAAGTTCGGCATCCCGTTCTCGGAAGTCGATACGGTGTACTTCGGCGCAGGTCTGGAGCAGAACAAGCTCGACGTCGACGCGAACACGCCGGCGTCGTACAAGCAATACGTCGACGACTTCGGCCGCGTGTCGAACAACGTGCCGGTCACGGTGGGCTGGTCGCGCGACGCGCGTGACAGCGCGCTCGTGCCGAGCCGCGGCTACTTCGCGCAGGCGAACGCCGAATACGGCACGCCGATCGGCAGCACGCAGTATTACAAGGCCGACATCAACGCACAGTACTATTACTCGTTTGCGCGCGGCTTCGTGCTGGGCTTCAACTTCCAGGGCGGCTACGGCAAGGGCACGGGCGGCAAGCCATACCCGATTTTCAAGAACTACTACGCGGGCGGTATCGGTTCGGTCCGTGGCTACGAGCCGAGCTCGCTCGGTCCGCGCGACAAGACGACTGGCGATCCGATCGGCGGCTCGAAGCTGCTCGTCGGCAACATCGAATTGACATTCCCGCTGCCGGGCACCGGCTATGATCGCACCTTGCGCGTGTTCACGTTCCTCGACGCCGGTAACGTCTGGGCGGACGCGAGCGCTGCGGCCAATTCGAACGGCGCGAACGGTCTGCGTTACGGCTACGGTGTCGGTCTCGCATGGATTTCGCCGATCGGGCCGCTCAAGCTGAGCCTGGGCTTCCCGCTCACCAAGCATACGGGCGACCAGTATCAGAAGTTCCAGTTCCAGATCGGGACGGCGTTCTGATCCGCGTTGCGGACGGCTCGCCAAACAACAGTATCGAGAGGATCACTTTGCTAACCGGTATGTTTTCGAAACGTGTGGCTTGCGCGCTGGCGCTGGCAATGACGCTGGGCGTCGGAGTGGCGCACGCTCAGGAAGCCAGGATCGCCGCGGTGAATTCGGACCGGATTCTGCGGGAATCGGCGGCGGCGAAGGCGGCCCAGGTCAAGCTCGAGGCCGAGTTCGCCAAGCGCGACAAGGACCTCGCGGACATGGCGCAGAAGCTCAAGTCGATGTCCGATTCGCTCGACAAGAACGGCGCGTCGATGTCGTCCACGGACCGTGCGCAAAAGCAGCGCGATCTGTCGCAACTCGACACCGACTTCCAGCGCAAGCAACGCGAGTTCCGCGAAGACCTGAATCAGCGCCGCAATGAAGAACTGGCAGCGGTGCTGGACCGCGCGAACAAGGTGATCAAGCAGATCGCCGAGGCGCAGCACTATGACCTGATCGTGCAGGAAGCGGTGTATGTGAGCCCGCGCATCGACATTACGGATCAGGTGCTCAAGGCTCTCGCGGCTTCGGGCAACTGAAGGCGGTAGTAGAGCGCCGACAGCGCGCACTGACAGCGCGCACCGACAAGTTGTACTGATCAGCAGGAGACACGATAGGCATGGCTTTTACGCTCGAGGACATCGTCCAGCGGTTCGGCGGTGAAGTAGTGGGAGACGGTTCGCAGCGCGTCGGCAGTCTGGCGCCGCTCGACCAGGCAGGCCCGGACCAGCTGGCGTTCCTCGCCAACCCGAAGTACCTGTCGCAAGTCGAAACAACCCGCGCGGGCGCGGTGCTGATCAATGCGGACGACCTCGCGAAGCTCGCATCGGGCAGCGGGCGTAATTTCATCGTCACACCGAACCCGTACGCTTACTTCGCGCGCGTCGCGCAAACCTTCATCGACCTCGCCACGCCGAAGGTCGCGCCCGGCATTCATCCGAGCGCGACGATCGATCCGTCCGCGCAGATCGCCGCAAGCGCGGTGATCGGGCCGCATGTCACGGTGGATGCGGGCGCGGTCATCGGCGAAAATGTGCGGCTCGACGCGAACGTGGCCATTGGCCGCGGCACGCGCATCGGCGCTGGCTCGCATCTCTATCCGAATGTCACCGTGTATCACGGCTGCAAGCTCGCCGAGCGCGTGATCGTGCACGCGGGCGCGGTCATCGGTTCGGACGGCTTCGGCTTCGCGCCGGATTTCGTCGGCGAAGGCGACGCGCGCACCGGTAGCTGGGTGAAGATTCCGCAAGTGGGCGGCGTGTCGATCGCGGCGGACGTCGAAATCGGTGCAAACACCACGATCGACCGCGGCGCGATGGCCGATACGATCATCGAGGAGTGCGTGAAAATCGACAACCTCGTGCAGATCGGGCACAACTGCAAGGTCGGCGCGTATACGGTCATTGCCGGTTGCGCGGGCATTGCGGGCAGCACGACCATCGGCCGTCACTGCATGATCGGCGGCGCGGTCGGCATTGCCGGGCATGTGACGCTGGCCGATCACGTGATCGTGACCGCGAAGTCCGGCGTGTCCAAGTCGCTGCTCAAGCCCGGCATGTACACCAGCGCATTCCCGGCCGTGAATCACGCCGACTGGAACAAGAGCGCGGCCTTGCTGCGCAATATCGACAAGCTTCGCGACCGCATCAAGGCACTGGAAAACGCCGCCGCGGATCAGCAGGACAGCAAGCCGGCGAGCGCGGCATCCGGCGCGGCAGGTCATGCACGGAGCGAGAAAAGCTAGTTTTCCGGACGGCCCGCCGACTCCGCGTAAAATGGCGGGCGAATATCAGGAAGCGAAGAGGGTTGCCGTGACCCGCGGTGGCACGGCAACCGGTTCACGGCGAGCGCCGGCAGCATGCGCTCATCACGCGCTAACAACGCGTTGACAACCCACCTGCACCAGCATCCGCAGTCATCATCGCGCAGTCAATGCGTGAGCAGAAACACCATGAGCACCGAAAAAATCAATCTCGACATCCATAAGATTCTCACGCTGCTGCCCCATCGTTACCCGATCCTGCTGGTCGACCGGGTGCTCGAACTCGAGCCGCACAAGAGCATCAAAGCGTTGAAGAACGTGTCGATCAACGAGCCGTATTTCCAGGGGCATTTCCCGACGCGTCCGGTCATGCCTGGCGTACTGATCCTCGAAGCGCTTGCGCAAACGGCGGCGCTGCTGACGTTCTCGGAAGAGCCGAGCGATCCGTCGAACACGCTGTATCTGTTTGTCGGTATCGACAACGCGCGCTTCAAGCGTGTCGTCGAGCCGGGCGATCAGCTCATCCTGAACTGCACGTTCGAACGGCATATGCGCGGCATCTGGAAGTTCAAGGCGCGGGCCGAGGTGGACGGCGTGGTGGCGGCTGAAGCCGACCTGATGTGCGCGGTGCGTCACACGGACAAGGACGCCTGAATCAAGGGCACCTGACTCGAGCTTCGGCCAGCCGGCGCCTCATGCAGCGCAGCCGGCTCGCCGCAGCCCATCCAGACAACGCAACAGAATCAGAAGCGAGGACGCATGAGCAGGATTCATCCCACTGCGATCGTCGAACCGGGCGCACAACTCGACGAATCCGTTGAAGTCGGACCGTATGCCGTGATCGGCGCGCATGTCACGATCGGCGCGCGGACCACGGTCGGCTCGCACAGTGTGATCGAAGGTCACACCACGATCGGCGAAGACAACCGCATCGGCCACTACGCATCGGTCGGCGGCCGTCCGCAGGACATGAAGTACAAAGACGAGCCGACGCGGCTCGAGATCGGCAACCGCAACACGATCCGCGAGTTCACCACGATCCACACCGGCACGGTGCAGGACGCAGGCGTGACCACGCTCGGCGACGACAACTGGATCATGGCGTACGTGCACATCGGCCATGACTGCCACGTGGGCAACAACGTCATTCTGTCGAGCAACGCGCAGATGGCGGGCCATGTGACGATCGGCGACCACGCGATCGTCGGCGGCATGTCGGGCGTGCATCAGTTCGTGCGCATCGGCGCGCATTCCATGCTGGGCGGCGCATCGGCGCTCGTGCAGGACATTCCGCCGTTCGTGATCGCGGCCGGCAACAAGGCGGAGCCGCACGGCATCAACGTCGAAGGTCTGCGCCGCCGCGGGTTCTCGCCGGACGCCATTTCGGCGCTGCGCTCGGCGTACCGTCTGTTGTACAAGAACAGCCTGTCGCTCGAGGAAGCCAAGGCGCAACTGCGTGAGCTCGCATCCGCCGGCGGCGACGGCGACGGCCCGGTTGGGACGCTGCTCGCATTCGTCGAAGCGTCGCAGCGCGGCATCATCCGCTAAGCGATGGCATTGCAACCCAGTCCGCTGCGCATCGCGATGGTGGCCGGCGAGCCGTCCGGCGACCTGCTGGCGTCGTCGCTGCTGGACGGCCTTGCGAGCCGCCTGCCTGCCGCCACGCATTATTACGGGATCGGCGGTCCGCGCATGGTCGCCACCGGTTTCGACGCCCATTGGCCGATGGAGAAGCTGTCCGTGCGCGGCTATGTCGAAGCGTTGCGGCATATTCCCGAGATTCTGCGCATCCGCACCGACCTGAAGCGCCAACTGCTGGCCGAGCCGCCCTCGGTGTTCGTCGGCGTCGATGCACCCGATTTCAACTTCGGGCTCGAGCATCCGCTGCGCGAGGCCGGCATCCCGACCGTTCACTTCGTGTGCCCGTCCATCTGGGCGTGGCGCGGCGGGCGCATCAAGAAGATCGCCAAGGCGGTCGACCACATGCTGTGCGTGTTCCCGTTCGAAACGGCGCTGCTGGAAAAAGCGGGCGTCGCGGCATCGTACGTGGGTCATCCTCTTGCCGACGAAATTCCGCTTGAGCCGGACACGCTCGGCGCGCGCCGCACGCTCGGTCTCGCGGAAAGCGGTCCGGTCATCGCGGTGCTGCCGGGCAGCCGCCGCTCGGAGATCGATCTGATCGGGCCGACGTTTTTCGCCGCGATGGAAATGATGCAGCACCAGGAGCCCGGTCTGCGCTTCGTGATGCCCGCGGCCACGCCGGCATTGCGTGAGATGCTGCGCCCGCTGGTCGATTCGCACCCCGGTCTCGCGCTCACGATTACGGACGGCCAGTCGCAACTCGCCATGACCGCTGCCGACGCGATCCTCGTTAAAAGCGGCACGGTGACGCTCGAGGCCGCGCTCCTGAAAAAGCCGATGGTCATCTCGTACAAGGTGCCCTGGCTGACGGGTCAGATCATGCGCCGGCAGGGTTATCTGCCGTACGTCGGCTTGCCGAACATTCTGGCGGGCCGCTTCGTGGTGCCCGAAATCCTCCAGCACTTCGCGACGCCGCAGGCGCTCGCCGAAGCCACGCTGAAACAGTTGCGCGATGAAGCCAACCGGCGCACGCTGACGGAAATCTTCACGGAGATGCATCACGTGCTGAAGCAGAACACCGCGCAGCGTGCGGCGGAAGTGGTCGCGAGTGTCGTTGAGAAGCGCAGGGCGCGGCCGTGAGCGACGAACGCACCAAGCGCACTAACGAGCACGCCGCTGCGCACGCGCCACGCCGGAAGACGGCGGGCCTTGCCAGCGCGGCGACTCGGCAGGTCGGCCTGAACTTCGAGACGGCGGACGACATCGTCTGCGGCGTCGACGAAGCCGGGCGCGGGCCGCTGGCCGGGCCGGTCGTCGCTGCTGCTGTGATTTTCGATCCGTCGAAGCCGATGATTCGCGGCCTCGACGATTCGAAAATGCTTACCGCGAAAAAGCGCGACGAACTGTACGAGAAGATCGTCGACCGTGCGCTCGCTTACTGCATCGCCTCGGCAACGGTCGAGGAAATCGATACGCTGAACATTCTGCACGCCACCATGCTGGCCATGAAGCGCGCGGTAGAAGGGCTGTCCGTCACGCCGACGCTCGTGAAGGTGGACGGCAACCGCTGCCCCACGCTGAGCGTTCGCAGCGAAGCGGTGATCGGCGGCGACGCACTGGTCAAAAGCATTTCGGCGGCGTCGATTCTCGCGAAGGTGACGCGCGACCGGATGCTGCTCGAATTGCACCAGACTTATCCCGCGTACGGCTTTAACGCGCATGCCGGCTACGGCACGCCGCAGCATCTGGCGGCCTTGCGCGAACATGGGCCGTGCGAGCATCACCGGCGCTCGTTCGCACCCGTGCGCGAAGCGCATCTGCGATTCGGCACCGGCGTGCCGCTGCCGGCGGGCGAGATTATCGCCGTGCCGGAAATACTCGCGGACGGCGTGCTGGACGATGCGCTGCTCGACGGCGACGCGTTCGGCGAACGCAGCGGCGCGTGAGCAGAAGGCGCCGCAGCTAACGTGGCACAATCGCCCGTCAATGCTGCCGTCGCCGTAACCAGCACCTAGCCGCACCGCATGCGATCAGCAACGCGCTCATCCCTTTCCTCATTTCTCACCGTCTTCGCTGCCTGTGAAAGCCATCACCTCGCGGGACAATCCGCTCTATAAACGCCTGAAGGCGCTTGCCGGATCGACGCATCAACAGCGTCGCAGCGGTCATGCGCTGCTGGAAGGTTTTCATCTCGCGAGCGCGTATCTCGACGTCGCGGGGCAGCCGGAAATGTGCATCGTCACCGAGGGCGCGCTGCGTCACGACGAAGCGCAGGCGATCGTTTCGCGTATCGACGAGCAACGCATCGTGACGTTGCCGGACGCGCTGTTCGGACAACTGTCGAATGTCGTGCACGGCGTCGGCATGCTGCTGCTAGTGGAAAAGCTCGACACGCCGCTGCCCGACACGGTCGCGCAAACCTGCATCGTGCTCGACGGCGTGCAGGACGCAGGCAACGTCGGCTCCATCTTGCGCAGTGCGGCCGCGGCCGGCATTCAGCAGGTGTTCTGCGCGCCGGGCACGGCATACGCTTGGTCGTCGAAAGTATTGCGCTCGGGCATGGGCGCGCACTTCCTGCTGCAGATTCACGAAGACGTCGAAGCGCAGACGTTGATCGAGCGCCTCGCGGTGCCGGTTGTCATCACGGATTCGCACGGCGCCGAAGCGATCTACGATTGCGATTTGAGCGCGGAACTGGCGTGGGTATTCGGCAATGAAGGCGCCGGCGTGTCGCAAGCATGGCGCGACGCGGTCACGTTGCGCGTGACGATTCCGCAGCCGGGCGGCATGGAATCGTTGAACGTCGCGGCGGCCGCGGCTGTCTGCGTGTTCGAGCAATGCAGACAGCAGCGCGCGAGCCGCGCATAAACGAGCGAAGGCTCGCTCAATACGACGGCCGATCCAGCTTGATTTCCTGCAGGATCGTGGTAGCGATCTCTTCGATCGACTTGTGCGTCGACGACAGCCACTTGATCCCTTCGCGACGCATCATCGCCTCGGCTTCGTTGATCTCGTAACGGCAATTTTCCGGCGCAGCGTATTTGCTGCCAGGCCGGCGCTCGTTGCGAATCTCCGAAAGCCGTTGCGGATCGATCGACAAGCCAAACATCTTCTGCCGATGCGCCAATAGCGGCGTAGGCAGCTTGCCGCGCTCGAAATCTTCCGGAATCAGCGGATAGTTCGCCGCCTTCACGCCGTACTGCATCGCGAGGTAGAGGCTCGTCGGCGTCTTGCCGCTGCGCGATACGCCGACGAGGATCACGTCCGCGTCGGCGAGATTGCGGTTCGACTGGCCGTCGTCGTGCGCGAGCGAGAAGTTGATCGCCTCGATGCGGTTCTTGTACTCCTCGGTGTCCGCGTTCTGGTGGCCGCGCCCCATCGCGTGGCTCGACTTCAGCTCCAGTTCCTGTTCGAGCGGCTCGACGAAGGTCTGGAACATGTCGAGCACGAGCGCGTTCGAGCCTTTGACGATCTGATTCGATGCGCTGTCCACGAGCGTGGTGAAGACGATCGGACGGCGACCGTCCTGCTGGACCGCTTCATTGATTTTTTCGAGGGTGGCGTAGGCCTTTTCTGTCGAGTCGACAAAAGGCACGCGGACCAGGCGAAATTTCTGGTCGAACTGGGAGAGGATCGAATGCGCGAAGGTTTCGGCAGTGATCCCGGTACCGTCGGAGACGATGAATACGGTGGGCGGCATCAGTGGGGCAGGGAACGTGAGCGGCAAAAAGCGCTCGAATGGAACATTGCTGGAGCGACTTCGCTGCGCGGTGGCTGACCGCTCATGCAGCGGCGTCGAAACAGCGCGCCGTGGGCACCGCTACTACGCCAGGACTGGCCTGGAGGCTCTCTTCATGCATTGGAAGAGCCCTGCGGGCAGCCTGGCGCGATTCGAGGCGCAATTCTCGTCCGACAGTCACATTTCGAGAGTCGGCACGGTAGAATAGCGGCAACCTGTTGGATAAGCAATTGCAGGCGATTGGCGTCTAACTCGCTGCGAACGGTCGTTCAACGCGATGTTATCTGGAGCTAAAGCGGGCGGATCGCGATTGATCGGGCGCTAAATGCGTCGATTCGCCTTCTTCGTGCGGAAGGTGGAGCGCAAGCTCCAACCCCGCACGCCACAAGCGATTGCTTCTCCAACAGGTTGTGCAAGACGCGAGCTCACGCTTCCAATGAGCGTCTCGCGTTCGAGCCCACTTGCACAGCCGTGAATTTCTTTCACACTTAGGGGCTTGTATGACTAACGCAGTTACCGTCGCAAAGGATAAGGCGTATGTAGTTCCGTTCGAGCAGTTGCGGATGACCGATGTGGAGATTGTCGGCGGCAAGAACGCGTCGCTAGGCGAGATGATCAGTCAGCTTGCCGAAGCCGGCGTGCGCGTGCCGACCGGTTTCGCCACGACGGCACTGGCTTTCCGTGACTTCCTGCATCACAACAACCTGACGGAACGCATCGCCCAACGTCTCGAGACGCTCGACGTCGACGACGTGAAGGCGCTTGCCGAAGCGGGCAAGGAGATCCGTCAATGGATCGTCGACGCTCCCATGCAGCCGCAACTCGAAGCCGACATTCGCGCGGGCTTCGACACGCTTCAAAACAGCTCGCCTGAAGAGCTGTCGTTTGCCGTGCGTTCGTCGGCAACGGCGGAAGACTTGCCGGACGCATCGTTCGCGGGTCAGCAGGAAAGCTACCTCAACGTGGTCGGTATCGAAGACGTGCTCGATCGCATGAAGCACGTGTTCGCGTCGCTCTACAACGACCGCGCTATTTCCTATCGCGTCCACAAGGGCTTCACGCATGCTGAAGTCGCGTTGTCGGCGGGCGTGCAGCGCATGGTGCGCTCGGACGTCGGCGCGGCCGGCGTGATGTTCACGCTCGACACGGAATCGGGCTTCAAGGACGCGGTGTTCATCACGTCGAGCTACGGTCTCGGCGAAACGGTCGTGCAAGGCGCGGTGAATCCGGACGAGTTCTACGTCTACAAGACCACGCTCGCGCAAGGCAAGTATCCGATCATCCGCCGCTCGATTGGCTCGAAGCTCATCAAGATGGAGTTCACGAAGGCCGGTGAAGAAGGCCGCGTGAAGACCGTCGACGTGACGCACGAGCAGCGCAACCGCTTCTCGATCACCGACGAAGACGTGATCGAACTCGCGAAATACGCGGTCATCATCGAAAAGCACTACCAGCGTCCGATGGACATCGAGTGGGGCAAGGACGGCCGCGACGGCAAGATCTTTATCTTGCAGGCGCGTCCGGAAACGGTGAAGAGCCAGGCGACGGGCAAGGCCGAGCAGCGCTTCAAGCTGAAGGGTCAATCGAACGTGCTGGCTACCGGCCGCGCGATCGGCCAGAAGATCGGCGCGGGCCCGGTGCGCGTGATTCACGATCCGTCGGAAATGGACCGTGTGCAGCCGGGCGACGTGCTGGTCGCCGACATGACCGACCCGAACTGGGAGCCGGTCATGAAGCGCGCGTCCGCAATCGTCACGAATCGTGGCGGCCGCACGTGCCACGCGGCAATCATCGCGCGTGAGCTGGGCGTGCCGGCCGTGGTCGGCTGCGGCGACGCGACCGACGTGCTGAAGGATGGCGCGCTCGTCACGGTTTCGTGCGCGGAAGGCGACGAAGGCAAGATCTACGACGGCCTGCTAGAAACGGAAATCACCGAAGTGCAGCGCGGCGAACTGCCGCCCATTCCGGTGAAGATCATGATGAACGTCGGCAACCCGCAACTGGCTTTCGACTTCTCGCAACTGCCGAATGCGGGCGTGGGTCTCGCGCGTCTCGAGTTCATCATCAACAACAACATCGGCGTTCATCCGAAGGCGATTCTCGAGTACCCGAACATCGACCAGGACCTGAAGAAGGCCGTGGAAAGCGTCGCTCGCGGTCACGCGTCGCCGCGCGCGTTCTACGTCGACAAGCTGACCGAAGGTATCGCGACGATCGCCGCGGCCTTCTATCCGAAGCCTGTGATCGTGCGTCTGTCGGACTTCAAGTCGAACGAGTACAAGAAGCTGATCGGCGGTTCGCGCTACGAGCCGGACGAAGAGAATCCGATGCTGGGCTTCCGCGGCGCGTCGCGCTACATCGCCGAAGACTTCGCCGAAGCGTTCCAGATGGAATGCGTCGCGCTGAAGAAGGTGCGTGAAGAGATGGGCCTCGACAACGTCGAGATCATGGTGCCGTTCGTGCGTACGCTGAAGCAGGCGGAGCGCGTGGTCGGCTTGCTGGAGAAGTTCGGCCTGAAGCGCGGCGAGAAAGGGCTGCGTCTCATCATGATGTGCGAAGTGCCGTCGAACGCGATTCTCGCCGAAGAGTTCCTGCAATTCTTCGACGGCTTCTCGATCGGTTCGAACGACCTGACGCAGCTCACGCTCGGCCTCGACCGCGACTCCGGCATGGAACTGCTGGCGGTCGATTTCGACGAACGCGATCCGGCGGTCAAGTTCATGTTGAAGCGCGCAATTGAAACGTGCCTGCGTCTGGACAAGTACGTCGGCATCTGCGGTCAGGGTCCGTCGGATCATCCGGACTTCGCGCAATGGCTGACGGATGAAGGCATCAAGTCGATCTCGCTGAACCCTGACACAATCATCGAGACGTGGCAGCAGTTGGCGAAATCGTCGACGAAGTAAGCGTGCGGCGTGCCGCGTCCTAAGCGGCACGCATAACGAAGAGTGCGGCATATCAACGGCGCGTCAAACGCGCGTCAGCGGCGCAGTGAAGCGCGTCCTGAATGCCGGTAATTTGTCCGCGCTTCGTGCTATAAACACCCCGGTAGATCCGGGGTGTTTTGCTTTGTGGAGGTCGACGTGGCGCCAGGGGGATTGTTCTGGTGGGTCGGGGCGGGCGTGCTGGTCGTGCTGGAATTGCTCAGCGGCACGTTCTATCTGCTGATGATCGCGCTCGGTTGCGTGGCGGCGGCCATCGCGCACATTGCCGGCGCCGCCGCCGACGTGCAGTTCGCCGTTGCCGCGGTCGTCGCGCTGGCGGCCGTGTTTGTGCTCAAGCGTTCGCGCTTTGGCCGCAGGACGCGCAAGGAAGCGTCCGCGAATCCGGACGTCAATCTCGACATCGGGCAGACGCTCAGTGTGCCCGCGTGGCACGAGCGTCGCGCGCGGGTCAGCTATCGCGGCGCGCAATGGGACGCGGAGCTCGCGCCCGGCGAGCCCGAAGACGCCCAAACCTACGAAATCATCGAACTGCACGGCAGTTGTCTTGTGGTCGCGGCGAAGCGGCCCGCGACGCATCATGTCAATACGCGGTGAGCGTCGGACATTCGCTGACTTGTTTGACCCAAACCAGTCAACCGAAGTAGTTAATCGAACTAATCAAACCAACTAAAGATTGGAGGGCGTAAATGGATTCGACCATTATCGGGGCGGTGCTGCTCGTCATCGTGATCGTGCTGGCGGCGCAGACCATCAAGATCGTGCCGCAGCAGCATGCGTGGGTGCTGGAGCGGCTCGGCCGCTATCACCGCACGCTGACGCCGGGCCTGAGCTTCGCGTTTCCTTTCGTCGACCGGATCGCGTACAAGCACATTCTCAAGGAAATTCCGCTCGAAGTGCCGAGCCAGGTCTGCATCACGCGCGACAACACGCAGTTGCAGGTGGACGGCGTGCTGTATTTCCAGGTGACCGATCCGATGAAGGCGTCGTATGGATCGAGCAACTTCGTGTTCGCGATCACGCAGTTGTCGCAGACCACGCTGCGCTCGGTGATCGGCAAGCTCGAACTCGACAAGACTTTCGAGGAGCGCGACTTCATCAATCACAGCATCGTCTCGTCACTCGATGAAGCCGCGGCGAACTGGGGCGTCAAAGTCCTACGCTACGAGATCAAAGATCTGACACCGCCGAAGGAAATCCTTCACGCGATGCAGGCGCAAATTACCGCCGAGCGCGAAAAGCGCGCGTTGATTGCAGCTTCGGAAGGGCGCAAGCAGGAGCAGATCAACATCGCGTCCGGCGGGCGCGAGGCGGCAATCCAGAAATCGGAAGGCGAGCGGCAGGCGGCGATCAACCAGGCGCAAGGGCAGGCCGCGGCGATTCTTGCGGTTGCCGAGGCCAATTCGCAAGCCATCCAGAAGATTGCTGCTGCGATTCAGTCGCATGGCGGCATGGAGGCGGTAAACCTGAAGGTCGCCGAGCAATACGTGAACGCGTTCGGCAATTTGGCGAAGCAGGGCACCACGCTGATCGTGCCAGGCAATCTCGCGGATATGAGTTCGATGATCGCTTCGGCGC
This sequence comes from Paraburkholderia sp. RCC_158, assembly GCF_041355255.1. Taxonomy (NCBI): domain Bacteria; kingdom Pseudomonadati; phylum Pseudomonadota; class Betaproteobacteria; order Burkholderiales; family Burkholderiaceae; genus Paraburkholderia; species Paraburkholderia sp. RCC_158. The sequence continues at coordinate 74,217 of NZ_JBFUPM010000004.1, read as the reverse complement.
TGACCATCGTGAACAAGGGCAAGAGCGGGGTGGCGGAGGCGCGCTGAGCGCCCGGTTGGTTTTGGATTAGGCGCCGTTGCGCCAACGCTGGTAAAAAAAATGGCCCGCAGCAAGCGGGCCATTTTCATCGTGCTCGGCAAACACTGCTCTGGCAGCGTCGCGGCAAACGCCCGCGCAAGACTCAGGTCGGCGAGCGCATCAAACGCGCCTTTTCGCGCTCCCAATCGCGCTTTTTCTCGGTTTCGCGCTTGTCGTGCATCTTCTTGCCCTTGGCGAGGCCGATCTCGCATTTGACGCGGCCGCCCTTGTAGTGAAAATTCAGCGGCACGAGCGTGTAGCCACGCTGTTCGACCTTGCCGATCAGCTTGCTAATTTCTTCGCTGTGCAAAAGGAGCTTGCGCGTGCGAACAGGGTCGGGGTTGATGTGGGTCGAGGCTTCGGGCAGCGGGCTGATGTGCGTGCCGATCAGGAACAGCTCGCCGTTCTTGATCACGACGTAACCTTCCTTGATCTGGCCGCGCCCGGCGCGCAGCGCCTTGACCTCCCATCCTTCGAGCACGAGCCCTGCTTCGTAACGTTCTTCGACCGAGTAGTCGTAGAACGCTTTTCTGTTGTCGATAATGCTCATGAATGGAAAGTGCCCAACTCGTTTAAAATCACGATTTTAGCAAAGCGGGGCAAGGAAAGCCCGCCGCGCCCGTCCACCCTTGCCACGTGCTGTTCAATTTATGGCAGATGTCCAGAAAACCGTGTTGATCCGCCATTCGGCGGAACAGATGTTCGACCTCGTCACCGACGTCGCCGATTACCCGAACTTCCTGCCCTGGTGCGGAGGCGTCGAGGTCCGTCATCGGGACGATACCAGCATGGAGGCGAAGATCGACATCAATTTCAAGGGCATCAAGCAGCACTTTGCGACGCGCAACAGCATGGAGCGGCCCACCCGCATCGACATGGAATTCGCCGACGGGCCGTTTCGCAAGTTCACCGGCTTCTGGCGCTTCACGCCGCTGCGCGCGGACGCCTGCAAGATCGAGTTCGCGCTGCACTACGAGTTCACCAACATCATCCTCGAAAAGATCATCGGGCCGGTGTTCAATCACATCGCCAATACATTCGTCGAATCTTTCGTGAAGCGCGCGGACCAGCGCTACGGCAAGGCATGAGCGGGCGTCTGTCCGTCCAGGTCTGTTATGCGCTCGCGAACGAACAGGCGCTCGTCGACGTGCAATTGCCGGCGGGCGCCACGCTCGCGCAGGCTATCGAGACGAGCGGCATTCTTCAGCGTTTTCCTCAGATCGATCTAGCGACGCAAAAAGTCGGCGTATTCGGCAAGCTCAAGCCGCTCGACACCGTGCTCGCCGATCACGACCGCGTCGAGATCTACCGGCCGCTGCTCGTGGACCCGAAGGTGTCACGCCAGCGTCGCGTCGAGAAGACCCGCAAGGCCGGCTCGATCGAAGGGCGTCGCTGGCAGAACAAGGATTCGCGTTAGGCGGGTAGGTTGCTCGGTGCGGGCTGCAATGCGGGGCGGCCCGTGGACCGTGCGTGCTAGGGCGCCGAACCCTGAGCCTTTTCTTCGACCGGCGCAGTGCCGCCGGAATCGTCGTCCGCATGCTGACGCACCGACCAGCACACGCCCGCCACCAGCAACAGAATCGCGGCGAGTTCGAGCGGCCGCGGCAGGCGCTCGTCGTAAATGAACGCGTAGAGCAGCGCGAACAGCGTTTCAAACACGATCATCTGACCGGATAGCGTCAACGGCAGCCGCTTCGACGCCGCATTCCACAGGCCGTTGCCAAGCCACGACGCGCCGATCGCGAGAACCAGATTGAGCGCCCAGAAGCTGTGCCAGCGGCTTTGCGCCAGTTCGCCCTGCGGGCCGCCCGGCGGCAGCGCGGCGATCGCGAGCCACAGCGCGGCGCCGAGCGCGCCCGTCACGACGCCCCACAGCACGGACCACTCGTTGCCGCTGAAATGCGTGTGCCGTTGCAGGTAGCGGGTGTTCTCGACCGCGAACCACGTCCAGCAGCCGAGCGCGCCGACTGCGCAGGCAAGGCCGAGCAGCTTCGTCAGGACGCCGGCGGGCGTGCCGTCGGCGGCCGTGAAGACGTCGATATTGATGCAGACGATGCCCGCCATCACGACCGCAAGCGGCCACGCGAGGCGCGCGAGCGGCACCGCGCCGCGGTCGCCGCGGCCCATCAGCGTGACCGTCACCGGCAATACGCCGACGATCAGCGACGCCGGCGCGATGCCGACGAGGTGCACCGCCGCCGTCAGCAGCAGGTAGTACAGGAGATTGCCGCCCAGCGCGAGCTTGACGAGCGCGACGAGGTCTTCGCGAGTCAGGCGCTTCAGCAGCGAACGCGCCGTGGGCAACGCCGCTGCGAGCGCGACCACGCCGTACATCGTGTAGCGGCCGGCCGACAGCAACAGCGGCGAAAAATCCGGCAGCACGCGCGGGACCAGAAACACCATGCCCCATAGGGCTCCGGCCATGACTCCATAGGCGACACCGCGCTGCATCGACTGCTCCTGCGAGAAAACTGGAATGGTCGCAAGCGTAGCCGGCCGGCGCGAGGGGCGTCTTGTTTGATTCTGCATTCGGGCCCGAGCAAACGAAACGCGATCGAACCCGAGGCGAACGGCGAAGCGAAATCAAGGGTGTAAAAGCCACGAAAAAATGCGCCCGAAATTCGCTAAGCTGCTGTTCGCGCAGTGAAAAGCGGGGAGGTATCGCGTATAATTCGCTTTTGCGCCTATAGGATTTGCCATGCGTCTGATCCAAACAGCACTCACGTTCGATGACGTGCTCCTCGTCCCGGCCTTCTCCGATGTTCTGCCGCGCGACACCAGCCTCAAGACCCGGCTGACCCGCAACATCTCCCTGAATATGCCGCTCGTGTCCGCCGCCATGGACACCGTCACCGAAGCCCGTCTCGCTATTGCGATGGCGCAAATGGGCGGCGTCGGCATCATCCACAAGAATCTCACGGCTGCCGAGCAGGCGCGTGAAGTGGCCAAGGTCAAGCGGTTCGAGTCAGGCGTGGTGCGCGATCCGATCACGGTACCGCCGCAAATGAAGGTGCGCGACGTCATCGCGCTGTCGCAGCAGCATGGCATTTCGGGCTTTCCGGTGGTGGAAGGCTCGCAGCTGATCGGAATCGTGACTAACCGCGACCTGCGTTTCGAGGAGCGTCTGGACGAGCCGGTGCGCAGCATCATGACGCCGCGCGAGCGCCTCGTGACCGTCAAGGAAGGCACGTCGCTCGCCGAGGCGAAGGCGCTGATGCACAGCCACCGCCTCGAGCGCGTGCTGGTCATCAACGACGCATTCGAGCTGCGCGGCCTGATGACGGTGAAAGACATCACCAAGCAGACCGAACACCCGGACGCCTGTAAGGACGAGCACGGCAAGCTGCGCGCGGGCGCGGCCGTCGGCGTCGGCGCGGACAACGAAGAGCGTGTCGAACTGCTGGTGCAGGCGGGCGTGGACGTGATCGTCGTCGACACCGCGCATGGCCACAGCAAGGGCGTGCTCGAGCGCGTGCGCTGGGTCAAGCAGAACTTCCCGCACGTCGAAGTGATCGGCGGCAACATCGCCACGGCAGCGGCGGCCAAGGCGCTCGTCGAATACGGCGCGGACGGCGTGAAGGTCGGCATCGGCCCGGGCTCGATCTGCACGACGCGAATCGTCGCCGGTGTCGGCGTGCCGCAGGTCACGGCAATCGCGAACGTGTCGGAAGCGCTCAAGGGCACGGGTGTGCCGGTCATCGCAGACGGCGGCGTGCGTTTCTCGGGCGACGTCAGCAAGGCGCTGGCAGCGGGCGCGAACGCCGTGATGATGGGCAGCATGTTCGCCGGCACGGAAGAAGCGCCGGGCGACGTGTTCCTCTATCAAGGCCGCCAGTACAAGTCGTACCGCGGCATGGGCTCGGTCGGCGCGATGAAGGATGGCGCCGCGGACCGCTACTTCCAGGACAACTCGGCGAATATCGACAAGCTGGTGCCGGAAGGCATCGAAGGCCGCGTCGCTTATAAGGGTTCCGTGAACGCGATCCTGTTCCAGTTGATCGGCGGCGTGCGCGCGAGCATGGGCTACTGCGGCTGCCGCACGATTGCCGAGATGAACGAGAAGGCCGAGTTCGTGCAGATCACGGGCGCGGGTTTGCGCGAGTCGCACGTGCACGATGTTCAGATCACCAAGGAAGCGCCCAACTACCACGTGGACTAAACGCCAATGAAGCCATTGCTGCGCGCTGTACTGATTGTCGATGCGCTGTTGCTGCTCGCGTTCGGCTTGCTGTTCCTGCTGACGCCCTGGACGTCGTTGTACAACGCGCTGCTGTTGGTGCAGACGCAGCCGGCTCTGGCCGGCCAGGCGTTTGGCCTGGCGCTCATCGGGCTCGCCTGGCTGGCGTTGCATGCGTCGATCGACGGGGCGCTGACTTCGTCGGTGGCACGCGTGGTCGGCCATGTGAACTGGCTGACCGGCGTGCTCATGCTGGTGTGGCTGCTCGGGCTGCATACGCCGTCGCTGAGCGCGTTCGGGGAGATCGTCGCGGTGCTGACCGGTGTCGTGCTGCTGGTGCTCGGTCTTGGCGGCGTGCGTTTGTCGGGCGCGGTGCGGCGGCGCGAGAAGCTGCGCGTCGCTGAGGCCGTTGCCGCTGAGCGCGCCGAAAAGCAGGCCGCTAAAGACGCCGCGAAAAACGCGGCGAACCTCGAGGCGAATCGCCGTGAACCGGTTGTGCCGGCTACGGCGGGGTTTCCGGTGTATCACGCGGAGCCGGTGGTTGAGCCTGTTATCGGTCGTGGCGTTGATCCGGTTGCAAGGCCTGGCGTGGCGCCTGTGGTGCCCGCGGCGTCTGAAGCGTCGCCGGTCAACCCGACGACCTCCGCCCATTTGCATGCCACGACGGGCGAAGTGCTGAGCCCATCGGAGCGAGCGGCACGCGCTGAAGCTGCTGCCGCACGCGACGATGCCCGCAATGCCGCTGACGACGCCGCGAATGCCCCACGGCCTCCGTTCCATGGTTGACGGGCCGCGCGCGACTCGTTTGCCGAAGCAACCGGAATCCGCACGCGCGCCGCACCGCAGCCTGGTGACCCATGTTGTGGCTTCGGGCGCAACGAGCGAACGTCACGCGGGCATCAGCATTGCGTTCCGCTTTCCCGCCGTTGCGCTTCACCGTCGCAAGCCCCGGCCGTTTGTTCCCTCGTGGACCGCTTTGAATTCAACGCCGCGCCGTACGCGCGGCATTCCGTATCCGCTCACTTTTGACATCGTCCGCTGCCATGCATGACAAGATCCTGATCCTCGACTTCGGTTCGCAAGTCACCCAACTGATTGCACGTCGTGTTCGCGAAGCCAACGTGTATTCGGAAATCCATCCGTATGACGTCGATGCTTCGTTCATCCGCGACTTTGCGCCGAAGGGCGTGATCCTGTCGGGCGGACCGAGCTCGGTCACTGAAACCGACACGCCGCGCGTCCCGCAAGTGGTGTTCGAACTCGGCGTGCCCGTGCTCGGCATCTGCTACGGCATGCAGGCCATGGCCGAGCAACTGGGCGGCCGGGTCGACATCGGCCATCTGCGTGAGTTCGGTTATGCCGAAGTGCGCGCGCGCAATCACACGAGCCTGCTCGAAGGCATCAGCGACTTCACGACGCCCGAAGGCCACGGCATGCTGAAGGTGTGGATGAGCCACGGCGACAAGGTGCTGGAAATGCCGCCGGGGTTCGCGCTGATGGCATCGACGGAATCGTGCCCGATCGCCGCGATGGCCGATGAGCAGCGTCATTTCTATGGTCTGCAATGGCACCCGGAAGTCACGCACACCGTGCAAGGCCGCGCGATGCTCGAGCGCTTCGTGCTGCAGATTTGCGGCGCGCGTCCCGATTGGGAAATGGGGCATTACATCGACGAGGCGGTCGCGAAAATTCGCGAGCAGGTCGGTAACGAGCACGTGATTCTGGGTCTGTCGGGCGGCGTGGATTCGTCGGTCGCGGCGGCGCTGCTGCATCGCGCGATTGGCGATCAACTGACGTGCGTGTTTGTCGATCATGGGCTGTTGCGCCTGAACGAAGCCGAACAGGTCATGGCCACGTTCGCGGATCACCTGGGCGTGAAGGTGATTCACGTCGACGCGAGCGATGTGTTCCTGCGCAAGCTGGAAGGCGTGACCGATCCGGAAGCGAAGCGCAAGATCATCGGCGCGGAATTCGTCGAAGTGTTCCAGACGGAAGCCGGCAAGCTGACCGACGCAAAGTGGCTCGCGCAAGGCACGATCTATCCGGACGTGATCGAATCGGCGGGCAAGGGCAAGAAGGCGACGCAGACCATCAAGAGCCACCACAACGTGGGCGGCCTGCCGGAGACGCTGAACCTGAAGCTGCTCGAGCCGCTGCGCGAACTGTTCAAGGACGAAGTGCGCGAACTCGGCGTGAAGCTCGGTTTGCCGCCGGCGATGGTGTATCGCCATCCGTTCCCCGGTCCCGGTCTTGGCGTGCGGATTCTCGGCGAAGTGAAGCGCGAGTTTGCGGACCTGCTGCGTCGCGCGGACGCGATTTTCATCGAGACGCTGCGCACGTTCATCGACAAGGAAACCGGCAAGTCCTGGTACGATTTGACGAGCCAGGCGTTCGCGGTGTTTCTGCCGGTGAAGAGCGTCGGCGTGATGGGCGACGGCCGGACTTACGAGTATGTGGTCGCGCTGCGCGCGGTGCAGACGCTCGACTTCATGACCGCGCATTGGGCGCATCTGCCGCACGAGTTGCTGGGGCATGTGTCGAACCGCATTATTAATGAAGTGCGCGGGATTAACCGGGTGGTGTACGACATTTCGGGGAAGCCGCCGGCGACGATTGAGTGGGAGTGATTTAGACTGCTCCCAAGTCGTTCGGAGAGGTCCGATTTTCCATGTTTTTCCTTTTAAAACATGGGGTTATTGTCCGGTGTGGTCTACTGTGATCCGGGCAATGCCAGATAGAAATGTCGGTATAGGTGACGGTACCGACATTTCTTCCTCGGACGGCCTTGTCCGATACCGTCGAATCAGCCTGACGGTATTGGTTGACGGTATACGTTCGAGGAGTCCCTATGCTCACAGACATGCAGTTACGAGCGCTGAAGCCGGCTCAGAAGATCTTTAAGATTGCCGATCAGCGCTGGCTATATGCGGCAGTGACGCCTTCAGGCACGGTGAGCTTCCGGTACGACTACCGGGTGAACGGTCGCCGGGAAACCCTGGTTATAGGCCGCTACGATCCATCACTTTCCGCACGGAGGCCACGCAGGCCAGACGAACTCGGATTCGGAATGACTATCGAGGCGCTGACGTTTGGTAAGTGGGCGGAGAAATACTTTGTGGAGACTGCTCTTGCCGACTCCACACGGGCGATGCGCAAATCGGTATACGAGCGGAATCTCGCTTCGGAATTTGGCCGGCTGAAGTTGGAAGAGATCACGCCCGCACGACTGATGGCGCGCTGCGCGAAGATCAAGGAGAGGGGCGCTGCTGCCCCTGCCGCGCAGGCGCGTGACATCGTTCTGCAGGTTTACCGTTTCGTGCAGGCACGGGGACTAAAGGTGGACAATCCTGCGGAGGCCATCCGCCCGTCTGCGATCGCCAGCTTCAAGCCGCGCGATCGGACACTGTCGCCTGCTGAAATCCATGTGTTTTTCAGTGCATTGGACAGACGCCGACGATGCCTACGCTGCGCCTTGCTATCAGGTTCATGCTGCTCACGCTGGTGCGCAAGTCCGAGTTCATTCTGGCGATGTGGGGTGAGATAGATTTCGACGCCGCAGTCTGGACAATTCCGAAGGAACGGATGAAGGCCGGTCGCCCCCACATTGTCTATCTGAGCCAATAGGCTCTGGACATTCTGGTCGCATTCAAGACGTGCTTCGGAGCGAGTTCATACGTGCATCCCGGCCGCTATGAGACGGCCTCCCCAATAAGTATGGCGACTCTGAACCGCGTCATTGACAGCACCGTCAAGCTGATACGCGACGACGGGACAGATTCCGATCCTTTCACGGTACATGATCTGCGTCGGACGGCCAGCACGTCTTGCACGAAGCAGAGTTCAACACCGACTGGATCGAGAAATGCCTCGCTCATGAACAGCGTGGCGTGCGCGCGGTCTACAACAAGGCAGAGTATGCAGAGCAGAGGAGGGCGATGCTCCAGGCGTGGGCAGATATGCTCGACGGCTGGATTGCTACGAATCCAAAGGCGAGCGTCCTAGCGCTGGCGCAGCCAGCCAAGACTCGTGAGTACATCGCTTGAGCTCGAACTTCTGTGTGCTCAAGAATGTACCCGTTTGCACTTGAATCGCCATGTTTGACGCTGGACGGCAAGAAACAGAATTTGGTAGTACGTAGAAAAATTTTTCTTGATGAGTCGGACTCCTATTTATCCTTCCAAACATTGCTTGGTGCCAGGAGAGGACTCGAGTGTAGTGTGGAAACAACTGTTTTCAAACAGAAAATTCAGTAGTGTGTCGTCTGTTATACGTACATGTATACGCAAAACGACTGGATTTCAGAGGATGCTGTTCGTTTGTTGAAATTGTTCCTGTGCCGCGAAGCCGCCGGTCAGGCTCGTATGGTTGCGGCGATCCGTACCTTGCACGAGCTGCAGCTGGTAGGAGGTTAAGATTCTCTTTCTCCCACCAAGGCAATCAGGGCCTTATGGACGCATGTCCATATAGCTTTTTTCGTTTGAGGCTGAGTTTTTCCCGAGGCGGCTGAAAACGGTACATCAAGCTTCGATCGGACATTCGAGCGCCAGTAAACTACCTAGAGCGACCACTCAATCGGCTCTAGCAATATTCGGTCGGCGCATGAGTATCGCTGAAAGCGACCCGGCGCCCGGGAGGCCAATGGACGCCACAGGAACCGTCGTTCGAGCGACCGTCAGTCGGGTGATGCGCCAGCACATCCTGGGCTCAAGGTTCATAGTGGCGCTTGCCATTTTGCCTGTGCGCGGCTTGAGTCGAACGCCGAGCGTTAGCCGCCTTAACGGTCCACACAGCCTTATATGGACACCGCCCGGTTTGCCAAGTCGATCTTGATGTGATGCGGTAACGAGGTATCGGCTGCGGTCTTATATCCGGCTTCCCTCAACATCGCATTCCAACTCTCCAAGCATCTTCATCGCCTCGATGACGTCAAGCGCCTGACCAGTTTTGACTTCTTGGCCGACGTCAACGAAAGGTTTGTCCCCGGGTTGCTCGCATGTGCGCGCTCCGGATAGTGGTCACGGACCGATCATCTGATGACTGGCTTGATCGGGCCAAGCTGATTGAAGCGTCAAAGCCACTGGCACAAGAATCCAGGCTGGTTGCCGGTGCTTCCGGGTAACCGGAAAGCAATGTCCAACAGTTGTTAGCGAGGCTTTACCACTGATGATGGACAAACGGTGCGATCTTTTGCAGATATAGCGCGCGAAGGACCTCCATGGCCGAATCTGTGAGGGGCGGCAGTTCGCTCGCCTCAGAGTTTGCTTTGGCTTGCGCCGCGTTCTTCGCTCCTGGGATGACAGTCGTCACCCCATCGTTCATGAGGATCCAGCGAAGCGCGAACTGCGCCATCGTGGCATTTTGCGGTACGAGTGAGCGGATCTCCTCGACGGCGTCCAGCGCGACGTCATAAGGAACGCCGGCAAAGGTCTCGCCCTTGTCGAAGGCCTCGCCGTTACGATTGAAAAGGCGATGGTCATTGGCCGCAAACGTCGTCTCGCGCGTCATTTTTCCGGTGAGCAGGCCCGACGCAAGAGGTACCCGGATAATGACGGCGATTCCTCGGTCGCGAGCTTCCTGAATGAAGCGGGCAGGCCTTTGCCTGAAAATGTTGTAGATGATCTGTACCGACTTCACGCCCGGATATTCGATCGCTTTCAGACCTTCTTCGACTTTCTCGACCGACACACCGTAGCTGCTGATCTTTCCCGCTGCGATCATGCGGTCCATCGCATCGAAAACCTCCGGCCGGTAATAGACCTCGGTCGGTGGACAATGAAGCTGTACGAGATCGAGCCGCTCCATCTCCAGGTTCTTCAAGGACCGGTCGACAAAAGCATTCAGATTCGCTGCGGTGTAGCCTTGTGCGACGTGAGGGTCGAGTCTCCGCCCGGCCTTGGTCGCCACGAAGGGTCGCGGCCCCGAGCGTTCCTTGAGCACGTCCGCGATGATCCGCTCCGAGCGGCCGTCGCCGTAAACGTCGGCGGTGTCAATGAAGGTTGTACCGTTATCGAGCGCTGCATGCAGAGCCGCCTTTGCATCACTCTCGGCGACGTCGCCCCATGAACCTCCAATGGCCCACGCTCCAAACCCGATTTCAGAGACGCTCTTTTCTGCGTGTCCGAATTTCCGTTGTTTCATCTTGATTCTCCGTTCATGGCATGAGTTGTCCGCCGTTGACCTCGATAATCTGCCCCGTGATGTATCCCGACATGGCGGGAGACGCGAGGAATAGGAACGCGCCGACGCACTCCTCCGGCAGGCCTTCTCTGCCCATCGGCACCGTGGCAGTCTGCGACGCCCAGATTTCCGGCGGCGTGTATTTGTCGTGGAACGGCGTCTGTATGAGTCCGGGTGCTACTGCGTTGACCCGGATTCCGTCGTGTACGAATTCCTTTGCGTGGCCACGGGTCAAACTGCTGACAAAGCTTTTTGAGGCCGCGTAAAGCACCGCTCCTGCGCCGCCGCCCGTACGCGCGGCAACGGACGACGTATTGATGACGTACCCACCGGACTCCTTGAGAAACGGATGGGCAGCCGAGGTCGCTTCCCAAACCGATCTTGCGTTCAGATTGACGACGCGTTCAAAGTGGCTGGCCGAGGCGCTTATAGATGTCAACCGTCCCAACATGGCGCCGGCGTTATTGATGAGCCCATCGAGTCCGCCTAGCAGTTGCGCCGCTTCCTTCACGACCCGTGATGCTTCGCCCGGCTCGCTGACGTCACCGTGGACAAGATGAATGCGCTCCGGCGATTCCGCACGCAGCGCTTGCGCAGCCGCTTCGCTCTCGTTGAAATGCGCGACCACGTGCGCGCCCTGTGCGGCGAATGCGCGAACAACAGCCGCTCCTATTCCAGTCGACCCGCCCGTGACGAGAATTCTCGTATCTTTCAGATCGCCGATCTGTAGTTGCTCAAGTCCATGCATGGAATTCCTCCGAATGGATATACACGAGCGGGGCATACGCCGCAGCGCCCAAAGTCCTCGACGAAGAAAATGATTACATACCGTAGAATGAAACGGATTCACTGGAACGATGAACGGCATTCATCATGGCAAAGAACGACCGGATCGATTTTGCGGACTTAAGGCTGTTTCTTGCGATAGTCAGGTGCCGGAGTTTCCGGCTGACTGCAATCGAACTCGGGCAGACGCCGTCAGCAGTCAGTCACGCGATGCGGAGGCTGGAAGACCGCCTGGGCGCAAAGCTGCTTAACCGGACGAGCAGGGCGGTTTCGCCCACGGAGGCGGGGCTCGATCTCGCTTCCCGGCTGGAAGACGGCTTCAATCAGATCGGCTCCGCTCTCGAGAGTTTTGAAGCGCCGGGTACCGCGCGACTCGGCTCTTTACGCCTGAATGTTTTCGCGGATGCCGCCCACTTGCTGGTCGCACCGGCATTGCCGGAATTCGCACGCCTGTGCCCCGATGTGCAGCTTACGGTCGTGGTCGACAACCGGCCGATCGACATCGTTGCAGAAGGATACGACGCCGGGATTCGCTACGGTCATCATGTTCCCGAAGACATGATCGCGGTGCCGCTTACCGGCCCACAGCAATGGGTGATGGCCGCGTCGCCCGCCTACCTGAAGAAACACGGCACTCCTCGTCACGTCAGCGAACTGGCTGATCACAACTGCCTTCAGCTTTTGCTCGGTGACAATTCGAGCTATCGTTGGGAAGTCAGCGTTGCAGGTAAAAAAACCCCGATCCGAGTGCCGGGGTCGATCACGATCAACGATACCGCGACCACGATTAGCGCGTGCAAGGCAGGAATGGGTATAGCGTATCTACTCGAGGCTCGAATCGCCGATGAGCTGGCGCGGCGTACCCTGAGAGTTGTTCTCGAAGACCATGCGTGCGCAGAGGATCCACTCCATATGTACTACAGTGGTCGTCGATACAACCACCCGGCGTTGCTTAGCTTGATCAATATCATCCGGAAACAGCAGTCACTCGCGAAGATTTCAAGGTCGCGTGAGTGAGCCGGACCTGCGCCGCCAATTGCTGCCGTTGCCTTTGCGACAAAGATTCATTTGACGTGGATGTTCGTCATGCTGCCCGTCGCACGCGTTCGCATGCGACGGACGAGCGCTCCGATGCCGTTAGTGAGCAGCCGGCTCGTTCCTCCCCAGGCTGGCGGGCGCCGCAGCTGATAACCTCGTTTGCCCGGAAGCCGGCATGGCTCTGGAAAAGATGCCTGGCGGTGCGGCGTTTGCGCGGAAGTACGAGGTGCGTTTCCATCAGCCATTACAGGTTTATGCGCCCTTTGCCTATGTCGCGCAGCGTGACAAGATAGAAGCTCTTGAAGGTTCCCATCTGGATGGCACCGATGGCAAATTCCATGACCTTTGAATCGGGGAATGACAGTATCTTCATACTTCCACCCCCACGAAGCTCTTCCAGGTTGGGTGCGCTGGTGAGGCAGGTTGCAACTTCAGTGAGCGTTCGGGATGTTGACGCATCGACACGTGCCGATCGTTCTCGAATTGCCCCTGTTGAGATGCCTTGGCATCCGCAAATCAGTAAGCACAAGCCTCCAACAATGATCCACTTCACTCTTTGATCCTTCTTTTGGTTGTGTCAGCAACTTCTGGGGACCGTCAGCGTTTATGTGTTGCCAAACCGTTTCCGGTTAACGACCGGCCACAGCGCCAACGCGACGATTGCTATTTTTCACTGGTCCTTCGATATTATTGAAAAGAAGCGTCTGATCTCGGTGCTTCGTTATTGTCGGCGTAACGAAGCGCTTTCTCTAGACGGTCCCGCACGGTTGCCCAAAAGCAACAAGATTGTGATCGCTGAAACTTGACGTCTGTGCGCCGAGAGCGCAATACCAGTAGCCGCCGCCGTACCTGGAAGCGGCCATCGAAACTGCTCGAAGCTGAACGGCTGCAGGTGGGTCCGAATGCCGCCAACCGCGTCGGCCGGCAGACGGCGATGAGCCGCGGTTTCTATTCGGCGTCTCTCGAACGTTCAGACATTGGCTACAGACCGTAACCGGTGAGACCGGCACGAAAAGGGTGCTCCAAGAGCTCCGTCAGTGAGCTCGCAATTTCATGTTTGAGGATTCGCTCGCTGGATAATCAGCTGGGACTATGTCTTTCAACATGCAAGCAACGCGACTCTACTATCCTGAGCTTGCGCACCCGAATGGGCTTCTCGATGATGGTTCGGACAAAGCGCAGGAATCGTTGCTGTGCGTCAGCTCGGCGCAGTGGGCGACATGATGGGCTACGACTTCATCGATCTCGCCGGACAGCCCGCGCGCACTCCGTTTGCGCACCGTGTGATCGGGCTCTCGTTCGAAGATCTCGTGCGCATTCCCTATGTTATTGCTGTTGCCAGCGAGATACCGAGACTACTGCGGTGCTTGGCGCACTGCGCACCGGCGCCATTAACACGCTCGCGACGACCGAGGCGATCGCCCAGTCAGTGCTGAGTCTGGATGCGGCGACCATGCCTCGGCATGGCGCAGGATCCGAAGCGGCAAGCGCGACGTAAGCACCTACGTGTACCGGTGCACGCGCCCGCCGCGCCAGATCGGTAGACGGGAAAGCGGGCACGCTGTCCGGCCGGCGAGGCGATCCGCTGCAAACGGGCTGCAAACGGGCTGCAGACAGGCGGCAAACCGGCCGCGATGGCGCGTCCTGGTTTTCATGCTGCCGGTCCACATCCCCCCACCCGAAGGTGCAATTGCACGCGGCGCGCTCAACGGGCTACCCCCGTATCGCAAGCCGCCGCTTGGCGCTGCGATTTCAGATCGCGCGCGGTCGCACCATCGACTGGCTGCGCCAGTAGTCGAACAGCGTTTCCGGACTGTTCACGCCGCCGCCCATGCCGCTACTATTGATTCCGCCGTAGGGCACCCCGTGCGGAAACACGTTGTGCGCGTTAATCCAGCTATTGCCGGCCACCATCGCTTCCGCAACCCGCGTCGCGCGTTGCAGGTCTGCGCTCCATACACTGTTGGCAAGGCCGTAGTCCGTGGCGTTAGCGAGTTCGACCGCATGCGCCTCATCGCGAAACGTTGTGAGAAACGCCACCGGTCCGAAGATTTCCTCCCGGGATGCGACGTTCGCGGGGTCGCCCGCGAGCAGCGCCGGCTTCACATAGAAACCGTCGAAACCCGGCACGTCAGCCGGTCCGCCTGCGAGCAGCGCCCGCGCGCCCTCTGCCTGACCGCGCGCGAGATAACCGAGCACCCGGGCGCGCTGCCGCGCATTGACGACGGGTCCCATCTGCGACGCCTCATCCAGCTGATATCCGACACGCACGTCGGCGAGGCGTTTCGCACAAGCATCGGCAAAGCGGTCGTGGATGCGTTCGTGCACGAGCCAGCGCGTCGCATCGCAACACACCTGGCCCGCGTGAGTGGTAATCGCGATAGCGAGCTTCTCAGCAGTTGCGTCGATGTCGACGTCGTCGAACACCACGGCCGCGCCTTTGCCGCCGAGCTCGAGCTTGCACGGGGTGAGGTTTGCGCCGCATGCGGCGCCGACGAGCCGTCCGACCTCCGGCGACCCAGTGAACGAAAAGCGCTTCAGGCGCGAATGTGCGGCGAGCGCGGCGCCTGCCGTCTGGCCGTGTCCCGTGACCACGTTGATGACGCCGTCAGGGAAGCCGATTTCGCGTGCGAGTCGGGCAAGGTAAATCGCCGACAGGGGCGTGTCCTCGGCGGGCTTGATGACGACGGTATTGCCCGCCGCTAGCGCGGGCGGCACGCCCCAGCCGATCAGCAGGATCGGGAAGTTCCACGGGAAGATGAAGCCGCACGGGCCCCACGGCTCGCGCGTGGTCCATGCGTCGTACCCGGAGACTGCTAGCGTCGTACGGCGCGTGGCGTGCAGTGCCATGTCCGTGAAATAGCGCAGTGTGTCGATGCACACCTGCACGTCCTGCTCGGCGGCCCGCACCAGTTTGCCGGCGTCGAGCGCCTCTATCTGCGCGAGGATTGGCTTGCGCGCTTCCAGCGCATCCGCGAGCCGATGCAGATGAACAGCGCGCTCGCTCGCAGCGAGCGCGGACCACGTGGGAAACGCGGCCGCGGCGGCGCTCACCGCGTCGTCGATATCCGCGCCGCCGAGCGCGCTGACCTGTGCGAGGTGGCGCGCACTGCCTGGATCGAACGTATCGAAACTGGTGCCGTCGCGTGCGAGCGCATCGCGCCCGCCGATGACAGAGGCAATCGGCGCGCCCGAGAGAAATTCGGCAACTTCGGGTAGCAGCGGAAAAGAGCTTGCAGCGTTCATTTGAGTCCCCGCATTGGATAAGAGAACAGCGGTACACGCGCGCGCCGCCAGCAGACCAGCGCGCGCAAGGAGAAAGAATGGCGCATAGGCGCAGAGGTGGCGCGCGCTCAGAGGAACGTCAAAGACACCGTTCCAAAACCTGTGAACGATCCGGTGACGCTCGCGCCGCTGTCAATGCGCTGAAGACCGGTGTACGTGCCGGTCGTTACGAACCGCCCGGCCGGCACACCCGCATCGCGACGGAAGGCATTGACGAGCGCGATGGCCGGCAGGAGCGGGTCGCCGCTCGCATGGCCGCCGGTGCGCTCAACCCTCACGGCATCGCCGACGGATAAGCGCGCTTCGAGCGTCGCCAGATCGAATGTGCGCCAGTCCGCGCGCGCATCCCCGGCGACGAACGCGCCGTTCGACACGCAGTCGGCCGCGCGATGCAGCCACGGGGCGTCCGCATAACTAGTGAAGCGCGAATCGACGATCTCGAACGCGACGAACGCGTTCACCGCATCGGCGACCTCGTCGTAGGTGTAGTCGAGCGCGCGCGGCGGCAACGCGCGCTCGAAGCGGAAGGCGATCTCCAGTTCCACCGCGCGCATTGGCACGAGCGCGCCGTCGATCGACGCAGGGCTCGCGAGCACGCGCGAACCCAGAATCGCGCCGCGCACGAATTCGCCCGCAGGCGAAGTCGTCACCTTCCAGCCGGCAACCTGTTCGCCGAGCAGCGAGACGGTCGCGTCCTGAATCGCGTGGACGTCAGCGGCGCTTTGCGGCGCCGCATGCGCATCGAGTTCCGCAAGCGGCAAGCGAGTGACGCGCGCCTCGGCGAGCTGCCGCGCCGCATGCGCGATGGTTTCGGGTTTCATCGTCCAGGCTCCATGCGTTACGCGAGTGTGCGGATCGGCTTGCCGTCGAGAAAGGCGAGCGTGTTTTCCACTTGCTGCCGATAGAACACTTCGTACACGTCGCGCGTGCTGTACCCTAGATGCGGCGTGAGCACCGCGTGACGCGCGGCGACGAGCGGGTGCGTGCGCGGCAGCGGTTCCTGATCGAATACGTCGAGCGCGGCGACAATGTGGCCCTCGCGCACCGCATCGATCAGTGCTGCTTCGTCTACGAGCCGCGCGCGTGACGTATTGACGAGCGTCGCGCCGTCCTTCATCCGCGCAATATCATTGCGGCCGACCACGCCGGCGGTACGCGCTGAGAGCACGAGGTGAACGCTGACGACATCGGCGGTAGAGAAGAGTGTCTCCTTGGCGGCGTATTCGACGCCCGCATCGGCAGCGCGCGCGGCCGTCAGGTTCGGGCTCCACGCAATGACACGCATGCCAAGCGCGCGGCCGTAGCCCGCCACGCGCGCGCCGATCTTTCCCAAGCCGACGAGTCCGAGTGTCTTGCCCGCGAGCGCGACGCCGGGCCGCGTGCCGCGCTGAAATCTGCCCTCGCGCACCGCACCGGAAGCCGCCTGCAAATCCCGCACAGCCGACAGCATCAGCGCGAGCGTGAGGTCGGCGGTCGATTCGACGCCTGGGCCGCCTTCGGTCAGGCACACGGTGATGGCGCGCGATTGCATGAACGCCATGTCGACGAGCGCCGCGCGCATGCCGGACAGGTTGAACATGCGCAGCTTCGGCAGCCGTTCGATCAGCGAGGCAGGAAATGCGGTGCGCTCGCGCATCGCGAGAATCACGTCGAACGGCGCGAGCCGGTCGGCCGCTTCATCTTCGCTTGCGAAGGGTTCGCCAAAAAATGCCAGCGACGCGCGCGCTTCGAGTCGGGTCCAGTCCGCGCAGCTACGCGCGGCATCCTGCCAGTCGTCGAGAATCGCGACGCGGCAGCGGGTGTTATCGGTATCTACGGCGTTCATTGGATGATTCCTGACAGAGCAATGCACTCATTGGCCATGAAGCCGGCGCATGAACATCGCCATGATGTCCTCCCAGACGGCTTCGGCGGCGTGCGGGTGGTAGTCGTTGCGCGCGGCAAAGCAGAAGCCGTGATGCGTGCCCGGCACCACGTCGACGCGCGCCGCGACATTGGCTTTTTCCATTGCATCGCGAAACGTGGGCACGACATTAGCGGGTACGGCCGGATCGATCTCGGCGAACGCGGCGTAAACCTCGCCCTGAATGTTCTCCGCGAGAAGATGCGGCGAATCGGGTTTGTCGGTCACCATGTTCACCCCATAAAGCGCCGCGACCGCCGCTATGCGGGGCAGACGCGCGGCGGCATTGACGACGAACGGCCCGCTCATGCAATGGCCGATTGCGCCGACAGGGCCGGGCGCCGCTTGCTCCTGCGCATCCAGAAAACCCAGCAGGCCGTACGTGTCGTCGAGCACATCGGCGTTCGACAGGCTTGCCATCGCGCCGCGTATCAGTACCGACATCGCCTCGTTGCGGCGCGGTACGTCGAAGCGCAGCGTGCCGAGTCGGTAGTACAGATCCGGCAGCAGACAGTAATAGCCGGCACACGCAATGCGCCGCGCCATGTTGCGCAGCTCCTCGCGAATGCCCGGCGCATCCATGAACAGGATCACCGGTGCATACATGCCCGGCTCGGAGGGACAGACGGCGAACGCAGGCTGCGTCCCGTACTTCGTCGGAATTGCGACTTCTTTCTCGATCATCTCCACTCCCTGGCTATCGCGCCGGCGCTTTCTGGCCGAGCAACTCGTGCATACCGGCCATCAGCACCTCGTTGATCCATGCATATTTCATGAAGCTCTCTCGCGTGCGCTTGCCGACCGCCGCGATGCGCCGGTCCGCGTCGGCGACGGCCGCCTTTACCTGCGCGTGATCCGACTGCCCTGGATAGCCGAGATCCTGCGCGAGATCGAGCAGCCCGAAGCTCAAATAGTCCACGCCCTCGAGCGCCGCGAGCTCGCCCGCAATCTCGATGCCCTGCGCGCTTTCGATCATCAGACACACCGATGCGCTTTCGTTGCACTGCTGCATATACGCGGTGCGATTCGCGATTCGCTGGCCGTATTCGGGCCGCCCCGCGCCAAAAGAACGCGCGCCCAGCGGCG
This sequence comes from Paraburkholderia sp. RCC_158, assembly GCF_041355255.1. NCBI lineage: Bacteria > Pseudomonadati > Pseudomonadota > Betaproteobacteria > Burkholderiales > Burkholderiaceae > Paraburkholderia > Paraburkholderia sp. RCC_158. Next base: position 55,687 of record NZ_JBFUPM010000004.1, on the reverse strand, counting down.
CGAAATAGGTTGCGCTGATCACGCGCTGCGCTTGCTCGACCGTCTCGATGTGCGGTGCAACGATGCCGCGCACGCCGCGATCGAGAAATCGCGTGATGGTCGCGACGGAAATGTCGGGTACCCGCGCGATCGGCGTCATACCGTGACGTTCGGCGGCAATGCAGGCTGCCTCGACATCGCGCCAGTCAAACGCGCCGTGCTCGCCATCGATGTAGATGAACTGCAGGTCGGCCGCGCTCGCGACTTCGATGACGGCGGGCGCAGCAAAGGTCAGATGGATGCCTCGAATTGGCTGTCCGGTTGCCGCCGCGTGCTTTACATGGTTCATTTTTCAGGAATCCGTTGTTAGGAAATGAGCACTCAGACAGGCGTCGCGCGCGCGATTTTTACAAGGTGTGGTGGAAACTGGTCGGGCATCTTGTCGACGAGCGGCAGGCAGACCTTGCGAAACGATTCGACGTCCACGCTGAGGTTCACCTGCATGCCATGCTTGCCGAGGAACTGGTATGCGTCGACCTCTTCCTTCTGCGTGTGGGTGCGCAGCACGTTGTCGGCATCGTTCGCGGCGGCCATGAAAGTCTGCTTTTCGGTGGCGGTAAGCCCATCGAAATACTTCGTGCTGGTCACTGAATAGCCGGTGGTTAGCACGTGATCGCTTTTCGCGACGTACTTCTGTACTTCGTAGTACTTGTTCGACTTGACCACTGTGGGCGGCGTCTCCTGGCCGTCGGCAACGCCTTGGCGCAACGCGAGGTACAGTTCGCTCAGATCGACTGCCGCAGTGGTTGCGCCCATCGCCTGCACCATCGCGATGTAGGCCTTGGAGATCGGTACGCGCATCTTCAACCCCTGCATGTCGTTTACCGACTGGATCTGCCGCTTGCTGTTAGTGATGCAGCGAAAACCCAGATCCGTCCAGCCGATAAGCCCGAAGCCCTTTTCGCGGCACCTGGCTCGCAGATCGTCGCCGAATGCGCCGGCGAACGCGCGGTACGCCTGATCGCGGCTTTTCCACAGATAGGGCGCATCGGTGATCGACACTTCCGGCACCCAGTTCGTGAGCCCCACGCCGATCACGCCGACTTCCAGCGCGCCATTACGCACCGCCTGGCCAATGTCGCGCTCCGTGCCCATCTGCGCATTCGGATAGATCTGCACGAGCATGGCACCCTTGCTGCGCTTTTCAAGCGACTCCTTGAACGCGACGGACCATACGTGCCAACCGTGCTCGGTCGGTGCCGTATGCGCAACGCGCAGACGCTTCGGCGCGCCCTGCGCGTGCGCATGCAAACTCGCGAGCGGCCCGAAGGCGGCGACGAGCGCCGTGCCGGCCGCCGCATGCATCACCGCGCGGCGGGCGCGGCCATGTTCGTCCAGCGCGGCGCCAGCCGGCTCCGAACTATCCGCTGCCCCATGTGTGACGATGTTGATCGGTTTCATCTGTTGTGTCTCCTCCAGGCTGGTGGGGCCGCTCCGTTTGGCGGCGCGCTGTTATGCGAGTGACCCATATCCGGTTTTCGTGGGATTGAGTGTCAGGTTCATGAAGGTTTACGTCTTGAAGCCCAGCGCATGCGGCAGAAATTCGGTGAGTCCCGGCACATACACAACGATCACGAGGCCGGCGAAGAGCACCAGCAGATACCAGAGCATCGGCCGGATTGCGCGTTCCACCTGTGCACCGCAAATCGCGCACGCGACATATAGCGCGATGCCGATTGGCGGCAGGATCACGCCGATGCCGAACGCCTCCGCCATCACGATGCCGTAATGCAGTGGATTGATGCCCAACTGGATAGCCACCGGCAGCAACAGCGGCGCGATGATGATGATGGTCACGAAGCTTTCGAGCAGCGAGCCGAGCAATACCGTGATGACCACCACGGCGGGCAGAAAGGTCGCCGCGCCGAAGCTCGCGACCATATTGGCAATCGCGGTAGTCACGCCTTCGAGGGTGAGCGCCCACGAGAAAATGGTGGCCGCGCTCACGGTGAAAAAGATCATGCCGTTGAGCAGCGTCGCCTGTGTCAGTGTTTGCCAGAAGCTGCGCGCGCCGATCTTGCGGTTCAGAAGGCCGAGCGCGAGCGCGTACAGCACCGCGAAAGTCGACACCTCGGTCGGCGTGCCGAGCCCGCCCGCGATGCCGCCGATCAGGATCACGGGCATCAGCAGCGGCAGCGCGGCGCGCCTCGCCGAGGCGCGCACTTCGGCGCGGCTCGCGCGCGGGGTCGGCATCCAGCCGGCGAACGTCGCACGCACGCGCACCAGAATCATCAGGCAGATCGCGAGCGTCGCGGCTGGTATCAGACCGGCGACGAACAGCGCGCCGGTCGAGATCGACGTGGCCGAGCCCATCAGAATCAACGCAATAGAAGGCGGCACAGACTCCGACATCGCTGCCGACGAGGCAAGCAGCGCCGCGCGTTCTTCGGCGGCGTAGCCGTGGTGTTGCAGCTTGCGGTTCATCGGCAGGCCGACCATCGCCATGTCGGCGGCTTTCGAGCCCGATATGCACGACGAGATGTACACGCCGATGATCATCACCTGGAAGAGGCCGCCCTTCTTGTGTCCGATCAGGCTGCCGACGAAATCGACGATGCGCAGTCCCACATCCGCGCGGTCCATGACGAATCCCGCCAGGATGAAGAACGGCAGCGCGAGATAGATGAAGCCGCCCGAGCCGCGCTGAGCGTTGGCGACGGCGGACATCATATCGGCCGAGCCAATTGCCTGCACGCAGACGACGCCGATCACCGCGAGCACGAATCCCACCGGCACCCCGATCACGATCAAGCCGAGAAAGAGCGCGGTCAGCAGCAAGTACAGCACGGGCGCATGAAGACCGAGCCACGTCTTGCACAACATGAAAAGGAGCACCGGCAGCCACACCAGTGCGAACGAGGCTAGCTTTGCGAAGGTCGGCCGCTTCAAATTCGCAAGCGCCGCATGGATCACGAAGAGTGCCGATCCGAAGGTGATCGGCAGAGTGCTCCACGCGTAGGGAATTCCGAGCAGCACGGTCGATTCGTCCGCGTTCGAGATCAGGAGGGGAATCGAGAAGCCGCCGATCAGCAGGGAGACGATGATCACGATCCATTCCGATGCGCCATCGCAGGTGTCCTGCCAGCGCCTCGGCAGACGGTCCACGAGAAGGCGGATCGACAGGAACTGGCCGCGGCTGTAGGCAACAGCGCCGCCGAGAAACGCGGCGGTCACGAGAAAGAGCGGTGATAGCTCGTCGACGCCCATGAGCGCCGACGAATGAAACACCGAGCGCGAGAGCGTCGCGATGAAGATCAGGAACACCTGCGCTATCAGCATCAGATTCAGCACTGTGATGACGATGCGATCCGTGGAGCGGATCCACGCAGGCAGATCAGCACGGGCGGGGCCCGAAAGTGGGCCGTGCGCGGTCGAGTTCACCGGCTGCATCGTGCACCTCCGCACCACATCGCGCGGCGGGCGCCGCCTCGCAGCGCAAGATTGCGGACCGCGCACGCAGGGTCCGATGCGTTGATGATGTCCATGCGTCGTCTCCGTATTTTTTTACTCAGTCTGCGCGGCGCACGTGAGACGCTTGGCGTCGGTGAGCTGCGGTGCCGGGTTTTCCCAGTTTCGTGAAGGCGATGTTAAGCGCTATCCTTCGCAAGGAAAAACTGATTGTTTTGCGGTCTAGCGATCCAAATTTTCTATCGACGCCGAGCGCGGGGTACTGGAATGAACGTAACGCTGGATCAATTGCGCGCGTTTGAGCGGGTGGTGCGTCTCGGCAGTTTTAATGCGGCTGCGGAGGACCTGCACCTTGCGCAGCCCAGCATTTCAGCGCGCGTGAAGGAACTCGAATCGGCGCTAAACGTGCAGTTGTTCGTGCGACAGGGACCGAGGATCCGGCTGACCGCCGAGGGGCACGCGCTGATCGAATTGGCCGATAGAACGCTGGGCAGCGCGAGTGAACTCGTCGAGCGCTTTCGCACGCGCGATCCGCTGCGAGGCTTGCTGCGGCTCGGAATGAATGAAAGCTTCGCGCTGGTGTCGGCGACCGATCTGATCGAGCGCATCGAGCGTCATTATCCGGCGGTGCGGACGTCCATCTTCGTCGGCGATACCGGCGCGGTTGGCCAGATGCTTGCGGCAGAGCAGTTGGACGTGGCGATCGTGTCGGAGGCACATGTGCCCGGACATGTGAAACAGGAGGTGATCGGCAAGAACCGTTTCGGGTGGTTTGCGCATGCAGGTTTCCCAGTCACGCGCGAGGTGCTGTCGCCATCGGACCTCGCTTCCCTGCATCTGCTCATCAGCCCGCCGACGGCAAGGCTGCATGAGACGGTTCTCAAATGGTTCGCCGACGCGCGCGTGACGCCGGAGCGAGTGAGCACTTGCAATAGCCTGCCGGTGACGGTTCAGGCGGTTGTCAAAGGACTGGGCGTGGCCTTGGTGCCGGTGCGCATCATCCAGTCGGAAGTCGACGCGCATCGGGTGCGGCAGCTTGTGGTTGCGCCGGAGGTCCCGGCGCATAGCGTCTCGATCTGCTACCAGGCGAGTGAGTTTGGGCCGGGAATCAAAAGGCTGGTCGATCTGATTCGTGAGTTGATCGCGCATCACGAGCTCTTCTGATCTCTCGGCCGATGCATTCCGGCCAGGCGTGCGCGGCCCAGGCGATCGCACAGTATTAGCCGGAAAAGAGACGCTGGCGGTGTCGCGCGCTCGTCAGCCGGCGAGCGAATCGCGCAGCGCGCGGCGGACGACCTTGCCGGTTGCCGTCAGCGGCAGCGCGGCGACAAACAGTACTTTGCGCGGATATTCGTGTGCGCGAGCGCCGTTCTGACATGCGCCTGCCGTTCGCGCACGAGTGTATCGCCAGGCGCGAAGCCGTCCTTGAGCACCACGAAGGCGCAAACGATTTCCGTGCGCCCGGCGTCGGGCGCGCCCACCACGGCGGCGGCCGGCACCGCCGGATGGCGGAGCAGCCAGTCCTCGATCGGTCCCGGACCGATGCGATAACCGGCGCTTGGTGTGTATTCGCGTGTGGCCCGCGACAACGGACTTGGACCTGATGGCAACACGTTCCCGAAACAGTCCACGCCCCGTAGTGACATGCGTACGTTGTTATACAGGACAGGACACGCCGCATGAAACAGCAGCACTGGTCGCCCCCCCCCAAACCTCGCCAGCCCAACACTCACTCGCGGCTCGGATGCCGATGCACAAAAGCGAGCAGCGTCTTGCGAAAGTGGGAAGCCACCGCGCTTTGCGAGTCATCACGCGTAACGAGATGCAGTGGTGCGCGAAAAGCACGATCGCCCGCCACGCGACAGTAGCGCACGCTTTCCTGATGGTAGCGATGCATCGACGCGGGAACGAGCGAGATACCGCCGCCCGCCGCGACGAGGTTGATGGCCGTTACCATGCGCGGCACTTCCTCGACCACGTGCGGCTCGAAACCCTTTGACTGACAGGCGCTAATAAAATCCGCGTACATGCCGGGGGCGCCAGGCCGACGCACGAAAATGAATGACTCGTTGGCAAGCTTCTGAAGCGCTATTGCGCGGCTGCTTATGAGCCGATGTCCTACGGGCAGCACCAGCAACATCCGTTCTTCAGCCAGCAGTTCGAACCGAAGACCTGCGGGCGTGTGAACCGGTTTGCGCAGAATCGCAGCATCCGTGCGGTCGTCTACCATCATTTCGATGATGTCCGCCGCGTTGACCTCCGTCATTTCGATTGCGACCTCTGGGTACAGCTCACGGAAATTGCGTATGGCGGTGGGTGTCAGAGGGTGGAACGCAGCCGAACTCGTGAGCGCGACGCGCACGGTGCCTATGTGCCCTTGCGCAACGCGGCGCGCCTGAATGACCGCATTGTCCAGTTCGAGCAGCACGGAACGGGCGCGTGCTGCGAACGTTTCACCTGCCGCCGTCAGCGCGACGCCGCGCGGCTGCCGCACGAAAAGCGCGAAGCCGAGTTCCTGCTCGAGTTCCTGGATCTGCTGCGACAGCGGAGGTTGCTGAATGTGCAGCCGGGCGGCGGCGCGCGTGAACTGGCCTTCTTCGGCGACCGCGAAGAAGTAGCGCAAATGTCTCAGTTCCATGGCTAGCCTGCTATATGTTCTGGATATGGCAACCGCGTCTCATATGTATTTTACATTGGTGACTTACGCACGTACTCTTTATTCGCAGGCAGCCGAAAACAAAAGGAGACACATGCAAACCGTTATGCAAGCGGTCACGCCCGCTGCGGCCGCGCCGCCGCTGAGCCGTTCACAGATGCGCCGTGCGGTGCTTGCTTCAGTCATCGGCAATGGCCTTGAGTGGTTCGACTTTCTCATCTATGGGTATTTCGCCAGGGTCATTGCAGAGGTGTTCTTTCCTGCGAATAACAGCTTTGTGTCGATCACATTGACGCTCGCCACGTTTGCAATCGGCTTCCTGGTGCGGCCGCTCGGCGGCATTGTTATCGGCGCGTGCGCCGATCGTTACGGACGCCGCAAGACCCTGTCGCTGCTGATTCTTCTGATGGCGCTGAGTACGCTGATGATGGGCCTCACACCCAGCTACGCGACTATCGGGATTGCTGCGCCGCTCATTGTGATTGTCGCGCGCATTCTGCAGGGGTTGTCGGTGGGTGGAGAGTTCGCAACCGCAGCCGCAATGCTCACGGAATATGCGCCGCCTCGGCGCAAGATGTTCTTCGGCAGTTTTCAAATGACATCGCAGGCCGTCGCGCTCCTGCTCTCATCGCTCTGCTCGCTGCTCCTCACCACGCGGCTCTCGCACGAATCGCTGGTGTCGTGGGGCTGGCGCGTGCCGTTTCTGCTCGGCGCGCTCGTCGGTCCAGTGGGCTTCTATATCCGGCACAAAGTAGGTGAGTCGCCGGAATTTCTTCAGCTGCGCGAGCGGCTCGGACACGCACCGCGTCAGTCGCTTCGCACGTTCATTCGAGAGCGCGGCGATGCGGCGCTGTGCGCGATGGGTGTCATCATCGTTGGAGCCGCAACGAACTACCTGTGGCATTCGTACATGCCGCTGTATGTCGAGCACCAGCTGCATTTGCCGCTGAAAAATGCGTTGTTCGGCACGGCCATGTCCGGCCTGATCGGGATTGTCGGCTATCCGCTGGCGGGGCGTCTTGCCGACCGTTTCGGCGCATATCGTCTGTTTTTCCCGGTCACGATAGCGTGGGTGTGCGTTGCCTATCCGCTCTTTGCATGGGTACTCGCCGGGCCGTCCGCTGAACGTGTGTTCACCGCGCAAATGATTGCGACTGTCGTGCTGAGCCTCATGTCAGGTGCGCACCCCGGCATGCTCACGCAGCTTTTTCCGACCTCGACGCGCTCGACAGGCGTTGCGCTCTCTTACAACGTGGCAGTCACGCTGTTCGGCGGTCTTGCGCCCCTCACGGTTTCGACGTTGATCGACGTTACCGGCTCGCGGTTGGTCCCGGCATGGTATCTGATCTGCGCAGGCGTCATTTCGCTGCTGCTCGTTGGACTGACGGCCTCGGGGCGGCGCCTCGTTCGCAAGCCTGATCTCTGGCTGGCCGACGGTCAATGAGCGGCGCGATGAATCTTGTAATGGACAGCGATGCACGGTCACGCAACGAAGTGCCCGTGCAGGTGGTGGCCAGCGAACGGTTGATCGTGTCGAACGCGCGCGGTGAGGCGGCCGTGCCGCTTTTCAAGGGCGGCAGTGCGCGCCCCACCGAGGTGACTCGAGTGGTCGTAATGCTGCACGGAAGACTTCGCGATGCGGACGCATATCTGCAATCCACGCAGTGCGCGCTGGCGTCGTCGAGTGTCGAGCCCGACAGCGTGATCCTCGCCGTACCCCAGTTTCTGGCGACGGCCGATGTCCAGCATCATTCGTTGCCGGCCAACTGTCTGCACTGGGAATGGACCTCGTGGATGGGCGGTCTCGATGCGATCGGGCCAGCGCCGCTGAGCTCTTTCGATGTACTCGACGCGCTGATCGAACACTACGTGCGTGACGGCACTTACCCGAACGTGCGCGAGATCGTCATTGCCGGGCATTCCGGCGGGGCGCAGGTCGCGCATCGTCACGCGATACTCAGCGACGCCGCCGCGCGATGCAGGGCGGCGGGAGTGAACGTGCGTTATGTCATTGCGAATCCGTCGTCGTATGTGTACTTCGACGCTTGGCGTCCGCACTGTACAGACGGATCGAACGCGGACGCGCGCGCGGCTTGCACCGGGTTCAACGCATGGAAGTACGGCACGGAAGGGTTGCCGCGCTATGCAAAGGGACTGGATGTACAACAGCTCGAATACCGTTATGTCGATCGCGACGTAACTTACCTGCTCGGCACGCACGACAACGATCCGGCTCATCAGGCTCTCGACCGCTCATGCGAGGCCATGATGCAGGGCCCGCATCGACTCGCAAGGGGCCGCGCCTATTTCGCGTATCTGCGCAGACGGCATCCGCAACTGCGTCATCAACTGGTCGAGGTGGCGGGCGCGGCGCACAGCGGTGACGCGATGTTCGTGTCGCAGGCGGGTGTGCAGGCGCTCTTCGGCACAACTGCAGGGCTTATCGACACCTGCGTCGTGGATGAGGGCCGCGCGCTCGAATAGCGATAGCGGCGCCGACGCATAGCAACAACATAACCAGCCAATGGTTTCAGGAGACGAAGATGATCAGAAGATGGCTCGCGTGGGCGCTCGCCTTCACCTTTTGCATCAGCGGATGCGGCGGCAATGGACCGACCAGCGAGAATCCAGGCGGTTCGACGCCTGCGCCCACCGCGGCCACGCAATGCAGCGCGTTGAGCGGGCTGTCGATTCCTGCGTCCTCGATTGCTGAACCGACCAGCGGCGCGACGATTACCAGCGCGACGCTAGTCGAAACGAGCGGCGAATACTGCCAGGTGAACGGTGCAATCGCCCCGGTCGACCCGACTGCGCCTTCCATCAAATTCCAGGTCAACCTCCCGACCAGGTGGAATCACAAGGCGCTGCATTATGGCGGCGGCGGTTTCGACGGCACGCTGATCACCGGTGTCGATCCGCTCGACATGGCCCCGACCGGCACATCCACGCCGCTCGCAAACGGCTATGTGACCTTCGGCGACGACTCGGGGCATCAGAGCTCGAGCATTACGGACGGCAAGTTCGCCGCCAACGACGAGTCGCTTGCGAACTACGGCGGCTTGAGCCTCAAGAAGACACACGACGTCGCCATGGTGCTGATCAGGAAGCGCTATGCGAGCGCGCCCGGCAAGGTCTATTTCTTCGGCAGTTCGACGGGTGGACGCGATGGTCTGAGCGAAGCGCAGCGCTGGCCGCAGGACTACGACGGCATTGTGGTGAACCGTCCCGCGCTCAACTATACGGGGCTTCGCCTGAGCAATGTCGTGCTCGGCCGGGCGCTTTATCTGAATGGCGGTGCGGGTTGGCTCGACGTGGCGAAAACGGTCTTGCTGCAGAACGCGGTCATGACCGCATGCGATGCGCTGGACGGCGTCGCCGACGGCGTCATCGCGAACGTGGCGGCGTGCAAGGCACAGTCGGCCACGGTGCTGGCATCGCTGCGCTGCCCGAGCGGCGCGGACTCGGGCGATACCTGTCTGTCTGACGCGCAGATCGCGACCGTGCAGACCATTGCTGCGCCGCTGCAATTGCCTTATCCGCTTGCTAACGGCGTGATGCGTTATGCCGGCTACAACATTCTCGCCGGTTCGGTCTTCGCCGGGCCAAATACCACGCGCGATCTCGGCGAGTCCAGAGTCCCTGCAAACCCAGCGGGGAAGAAGGACGCTAACCAATGGGTAACGGGCGACCAGTGGGTCAAGTACTTCGTCACGCGCGTGCCGACTTTCGATTCATTGACATTCGACCCGCTGAATCCCGGTACGTACCAGTCGCGAGTGCAAACCGTGTCGGCGCTCACGGACGCGACCAGCACCGACTTGAGCGCCTATGTCGCGAAAGGCGGCAAGCTGATCATGACGCACGGTCTTGCAGACGAGATTGTCAGCACTGACTCGAGCACGGATTACTACAACGGACTTGTGCAGCGCTTCGGACAGAGCACGGTGGATGGGTTCGCACGCTTCTACCTGATGCCGGGCGTAGGCCACGGCACGGGACCGTTTCATCCGGCCGTCGATTCCCTTTCCGCACTCGATCAATGGGTAGAGACCGGCAAGGCGCCCGAAACCCTCTCGATGAGCGATCTGAACGCCGCAACGCTCGGTAGAACGAGGCCGCTTTGCCGTTATCCGCTATGGCCAAAGTACATTGGCGGAGATATCGCCGTGGCCGCGAGCTTCCAGTGTGCTAGCTCCTGACGCGCAATTGCCTTACGCCGCCTGCAGGGCGGCGCCACGATCGGCGCCAGGCGGTCGCTCACAGCATATCGTGGAACGAGTCGGAATTTTCGTGTCAATCACGGCCCCGAAGGTGCAGATTGTCAGCAGGCGCTAATTTCTGCATGGGGTGCAGGTGGTCGGAGATTTAAATCCTCTCGCCCCGACCAGTGGGCCAACGGCCGATCGGCAAACAATAGCAGTCGCCAATGATACGACCGTTCGCCGCGGTTCGAAATGCTGCCAGCTTCTCTGTAGTGCCTCGGCAGCGGTCTGCGTTCATCATGTAGTCAGCAAGCATAGTTCAATCGGTTGCTCGCCGCCCTATACGGACCCAGCGTCTACCACGCTCCCACCACCAGTCGCCCAATGATCACGCAACAAATTTTGCAACAGGGGCACTGTCTGATCCAGCAACGGCCCCCGTGGGCGCTGCGCCGATGTCGCTATCCAGAGGGTAGTTTGAAGTTGGGGTTGGCGGATCGGCCGGACGTGGAAATCGTGCTCGTGGCCGCTTGAGCGAACCGCTTTGAGCGACAGTATCGCGTGTACACCCTCATCGCGGACGAGCGTGAGAATCGCCGGGATGCTTTCGATTTCGAGCGTGATCCGCGGTTTTTGCGACGCCTGCGCCATGGTTGCTTCTACCAGCATACGAATGGAGTGCGGACGGCTGGGCATAACCAGATTTCGCTCGGCGACATCCGCCAGACTGATTTCGTCATTGATTGGTGGGTCAGAGGATGAAGGGTCCGACCTGCGGCTCGATACCAGATAAAGCTGCTCGTTCAACACCGGTGCCAACTCCACGGCTGACGAAGTCGGGACCGTGTAAACAACGGCACAGTCGGCGCGGCCGATTGTCAGCCATTCGAGCACGTAGGTGGACAGCCCCTCAAGCACGCAAAGGGTCGCTTTAGGGAAGTGATCGCGGAAAACTCTCACTAATGGTGCCGTCAGGGTAAGACTAACGCTAGGCGGCAGCGCCACTACAAGCCGTCCAGTAGAGGCGCCCCGACCTTCCTCCATGTCAAGCTGCGCGCGTTCTATCTGGGCGAGAACGCTACGGCCATGCTCCAGGAGGCGCTTTCCAGCCTCGGTCAACGTCACTCCACGACCGTTACGCTCAAGCAGCGCCTGGCGAAATTCCACCTCCAAAGCCCGCACCTGACGGCTCAGCACGGGCTGAGCGACCGAAAGGAAATTCGAAGCCCGGGTGAAACTTCCGAGCTCCGCAACGTGAACAAACGATTCAAGCTGTCGCAGTTCCATGACCATCTCCAGAATTGCATTTCATGCATATCTAATATGCTGGAAATGTCATTGCAGAATGGCAGATAATGTAAAAAAATACAAGCACATCAACGAGCCGGATCGAGAACGTCCATGCAACACGCCATACCCTGTCTGTTCATGCGCGGAGGCACGTCGCGTGGGCCGTTTTTTAATGCGGCCGACCTCCCGACGGACGTAGCTGCGCGAGACCAGCTCCTGCTCAATGTGATGGGTTCCCCAGACCCTCGTCAGATTGATGGCTTGGGGGGAGCACATCCCTTGACCAGCAAAGTAGGGATCGTAAGTGGCAGCAGCCGGCCGGGCATAGACCTCGAGTTCCTGTTTGCGCAGTTGCAGCCGGACGGGGACACAGTCGACACGACGCCCAACTGCGGCAACATGCTCGCGGCTGTCGTGCCATTCGCGCTGGAAACCGGTCTGGCCGCGCCGCAAGGTGACATCACGACCTTACGCGTCGTCACGCTCAACACCGATATGGCGTGCGATATAAGCGTGCAAACGCCCGGCGGCCGACTGCGTTACGACGGGAACGCGCGCATCGATGGCGTGCCCGGTACCGCGGCACCGATTTCGATCAACTTCCTGGATACGGCAGGCTCGGTCTGTTCGGGACTGCTGCCCACCGGCTCTGTCCGGGATCACGTTCAAGTAGACGCAACGTTCGCGATTGATGTGACCTGTGTCGACAATGGCATGCCGATGGTGCTTCTGCGCGCCGACGCCGTGGGCCGCACGGGACGGGAACCGGTTGCAGAACTGAATGGCGACGTCGAGCTGAAGTCCACGCTGGAAACGCTTCGCTTGCGCTGCGGCGAATTGATGGGCCTTGGCGACGTGACGTCCAAAAACTATCCGAAGATGTGCCTGATTGCGGCCCCGACCGCCGGCGGAACTCTCGCGACACGCTGCTTTATCCCGCATGTGTGTCATGACGCGATCGGGGTACTTGCTGCGGTCACCGTCGCCACGGCGTGTGTGCTGGAAGGCAGTGTCACGCAAGGTCTCGCAGCGGTGCCGCCAGGCGTCATCAAGCAGGTCTCAGTCGAACATCCGTCAGGCGAGTTCAGCGTCGAGTTGGAGATCGATCCGGCCAATCCGCAGATGGTGCAGCGTGCGGCGCTGTTGCGAACCGCACGTCTGATCATGCGTGGCGAAGTCATGGTGAGTGACTCGGCTTTCATGGAGGGGAGTGCAGCATGATTATCGATTGCCACGGCCACTACACGACGGCGCCCCCGGCGCTGGAAAACTGGCGTAACCGTCAGATCGCGGCGTTGACCGCGCCGGCAGAGCAACCCCGGGCTACCGAGCTGAACATTAGCGACGACGAACTGCGCGAATCGATTGTCAACAACCAGCTTAAAAAAATGCAGGAGCGCGGAAGCGACCTGACGATTTTTTCACCGCGTGCGAGCTTCATGGCGCATCACATCGGTAACTTCCAGACCAGCGCGACATGGGCGTCGATCTGCAATGAGCTTTGCTATCGCGTCTCGAAACTGTTTCCTGATAGCTTCATCGGCGCCGCCATGCTGCCCCAGTCTCCAGGTGTCGATCCGAAAAGTTGCATCCCGGAGTTGGAGCGGTGCGTGAAGGAGTACGGCTTTGTCGGCATCAATTTGAACCCGGACCCTTCCGGCGGTCATTGGACGTCGCCGCCGCTGTCGGATCGGCACTGGTATCCCATCTACGAGAAGATGGTTGAATACGGGATTCCGGCGATGGTGCACGTATCGACCAGTTGCAACGCCTGCTTTCACACGACGGGCGCGCATTATCTGAACGCCGACACGACAGCGTTCATGCAATGTCTGACCTCCGACCTGTTCAAGGATTTCCCGGAATTGAAGTTTGTGATTCCCCACGGCGGCGGTGCAGTTCCTTACCACTGGGGTCGCTTCCGTGGTCTTGCGCAAGAATTGAAGAAGCCTTTGCTTAAAGAGCACCTGCTCAACAATATCTTCTTCGATACCTGCGTCTATCACCAGCCAGGCATCGATCTGCTAACCAAAGTAATACCGGTCGACAACATTCTTTTCGCAAGCGAAATGATCGGCGCGGTGCGAGGCATCGATCCGGAGACGAACTTCTATTACGACGACACTCGACGCTATATAGATGCCTCGACGAATCTTTCCGCGCAGGACCGGCAGAAGGTTTACGAAGGCAATGCGCGGCGTGTATATCCGCGCCTCGATGCGGCGTTGAAACGCAGAGGATTATGAGCACCATGACTGATACCCATCTCGGCAGCCAGCTTGGCGTTGTCAAGCGCAACATCGTTCGCGCCGACGAGGCTGCAGTAAAAAAACTCTCAGCCTTCGGCGTGGCAACCATCCACGAGTCGATGGGGCGTATGGGCCTGATGAAAACCTACATGCGCCCGGTGTACGCAGGCGCGTACGCGTGCGGCACCGCAGTGACAGTGCTGCTCCATCCGGGCGACAACTGGATGATGCATGTTGTGGCGGAGCAGGTTCAGCCGGGTGACATTGTCGTCGCCGCCGTAACGGCCGACACCACCGACGGTTTCTTCGGTGACCTCCTGGCCACCAGCTTCCGGGCGCGCGGAGCCGTAGGCCTCGTGATCGATGGCGGATGCCGGGATGTGAAGGATCTCACTGCCATGAAGTTTCCCGTTTTTTCGAAAGCAGTGAGCGCAAAAGGTACGGTCAAGGCGACTCTCGGCTCCGTCAACGTTCCGGTCGTATGTGCTGGCGCTTTGGTCAATCCGGGCGATGTCGTTGTGGCCGACGAAGACGGCGTCGTCGTGGTCCCGGCCGCCTTGGCGCAAAGAGTCGCCGACGCAGCGGCCGCGCGGGAGGCTAACGAAGCCGATAAACGTCAGAAGCTGGCCGCTGGGGTCCTCGGGCTGGATATGTACTCGATGCGCGAACCGCTGGAACGGGCAGGGCTCAAGTACATCGATTGATTGACATGAGTCAAGCGATGACCTCGCAGGGCGCTTTTCTCCACCCTTATTCCGGCATTGAAGAGCATTCAGAAACTGGGCCTGAAATAGATTGAGACGGAACGAGAAAGACAATGAGCGAGCATTTCCCAAAGTCACCCGGTTGGTTGGACTGGTGCCAGAGTCCTTCCAAACCGCGTTTCCAGCTACCGGCCGGTTCGGTAGATGCCCACTGCCATGTGTTTGGTCCCGGTGAGCGCTTTCCCTATGCAACCGAGCGCAAGTACACCCCGTGCGATGCCAGCAAGGAACAGCTGTTTGCGTTGCGCGATCACCTGGGGTTTGAGCGCAATGTAATCGTGCAGGCAACCTGCCATGGCGCAGACAACCGTGCGCTGGTGGACGCGTGCCTCAGTTCTGGCGGCCAAGCGCGCGGCGTTGCGACGGTAAAACGCAATGTCAGCGATCAGGAACTTGACGCGTTGCATGCTGCCGGGATCAGGGGAGTCAGATTCAATTTCGTCAAACGTCTCGTCGACTTTACACCGAGAGAAGAACTGATAGAAGTCGCACATCGCGTCGCCAAACTGAACTGGCATGTCGTTGTCTATTTCGAGGCTGTGGACCTGCCAGAGCTGTGGGACTTTTTCTCGGGACTGCCGACTACCGTGGTGATCGACCACATGGGGCGGCCTGACGTCACCCAACCTGTAGACGGAAGGGATTTCGAACTGCTCGTGAAATTCATGCGCGAGCATGCCAACGTCTGGTCCAAAGTTAGCTGCCCCGAGCGACTTTCTATAACTGGAAAACCAGCGCTGAACGGAGAGCAGGGCGCTTACCAGGACGTGGTGCCGTTCGCCCGGCGCTTGGTGGAAACGTTCCCGGATCGGGTGCTTTGGGGCACCGACTGGCCCCACCCGAATCTGAAGAATCATATGCCGGACGATGGATTGCTGGTGGACTTTATTCCTAGCATTGCCACGACGCCTGAGCTCCAGCGCAAGCTGCTGGTCGACAATCCCATGCGACTGTACTGGGGGAAATGATGAATGCGACCAACGCTCGCGACTATCGCCAGATTCCCGGCACCTATGTCTTCGATGGGGCCCATTGTCAGAAGGGATACGCGCTAAACATGTTTTGCAAGTCGCTAGACCTGGAAAGCAATCGTGCAGCCTTTCGAGCCGACTCTCCCGGCTACCTGAAGAATTTCAAGTTGAGCGACGAGCAACGCAATGCCGTGCTGAATCGGGACTGGCTCGCAATGTTACGACTCGGCGGGAACATTTACTACACGTTTAAGCTGGCAATTTTCGACGGTCTTACGATGCAGCACGTCGGCGCGGCCATGTCGGCCAACGGAATGTCAGTGGATGACTTCCGCGAGATGATGATTTCCGGTGGCCGTCCGATCAACGGTAACCGCAGTGTCGAGGAGTGGTCTCATGGCTAGGTTCGTCGGAGGGGTGGGTACTTCACATGTGCCGTCAATTGGTGCAGCCATCGATCACGGAAAAACTCAGGAACCATACTGGAAACCGCTGTTCGACGGAGTGCAGGCCGCGCGCGACTGGATGGACGAGGTCAAGCCCGACGTGGTTATCGTTGTCTATAACGATCACGCGTCGAGATTCGGTCTCGATGTCACTCCGACATTTGCAATAGGCGTCGCGAACGAGTTTCCTCCACATGACGAGGGGTATGGACCTCGGCCCGTACCGACGTGCCTTGGAGACCCGGCGCTGGCGTGGCACCTGATCGAATCGCTGGTGTTGAACGATGAAATCGATGTGACGATGGTTGGGGAAATGTCGGTGGATCACGGTCTTACTGTGCCGCTCTCGCTGCTGTTTGGTCAGCCGCAGCAGTGGCCCTGCCGTGTGATCCCATTGTGCGTCAATGTGATCCAGTATCCTCAGCCGACCGCCTTGCGTTGCTTCAAGCTTGGACAGGCTCTTCGCCGGGCAATCGATTCGTATGGTCCCGACATCAAGGTAGCTGTGCTCGGGACCGGTGGCATGTCGCATCAATTGCAGGGGGAGCGCGCCGGACTGATCAACGCGCCCTACGACAATCAATGGCTCGACGACATGGTGCGTGATCCGCTGTCATTGGCGAGGATCGGACATACAGAACTGTTGCGCGAGGCGGGCTCTGAAGGGCTGGAGATCATCATGTGGCTCATCATGCGCGGTGCGATGAGTGAAACGGTTCGTCTGATTCATCGTTTCTATCACGTGCCGGCATCGAACACAGCCTATGGTCTGCTGGTATTGGAGGACACGTGATCAAGCCGCTGAAAGTCGCGCTCGCCGGTGCTGGGGCATTTGGCATTCAGCATCTGGACGCGATTCAGAGCCTCGATGTAGCCGAAGTGGTGTGCATCGTAGACGAAAACCTCCAAAAAGCGCGTGAGGTCGCGGGCCGCTATCAGATTGCACAGACAAGCGCGCAACTGGACGAAGTGCTGTCTCAGCCCGATCTCGACGCGGTTATCCTCTGCACGCCAACTCCATTGCACGCCGCTCAGGCGATCATCTGCCTGCAGGCGGGCAAGCATGTTCAGGTGGAGATTCCCCTTGCGGACTCGCTTGACGATGCGCAAGCGGTTGCGCTTTGGCAGCAACGCACGGGGTTGGTCGCGATGTGCGGACATACGCGACGTTTCAATTCGGGGCATCAGTGGCTGCGCGAACGCATTCTGACTGGCGAGTTTTCGTTACGTCAGCTCGATGTGCAGACACATTTTTTGCGCCGTTTCAATACAAATGCCCTTGGGCAACCGCGGGACTGGACGGATCATCTGTTGTGGCATCACGCGGCTCATACCGTAGACCTGTTCCAGTATCAGACCGGTGAAGAGGTAATCGCTGCCAATGTGTTGCAAGGGCCTATCCATCCGAGGCTTGGCATTGCCCTCGATATGTCAATCCAACTCAAGAGTCGCGGCGGTGCAGTGTGCACGCTATCTCTTAGTTTCAACAACGATGGACCGTTGGGATCAACGTTTCGATATATAGGCGACGGCTTGACCTACATCGCCCGCTATGACGTGTTGACCAACGGCATGGGAGAGACTCTTGACCTTGATATGGCCGAGCCGGTGTTGAGCGGAGTAGCGCGGCAAGACAAGGAATTTTTCGCAGCGATCCGCGAATGCCGCGAGCCGAATGCAAGCGTCGCAAGCGTGCTTCCATGCTACCGGGTCTTACACCAGCTTGCCAGACAGCTAGAGTGAGCAGCCGGTTCACGGGTCACGCTTAGCGCGGGTGATTAGCTCGCGTGACGGCGTTGACACTGCAGACCGGCAATGAAATGACTCCGTGGAGGACGTTAGCCAAAGACATCTACACCGCGTGGTGTTAGCACGATCGTTAGCATTACCAATAAACAATCTGAAGTACCGTTCGGCCGACAGTCAACCTTGCTCTCCTTTTGTGGATTGCCGGGTTTGATGGTCGCAAACGAATCGCCGTTCGTCGTTGGTTACAAAAATAAAAAAGAAATCTTTTAAGGATTGGAGACATGAAACAAATTCTGAACGCGGCGGTACTCGCATCCGCGCTGCTCGTGTCCGTGCAGGCATATGCAGAGGGCAGCGTGACCCTCTATGGAATTATTGATACCGGTATAGATTGGGAAAGTCAGGCGGCCAGGACGCCGGGTCAAAAGAGCGCTTCCGGTTCTGCGGTCCGGATGACCTCCTTATCCAGCTCGCTCCCGTCTCGTTGGGGGTTGCGTGGAAAAGAAAACCTCGGTGCGGGATTGAATGTCATTTTTGAACTCGAGAGTGGCTTTGCACCGAACTCAGGTGCTCTTCAAAATGGAAACCGGCTTTTTGGCCGATCGGCGTGGGTAGGACTTGAAACACCGTATGGCACGGTTCGCGCGGGGCGTCAGATCAATATGACGTATATCGCGTTGATGAAGTCGACTGTCCTCGGGCCGGCGCTATATTCGTTGGCGGCGCTTGATCCGTATCTGCCCAATAGCCGTTCCGACAACACGATAAGTTACTTCAACGATTTTCATCATTTCGTTCTGGGTGCCACCTACAGCACCGGCCGGGATGCTGCGAGCAGCCAGGGTAGCCCAACGGTAAATGGCGGGGCGGCATTCAACCCCGGCGCAACCAATTGTCCGGGCAATGTTCCAGGAAACTCGACAGCGTGCCGTCAGATTACGGCGCTGGCCGGTTATTGGGGGCCGGAGTACGGTCTACAGTTCGTGTACGATCAGTTGCGCGGCGGCCCCGGCTTGTTGCCAGGCAGCGTTTCTTATGATCCGTCGATGCCATTGCTGCTCTCAAGTGCAGGTCAGAAGACGACGCGATATATGGTCAGTGGCTATTTTCAGTTGGGGGAGCTTGCCTTGCGTGGCGGCGCAATCCACCGAATGACGACTGCGGCAACGGACTACCAGACCAACATTTTCTACGGCGGCGCCTCTTACATGCTCAAGCCAGATATCGCGCTGGACGCGGAGGTATCGAGGATCGCCACAACGGATCACAAGAATGCCAACTACTACGTGATGCGCGCGACGTATCTCCTGTCGAAAAGAACATCCGTCTACACGATGCTCGGCTTCATGCAGAACAACAGTCGTGCGTCCTATTCCGTTGGGGCGGGTTACTCCACGGTGGCGAATGCGAAACAGGTCGGTGTTCTTTTCGGTATTCAGCAGCGCTTCTAGAAACGTGTTCCATGGCTTCTGGCGAGGCCATGGAATCTATGCCGTTGTGGGTGTCACCCGTCGATGGCTTTTTCGACATCTCCATGAAATTGCACGAGTTGCTGTCGCACGACGTCGCGTACTAACGAAGTACCTTGCGCAATCAGGGAGTCGTTCAGCGCACGCACCGGCGTCGCAACGGAAAGACTGCATTTAAGAATTGGCTTGCGAATGCGATGCAGTCGTAGGTTGGAGTCTCTGATGCAGGGGTGCACACCACTCAGCGGGATCACGGCGCTTCCGTAACCTTTGCGGACCAGTTCCAGTATCGCCGTCAGGTTTTCGATCTCGTGCACAACCTGCGGCGTCAGGCCGAGCGAGGCCATGGCGGTCGCCAGTGCCGCGTGCACTGCATTATTGGTGCCCGCTGTCACGAGCGGGAGTGTCGCCACGTCTGCGAGCGCAAGGGAGCGCGGCAGCGCTCTTCCAGCGCGCTGGGTCAGTGGCCCAGAGACAAGGTACAACTCCTCGTCGGCTAGCAGGCGTAATTCGGCGGAATCGCTAGGCGGTTGGTTATAGACCACTGAACAGTCGAGCTTGCCCGTGCCGACCATATCGACCAGATTCGCCGATAGACCGTCGACGGTGCGCAGTGTCACTTCTGGCAAGTGCTCGCGGAAGGCATCAATTAGCGGGACGACGACTGTGCGTGCAAGGCTGGGGGGTAGTCCGAGCACGAGGTTACCCTGCGCCGGCCCAACACTGCCTCTGACCGCGCGTTCCGCTAGCGCGACCTGACGCAGGACCATCGGAACGTGGTCAAGCAGCCTCTGACCGGCGTCGGTCAGGACAAGGCCGCGGCCGTTGCGCCGGAATAGCTCGGTGCCAAGCTCTGCCTCGAGTTGCGCGACCTGACGGCTCAGTGCCGCCTGGGTCAACCCAAGCACGCTGGCGGCCCGCGTCAGGTTGCCGATCTCAGCGATGCGCGAGAAATGCTGAAGCTGTTTTATTTCCATTTGCCAGTCCTACCGAAAATGTATATCAGATATGCCGATGATGCGGTTTCCCTAAATCAGATATCACTATATCTTAACACTCATGGACACCGAGTGAACTGGCAATGTCTCTGCAGCGATGGATCACTTTATGGCGGCGTGGCCGCACTGTTATCAGGAACAGCCTGCTCGGCTCGTTTCTGACCTGCCTGGCGGGCACGCTGTTCAATGCATTCGTTGACGGTCATTTCGAGGTGTTGGGAACAGCGGGGCTCATGCGGCGGCTGGCTATCGGGTATGTCGGATCGGCTGTGGTGGTGGTGCTTGCATTCCCGCTTCTGTCTGGGCGTCCGCGTCACAGGAGTCCGGACGACGGCGCATAGGTTGACGCCAGTCCCAGCCGGGTGCGCCCGCCTTTTACGTCTTGCCCTTTGAACAAAACACAGGAGACATTATGGACACCTCCACACATCCAATCACCATCAAGCCCCGCCCGCGCGGAGCGGATCGCTACCAGTACCTCACGCAGACCAATGCCGGCACGCCTGCAGGCGAATTGCTTCGGCGTTACTGGCAGCCAGTGGCGTTGATCGATTCGTTGCCAGTCGGTTCTGCGCCACAGCCGATTCGCATCATGGGCGAAGACCTGGTGTTGTTTCGCGATGACGATGGTCATGTCGGTCTGATCGACCGGAAGTGTGCTCACCGCTGCACGGACCTCGCGCTGGGCCGTATTGAATCTGGCGGTATTCGTTGTCCTTATCACGGCTGGCTGTTCGACGTGAATGGCCATTGTCTCGATCAGCCTGCCGAAGCTTCGGCTACCGCCAAAGACCGGATCCGAATGAAGTCATATCCGCTTCATGAGGCGGGTGGCGCGTTCTGGGCGTATATGGGTCCAGGCGAACCACCGCTTTTTCCGAATTATCCGGCGCTCGCAGGCGGTAGCGAGTATCGCTACACGACGCGCTGGTTTGGGGACTGCAACTGGATGCAGGCGAGCGAAGGCAATATCGATCCTGTTCACACGTCTTACTTGCATCAGTTGGAGCTGTCGAGTGCGGACATGCAAGCCCGCTGGGGCGTGTTTTCGAATCAGGCGAGGCCCGAGCTGGCTGTGGAGGATACACGCTTTGGCGTGAGGCTATATACCCTGCGCAAGATCGAAGGCACTGATCGGTCGTCAATCCGCATCACTAATTTCGTGATGCCTAACGCCTGCGCTGTTGGTGGCTTCGAGGGCTATCTCGGTGACGGCGGGGTAACGATGCTGTGGGACGTTCCTATCGATGATGAACATCACTGGCGCTGGGAGTTCATTTTTCATCGCAGCGGCAAACTCGATAAGGCCGCACTCGCGGAACAATACGAATCCGAAAAAGCCGAAGGCGACCGCATGCGGCGCGCCAAAGACGACCTGTATTCACAGGATCGCGAATCGATGAAGCGCCAGGCTTACCTGGGTTTGGGCGAGTGTTTTTCCGTGCATGACATTGCGATCACCCAGTCGCAGGGGACGATCCACGAGCAGAGCGGCGAGCACCTTTCGTCGTCCGATATTGCCATCGTACGAGCGCGCCGGATGCTCGACGAGGCGGCGCAGGTGGTAGCGGAAAACGGAGATCCTCGCGGCGTGGTTCGCCGCCAGGAAGACAACGATTTCCGGGACATGGTCGTGATAACCGGAGAGATCGGCGCTGGGGAGTCAAAGGAAACGTATTGCGCGGGTTACAGCGAAAGTGCCGAGCTGTTCAGTTTGCAACCGCGCACGACTTAAGAAAACGTCCACGCGTCTCGCCAGGTTTTCCGGCGGGACGCAATTATTCTTTGCCGCAATGACGTCGTCGTTGTGTGACCTGACTCTCCCTGACGTATTTTTGCCATGAATACCATCCCCGTTCGAGTCGTTGCTGCCGAAATCATTGCCGAGGGAATCCGCCTGTTGAAACTCTTGCCGCAGGACGGATCTGTGCTGCCGGCGTGGGAGCCTGGCTCGCATATCGATGTGCATCTTGATTCGGGAGTGATCCGCCAGTACTCGCTGTGCGGATCGTGTACCGACACATCGACGTACGAGATCGCCGTCAAGCGGGAGCCCGAATCGCGCGGCGGCTCGAAGTTTGTCCATGAGTCGTTGAATGTCGGCAGTCTACTGAGAATCTCTGCGCCGCGTAATCATTTCACCACCTGTGCTGAAGCTCAACGCAATCTGCTGGTGGCGGGGGGTATCGGCATTACGCCGATTATCAGCATGGCGCGACAGTTCCACCGTCAGGACCGTGCGTTCGAATTACTGTATTTCACCCGCTCTGAAACTCACACGGCATTCCGAGACGAACTGGGCAGTGAGCCGCTCAATAGCTCGTGCCGGCTGCTATTCGGCCTGGAGCGCGATGCTGTCGAAGCGACGTTGGACGATGCGCTGCGCAACCGCCATGACGGATGTCATCTGTACCTGTGCGGACCTCAGCCCTTCATGGACACAGTCCGCATGGTCGCCGCGCGTCACGGTTGGCCAGACGACGCCGTTCATCTCGAGTATTTTGCCGCTGCGGCGCCATCGGAGGCCGAGCCGCACACCTCCTTTGACGTCAGGCTCGCCCGGTCGGACAAGACGTTCACCATCCCCGCGGACAAAACGATTGTCGATGTGCTGCGAGAGCATGGAACGGACGTCGAGACATCCTGCGAGCAGGGAGTCTGCGGGACCTGCATCGTGAAGGTACTCGAAGGATGCCCAGACCATCGCGACTACTTTCTCACTGCACAGGAACACGCGAAGGGGGATTGCATGGCGATGTGTGTATCCCGTTCGCTTACGAAGGTGCTGGTGGTCGATTTGTAATTCGGAGTCGGCAGTTAAGGGAAAAACTCATAAAAAAGACTGGAGACAACGATGTCAAAGCGCTTTGGCAGGACTGGCTGTGTGCGCGCGCTAACCGCGAGCGCCCTTGTAATACTCCCCGTGAAGTACGCAGTGGCTGTCGACGGCATCGCGCTTAGCGGGTCCAATGTCCTGTCCGCCGGTATGGGCGGAACTTCGATCGCGTTTCCCCAGGACAGTACGGCCGCGGCCGACAATCCAGCCGGCATGGGGCTAGTCGGATCGCGAACCGACTTCGGCGTTCAGCTTCTGGAGCCGCTGACAGATTTCGACTATGGGAGTGCGTCCAACAGACTGCATAGCGGAAAAGTGTATCCGGTTCCCAATGGAGGCGCGAACTGGCAGATCTCGCCGCGGCTCACATTGGGTGTTTCTCTATTCGGGGTTGGTGTGGGCACGAGCTATGGCCGACCCGCGCTCTCGATTGCCGGTGCAGGAGTGGCTCAATCGAGCTTGCAGACCGCAATCGCTGCGCCGACTGTCACGTACAGGATCACAGAACACAACATCCTCGGTTTCAGTCTGGCGCTGGCCTATCAGCGATTTTCTGCGAATGGCGCCATTGTCCCCATGAGCGACGGGACACTCCAGCCGCTGCCTTCGCACGGTGTGTCGAACGCGTTCGGCTACGGAGCACGGGTCGGTTACATCTGGCAACCGACGCCTGCTTTCACCTTTGGAGCAAGTTACGCCTCGCGCATCCGGATGAGTAAGCTCGCCGGCTACAAAGACGACCTGCTGGCGGCTGGCGGCGGCCGCATCGATATCGGCGCCCAATACGGCGTCGGCATTGCCTACAGGATCATACCGAGCGTGACACTGGCGGCAGACTGGTTACATATGGAATTTTCCAATACGGTAATCGGCTCCGCGCAAGGATTCGGCTGGCAAAACCAGGACTTTTTCCGCCTCGGTGCGGCGTGGGACGTCAATTCGCGCTGGACGCTGCGCACGGGATTCTCACGCGGCAATCATCCTATCGGTCCTTCTGTGGTCGCGCAGAATCTGCTTTCCGCGATGCCGGTATCAACATCGGTTTCCGTCGGCACGTCGTACCGGTTCAACAAGACCGATGAAGTGAGCGGAGTCTTCGAATATGGATTCCCCGTCACGGTGACCGGAGACGGTGCCAGTACCGGGTTCAGCGAACGAACGCGAACCGAGGTCGTTGGCGTTAGTTACGGGCATCGTTTCTAGTTCGCACTCCCGCAGACGCCGGCGTTCGTATCCGGCCACGAAGACGCAGTGAATATCAGGAGAACCCATGCCTACCTTTCCGTTTGACCCGACATCCGAACTGGCTCCCGACCTGCTATCCAGCTTTTACATCGATGGGCAGTGGGTGAAACCTGTCTCCAATGCATCCGTATCGCTCGTGGCGCCGTCGACTGAACAGGTTTTTGCAACGGTGTCGCTCGCGAACGCGGAGGATGTAGACAAAGCGGTCGATGCCGCGCGAAGAGCGTTCGATACCGGACCCTGGCCACGCATGACTGGCCCCGAACGGGCCGCCTGCCTGCGAAGGATGTCCGCGTCGCTGGCGTCCCGCATGACGCTCCTGTCGCGCATCTGGACTGCTGAAGTCGGTGCACCTGTGTGGTTCGCGGATATGTTCGTACCCACCGCGACGGCAATGCTTGATTACTACGCCGACCTGGCGTCGACCTTCGCTTTTGAAGAGAGCCGGCCCACGCGCAACGGAACGGCCAGCATTATCCGGCAACCAGTCGGCGTTGCTGCGCTGATCGCGCCGTGGAACGCGCAACTACCCATTCTCTCCTATAAGCTGGGCGCGGCACTGGCTGCCGGATGCACGGTTGTGGTCAAGGCGCCCCCAGAAACACCGTTCGATGCGCTTGTTGTCGCGCAATGCGCGCACGAGGCGGGCCTCCCGCCGGGCGTACTGAATGTGATTACTGCTGACGCGGACGGAGGCGCACATCTGGTAGCCAAGCAGGAAGTCGACAAGGTCAGCTTCACCGGGAGCACAGCCACAGGAAAGGTGATTGCTAGAACCTGTGCTGACCGGCTTGCTAGAGTGACGCTCGAACTGGGCGGAAAATCTGCCGCCATCGTTCTGGATGATGCGGAACTGAATCCGACGCTTGCCGCGCTAGCGCCGTTCACAATGCCGTTCTCCGGGCAGATCTGCTTTGCACAGACACGAATCCTGGTCCCGCGCACGCGCGAGCAGGAGTTCGTCGAAGCCTATAGCGCGGTCATTGGCTCTCTCAAGGTAGGGGACCCCTGGGACATGGCCACGCAGGTTGGCCCGCTTGCGAGCCGCCGTCAGCTCGACCGGGTGCTCGGATACATCGAGGCGGGGCGTAAGGAAGGGGCGCGAATCACGACGGGCGGTGCCCGCAGTCCTCGATTTGAAGAGGGGTTCTTCGTCGAGCCTACCGTATTCGCAGGCGTGACAGCCGACATGACGATTGCCCGCGAAGAAATTTTCGGCCCCGTCGCGTCGATCATCGCGTACGACGACGTCGACCAGGCGGTGGCATTGGCGAACGATACCGACTTCGGACTGAGCGGTACGGTGTTCACCAGCGACGTCGAGCGCGGTTATGCAATGGCGCGGCGGATCAGAACCGGCAACGTTTCGGTCAACGGACTGGAGATGGCGCCTAACGTGCCGTTTGGCGGCTTCAAGCAATCGGGGATCGGGAGAGAGGGAGGTCCAGAGGGCTTGCACGCATTCCTGGAAGACCAGGCGATATATCTTCCTGCCGGTTCGCCGCGCGCGCGGCAGGAGTGACGTGATGGACTACGACTACATTGTGGTCGGCGCCGGGAGCGCTGGCTGCGTGACGGCGAACCGACTGGTTCGCGAGTGGCGGGCGAAAGTGCTGCTGGTGGAAGCAGGGCCGCCGGCTAACAGCGCGCTGATCCGTATGCCCGCTGGGACGTTCAAAATGCTGTTCAACGGTAGCCCGCTTATAAAACGCTACGCGTCGGCCCCGCAGGCGTCGCTGGGTGGTCGCGCGGTCTCCATTCCGCAGGGCAATGTTGTCGGCGGCGGCAGCTCCGTGAATGCGATGGCTTATACCAGGGGATCGCGTACCGACTACGAACGCTGGGTCGCCGCTACGGGTGATCCGGGCTGGTCGTGGGAAGGGTTATTGCCGTATTTCTGCAAACAGGAAGGCAACCAGCGACTCGACAACGAGGCGCACGGCGCCGACGGCCCACTGAAGGTCTCGGACCCGTTGTACAAAGCCGATGTGGCGGACCGGTTTGTGCGTGCCATGCAGCGCAAGGGCTTGCCGTTCGCGACGGACTTCAATGCCGGAACGCTGCGCGGAGTCGGGTATATGCAGACGACTACGCACAAGGGGCAACGCTGCAGTGCTGCAGATGCGTTCCTTGCGCCGGTCATGTCCGATCCGCTGCTGTCCCTGGTCACACAAGCCAATGTGCATCGCATTGTTTTCGAGGGAGAACGCGCGGTCGGTGTCGAATACACGGCACGCGGCGCGCTCATGCAGGCGCGGGCGTCGTCCGAAGTGATTGTCTGCGCCGGCGCTTTCGCGACGCCCAAGCTGCTGATGTTGTCGGGCATCGGTCCCGCCGCCCATCTGCGCGAACACGGCGTGGAGGTGCGGGTCGACTCGCCGGGCGTGGGCGAAAACCTGCAGGACCATAACGTCGCGGTGGTCTCGATGACCACGCACGGGCAGCACGGTTACTTCGGCGAGGATCGCGGAGCACGTGCCCTATGGAACGGGCTGCAATACCTTGCTTTCCATAACGGTCCTATTGCGTCGAACGGTGCGGAAACGATGGCGTTCGTGAACCTCAGCGTCCCGGACGACGAACCGGACCTGCAGCTCTATTGCGTTGGGGTTATGTGGCCCGATCCGCAGGCTCCAAAGCCGTCCTACGGCATGACGCTGATGGCGAATCTCGTGCGGCCGCGTTCACGCGGAACCGTGCGGCTGAAATCGGCCGACCCGACAGACGATGCATTGGTCGATCCCAACTGGCTCCACGATGACGAAGACACGAAGCGGCTCGTCGAAGCGATCCGGTATCTGAGAGGAATCGCGGCTCACGAACCTTTCGCGTCTATCGTAAAGGCCGAAGTGGGGCCGGGGCTCCAGCTCCAGTCGGACGACGAACTGTCCGAGTACATCAGGCGGACGACGGAATCCAACTATCATCCGGTCGGCACATGCAGGATGGGGCATCCTGACGATCCGATGTCAGTCCTGACGCCGGATCTCCAAGTGAAAGGCGTCACCGGGTTGCGTGTGTTCGATGCATCGATGATGCCGTCGATCATTAGCTCCAATACGAATGCGACGGTAATGGCGGTCGCGGATCGAGCGGTGGACATCATGATGTCGAGCGCAACCGTGTCACCTGCGGCGAGCGACCGTTCGCATGCAATGCAGCCCGAGTGAAGCGATGACAGACACACGTGATGCTGCGAGCGATCTTTGCGAGGTGGAAACATGACGTCAAGCGCACGCCGTCCACTCGTTATGGTGGCACTTGATGGGAACGTTGAATATGTGAACGACACGTTCGTGGAATCGCTCGGGTGGTCCCGCGAAGCCGTGCTTAATGCGCCAGCGTCGTCGCTACTTGCAGATATACCTAAGGCCGTCCTGCTCGATATCCAGAAAACGGTGCGGGCTAATCGCCCATGGATTGGATTCCTCGCTTACCGAACGGTGACTGGTGAGGTTTTTTGGGCCCGATCGAATCTGATGCCCAGCCGTTCCGGCAAACGGGCAATTGCGATGATCGAACCCATCGAACTTGCGGAGGCCGCCGACGTAGCCCACGCCTACCGAATGATCGGTGACGGCAGCAGGGACTGGTCTGTACACGGCGGAAGAGTTCGGAAGAAAAGAGGGTTCTTTTCGCCGTCCGGCGCCATACGCATAAGTTTGCGTTGGAAGATTGCGAGTGTCGTGCTGGGGCTGTTGCTGGCATCGTTCTCGGCGTGCATTGCATCTTCCAATGGAATACGTCTTGAAACTATATGCGCCGTGCTGCTCTCTGTCTTCGTCATTGCCGGTTGGCTTTTGACAAAAATGGTTTATCGGCCTTTGCGCGAAATCACCCGGGTGGCTATTGGTCTGGCGGCAGGACAGCTCGACATTGCGCCTGGCTTGCCGCGTGATGACGAATTAGGGGACGTCCTGCTGCTACTCAACCAGGCGATCCTGAACTTGCGGACAACGGTAGCCGATGTGCGTGACGGGGTGATCCATGTATCCTCGGGGACCGAGACGCTAGCTGGCGGAAATCGTGACCTGTCCGAACGGACCGATCAACAGGTTAGTAGTATTCAGAATACTGCAGCTAGTGTCGAGCAGCTCAACGCGACGATTTCGAACAATACGGAGGCGGCAAGCGAGGCGGATCGACTTGCGCAGGAATCCACGGTTGTGGCGCGTGCGGGAGGAGAGATAGTCGAGCGGATGGTCGAGATCATGCGGCAGGTTGATGCGTCCAGCTCGGAAAGCGGGAGCATACTGGGCGTGATCGATGGGATAGCGTATCAGACCAACATTCTTGCTCTAAACGCCGCAGTGGAAGCGGCTCGTGCAGGACCAGGCGGGCGCAGCTTTGCGGTCGTGGCCGCCGAGGTGAGGGCTCTTGCTCAGCGAAGCGCGGCGGCCGCCAATGAAATCCGTAGCCTTGCCACAAATAGCGTAAATCTGGCCCAGGAGGGCCGCGGCGTCGCAGAAAGAGCCGGCGCGAAAATGCGGGAAACGGAGGCCGCCGTAACCACAGTCTGCAACCTGATTGGTGAGATAAAGGATGCGTGTGCCGAACAACGGCATGGCATGGTGCAGATCGAAGAGGCCATAACGGCGATTGACGTGACGACGCAACGGAATTCGGCGCTGGTAGACGCCGTTGCTTCGATATCCGAAAAAATCCGTCTGAAAGCGGCCGGCGTCGCGCAAGCCGTCTCCCTCTTCGACATCTGAGATCAAACCGGACGTGGGTCGCAGGACGCACTGGTTGACCGCATAAAGACCGCGCCAGCAGCTCTTCAGTGAAGCGTCCTTAAAGAAGGACGCTTCACTGACATTCGCAAATCGTGCCGGCGAATGTCTTCTCTCTATCGACGACTGAGTCTTTCCGTTAAGCGTTGTTCGATGCCTGCCCTTGTCCGCAGCCCATGAGTGCACGGCGACGCATGCGGGCAGGCGTTGGACAAGGCTGAAGGGAGGAAACCGCGGAGTGAACCGACGCGGCCGGAACCTGGATCGGCTATGGGGAATAAAGCGGGCTCACCGTCAGCCTTGCCACCGGATGCTGAAGCGAACCTGGGTCGGGATGGTGTCGAAGGCGGTTTCGAAGGTGTCGACCGGGATGATGTGACGATGCCGCGAGCGGCGCCAGGGGCTGCCTGGAGCGGCAGACGTGAGTGTCTCCTGTTGGCGCTCGTTGCCGAAGAGCCGACGGTCCGAATGAAGATCCTGGTCATTTGCGCTCATACGCTGCCTCGGAATGTCGGGGGCGCGCGAATCGGATGGGTGCGCGGGAGGATCTCGATGATGATGTTGGTGCCCACAGTTGCCGCTAGCCGCGTCAGTAAGTCTGCTAGCAGAAAATTGACTGAAAGTGCTCGACATATCGAGCAAAAAATGGAAAATCGAGCGATTTTAGGCTGTTGTAACGGCGCAACGGCTGAGTGGCACGATGTCCACTAACGTTGCTAGCGTCGATTTCATGTTCTCTAATGCTGCTAGCGCGTCCTTGCCGCATATGGGGGTAGACATGGCGTCCTCCGAGGAGATTGAAGCTCGGGCAGCGAAAATAGCGTCGGTGTTGAGACCTCTGGGAAACGGTGAGCTTTCCCGGGAGCAGGCGAAACGCGCGGCGCAATTGCTCAAGGTTCATTGGGCGACCGTCTATCGCCTGCGTCGCCGCTTTCTCGCGAATCCTGTAACGAGCACTTTACAGCCGTCGCCTTGCGGTCGCATACCAGGCGGGCAACTGGACGCCGCGGTTGAGACCGTCATCGACGATGTCGTGCACGAATGGTTACCCGCGCAACGGCAACTGGCCCATCCAGCAACCGACCTGGTGCTTGAAATCAAACGTCGATGTGCGGTTGCGGGCCTGGACTCTCCCAGTCGGTCTACGGTGGCTCGCCGATGGACAGCATATCGCCAGCAAGATGCATTGGCACGAGCTGCACTTCCCGAGTCGATGATTGCACCCGGCACGTTCGGGGTCCGCTATCCGCTTGACATCGTCCAGATCGATCACACGCAGGCCGACATCCTGCTGGTGAGCGAGTTGGACGGGCAGGTTATTGGCCGCCCGTGGCTGTCCCTCGCACTTGATGTTGCGTCGAGGTGCGTGCTGGGCTTCTACCTGAGAATGGAACGACCCGGCGCGGCCACGGTCGGCTTGCTTCTGACACGGGTCGTGCTGCCGAAGGCGGCATGGCTTGCCAAGATAGGCGTAGAAGCAGACTGGCCCATGAGAGGTATTCCGCGTGTCCTGCATCTTGATAACGCCGCTGAATTCAAGAGCAGGGCGCTCCGCAGCGGATGCCGTGAATACGGCATTGACCTTATGTATCGTCCGGTCGGTAAGCCCCATTTTGGTGGCCATATTGAACGGCTGAACCGGACGTTGATGGAGCGCGTGCGTGGGTTGCCAGGAGCGACGGGATCGTCCGCAAAAGGACGCAAGGCTCGCCAGGCCGAGAAAACCGCCAGCCTGACACTTAAGGACTTCGAACAATGGATGACGATCGAAATCGGAAGGCGATATCATCAAAGCCCTCATCGCGGCTTGTCTGGGCTTCCTCCTGCCGAAAAGTGGCGCGAACTTTCCAGCTCGGCTGAGTCCCGATATCTGCCGAATGCACCGGATGCAGAACTTCAATTTTTGATAAGGTTTCTGCCAGTCGAGCCACGAACAATACAGGCGGATGGCCTCAACATATTTCGGATCCGGTATTGGCACCCGTTGTTCGCCGCATGGCGGGAGACACGCCGTGCTGTGACTGTGCGTTACCATCCCGAGGACCTGTCGAGGGTAATCGTAAGTGCGGGAAAGAAGATCTACATAGAGGTGCGTTACGCGGATTTGCGGCGGCCTCCCATCTCGCTCTTCGAACAGCGGGCAGCTTTGAAAGCGATCAGGGATAGAGGACAGCGAACGATCTCACAAAGAGGAATTTTTGAGACGATCATGGAGCAACGGAGTGTGATCATGAATGCGACGCGAGCCACTCGGAAGCGTCGGCGTTCCAGATCGCAGAGCATTCCTCCTTTGGGAAGGCTAGACCGGCAGGGAGTCGAGCAGCAACCTGAACAGCGGGACGCGGAACAGGTGGATTATGACTTACCAGTGACCGCGTACGACGTCGAACAGTGGTAAGGAGCCGACATGAAGCACGATGGACTGGCGCACTTACTTCCGGCTGCCAGAGAGCAGGCGCAGTTGGGAAGCGAGGATCGTGTAAAAGGTCTCCTTCGTGATCGCTGGATCGATTATCCGCGCGCGACCGAAGCGTTACAGGTGCTTCAGAGGCTCTATGAGACACCCCCACGCGACCGTATGCCATGCCTCTTGTTGCACGGCGATTCGAACATTGGGAAGACCAAGATTACGGCGAAGTTCAGGCGTGCCCATCCCAACGAATTTGACGAGAGACGAGGTGTAGAGCGGTGTCCGGTTGTTTCCGTCCAGATGCCCCCGACTCCAGATCAACATAGGTTTTGTTCTGCGCTGTTATTCGAACTCGGCGCTCCCCATAACGCTGCTGCCGGTCTGGCGTCTCTCGAACGGCTGGCGCGGGATATCCTGAAACGGATGTCGCCGCAAATGTTGATTGTGGATGAGGTGCATCACCTGCTTGCAGGAACGTATCGTGAGCAGCGTGCCTCTCTGAATCTGCTGAAATACCTTGCAAATGATCTGCAGATCAGCATGGTCCTGGTGGGCACGCGCGACGCAGTGCTTGCGCTTCAAACCGATCCGCAGATGGTGAGCCGTTACAGGCCATTCGAGATACCGCGGTGGAGGGAGAGCGATAGCCTTCGGCGGCTTCTCGCCGCCTTCGAAAGGGTGCTGCCGCTAAGGAAACCGTCCGATCTTTCACGGCGCGAGATTGTCCAGTACGTTCTGGAAGCGAG
Organism: Paraburkholderia sp. RCC_158; assembly: GCF_041355255.1. Taxonomy (NCBI): domain Bacteria; kingdom Pseudomonadati; phylum Pseudomonadota; class Betaproteobacteria; order Burkholderiales; family Burkholderiaceae; genus Paraburkholderia; species Paraburkholderia sp. RCC_158. The sequence goes on along the minus strand of NZ_JBFUPM010000004.1, from coordinate 23,476 downwards.
TGGTGGGCTTACCGGCGCCATTTCGACAATCCTGAACGACGGAGCGGAGCTTTCTATCCGAAACGGAGAAGAGCTCATCGACATCTCGCATCTCGAGCGTGTCGCTCGCGAACATGCCTGATCCTGTGAAGCCATGGCCTCTTGCTCCCAGGCCGTTTTTCGAAGAGGCATTTGGCAGCTGGCTAGGTCGAGTCGCGACGTGTTGCCAGATTAGCGTGGGCATGCTGTGGGAAACGAGCACGGGGCTGGATCTGCCGAACCTTGGAAAAGCGGGATGGATATTGTTTCCCCCGGTCTCCGCATCACCGCTGGATCAGCTGTCCAAGTTGGCGCGGATGAGCGAGGGTAGGTTGGCAGCGATCCAGACGCCACCCGAATGGATGGCCGACCAGCGTTACCTTGTCTATTGTTTCAAATGTCTCGTGCTCAACGATGTCGACGTTTCGGCCCCACGGTGGAAGAGGGAATGGCTCAGTCCCGATGCTGAATACTGCACCGTGCATCATAGCCTGCTGGAAGCGGTCCCTGCATCGGTCTTTGGAAAAGCCGCCAACTGCGGTGCGGCGCTCCGGGCAATATCGCGCTATCGAACTCCCCGATTTCCCAGAAACGGATGGCTACGCTAGCGGCGTTACTGAACTTGCTAGCGCTTCTGTGAACGCTGCTAGCGTCAATTGTGGGCTCCAACAGCGGCGGTCGGGCAGGGTGGAACATCGTGACCACGTCCGATCCCGACGCCGCGCTGAACTTCGGTCTCGATGAACGCAGATGTACGCTCGCTGGACTGCAGCTGCCTAGTCGAACGACGACCGGACGGCAATGGGCAGCAAGTAGTATCAGAAAAGATGGCGAACGCCTATTGCAGCACCGAACTGATTCTTTCCCGTGACTCCGGTGGGAGCGGAGTTCTGCAATCCCAACATGGCCAGCTTGTTATTCCTCACATAGCCTACGAACGAATATAGTGATGTGGAACGAGACAGCGCATAGTTCAGCCCGAGCTTGTACAGGCTGGCATTGCGGTCACTGGTGACGCGGTCGTCCTGATACATATACGTTGCGGTGACGGTCCAGAAAGACGTCGGCATGTACGCGACCTCGGCGGTGTAAAAGTTGTCGCTGGTGCCGCGCGAAGGGTTCTTGAAGTTGGCAAAATCAATCATGAACTTGAACTGGCTCCAGCCGTAATTTGCACCGACGGTATACGCGCGCGCCGTGGTGGCATCGGTGGCGCCGGTCACGTCATGTCCCGAGAAGTAAGCCGCCCCGCCCGTGAAACTGCCCAGATGATAAGTGCCGCCGATAGAGAACACCTGTTTGGATTTGATATCGCCCGCCACACCGCCGAACGAGTACATTGCCGAACCCTGGAACCCGCCGATATCCGGACTCATATATTCGACGGAATTGTCCACCCACGAGTATTGATACCCCGTATAGCCGGACAGGTTCTCATAAAGAAGGTTGTTCAATGAGCCAAAATTCGAATAGCCCTCGATATCGAGTCGCGCCAGGGTGCGCAACAGCGGTGAGCGGTTCTTGCCGAGCAGAAGGGCGCCCGCAACGTTGCTGCTTATGCCGACTGTCGCTCCCCGATCAAACAACACGGTTCCGGAACTCGCGGGTTGGCCGCCATTGATCAAAGCGCCCGTATTGATGCGAAAGGCGCTTTCGAGTTCGAACGTCGCGTACAGGCCGTTGCCGAGATCTTCACGACCGGTCAAACCCCATCTGTTCGTCGAATCGATGCCTGTTCCCAGTGACCATGCGGAGCCGCCCGACCCCGCATGCGTCTTGTATAAAATACCGCTGTCGACCACGCCATAAAGGGTCACCGACGTTTGGGCATAGCTTGACAGCGGAACGGCGCCGGCTAAGGCAATTTCTGCGAGGTATAGCTTTTTCAAGGTCTTCTCCTTACCTTTGTCTGTTGTTCGTTTTATGGCCGCAACGAAAATTTGACAATGTCAAGTTTTGGGCAAATAAACGTCGAGGCGCTTCTTCTGCGAGCTGTGGAGTCTTTTCTCTCGCCGCGGACGCGCCGCGTGGGCGCATGGTGGTCGGACGGACACGCGGGGGCGTTCTCGCGTCGTCCGCAGTTCGGAAAGGGATGAGTAAAGCTGCTAGTTGCGGTTCTTCTGACGCTTGCGGATGATTCCGACGCCAGCGCCGAATAGCAGGGCGGCGAAAATCCAATAGATCGCTTGTTGAGGGTCAAGCTGGAAACCAGTTCCGAGCGGGCCAAATGAAACTCTGACCGGCGCACCCATGCCTTCGAGGAGCGAGCGGGTCATCTCGATCGCCATGATGAATCCCGCGCATACCGCGATGCCGCCGAACAAGCTCGGTGCCGCCAGTTTGACGACGCGCTGCGCACCGCCTTTGCGATAGACGTTCGCGCCGGTGCGTGACAGATCAGCCAGCCAACCGGTCAAGCCACGCCGCATCGATACCACGACGGCAACGAAAAAGATGCCGATGTAGAGCGACCACGCGTCGGTCAGTGTGGACAAATGGGCCGAAATAACCGTAATTAGCACCGCGCCGACTACCGGGCCAAAGAAAGTCGTATGGCCGCCGATGTATGTATGCAGCATTCCGTTGGTACTTTGCGCGATGCTGAGAGTATCGAGCGTCACGACCTGGAAGGCGAGTGCATAGAGGGCGCCCGCGATGCCCGCGAAACCCGCTGAAAGCGTGAGAGCGAGGCCGCGAATCATCACCGGATCAAAGCCGACGAAATTCATTCGCTCGGCGTTGTCGCGCGTGGCATTCATCAGCCGGCCAAGTGGCGTCCGCGTAAAAGTATGCATGGCAAGCGCCGCGAGCCACGCCCACGCGGCCACGAGAAAATACACGGCTAGCGGCGAGCCGAAGTCGATGCCCCATCCGGCCGCTTGTGTTGGGTCCAGTCGGATACCCTCGTCGCCTCCAGACCATCCCGTCATGATCGTCGCTGCGGAATACGCAAGCTGTCCGACCGCCAGCGATATCATCGCGAAGATCACCTTTCCGCTACGCACGGTGAAAAGCGCGATGAACGCACCGATGAGCAATGCGGCAAGCCCGCCGACCAACGGCACCAGCACGACGGGCACCGCCCCGCCGAAAAAGTTGAGGAAATGCGCGGTCGCATAGGCACCCGTGCCGAAATACAGCGCGTGACCGAACGACAGCATCCCGGTCCCGCCGAGCAGCATGTTGAAGGCGAGCGCGAACGTCACGGCAATGCAGATTTGCGTGAGCACCGAGATGCCCAGCGTGCCGGGAAAAATAAACGGCAACGCGATTGCAGCGATCAGTGCGGCACCCCAGCATGAAATGCTTCGGGCCAGATTCGGTCGAGGCGGCAAAAACGCTTGCCAGCGCTCGGCGTTGCCAGACAATGCAAGGGATTGCTGGACCGGAGTTCCAACGACAGGTTGCCCACTATTCATTGTCGACATATCGAAGTCCATTAATTGCGACGTCCCATCAAGCCGCGCGGACGAATTGCCAGCACGACGATGACGATGGCAAACGGAACCAAAGGAGCGAACCGGCTGACGGGTTGCGTGAGCGCCTCGTTTGTTGCAATACCGGAAAGCACGTGCTGCAACGGCGTGAGAAAGTCGGACCACGATAACGGCGTCGATACGGTCAGCGTCTGAAGTATGCCGATCAGCAGCGCCGAAACGAACGCTCCGGCAAGCGAACCGAGTCCGCCGACGACAACTACGATCATCAGTATGCCGCCGAGCTGCGCAGCCATGCCCGGCTCAGTGCCGATGATGTTCCCCGACAGTGCGCCAGCCAGACCGGCGAGTGCCGAACCCAAGGCGAACACATTGGTGCGCAGGCGCGGCAAATTGTGTCCGAGCGCGTTGACCATCTCGGGATGCGAGAGGGACGCACGAACCGTCGTGCCGATGCGAGTGCCTTTGAGTAACCAATACAGTACGCCGAGCACTGCGATGGTGACGACGAGAGTGAACGCGCGGTAGGCGGAATAATCGATGCCGTAAAGCGAGAACAGCGGGAAATCCAGCGAAGCGGGCACGGCATAGGGAACCGAATGTTTGCCCCATAACAGCGTCACGGATTCGACAATGACGATGCCAAGGCCGAAGGTCAGTAATAGCGGCCCTAAAATGCCAAACTGAATGACCCGGCGCAATAGATATCGCTCGACGAGACCGCCGATAAGCGCACAACACAGCGGAGCCGCGAAGAGTCCGCACCAGTAGCCGAGCCCGAGCAACTGCGCGACCGAGTAGCTGAAGTACGCGCCGAGCATGTAGAACGCAGGATGCGCGAAATTAAGCATGCCCAGCATGCTGAGAACGAGTGTCAAGCCGGCTGCCATCAGGAACAGCAGCATGCCGTAGCTGATGCCATTGAACAGTCCCAGTGCGAGAGTTTGCATGTCTATCGTCCGTTGATTGTCTGGCACCCGTTCAGGCTCCGGGCGGCCGCTTCATCTTGCAATCGGTGGGCTCGGTCATTTCAGCGGCGGGGAAGCTCTTCAGCAACTTGAAACCCCACGGCGTACCTTCCTGTTTGAACTTGGCGTCTGCGGTGACCACCGAGAGGTTCATCGGCAATTGCGCCTGATGGTCGGACGCGCGCATCGTCGCTTTGTAGTCGCCGATCGATACTGTTGTCTTCTCAATCGCCTTCGCCACTGCGAGCGGCTGCGTTGTCTTCGCGTCACGAATGGCGTCTGTCAGAAACAGGTAGCCGCGATAGAGCCGCACGCTTTCGAAATCACCGTAGCCGTCGGCGCGCGACTGTTCGACCAGCTTGTCGATTACCGGGTTGTCCATGCTCATGATTGAGTCAGAAGCCTGATACACCTTGCCGACGCCTTTCGCGCCGATCGTCGTAACCTGTCCATGTTGCGAGGCGTAGACGGTGTACCAACGTGCCTCGAGGCCGATGTCGTTACCCGCCCGAATCAGCCGGCTCAGGTCGGTGCCGATGTTAGCCGTAAGTATCACGTCCGGCTTCGCAGCCTTAATCTTGGCGACATACGGCGTGAAATCCTGAACCCGGTTTGGGGGATGCAGTTCGCTGCCGACGATCTGAATGTCGGGGCGGTACTGTTTCAGCAGGCGCCGCGTAGCGGCGTCCGCGTTCTGGCCCATCGAGTAATCCATGTTTATCAGGTACACGCGCTTGACCGACTGGTCGAGCGAGAGGACAGCGGCTTTCATCTTCATGCCGATATGCCCGTCAGTGCGGAAATGCCAGAATGAGCAGTACTTCCCGGTCATTTCTTCATCCAGACCGGCCCAATTGATCAGAATGAGTTCCTTGCCGGGGTTACGCGCGTTGTATTTCTCGATTGCGTCGACTAACGTCAGCGTGACATTCGCACCGATGCCCTGCATCACGAAGTGGGTGTCGCTGCCAATCGCTCTGTCAAGACAGTCTTTTCCGTCTTTCGGGCTGAACTTGTCGTCACAGAACTGGAGGTCAATTTTCGATCCGAGAACACCGCCCGCATCATTGTCGCGCTTGACGGCATATTGCAGGTTCTTTGCAGACGCTTCCATGGTGGACGACTGGGGGCCGGACATCGGTTCGATGACCATGATCTTGATGGGCGGGGCAGCGTGCGCATCGGGCGAGGCAAAAATGCCAAGCGCACCAAGCGCGCAGGGCGTTGCGATCATGCACGCGCTCAACGATCGGCGCAGGACGGGACTGAATTTCTGCAACATCGTGAATCTCCTCTGACGCGGCCATCGCTGGGAATGGCCGCCTGCCTTATCGACAGCGTGTTTGATCAAACCTCTAGCCATTCGGCACGCACGGAAGGATCATTTTCGAATTCGTCGACACTCCCGTCGAAGACAATGCGGCCATGCCCCATCACGTTAATGCGGTCGCACAAGCCAAGCGCGATAGTTAGCTTCTGTTCGACCAGCAACACGGCTACGCCGCGCCGCGCGACTTCCCTCAGGAGCTGTGCGACCTGATCGACCATCGACAGGCTCAGGCCTTCAGTCGGTTCGTCGACCAGAACCAGGCGCGGCTGCATCATTAGCGTGCGACAGATGGTCAGCATCTGCTGCTCGCCTCCGGAAAGCACCCCGCCGGCAACGTCTGCTCTGCGTTTGAGGTTCGGAAACATCGCAAAGAACTCTTCTTCGGTCCACGTCGCGCGTTCGCGCGCCGCCGATCCGGCGCGGCCGCGTTGCGGCAGTCCCACCGACAGGTTCTCGCGCACGGTTAGATCCGGGAAGATCGCCCGATCTTCGGGGACGTAGCCGATCCCCGCGCGCGCCATGTCATGGGTTCTGGCCTCGCCGAGCGGCGCGCCGTCCATTTCGATCGCACCGCTCGCAGGTAGCAGCTTCATGATCGCTTTAAGCAGCGTCGAGCGGCCGACGCCGTTGCGGCCCAGGAGTCCGACGGTCTCCCCTCGGCTCACATGAATGGTTGCGCCGTGCAATACCCGGCTTTGTCCATATCCGGCGACGATATCGCTGGCACTGAAAAGCGGCGTCATGTTGGCGCTCTTTGCCACGTGCGGGTGGGGGGATGCATTCATGGTTCAGCGCTTCTGGTGGGAATGAGTTGCGGCGGATGTGGCAGGCGTGCCGAGATAGGCTTCCTGTACCGCTCTGTTCGCCCGGACCGCAGCGGGGGTGTCGGTCGCGATGAGTTCTCCATAGACCAGCACGGAGATCCGGTCGGCCAGTTCGAACACCACGTCCATGTCGTGCTCGATGATCACAATGGTGCGCTCTCGGTCGGCCGCGCGCAGTCTCTGCATTAGGTCGATGACCTTGCGCGTTTCCTGTTTGTTCATGCCGGCCGTGGGTTCGTCGAACAGCAGGACCTTCTGGCCGCCGGCGAGCGCGAGTGCGATTTCGAGCGCGCGCTGATCCGCGTATGAGAGAAGTGCTGCCGGTTCGTTGCGCTTATCGAGCAGTCCCACTTCATCGAGCACTTCGAGCGCGCGGATGTCCGCTGCACCACCGCGCGGCAGAGGTCGCAGGAACGACGCGCCATGACCGACCGCGCGCAGCGCGCCGATGCGAGCGTTTTCGAACGTACTCATCCGACCGAAGATATTTGCTGTTTGAAAGCTTCGTCCAAGCCCGACACGGCTGATACGCGTTGCTCCGTACCGCGTGACGTCCGTACCGTTCAGACGAATGGTGCCGCTGGTGGCTAGATATCGGCCACTGATCAGGTGAAACAACGTCGACTTTCCTGCTCCGTTCGGACCGATGAGGACGTGGCACTCGCCTTGTGGTACCGACCAGTCGACGCCGCGGATGATCTCGGTAGGGCCGAATGCCTTCTTCAACCCAGCAAGCGCGAGGGCGGCCGGGAACTGATGCGATCCTGTGTGCGTCTCTGTCATTTTCAGAACCCTAAGCCTGCTGCAAACCGTCTATGCCGATTACGTTTCAGTAGCCGATTTTCGGCGGCTGAAGCGTTGCATAACGTTACAGTGTCAAGTTAATGGGATCATAGGGAGCGGGGGATAAGCTTGCAATGACTTTTCCGTCGGGGATTTCCCCTGGTTACCTACTCCAGAGATCTTTCGCGCGATGTGATGGCGCAGCGTTCACTGCGCTGCTACTTCGTTCTGTCCTGCAAGAGGGTAAGATACGAATATAAGCATGCTGTCTGCCGCAGTGGCCCCTAATATTTCAGTGAAAAGTTTATGTCTTCTTCTGTATCCGGCCATATCGAACCCTCCAAAAAAGTGTCGTGGCACCACGGCAATCTGCGAGAGGAAATGGTGCAACGTGGCATCGCTTTGCTGGCATTGCGCGGCGCGGCCGATTTGTCCTTGCGTGAAGTGGCGCGTTCGGCCGGGGTGTCACAGACCGCTCCGACGCATCATTTCGGCGACAAGGAAGGGCTTCTGGCGGCGATCGCAACCGAGGGATTCCATCGATTGATGAGCGAGCGCCTCGCTGCGCTGAAAGACGGCATGACCAAAGAGCGCCGGCTGCGCGTGATCATGCGGGTCTATGTCAAGTTCGCCTTGGAGCAGCCTGAGCTTTTCCATCTGATGTTCGGCCCGCGCGTTTCCGACAAGCGTAAATACCCGGAGTTAATGGAAGCCAGCGCGGGCTCCTTTCAGTTCCTCAATAACACCATCGCCGAATTTATGGCCGATCATGCGGAGGATGGCCGTCCGCCGCGTTTTTCCGCAATTGCTGTCTGGTCGGGTATGCACGGGCTCGCTACGCTGCTTTCCGATCGTGAGAGCGGCCTTTGCCAGGTTCCGGACGACATGATCGAAGAAGTCTGCACTGGCGTGACCAACTTGCTGCTCGGCGGCCTGAAGATGCCGCATTTTGAGGCTGATGCACCCGCACCAGCACGCACCGGCGGGCGCGCGAGGAAATAAGGCGCGGCTTCTTTGCGCGACGCATCGCCCACCCGACCCTCGTTGATCTGAACGCTTCTCTTCACCTCCTGTTGGCACGTCTGTACTGCTTTGTTGACACTCAAACTTGACGCTGTCACAATGAATTGCAGCGCAGATCGATGAGGCCGCCTGGCTTGTTCATCGATAGCGGCACGACCTTTCCCGGCGTTGCAATAATCAGGAGACGAGATGGACATGGAGTCGGCCTATTCGGTCACGGAGGGCATTGCCGTCGTGACTTTTCAGAACCCGCCGGTCAACAGCTTGTCGGCCGTGCAGCGTAAGTCGCTGCAGGACCAGCTGCGACATGCTGCGGCGCGCGACGATGTCTCGGCGATTATCCTCACGGGCGGCGCACGGCCGTTTTGCGGTGGCGCGGAAATTCGCGAATTCAACACGGCCGCGCAGCTGTCGTCGCCCACCATGCCCGAATTGATCGAAGGTTGTGACACGCTCGGCAAGCCGCTGATTGCCGCCATCGGCGGATTTGCGTTCGGTGCAGGCCTGGAACTTGCCATGGCGATGCATTACCGCATCGCGGCCGCCGATGCGAAGCTCGGGTTGCCCGAGGTGACGTTCGGTTTCCTGCCGGGCGCGGGTGGCACGCAACGTTTGCCGCGACTCGTGCCCATGGAGTACGCCGCCAGGGTGATGCTCAGCGGCTCGCCCGTGGATGCAGCGACGGCTCACCGGCAAGGCCTTGTCGACCGTCTGTCGGATGGCGATCTTTTCGACGATGCGGTGAGCTTTGCACGCCAACTCGTCGCCGAAGGCGCGCCATTGCGCCGGACGAGCCAACTCCGCGTCCGCATGGACACGGCGCCCGCTGATCTGTTCGATCAATTGCGCGACGATATCAACAAGCGTTACCCCAGCCATAAGGGAAAGCTTTATATCGTCGATTGCTGCGTGGCAGCGACCAAACTGAGCTTTGAAGAAGGTCGCCAGTTCGAACGTGCGCGATTCCTCGAACTGCTCGAAACACCCGAGTCTAAAGCGCTACGCTATAACTTCTTTGCCGAGCGCAACGCCGCGAAGATCGCGGACGTTTCCGCCGATGTACGACCGCGCGATATCCGCACCGTGGCCATTGTCGGTGCAGGCACGATGGGCGCCGGCATTGCGGTCTGCTTCGCGAATGCGGGGATCCGGGTTGCGCTCATCGATGCGAGCCCTGAAGGGCTCGAGCGTGGCATGTCGATCATTCGTGGCGTGTTCGAGGCCGACGTCGTGAAACGCCGCATTAGTGCTGATGAGCGCGACCGTAGGCTCGCATTCATCGCTCCGACGGTTTCTCTTCCCTCCGCGGTGAGCGACGTCGATCTGGTCGTGGAAGCGGCTTTCGAGCAACTCGAAATCAAGCAACAAATCTTCCGCGAACTTGACAGCCTCGCACCGCCGCACGCGATTCTGGCGACGAACACGTCGATGCTCGACATCGACGCGATCGCGGCCGTGACGAGTCGGCCGCAGGACGTGGTCGGCATGCACTTCTTTTCCCCTGCGCATGTGATGCGTCTGCTCGAGGTGGTGCGATGCCGGACGACTTCCGACGAGGTGCTGATCGCCGTCATGCAGATCGCCCGCAAGCTGCGAAAGACGGCGGTGATGTCTCGGGTTTGCGACGGTTTTATCGGCAACCGGATGTTGCAGCGTTATCTGCAACAGGCGCTGTTCCTGCTCGACGAAGGATGCACTGTCGAGCAGATCGACTCGGCCATGGAACGTTTCGGTATGGCGATGGGGCCGCTTGCAGTTGGCGATCTGAGCGGCCTCGACATTGGCTGGTCGATCCGGAAACGCCGTTATAGCGAGCGTCCTGACATGGTGTATTCACGCGTCGCAGATCGCATTTGCGAAGCGGGGCGTCAGGGTCAGAAAACCGGTAAAGGCTGGTATCGCTATGAGCAGAATAGCCGTAAGCGAATTCCCGATCCCGAAGCTGCCGCGATTGTGTCTGCTTACCGGCAAGAGATCGGCGTGCCGTCGCGCGCAATAGGCGAACAGGAAATCGTTGACCGGCTGATGCTCGCGTTGATCAATGAAGGCGCATTGATTCTGCAGGAGGGTATCGCTCAACGGGCATCCGATATCGATGTGGTCTACGCGACCGGATATGGTTTCCCGGTGACGCGTGGCGGCCCGATGTACTACGCGAACACGCTGGGGCTCGATACAGTGCTGACAAGAATTCGGCAATTCCAGAGCGGCTATCGGGGCGACCAATGGCAGCCCGCCGCGCTGCTCGTGAAGTTAGCGCAGCGAGGGGCGCGCTTCGAGTAGCGGTAGCTCGTTCAGCAGCACGGCGGGCCTCAATAATGCACGAAGCGCGCGGAGCGCGGGAAGCGACACCTATGACGCGGCGATATCTGGAAGACCTGAAGATCGGCGAAAAATGGATGAGCGAAAAAATGACCCTCCACGCCGAGGACATTATCGACTTCGGGTGCAAATTCGATCCGCAGCCATTTCACACCGATATGGAGGCGGCAAAAGCGGGTCCGTTTGGCGGGCTGATCGCGAGCGGCTGGCATCTCGCCGCGGTGGCAATGAAACTGTGCGTGCGGGCTCGTCTATTCGGCGAAACGCCAATCGTGGGCGTCGGTGCGGACGAGTTGCGCTGGCTTCTGCCGGTGCGACCCGGCGATGTCGTATATGTCGAACGTGAGCTGGTGGAGATCATCACCCATCCTGACAAGCCGAAACGCGGTATCGCGAAAGGACGCATCGACCTGAAGAATCAACGCGATGAACTCGTCATGCGGCTTTATGGGCTCACCAGCATTCCGCGCCGCCCGGCCGACGACCTGAAATAGCCGAAGGTTTTCTGGTCGCAGGATACGAATTCCGAATATGCCGGGCGCCGCAAGCCGCGCTGGTTTTCAGTCAGGAGAAGTGCAATGAACGATATTGTAATAGCCGGCTTTGCCCGATCGCCTTTCCATCTCGCGCGCAAAGGCGGTCTGATTGGTGTGCGCCCCGACGATCTGGCGGCTCAAGTCGTGGCTGCGTTGCTGGAACGCACGCGGCTCGATCCTGCGTTGATCGAAGATCTTGTGCTGGGCTGTTCGTATCCCGAGGCGGAGCAGGGGCACAACATCGCGCGTATCGTCAGTTTTCGCGCTGGCATCGGCGAGCACGTGCCCGGCGCGACGATCAACCGTTTCTGCGGATCGTCGATGTCCGCGATTCACTATGCCGCCGGGCAAATCGCGCTCGGCTTCGGTGACGCCTTTATTTGTGGCGGCGTCGAGTCCATGTCGCGCGTGCCGCAGGGCGGTTTCAATAAATCGCCCAATCCGGTGCTCGAACGCGACTACAAGGAGGTTTACACGTCGATGGGCATGACCGCGGAGAACGTTGCGCGTCTCTACGAGGTGAGTCGTGAGGCTCAGGAAGCGCTGGCCGTCACGTCTCATGCGAAGGCGGCTGCGGCGCGGGAGCAAGGCAGACTGAAGGACGAGATCGTGCCGATCGAAACGCCGGATGGCCGTGTCGCCGAGGATGGCTGCATCCGACCGGGCACGAATGCGCAGGCGCTCGCTGGCCTCAAGCCGGTATTCAGGGATGACGGGAGCGTGACAGCCGGCACGTCGTCGCCGCTGACCGATGGCGCTTCCGCCACGCTCATCTGCACCGAAGCGTTTGCCCGCGAACACGGCCTCGAACCGCTCGCTCGAGTGAAGTCCGCGGCGGTCGCATCGGTCAAACCCGAACTGATGGGCATCGGCCCCATTCCGGCCACCCGCAAGGCGTTGCAGCGCGCCGGTATCGACGCCTCTCAACTCGATGTCATCGAAATCAACGAGGCCTTCGCAAGCCAGGCGGTCGCGTGCATGCGCGAGCTCAAACTGTCGCCGGCCTGTGTCAACCTCGACGGCGGCGGGCTTGCGATCGGCCATCCGCTTGGCGCAACGGGTGCGCGTCTAGTCGGCAAGGCCGCGTCGCTGCTCAAACGCAACGGCGGACGCTATGCGCTGGCAACGCAATGTATCGGTGGAGGGCAGGGTATCGCCACGATTCTCGAGGCGCTCTAATCGCGCCGCGCGGTCAAACAGGAAACGCTGAGCGACGCGACGAGGTGATAAGCGCGTCGACGGGACAACATCAGAGGACTATATGACGTCAACGGTTGCGGATCTCACGGAACTGCCATTCCGCGAGCCGGGCTTTCGCGAGCCTTCAGTCGATATCGAGAGGCACCCGGACGGCACGCTGATAGTGCGGTCGGGCAAGTTTTTGCCCGCTGTGAAGTCGTGCACGACGGACTGGCTTGAACATTGGGCACGGGTTCGGCCGAATAATCCGATGCTCGCGCAGCGGGACGCAAACGGCGACTGGATTGCGTGGAGCGTGAGCGAGGTATGGAATGCCGTGCGTTCGATTGCCTCGGCATTGCTGTGGCACGGTGCTGGCACGACGGCGCCGCTTGTCATTCTGTCGGAAAACTCGATCGCGCAGGCCCTGATGACATGGGGCGCGCTGTACGCTGGCGTGCCCGTGTCGCCGGTGTCGCCCGCCTATTCGCTGATCGGCGGCAACTACGCGCGCTTGCGTAATGCGGTGTCGCTCGTCCAGCCACACATGGTTTTCGTCGAGGACGCAGAGCGTTTCGCCGGCGCGGTGGCGGCGCTCGACGTGGCGCCCGAACGCGTGGTGGCGGTCGAGAATGTCCGCCCCGGCATGTTGCGCTTCGCCGATCTTGCGAGCACGGCTATCGATCCAGATGTCGAGTCACGGCACCGAAATCTGAGTCCGGATTTGCCAGCGAAATACATGTTCACATCTGGATCGACAGGGATGCCGAAAGCCGTCGTCCAGAGCCGCGGCAATCTCGCGGCCGCGCAGGAGATGACGGTCAGCATTTTCGAACAGGCCCCCGACTATGCACCGGTCTATCTGGAGTGGCTGCCCTGGCACCACGTGATGGGCGGGAACATCGTGTTGAACCGGATCCTGCGGTTCGGTGCGACGTTGTATATCGACGATGGCCGCCCATTGCCCGGCCGTTTCGACGCGACGCTGAAAAACCTCGCGGAAGTCGCGCCCTCGCTGTACTTTAACGTACCGGCAGGGCTGTCGATGCTGATCGACGCCCTGGAACGCGATGCTAAGTTCGCCGCTCACTTCTTTTCGCGGCTGGCTTACGTCTACTACGGCGGTGCGATACTTTCACGTAGCGTCTACGACCGCTTTCAGGCGGTCGCGGTCCGCGCGACAGGCCAGCGCGTCGTGCTGACATCCGTGTTCGGCGCCACGGAAAGCTCAGGGCCGGCCGTCACGCAGTATTGGGCCGTCGACGACGTCGGCTGCATTGGTTTGCCGCTATGCGGTATCGAACTCAAGTTGATAGCGGACACGGACCTCCCGGACCGCTACGAAATGCGTATCAAGGGGCCGAATATAGTGCGTGAGTATCTAAATGCTCCGGAGCAGACCGCAGCGGCGTTCGACGATGAAGGTTTCTATATCCTGGGGGACGCGGTGCGCTTCGTCAATCCGGACAACCCGGTCGCGGGTCTACGCTTTGCCGGTCGATTCGCAGAAGACTTCAAACTTGCAAATGGCACGTGGGTGAGGACAGCCGCATTGCGTACCCGTTTGCTCAACGCGTGTGGCCCGTTGATTAAGGAAGCGGTGATCGTACACGACGGCGACAACACGCTCGGCGTGCTGGCGTGGCACGACCCCGCTGCGTGCGCGCAAGCACTACCGGAACTAAGTGGTCACAGCGTAGAAGATCTGCCGGAGCATCCCGCGTTACTTGTGGAACTCCAGCGCCGCCTGCGTGTCGCCAACGAAGGACAAAAGGGGGCGTCGATGTATATCGCCCGGCTAATCCTGCTGGCCGAGCCGCCTTCGCTGCAACACTATGAGCTGACGGACAAGGGGAGCATCAACCAGCGTGCAGTCATGGAGCGACGCGCAGAGGCTATCACAACATTGTTTGCCGTCCCGCGGCCCACGCACGTGGTGGCCGGTCTATGAACGTTTGAGCGGGACAGCGGCGTGGGCAGCGCCCCTGCGCCGGTAGTGTCAATCGATGTGCGGCCACCGAAGGTGGAAGCATTTTTTCTTTCGCGAAGCTGATGCATCGCGCAGGCTCGCGAAGCTCTTCGTCAAGATGTATGGCGACGATCGTCGATGAGCAAAAAACGGCGCCTCCCTCATAGTGCGGTTCGGCTAAGCGACCAGCGGCGTCTTGTTCCTGTTGCAGGTCAGGTCGCAAACGTTGCGCCGAACTCTTAACTTTTAGACGCAATGTTCGCGGACCACCTGACCTACGCTATTGAAGCAAAGGAGCAGGCCGATGTGCGCCGGTTAGCCGGACATCCCCGCTTCGAGTGGCAGAAATGCTGTGTGGCCTGACGGGACCGCCGCCAATCGTCACTTCCTGATCCGGGGCGCGTGAATCTCTGCCGGAAGTGATTTGTGGCACTGCTGACCATGCGGCGGTGTGCATGCGCGTCTCACCGCAGGCGCGCAAGAAGGGGCTGGCTTTGCCGGATTTTTTGCAAGCACGGGCGGTCTGACCGTCGACGTGCGTCGACGCGAACGCGTGCCGTTGACTTTGCTTGGGGATCGCCAACGTCTACAGAGACGCAGATATCGTCGCCTGCTTACAGCGTCGCCGGCAGATCTAGACCAGCTACTGGGGTGATCAAGCAATCGATATAGAGTTCGAGGTTGACGTTGGACGGCAGCATCGTCGAACGGACGTATCACGAAAGATACGGTGCGTTGATCGCCTAAACCGGATCCGCAATGAGATCACCAGCGCCGCAAGTGAGGGAAACTCCTACCAATCGACATCAGCTTCGCGCGAGCCCACCATACAATCCAGCAGAAACTTGCGGACCGTCTTTACGCGCGCCTCCGCGAAACCTCCGCATGCGTTCGGCGTTTGCGGGGGCGGGTGAAGTCCCGTCCAATGAAAAACGATCCGGCTGCTCAGGCGCCAAGTCGTCAAAACGCGACCTTGGCGTTACTCCCGTCTGTACCTTCGAAAAGACCTTGACTGAACGGCATTAGCGCGCCGCGCCGCGGTCTTGCTGCAAGACCGGTGAACGCGATCACACGGCGCGGGCTGCGCGATCGCGGTCGTTCAGCTCTCGGATCGAATTGCGCGCGTGGTCCCAATCCGCATCGGTCCAGTCCTTGAAGTGATAGAAATTGCCGCCGGTGGCCAGCGAATTGGCGCCGTCAATCGTCATCGTCTGGCCCGTTAGCCATTCGCAGCCATCCGCCATCAGGAAGGTCGCAAGGTTCTGCAACTCGGACATGTATCCCGCGCGTCCCATCGGGCTATTGCCTTCTGAGCGGCCGGCGTCGTCGCGTCCCGGGTAAAGACGCTTGCTCATGCCTTCGGTCGGAAATACCCCTGGCGCGATTGCGTTCAGGCGAATCTGGTGGCGTCCCCATTCGACCGCGAGCGATTTCGTCATCACATTGACGCCCGCTTTGGACATCGCCGACGGAACCACGAACGGCCCGCCGTTCATCACCCAGGTCACGAGTATGGACACCACGCTGCCGGACAGTTGGCCTTCTATCCAACGTTTTCCGACCGCCTGCGTCACGTAGAACGTTCCGTGCAGCACGATATTCGCGATGGCATCGAACCCGCGCGAGGACAGATCTTCCGTGCGGCTGACGAAGTTGCCGGCGGCGTTGTTGACCAGACCGGTGAGCGGGCCATCCTTCCAGATTTCGCCGACCATCTGATCGACTGCTTCCGCATTGCGAATGTCGACCGCGTAGCCTTTCACGGATCCGCCGAAACGGTCCATCAATTCCGCAGCCGTCTCGTTCAGTACTACGTCGCGTCGTCCGCAAATGTAAAGATCTGCGCCTAGCTCCAGGTAGCGTGCAGCGATTTCCTTGCCCAGACCGGAACCGCCACCGGTGATCAGGATGCGCTTGCCCTTGAGAAGATCATTTTTGAACATGTGAATCCCTCGTAACAGTCGATGTTGAGTGAATGGTCAATGACGCGGGAGATGCCGCGACGGTGGAGGCTGCCAGCTAGTCCATGGCGATTGAGCTTTTACCGATAATGCGGTCGACCTCTTCCGGCGAATAACCGATCCCTTCCAGGAGTTCCGCGGTGTGTTGGCCGAGCTTTGGCGCGGGCGCGAGCGGCGGCAACGGCGTTCCCGACCAGACGGTCGGGTTGCCCAGCGTGCACACCCGGCCCTCGGTCGGATGCGTTTCCTCGCCGATGAAGCCGGTCGCATTTAAATGCGGGTCGTTCAGGAGATCGTCCATTGAATTGACCACCTGATAGGGGATATCGGCCTCGTCCAGCAACGCCTGCCATTGCGCGGTGGTACGGCTTGGCATGACCGATGCAACCCATGCATAGACCTCGCGAATGTTGCGCGAGCGATTGCGCTGGGTAGAGAAGCGGATGTCGTTGCTGAACTGCTCCGGCTTGCCGATTGCGCGGAAGAACTCGCGCCAGTGTTTGTCGTTGTAGATCAGGACGCACAGGTAGCCATCGGCGGTTTTGTACGGACGTCGATCGGGTGACAACAACCGGTCATAGCCCGCCTCGCCTTCGGCGGGCCTGAAGGTCTTTCCTGACATGTGATCGGCGAGCACGAAATGCGCGACGCTTTCGAACATCGGCACTTCGATTTGCTGGCCTAAACCATTGCGTTCGCGGGAGAACAGTGCAGCGCTGATGGAGTAGGCGACGTGCAGACCGGTGACACGATCGGCCAGCGACACAGGGGCGTAGACAGGTTCTCCGCCCCCATATTGCTGCAGAAGCCACGGGATGCCCGTAGCGCCCTGGATGAGGTCGTCATAGGCCGGCCGGTCGGCGTAGGGTCCGCGTTGGCTGTAGCCGGTCGCCGTGACATAGATAAGTCGGGGGTTGACGCTCGCAAGCGCGTCATAGTCGAGTCCAAGCCGTTTCATTGCCGCCGGGCGAACGTTCGACAGAAAAACATCGGCATCTTCAACCAGACGAAGCAACGCGTCGCGCGCCTCGGCGCGCTTCAGGTCGAGCACGATGCTCTTCTTGCCGCGATTATTGTGCATGAACACGTGCCCCATCTTGACGTGCTCGTCTTCCGACGCGTCGTGCCGCATGACGCCGGCCTCCCGCACGTTGTCGCCGTCGGGGGCTTCGATCTTGATGACCTCCGCGCCGAGGCCGGCCAACGTCAACGTTGCAAGGGGACCGAGCACAATGCTCGACAGGTCCAGGATGCGTACACCGGAGAGCGGACCGTGAGTGTTATCTGTAGACATATGACTCCTCGAAATGGGTAAAAGCGCGCCGCGCCTACGGACGCGTCAGAATTCGGCGCTGCGCAACGTCATTAAAGTGCGTGCGCCCTGCATTACGCTGTCGAAGCGCCAGTCGGACTCGGGAAGCAGACGCTCGAAATAAAACGTTGCTGCACCGATCTTGCCGTTATGGAAGGACGCTAGATGAGGTTCCCGCTCGCGGCCCGCCGAGGACGCTTCGGCCATGCGCAGCCAGACGGCGCCCATGGCGACGAGTCCGAATAGCCGCAGGTAATCCGTGGCAGCGCCGGCTTGATCCGGTCCCTTTCCGTTGCTCCACGCGCGCAATGCGTCAGTCGCATCGCGGAGATGCTGGACGGCGCGACGCTGGGCAGACACCAGGTGCGAAAGTGCCTTCATGCTGGACGCACTCGCGATAACCTGATCGATCGAAGCTAACCACGCGTCAAACACACGACCATTTTCCAGACCGATCTTCCGAGTGACGAGGTCAAGTGCCTGAATGCCGTTCGTGCCTTCGTAGAGCGGCACAATGCGTGCGTCGCGGAACAGATGCTCCATGCCGGTCTCGTGCACGTAGCCATAACCGCCATGAATCTGCACACCGAGATCGGTGATTTGCACCGCGCAATCGCTAATAAAGCTCTTCAGAACAGGTGTGAGAAGCGCGAGCCGGCTTTCCGCGGCTTCCCCTTCGGTTGAATCCGGTTGTGACGCGCGCACGTCGAGAAGCATCGCAGACTCGACATAGAGTGCGCGAATCCCCTCGACCAGTACCTTCATCGTGAGCAACGCGCGGCGTACGTCGGGATGATCGATGATCGCATCCGGCGTGGCGCGCTGTTCGCCGCTGTGCCCCGGCGCTTTGCCCTGCCGTCGCTCTTTCGCGTAGGCGAGCGCGTTCTGATAGCTGATCTCCGACACGCCGACGCTTTGCACGGCCACCCCGATTCGCGAGGAGTTCATCATCGTGAACATCGCGCGCAACCCGCCGTTGGGTTGACCTATCATCCAGCCGCGAGCGCCTTCGAAATTCAGCGTGGCAGTAGCAGACGCGCGAATGCCCATCTTGTGCTCAATCGCTCCGGTCGACACAAGATCGTCCGAATCAGGCGCGACCTCCCCCGTCGCGGAGTCGGGGATCCGCTTCGGCACGACGAAAAGGCTGATGCCGCGCGTGCCGGGCGGCGCATCGGGCAGGCGCGCTAGCACCAGATGAACGATGTTCTCGGTGAGATCGTGATCGCCGCCGGAGATGAAGATCTTTGTACCGGTGATGCGATAGCTGCCTTGCTCATCGGGCTCCGCCCGTGTACGCAGACATGACAGATCCGAGCCGCTATCGGGCTCGGTCAGACACATGGTGCCGGTCCACGATCCATCGACGAGCTTGGGCAGGTAAGTGGCCTTCAGTTCATCCGTGCCGTGCGCGAGAATGGCACGGTACGCGCCCTGCGATAGACCCGCATACATGCCGAACGACATGGAGCCCGAGGCTATGAACTCCCGCACCATGAGAGCGACGGAAGGCGGGAGGCCCTGACCGCCCCAATCGGGCGACGAGGCGAGCAAGGGCCAGCCGTTCTTGCAATAAAGATCGTAAGCGGCCTTGTAGCCGTGGGGCGTGCGGACGGTGCCATCGCTGAAGTGGCAGCCTTCCTTGTCGCCGGGCAGGTTGATAGGAACGAGCACCTCGCGCGCAAACGTCGCCGCGCCGTCGAGAATCGCCATGACGACATCGAGTGTGGCGTCCTCGAAACCTGGGAGTTTGGCCGTCTTTTCGTCGAACCGGAAAACGTCTTCGAGTAGAAATCGAAGTTCTCGGATGGGGGCGTCGAAACCTGGCATGGTTGTCTCAAGAAAGGTTGATTTGTAGTTCAGCCTGACGCCTGTGCCCGGCGGTTTTCAGGTGCCAAATTATTAAACTTGACAGTGTTATGTTATCTCCGGATACTTGACAGTGCAAGAGGAGACTTGCATGGAAATCCGGCTGTCGCGTCGAATCTGGCGAACAGGGCGGCTGATTCCGATCACGGACAACTTAGGAGGAAAGTCATGCGAACGAAGGGCACACATCTTTTCCCGACAATGGAGCGGGTTACGTTCGGCCGGCCAGCGGCCGCAACGCTAATGGCGGAAGTCGAACGGGTGGGCGCAAAGCGGGTGTTTTTGATCGTCAGCCGGACACTGAATACGACCACTTCCGAGATCGCAAAAATCGTATCCGCGCTGGACGAACGCTGCGTTGGCGTATTCGACGGCGTCGCGCAGCACACCACACGGCACGGCGCGGTCGAGACTACGCGCGCCGCACTCGACGCAAAAGCGGATCTGATAGTCGCTATTGGTGGCGGCTCTGTAGTTGACATTGCAAAGATTACTACCCTTTGCATCGAGCACCAGATTCTCGATGAAGATGGGTTGGACGGCTTCGAGGTGCAACTCGACGAGCAGGGCCGTCGCAAGATCAGCAATTACAAGGGGCCGACGGTACGCATGATTGCGATTCCGACAAGTCTTTCCGGTGGCGAGTACAACGCCGGTTGCCTCGTCACCGATGCGCGCAGAAAGCTAAAGCAGACGTTCTATCACCCGAAGATGATGCCGATCGCAATCATTCTCGATCCGCAGCTTCTGCCCTATGCGCCCGAGTCGCTGCTGCTGGGGTCGGGCACGCGTGCGATGGATCACGCAATCGAAGCGCTTTGTTCGCCGCAGGGCAATCCGCTCGTCGATGCTGCGGTGTTGCGCGGGATCGAACTGATGCGCGAATGGCTGCCGCGCGCGCGCAACGACCGCAATGATCTTGAAGCTGCTAACCAGTGTCAGGTGGCCTCGTGGCTCTGTTCGTTCGGATTGCAGGCTCGCGTGCCCATGGGCGCAAGTCACGCGATCGGGCACGTGCTTGGAGGCACGTGCGGCGTGCCGCACTTTCTATGCACGCCGGTGATGATGCCCGGCATTCTTGAATATAACCTTCCTTTTACGGCTGACGCTCAGGCGTCGCTGGCGAAGGCGCTTGGGCAGTCCGGCGAGTCCGCCTCCGTTGCATTCAAAACGTTTTGCCAGTCGCTAGGCCTGCCGACCAGTCTTCGCGAAGTGGATGTCGGCCCCGATCAGTTCGAGCTCGTCGCAGAGAACACGATGACCGAGTTCTTTATCTTCAGCAATCCGCGCCCGGTGAATCAGCCGGCAGGCGTGCTCGAGATTTTGAACCTGGCAGCCTGATCGTTCGGCTCCTCTGTTCTGTCGGGACGCAGAGGAGTAGACATGGCTCAAGAGGAGTTTGATATGTCGGATCAGAAACCGATTCTGGTAACGGGGGCTGCCGGGCGCGTGGGCGCGGTCGGCCGCACCGTCACTGAGTTGCTGCTGGAAAGGGGTAAAAGAGTTCGGGCGATGGTGCGCAAGGAGGATGATCGTTCGTTGGCACTGCGGGAAATGGGCGCTGAAGTGGTGATGGGCGATTTGCTCGATCTGGATGCGATGCATCGCGTGGTCGAGGGCTGCGAGGTCATGTACTTCGGCATGTCAGTCTCCGACCTGTATCTGGCCGCGACGATCAATGCCGCTTGCGTTGCAAAGCATCACGGCGTTAAAGCGTTCGTGAACATGTCGCAGATGACGCTGTCGCAAATGAGCATCACAGAGACAACCGACAGTCCCCAGCACAAGTTGCACTGGCTCGCCGAACAGGCGCTTGATTGGTCAGGACTGCCTGTTATATATCTACGGCCAACGGTTTTTCTCGAAGGCTTTTTCATGATGTTCTCGGCGCAATCGGTCAAGCAGTTTGATCAAATCCGGTTGCCGTTCGGCCGGGGCAAGACCTCACCTGTCGCCGCAGAAGATGTCGCGCGCGTGGTCACTGAACTGTTGGTAAATCCTCAACCGCATGTCGGCAAGACGTATCACCTGACGGGGCCGCACTCGGACAACATGGACTTTTACGCTGGAGAATACTCAAAGGCGTTGGAACGTCGGATCACCTATCAGGACATAGAGGTAGGACCGTGGCGCGAGAAACTGCTCGAAAGGGGTCTGCCGCTGCATCTCGTCAACCACCTCACGACCATGGCCGATCTGCATCGTGCGGGGCGTTACGACCGCATGTCCAGCGACGTGTTTGATCTGACAGGGAAGGCACCTCTTAGCGTGCAGGATTTTGTGAGAAAAAGCGCAAAGGCGTTCACTGCGTCAAGGCCATCTTCCAACGAAACGCCGCATGCGCAAATCAGCGACACTGACCAGCATAAAAACGATCGCTAGTAAGCGGGCAGGGTCGCGAATTTGTGCATTAGCAGGTGACGCGGCCTATGCGTCGTCAATCGAAAGGTGACGTATTCTCATCACGGAGTCCATCGACATATGAAAATCGGCATACCGATTGAGACGCGCGCGCACGAAACCCGCGTCTCGGCGACGCCTGAGACGACAAGAAAACTCGTCGAGCAGGGGCATCATGTTCTCGTGCAGAGCGGTGCCGGCATTAATGCGAGCTTTGTGAACGACCCATATGTCGCAGCTGGAGCGGAAATCGTCGACGCCGCCAGCGCGTTTGGCGCCGACCTCGTCCTCAAAGTCCAGTCTCCCACGGAAGCCGAACTGCCGCTGCTCAAACGCGGCGCGACGCTGGTCGGCATGCTCGATCCGTTCAATGCGGAGAATGCGCAGCAACTCGCCACGGCGGGCGTCACCGCCTTCGCGCTCGAAGCCGCGCCGCGCACCACGCGCGCGCAAAGCCTCGACGTGCTGTCGTCGCAGGCGAACATCGCCGGATACAAGGCGGTGCTGCTCGCCGCGACGCTTTATCCGCGCTTCATGCCGATGCTGATGACCGCCGCAGGCACGGTGAAAGCCGCGCGCGTGCTGATTCTCGGCGCGGGCGTGGCGGGCTTGCAGGCGATCGCGACCGCCAAGCGCCTGGGCGCCGTGATCGAGGCATCCGACGTGCGTCCCGCCGTCAAAGAGCAGATCGAATCGCTCGGCGCGAAGTTTCTCGACGTCCCCTACGAAACCGATGAAGAGCGCGAAGCCGCGCAAGGCGTCGGCGGCTATGCGCGGCCGATGCCGCCTTCCTGGCTGCAACGCCAGTCGGCACTCGTTCACGAACGCGCGAAACAGGCCGACGTGGTGATCTCCACCGCCTTGATTCCGGGCCGCGCGGCGCCGACGCTGCTCTCGGTCGAAACCGTGCAGGCGATGAAACCGGGCTCGGTGCTGGTCGATCTGGCAGCGGGCCGCGGCGCGGACTATGAAGGCCGGCGCGGCGGCAACTGCCCGCTCACCGAAGCCGACAAAGTGATCGTCAGGCACGGCGTGACGATTGTCGGCTACACGAATCTCGCCTCGATGGTGCCCGCGGACGCGTCCTCGCTCTACGCGCGCAACCTGCTCGACTTCCTCAAGCTCATTATCACGAAGGAAGGCACGCTGAACATCGACCTCGCCGACGACATCGTCGCGGCCACGCTGCTCACCCGCGACGGCGAAGTCGCGCGCAAGGCATAACGCGAATTCACCTGGAGAAACGGCGATGGAAGTGCTCAACCACACCGTCATCAACCTGATTATTTTCGTGCTGGCGATTTACGTCGGCTACCACGTCGTCTGGAACGTCACGCCCGCGCTGCACACGCCGCTGATGGCCGTGACCAACGCGATTTCCGCGATCGTGATTGTCGGCGCAATGCTCGCGACCGGCCTCACGCTCGGCACGCCGGGCAAGTTCTTCGGCACGCTCGCCGTCGCGCTCGCGGCGGTCAACGTGTTCGGCGGCTTCCTCGTCACGCGGCGAATGCTCGAGATGTTCCGCAAGAAAGAGCCGAAAAA